>NZ_CYGX02000059.1 GCF_900019265.1 Paraburkholderia ribeironis
GCGCGATCGGCGCGCTGCGTGGGCCGAAGCACGGCGGGGCGAACGAGGCCGCGTTCGAGATCCAGTCGCGCTACCAGAGCCCGGACGAGGCGGAGGCCGACATCCGCCGGCGCGTGGAGAACAAGGAAGTGGTGATCGGCTTCGGCCATCCGGTGTACACGATCTCCGATCCGCGCAACAAGGTCATCAAGGAAGTCGCGCAGAAGCTCTCGAAGGAAGCGGGCAACACCAAGCTCTTCAGCATTGCCGGGCGGCTGGAGTCGGTGATGTGGGACGCGAAGAAGATGTTCCCGAATCTGGACTGGTTCAGCGCGGTGTCGTATCACATGATGGGCGTGCCGACGGCAATGTTCACGCCGCTCTTCGTGATCTCGCGCACGGCCGGCTGGAGCGCGCACATCATCGAGCAGCGCATCGACAACAAGATCATCCGGCCGAGCGCGAATTACACCGGACCGGAGAATTTAAAGTACGTGCCGCTAAATAGGAGAAAATAGCGGTCGCTGTGCGCTGTCAAAGCGCGTGCAGTTCAACGCACGCGGCCGCCAGGACCGGTAGCCCGCGCGATGTTTAACTGAAACTAGATAGAAAGGTTTTCTCCATGAAAAAGCTGATGATCGCCGCCGTGATTGGCGCCCTGTCCTCGACGATGCTGACCGTCGCGACTGACGCCGCCGCTGCGGACACGGCAACCGCCAAGCCGGCCACCAAGGCCGTTGCGAAGCGCCCAGAGCCGCGCCGCCTGATCAAACGCAAGCCGAACGCGGCCAAGGAAGCGAAGGTCGATCCGGTGCCGGAAGGCTCGGAAAAGTGGTCGTGCAAGGAAGGTCTGGCATTCGACCTGAAGGGCGACATGAAGCGTGACCAGGTCGTCACGGTTCACTGGGCGAACAAAAACTACACGCTGCCGCGCGAATCGACCACCACGGGTGCCGACCGCTTCCACGACGCCGCAACCGGTATGGATCTGGTCGTGATCCCGACCAAGGCCATGCTGTTCCAGGACAAGGACAGCTCGCGTCTGGCCGACGAGTGCAAGACGGCAGCGATGGAGCAAGGCGCACCGGCTCCGACGCAATCGAACGCGATCAACAAGTCCAGCAACTAATCATCGTCATCAGGAAAAGCTCCCCGATGTCCGCTCCGATTTCCAACGTGCGACCCGACCCGGATTCCGTCCTGGTCGATATCGTCGATTACGTTCTGGATTATCCGATCGACAGCACGCTCGCGCTGGAAACCGCGCGTCACTGCCTGATCGACACGCTCGGCTGCGGACTCGAGGCGCTCACCTACCCTGCCTGCACCAAGCTGATGGGACCAATCGTGCCGGGCACGATCGTCCCCAACGGCGCAAAGGTGCCGGGCACGTCGTTCCAGCTCGATCCGGTTCAGGCTGCCTTCAACATCGGTGCGATGATCCGCTGGCTCGACTTCAACGACACCTGGCTCGCCGCAGAATGGGGTCATCCGTCGGATAACCTCGGCGCAATTCTCGCGACAGCCGACTGGCTCTCGCGCACTGCCATCGCAGCGGGCAAAGCGCCGCTGGCGATGAAAGACGTGTTGATCGCGATGATCAAGGCGCACGAAATTCAAGGCTGTATCGCGCTCGAAAATTCCTTCAACAAGGTCGGGCTCGATCATGTGCTGCTGGTGAAGCTGGCGTCGACGGCCGTGGCCGGCCAGTTGCTCGGCCTCACGCGCGACGAGCTGATCAACGCGGTGTCGCAGGCGCTCGTCGACGGGCAGGCGCTGCGCACGTATCGCCACGCGCCGAACACCGGTTCGCGCAAGTCGTGGGCCGCGGGCGACGCGACCTCGCGTGCGGTGCGCCTCGCGCTGATTTCGAAGACCGGCGAGATGGGCTATCCGTCGGTGCTCACCGCGAAGACGTGGGGCTTCTACGACGTCCTCTTCAAGGGCAACGCGTTCAAATTCCAGCGCCCGTATGGCTCGTACGTGATGGAAAACGTGCTGTTCAAGATTTCGTTTCCGGCCGAGTTCCATGCGCAAACCGCGGTGGAAGCCGCGCTTGCGCTGCATGCGCAACTCGCCGTGCAAGGCCGGCGCGTGGAAGACATCAGCAGGATCACGATTCGCACCCACGAAGCGGCGCTGCGCATCATCGATAAAAAAGGCCCGCTGAACAATCCGGCCGACCGCGATCATTGCATTCAGTACATGATCGCGGTGCCGCTGATCCATGGCCGGCTGACGGCCGCGGATTATGAAGATTCGATCGCGCAGGACGCGCGCATCGATGTGCTGCGCGCGAAGATGGAATGTGTCGAAGACGCGCAGTTCACGAAGGACTACCACGATCCCGAGAAACGTTCGATCGCCAATGCACTGACGATCGAATTCAACGACGGATCGAAGTTCGATGAAGTCGCAGTCGAATACCCGATCGGTCACAAGCGCCGTCGCGAAGACGGAATTCCGTTACTGGTCGAGAAGTTCAAGACCAACCTCGCGCGGCGCTTTCCGGTCAAGCAACAACTGGCGATTCTCGACGTGTCGCTCGAACAGGCAAGGCTCGAAGCCATGCCGGTCAATGAATACGTCGATCTGTACGTCATCTAGTCAAGTACTGTAGTTCCGCGATCAAACCAAGGAAAACACCATGGCCCACAACCTCCACAAAACGCTCAAGGAATTCGACAGCGGTTCCGGCAAAGGCAAGTTCTACTCCCTGCCGCAACTCGGCAAGGCACTGAACATCGAGATCGACCGCCTGCCGGTCTCGATCCGTATCGTGCTGGAATCGGTGCTGCGTAACTACGACGGCAAGAAGATCGCCGAAGAACACATCACGCAACTGGCGAACTGGAAGCCGACCGCCGCACGCGTCGACGAAATCCCGTTCGTCGTGTCGCGCGTGGTGCTGCAGGACTTCACCGGCGTGCCGCTGCTCGCCGACATCGCTGCGATGCGCGGCGTCGCGAAGGCCGTCGGCAAGAACCCGAAGTCGATCGAGCCGCTGGTGCCGGTGGATCTCGTCGTCGACCACTCGGTGCAGATCGATCACTTCCGTGAAAAGAACGCGCTCGACCTGAACATGAAACTGGAATTCCAGCGCAACAACGAGCGCTACCAGTTCATGAAGTGGGGCATGCAGGCATTCGACACGTTCAAGGTCGTGCCGCCGGGCGTCGGCATCGTTCACCAGGTGAACCTCGAATACCTCGCACGCGGCGTGCACAAGAAGGCTGAGGGCGCCGACACCGTGTACTACCCGGATTCGCTGGTCGGCACCGACAGCCACACCACGATGATCAACGGCATCGGCGTGGTCGGCTGGGGCGTGGGCGGTATCGAAGCCGAAGCCGGCATGCTCGGCCAGCCGGTGTACTTCCTGACGCCGGACGTGGTCGGCGTGAACCTGAAGGGCAAGCTGCGCGAAGGCGTGACGGCGACCGACCTGGTGCTGACCATCACCGAACTGCTGCGCAAGGAAAAGGTTGTCGGCAAGTTCGTCGAGTTCTTCGGCGAAGGCACGCGCTCGCTGTCGCTGCCGGACCGCGCGACGATCGGCAACATGGCGCCCGAATACGGCGCGACCATGGGCTTCTTCCCGGTCGACGAAAAGACCGTCGACTACTTCAAGGGCACCGGCCGCACGGACGCGGAAATCGCCGCGTTCCAGAACTACTTCAAGGCGCAGGACCTGTTCGGCCTTCCGAAGGAAGGCGATATCGACTACACGAAGGTCGTCACGCTGGATCTCGGCACGGTTGCTCCGTCGCTGGCAGGCCCGAAGCGTCCGCAAGACCGCATCGAAATCGGCAACGTGAAGTCGACCTTCACCGACCTGTTCTCGAAGCCGGTCGCGGACAATGGCTTTGCGAAAAAGGAAGCCGATCTCGACGCGAAGTACACGACGAGCAACGGCGTGGACGTGAAGAACGGCGACGTGCTGATCGCCGCGATCACGTCGTGCACCAACACGTCGAACCCGAGCGTGCTGCTGGCCGCCGGCCTGCTGGCGAAGAAGGCTGTCGAAGCCGGCCTGACGGTCGCGCCGCACATCAAGACGTCGCTGGCTCCGGGATCGCGTATCGTCACCGAATACCTGACCAAGACCGACCTGCTGAAGTACCTCGACAAGCTCGGCTTCACGCTGGCCGCTTACGGCTGCACGACCTGTATCGGTAACGCGGGCGATCTGACGCCGGAACTGAACGAAGCGATCACGAAGAACGACATCGTTGCGGCAGCGGTACTGTCGGGCAACCGTAACTTCGAAGCGCGGATTCACCCGAACATCCGCGCGAACTTCCTGGCCTCGCCGCCGCTGGTCGTCGCTTACGCGATCGCCGGCAATATCACGCGTGACCTGATGACCGAACCGGTCGGCAAGGGCAAGGGCGGCAAGGACATCTACCTGGGCGACATCTGGCCGACCAGCGAAGAAGTCAACGACCTGCTCAAGTTCGCGCTGGACGCGGAAGCGTTCCGCAAGAACTACGCGCAGCTCACCAAGAAGGGCGACCTGTGGAGCAAGATCGAAGGTGAAGAAGGCCAGGTCTACGACTGGCCGAAGTCGACCTACATCGCTGAGCCGCCGTTCTTCGGCAGCGACTTCTCGATGACCCCGGCCGACAGCATCGCACCGGTCAAGAACGCACGCGCACTGGGCATCTTCGGTGACTCGGTCACGACCGACCACATCAGCCCGGCAGGCTCGATCAAGGAAGATTCGCCGGCAGGCAAGTGGCTGAAGGCAAACGGCGTGCAGAAGGCCGACTTCAACAGCTATGGCTCGCGCCGCGGCAACCATGACGTGATGATGCGCGGCACGTTCGCGAACGTCCGGATCAAGAACCTGATGATCCCGGCGAAGGCTGACGGCACGCGCGTGGAAGGCGGCCTGACGGTTCACCAGCCGAGCGGCGAACAACTGTCGATCTACGACGCAGCGATGAAGTACATCGACGCCGGCACGCCGACCGTCGTGTTCGCGGGTGAAGAGTACGGCACAGGCTCGTCGCGCGACTGGGCGGCGAAGGGCACGCAACTGCTGGGCGTGAAGGCCGTGGTCGCACGCAGCTTCGAGCGCATTCACCGTTCGAACCTGGTCGGCATGGGCGTTCTGCCGCTGCAGTTCAAGGGCTCGGATAGCGTGCAATCGCTCGGCATCACCGGCGAAGAAACGTATGACATCGAAGGCCTGGGCGCTGACTTCAAGCCGCAACAGGAAGTGACGCTGGTGATTCGCGGCAAGGACGGCAAGGAAAAACGTGTGCCGGTGCTGCTGCGTATCGACACGCCGATCGAAGTCGACTACTACAAGCACGGCGGGATTCTGCCGTTCGTGCTGCGCTCGCTGTTGGCTGCTTAAGGTTAGCGGTCAAGCAAACGGCTTGGATGTTTTGCAGGGGCTGCGTCCTGTGGAAGGCGCAGCCGACTTTGAAGCCCGACCTTTGGTCGGGCTTTTTTTGTTGTGGGATGCGTGGTCTGCGGGTGGTTTGTTGCTGTGCGAGTGGGGAGACCAACGCGCGAAAAGCTAAGCCAATTGCCTGTGAAAGAACGTGGTCCCACAGAACTTGCCGTCGGGCATCAACGCATAGTTGGGTACATCGCCGACACGTTGCCAACCGGAGCGTTCGTAGAGTCTCTCGGCATCTCCACCGGTAACGGTGTCGAGGACTAATACAGACTTGCCGGCAGCGCGGGCCGCCTCATCGACCGCAGCTAGCAGGCGCAATGCGATACCTTGGCGCCTCGCTTTACGGCAGACCAGCATCTTTGCAACGTCAGCGCGATGCGGCTGGTTTTCGGGCTGGGCCGTTATTATCTGCACTGTGCCAACGATCCGGCCGTCGGCGTTTTCAGCAACGAGTAGTATTCGCTCGTTGCGCGCTACGCCATCTGCCACCCGCCGCCAGAACTCGACGGCGGCGCTCCTCGAGATCGGCAACATGAAACTCACGGACGCACCGCCCTCGACGCAATCAATCAGGACATCGGCCAACGCGTCCACACAGGCCATCGCTTCGTTCATGCCAACGCGTTCCACCTCGCGCTGAAGCGCGTCGCGAATGGGCCGTGCGATACGGAAATCCATCTCCGCGACCCACATGGACAGCGGATCCGCGGCGTATTGATCAGCGGTCAGCCGCTTGCGCGCGCCGGCCCACTTCATCGAATTGGAATGGCGTCGATCTATGATCTCGTCGAAGTCGTACATGGTCCACGCTCATGACAGGGCGAAGCGGATATTGTGACCATGTGGTCCGGCGCGCAGAAGCGCGAGATTCGACAAGCACTTGTGAATCGTCGTCACAAATCGCGCGAAGGCCGCGTGCTGCGCCTCACGCGTCGTCGATGCTGGCTTGCGGTGAACTCAGCGTAGCGACGTCCAGGCGTTCACCGTACGTCCTATTACATAGAGTCATGCGAGCGCGAAAATAAGTGCGTTGACGACTCAAGTAGATCTACCGACACTTGGCGAGCGACATAGCAATACGAGCGGGACGCGGCGAATGGCGTTACTCGTTTGTCGACAGAGCCGAAAGAGCGATAACCATGTGTTTGAAACGGGTCGCTCGCTTCGAAGCTTGAGAGCTTTTTCGCCTGGCTCATTGAGATTTTCGTTCCCCGCTCGATGCAGGCGCGTATGAAGTTGCAAGGCACGGCCGCGGCGCTGCCACCGCGGTCGGCAGCCCAATCTCAATTCGGTCGCCGTGAGATTCGCTGTCGTCACATGCAATGGCTAACAATGACTACCCGCTCGGATCGTGCCTTGATAAGAATCTATACCGCCTTCGTTCTCCTCGGAGTCCTCTGGGGATCAAATTTCATCTACATGAAATGGGCGGCTGCGTTCATCAGCCCAGGTCAGATATCGCTTTTGCGGGTCCTTTTCGGCTTCGCGCCGTTGGCAGTGCTCGCGTGGCGTAAAAGAGTAATCAGAATCGAACAGCTGCGCTATCTGCACCACTTCTCGGTGATGGCTGCGTTGACGACGGCCTTCTCCTACTTCGCAATGGCAAAGGGCACCTCGCTTCTTCCCTCCGGTATTGCCGGAGTGCTGGCGGGATCGCCTCCCTTGTTCACCTCGATGGCATCAAGCCTCTTTCTTCGCAACGAAAAAATGAATGGCCTGATGGTGTGCAGTGTAGCGTTGGGTCTGATCGGTATCGCATTGATTGCTCGTCCGTGGGAGAGCGCGAGTGCTGACAACGCGATCAGCTTTGCGGGGGTTGCATGGATGCTGGCGGGATCGATAGTTTTTGGGCTGTCGTATATCTACGTCCGGCGATTTATCTCGCCGGTCAACCTTGCCCCTTTGTCCGTAGTGACGTGGCAAATCGGCCTCGCACTTCTGATGCTTCTCATCTCGACCGACATGAGCGGAATCGGCCAGATACTGCAGGACTGGCGTGCTGTCACGGGACTGGTCATCGGTCTGGGATTGCTGGGTACGGGCGCATCATTTGTTCTTTACTACTTCCTGCTCCAGGAACTGGGTGCCGTGGCGGCTGCGGGCGCGATCTACATCACCCCCGTTGTTGCGCTTCTGATCGGTTGGGTTGCCGGTGAGCGAGTCGGTCTCGTGGAAGTAGTGGCCGTGATTCTTATCGTCGGCAGCATTGCCATGCTGGAAGTGGGTCGCCAGCGCACGGCTCACAGGGAAGCAGCGCCAACTCAAGGCACCGTCAGCTTTGATTGACCATGCCGAAACCAGGGGATTCTGTCGCAAACTCCAACAGGGCGGACTCCACAAGTTGGTTTTTGCGGATGAAACATCTTCGCGTTTGACCCGGTGCGTGTACTCAGCGCGGCGCGGGTCGAATTTCTGGCCGGTTTCATCCGCCGAGCCATGACGCCACAAAGCTGCCGCTCGCGCACGGGAACGTTTTCGCACAGCGGCTCCCGGCGAAGGTAGCGCAACGCGCACAGCCGACCACGAGCTCACGAGCCCAACTCTCCCTCTGCCCGCTCCCCCAGCACTGCACATGCGACGTTCTGCCATGCCTCAACCCCGCCGCAAATGATCGACAATTATTCGCGGCGAGCTGTTGCCCGATCGTTCAGCGAGGACACCATGGCGAAGAAGTTTCCGATATATCCGCTGCGCCCTGAGCGCGTCTGCTGGGGCTGCGATCACTACTGCCCGGCCGACGACATGCGATGTGGCAACGGACAGAGCCGGACGCAGCATCCTGCCGAACTGCTCGGCGATGACTGGTTCGAGCAAGGCGACTGGAACATCAAGGTTGACGCTTCAGGCAAAAACGTTACACCGTGATTCGCGGTGTCTTCACTGGGAAGCTCACTGTCGGTCCCGATCCTTTCCCCAGCGCCAGCGAGGCGGCTCGCCCTTCAGCCAGCACACCGCCAAAAGAACAAGCGTCAGGAGCACGACCGTCGCCGCGAAGGTGAACGGGCGCCGATGAGGCTCAAAGAATGCAACGGCCAAACAAAGCAATAAGACATACACGGCCAGTGTCACCCATCCCTGCCATCGCGTCGGCAACCCCCAGCCCCAACCATAGCGCTTGGCTGCAAACCAGTATTCGTTAGACCGCGGCATCACGCTTGCTCCATTCGCTATCGATCTCGCCCCTTGCGCATCGGAGGCTTTCCTATAACAGCGCGACTTTGCCCGAGTGAGTTCGCCACGTCGGCGATAACCGCTGCAAGCCGCTGCGCAGCCGCCTTCATCTGCGCAATGCTAAACCCCCCGAATCCAAGGATTAGACCAGGACGCCCCGTTCCCGGCGCAAACGTCGGCGATACGGCACGCACAGCGACTCCAGCCCGTGCGGCCAGCTCAACTACTTTTCGATCGTCTATGCCTTCGGCCAGCCAAAGGACAAGATGCATGCCCTGGTCGCCTCGTTCCACCCATGCCAGTTCCTTCGGGAGCAGTGTGCTGAGTGTCTCGATCAACTGCACTCGATGAGCGAAGTACACGTTACGAACCCTGCGAATATGGCGCTCCAGATGGCCCTCGGCCATGAAGGCCGCCAGCACGTGCTGGTCGGCATTGGGCGGATGACGGTCCATCAGCACACGCGCGCCGCAGAAAGCATCGACCAGATCATCGGGGACGATCGCATAACCCAAACGCAGCGACGGAAACAGGATCTTGCTGAACGTGCCGAGATAAATCACCCGATCGGGATCCAATCCCTGAAGTGATGGAAACGGATAGCCCTGATATCGAAGCTCGCTGTCGTAGTCGTCCTCGACCAGCCATGCGTGGTTGGCGCGCGCCCACGCGAGCAACGCGCTGCGCCGAGCCACGCTCATCGGCATGCCCAGCGGATACTGATGCGACGGCGTGACGAACGCGGCTCGCGCGTGAGGCGCCATCCGGATGCCTGCTTCGACGTCGATGCCTTCAGCGTCGACCGGTACGCGAATCATTGTGTCGCGATGGCCCGTACTTTCGAGTATGGCCGTCACGCCACGGTAGGCGGGATTTTCTACCCACGCCTCGTCACGCGAACCCAGCAACACCTGACACGCAAGAAAGAGACCCTGCTGTGTTCCGCTGGTCACGATAACCTGACCAGCTTCGCAATGCACCGAGCGCGACTTGCGCACATAGCCGGCAATCGCTTCACGAAGCGGCAACGCGCCGAGCGGGTCGGTATAGCCGGCCGGCGCGCCGGGCCCCTTGGCACGCACACGGTTGCCGAGCCGACGCCAGATGTCGCCGGGCGCTGTCAAACCGACGGGGACGGAAACCGCAAAAGGCACCGGCGCAAGCGGCCTGAACTCCTGCGCGATCTGCGCAAACGCTACCGCTGGCTCAGGCAAACCACGCAGCGCACTACGCCGGCGGATAACGCGCGGCTCGCGTGCCTGTCGCGGTTCGGCGAGCGCTCGCGCGACGCGCGTGCCGGCGCCCTCTTTCGATTCCAGGAAACCCTCGGCGATCAACTGCTCGTAGGCCTCGATGACCGTACCACGCGCGATTTGCAGCGACGCTGCCAGCAAGCGTGTGGACGGCAGCGCATCGCCAGGCAATATCTCGCCATTGCGCACCGCTTCTCGCAATGCCTGCGCGACCTGACGGCTCAGCTTGCCAGCCTCGCGATCCAAGGTGCCAATCGATGGAATTTCCGCGATTCCGGCGGTTCTCGCCATGATTCCGGTTCACCAAAAATTATTCAAACTGGATCTATAGCATAAACCAGTTTCCGACCACAATGCGCCCTTAGGCAGTTCGAATCGCTGACCCTCGACACCTCGGCAAGCAAGTGGAATCGATATGTACGTACCCAACCATTTCAACGAATCCAACCTCGAAATTCTGCACGCGCAGATTGCACAACATCCGTTCGGCACGCTGATAACGCATGGCAAAAGCGGCCTGGACGCCAATCACATTCCGTTCGAACTGGCAGCGGCAGAAGGCGAATTGGGCGTGCTGCGCGCGCACGTCGCGCGGGCCAACCCGGTCTGGCAGGACGTCGCAAACGGCGACGAGGTGCTGGTCGTGTTTCGCGCCGGAGACGCGTATATTTCCCCGACCTGGTACCCGAGCAAACACGAGTTCCACAAGCAGGTACCGACCTGGAATTACATCGTCGTCCACGCGCATGGACGCGTCACCATTCGTGATGACGAGCGATACGTGCGCGGCGTGGTTGGCCGGCTGACTCGCACGCATGAGGCATCACAACCGCAACCGTGGAAGATGGCCGACGCGCCGAAGGACTATATCGATACGATGCTCAAGTCGATCGTCGGCCTGGAGATCGAGATCACGCGACTGGTCGGCAAAAGCAAGCTGAGCCAGAACAAGGAAGCGCGCGATATTCAGGGTGCAGGCGAAGCGCTCAAAGCGCGCGAGAACTTCCAGATCGGCGACGCGATGCTCGCCCGGCTTATCGAAAAGTCGGAATAGAACGGTTCGATCAGGCCATCCTCATCTCTCCAGCAACGACGCCTCCCAATTAACGTACGGAAGGGCTGCCATGTTCCATACGGGTGAAGTGAAGGTTTACCGAGGCGGGGCCGTTCGCAGCATCAAGGACTGCGCGAAGATGGAATAGACGCCCCCGCGAAATCGTTTAGTCGACAAGCTAACCAACGGCGGACTTTTGATGAGCACTCGACAACAGCACGTCATGCGTCCTGTCAGCGCGACGCTGCTAATTGCATCCGTTGCGTTGTTCGCTGGCTGCGGCGGCGGCGGCGGTGGCGGGGGCGGTAGTGCTGGCGGCAGCGCAAGCAGCTTGTCGACGGTTTCCATCGCCGGTACGGCGGCAACTGGCAAGGCACTCTCGAACGCGACGATTAGCATCGATTGCGCGCGGGGCTCGATGTCGGTCGTAGCAGATGCGAACGGAAACTACCACGCGACCTTCGGCGCAGACATGCCGTGCATGATCGCTGCGACTTCGGGCGGGACGACGCTGCATTCCGCAGCCTTCGCTGGCGGCACGTACAACATCACGCCGGAGACTGACCTGATGTTGTCGTATCTGGCGGCGCAACTCGGCACGAATGAAAGCGGGCTCATCGCCGGCTTCGCGACGAACACACAGTTTCAGCAGACGCTGCAGAATCAAACCGACGTTCTGACTGCGCAGGCCGCTGTCGTCCAGAGTCTGCAGCAACGGTACGGTGTTACGCTTTCCACGCCCAATTTTCTGACCACCGCATTCACTGTCGGTCAGCCAGGCGAGGACAGCGATCTCGAAGCACTTTTCGCTCGCGGCGCAATCGATACCAACGGTGAACCGGACGCAGCCGCGGTTACGCTGATAGCTGCGGCGGGGGCCGCACATCCGATTGCACTTGTGCCGCCTACCGGCACAAGCGGGACCGGTGGAACCGGGGTGGGCGGCACTGGAAGTATGGGAGGCACCGGAAGTATGGGCGGCATGATGTGAGGCGGCACGACACATGATGCCTTTGAGTCACCGTTCGTTCGACCACCGTTCAACGTGTCTGGAACCTTGGGGATGGTCATCTTGTCACGGCGCACTCATGGCGCTGCATGAGATCGCGATGCAGCAGAGGTGACCGATAGGCGCTCAACCGAAAACACCCGCACATGTGTCAGAGGCGTTCCAGGACTTTTCGATCGACGTGTTTGCCATCAGCGCCAGCTAGAAGCCACGTAGACATCTTCGCCCACTACCGGCGACCGGCTCGCGACTGGCTCGCGACTGGCTCGCGACCGGTTGCCCTAGCGTACCCTGAACGGCTCGAGTAATGCGTTCCTGAGCGGTCCCGTTGGACGACCAGATATGAGCGTTGCGTGAGGCGCGCACAGGAACACTTGGACTAGTGCCGATGCATTCCGCCGAATCCCCTCATGCCACCGACCCCACGCATACCACCGTCGGGGAACGGGGCGCGATGAAAGCCCCCTCCGATTGGTGCGAAGTGATCGTGACCCTTCTGATGAAAGTGGTCGAAGTGGTGAAAGTGATGAAAGTGGTTGACAAAGATCACCCCCGTGCCAACGAATATCGGCGGCCCCCACCACCAGGTACCGGGATAAGGATAGGCCGAGACGGGATACCACAGCACGCTGCCATCCTCCCTTTGCACAATCTGCCAGGTTCCATCACTTTGCTGGCACATACGTCCGACGACCTGCTGCATCGTCCCGTCGATTTCTACCTGCCCGAAGATTGCGCGGCAATTCGTGCTGTCGGCCAGCTCCGGTGGCTCGTCATATGTTTGCGCGAGTGCAGGCGCAGCGAAGCCGAGACAGACGAGCAATGTCCCGCAACGAAGCAGTTTGTCCATGATGCATGGCCACGTGAATCCCCGAGGTTTTCGACGTCGTTCGTCGGCGTCACCCAGCGCATTGGTGCGCTTACGTAATTTAATGCCGCGGGCTTGGGTGTGGTGGGGCTTGCCGCTCGGGACGGAGTTGCCTGATGAGTAAACGACGAAGCACATCGGCCTATTCCGGCGATAGCTGTGCAGCGGGCACTTTCTGAACGACTTTGACTGGCAGTAGCGGGGCGAATCTTCGCATACGCTTGCAGCGGGACCAAACGTTCGTGCTGCCCTGGTGCGAATGTCAGGAAAGCAACCCGCGGCGGCCTGACCGGCGCAGATGGCTAAGTGCCGGCAACCGCCGATTATTTGTCCGCGAGTGGCCGTACCGGGCGGCCGCTCGACTCTGATGCCTGCTCTTGCAATCCCGACAGGTTTACCAGAAGCAGCGGTCGAAGTGCGTCCGTCGGCGACGCACGGTTAGCATGCCAAATTTTTCCTATGCAGCAGAGAACTGCCGACATTAACGAGCAAATGCAGATGTCCCTTTTATCGTCGGTCAGTGTTGGCCGCCGGGCACTTCGAAGGCGTTCGGATTGTCGGTGATCCGGCGCTGAGTCATGTGGGCGTTCCAGTCGGCGTCAGCCGACGATGGTGCGTCTGGCCGCGGCGCGACTTTCACGTGGTGCTGCGCGGGCTGATCCGAGGGCTGGTGGGCTTGCGCGATTGTGCCGTCGGCGGACGAGCGTGTAGTCCATTCGGGATGCACAGACAGGGAAGGCCGCTCGGCTGGATAAGCGAAGCGGTCCGGTGCCTGGCGTTCATCGACCCGCGCTTCGCTGGCACGTGCGGCTGCCGTTGCGCGATCGGCCCTCGCGACACGATGGGTTGCGCCGTGCCGAGCCGAGCCTCCCTCGATCGTCGGCGTAGTCTCACCTGCGGGTTGTACGGCTCGGGATGACGCCCGCGGATGAACCTCCTCCGGTGCGACATGCGCCGGCACGGTCGGCTGGATTGTCGCAATCGTTGCCGACTGATCGTCGCCGTGCGTTGCGCTGGTTGTCAGCAACCAGGTAAGCACGATTGCGCAGGCGACGAAGATCGCCGCGCCCAACACATGGTCTGCACGCGACGAACGCGCAAACGTGTTGCCCGTCTCGAGGTACTGGCGGGCTTCGGCCAGTTGAGCATCCCAACGGGACGAATAGTCACGTGGCTTCGGCAGCGTGTAGAAGAAACGGAACTTCGAACCCGATGCAAACGGATGCTGACGCGCCAGTGGCGCGGTGAGTCGCACGGCTTCGTGGCCTGTGCGCTGCGCCTCAGTGGATACGGCCGCTCGGGGCCGATTCTGCGCTGCGGCTCGCGCCGGCCATCGATAGACGCCGTAAGGCGCCGGCAAACCACGAAGCAACCGCGCATCCGGCAACGCCAGATTGCCTTGAATCAGCGCAAGCGGTCGGTTCAAGGTTCGGTGCTCCGGTGGACAGCGGGCAGCGCTTCGAGCTGTTTGACAAGACTCTTCGCACGGTCGATCAGCGCGTCGATTGCCCCCGCGTCCCGTTCCCGCGGCGACGTACTCGCGCGGCGCAACCCCTCCATCAAACCGCGCGCACCGACGAGACCCACCGCGCCGCTCAATCGATGCAGCACGCTGCGCAGATCATCGGGATCATCCTGATGACGCAATACGCTCAGGCGCGCCAGGTCGGCGTCCATCGCACGGCACCAACCGTCCAGAAATGCGGAAAGATCGACCCCTTCTTCGCACAATGCGTCCAGATAGCGATGTTCAAAGGGCTCCAGTGGAGCGCTTCGGGATGCATCGAGTGGCATCATGGTCGGCTTCACAGCGGCGCTCGACGGGTTTGCAGTGGCGACTTGGGCTGCTTGCTCGCGCGCTTGCGCGGCTTCGCAACGGTGCAGCCAGTGGTCCGCGATATGTTTCTGTTTCTTGGCCGCCCGCTTCCACGCGGCTCGCGATATGCACGTGCCGATCAGCGCAACGACCGCCACAAGGGCCAGTGCGAGTGCCAGTGAAGATGGCCATGGCTGCGACGCCATTGCCACGCCGTCTGCGCTCGATGCCGCGAATTGACGCGAATTTTCAGCGTGCATTGCATGGCGCACGGTGCTGATTGATGGTGGCGCGTTAGGCGCCGCCTCGGTGCCTGCCGGAAACATCCACAGCAGCGCAAGCACCAGGAGACAGCCAGATGCCCTCACCTTACGGATCGACGTCCGCAACGCACGCTGAACGATGGAATGCGAAAAATCGCCGAGGCAGCACGGCACACGACAATGACGCACCCATGACGAGAAACCTGGCGGGCTCACAGTGTTCACCGACGGCAAGCGCTAACCGATCAGCTTATGCAACGAAGCGAATTCGATCAGCGCCGCCAATGACGAGAGCCCGAGTTTTTCCTGAATACGGCTCTTATAGGTACTCACTGTCTTGTCGCTAAGGAACAGGCGGCTCGCAATGTCGCGATTGCTGACGCCGCGGGCGAGGTGTTGCAACACCTCGATCTCACGCACCGACAAGGACTTTAGTCCGTTTTCGGTTGCGGAATCGGTAGTATCGACCGGGAAGCAGTCGTAGCCGAATAGAACCGTTTTGAGTGCCGTAATGAGCTCGCCCATTTCACGGCCCTTGCTGACATAACCATTTGCGCCGGCATTGCGCGTATAGCTCGCCATGACATGCTCCGGCTTCGCCGAAAGAACGAGAATGCAAGTTTTTAGATTCTGGCCGCGAATGCGGCGGATCATGGATAAACCATCGAGCCGTGGCAAATCGAGATCGAGAATAACCAGATCGGGGCGTTCTGCCAGCACCATTTTCAGGCCGTCTTCACCATCGCCGCATTCGCCGACCAGATCCAGTTCAGGATCGGCACGCAGCACACTGGCTATGGTTCCCAGAATGATTGGATGGTCATCGATAATCACAATTCTCTTCATTTATAGCTCGCCTTTGATATCAATCAATGGGCACAAAACGAATCGAACCCGCCCGCATGTAATTCAAATGAAATACTAGCAATATTGCCGATAAAAAATTTCGGCAAGATAGAGTGAAATTTCCGCAATATCGAATTGCTTCTTCTCGCGCGAACGCTTGAACGAGATCGGCTACCTCTCGCTGGCATGACTTCAGAGGTGGCGATGTAACCAGACCCGATGCAAAAAGTGGCGTGCGAAAATCACAGAGAAGCAGAACGCGAATCCTGTTCGCGTTCGTGCTACTCATTGGGAGTACTCCCCGATGAAAAGAACGACCGGCCACGCTGGCCCGGTCGTTCCTTGTGTCACTCTCCCTGCTGATCTTGCAGCGGGCGTTGCGATTGCATGCGCTGGCCCTGCGGCGCAACCGACGTCTGCGCATTACTGCGCGCAAAGTCGAGTTCGACGCGACGGTTCGGTGCAAGACAGTCGATCAGCGCCTGACGGTTGCGGTCGTTACACTGCACCAGCGGATTTTCCTTGCCGCGGCCACGCGCCGTTATCGGTGTCTTGACGCCACCGTTCTGCAGGTAGCGTTTGACAGTCTCCGCACGCCTCGCCGACAACTGACGGTTGTAGCTGTCGCTACCCAGGCGGTCCGTATAGCCTTCAACGCGGATGCCCGTCACGTCGTCAACCTGATTGAGATCGTGCAGCAGCTGGTCGAGCTTGGCCTTGCCGCTGGGCAGGATGCCTGCCATATCGCCACGATCGAACCTGAAGGTTGCGTCGGCTTGCAGCGTCACCTTTGGCGGGATGGTCGTCACACCCGCGACGGGCGGCGGCGTACAAGCCTGGAGGGCAGCCCCGATGGCCGGCAAACCCTTCTCGACGCCATCGACCAGACGCTGGCTCTCGTCGAAGTCACGCGTCCACGCCTCATGACCGGCGTGCATCAACTCGACTTCGGAACAGGCCGTCAAACGCTGCGCTTCCTGGCACTGCGGAAACAGCGGCGAGGTCTTGGCCGCCAGGACCTGCTTCCATAAATCCGGCCGGATCACTGACACGGTGCGCAATTCCGGATTCTCGACGGAAAGGCCCTGGCCAGTTTCCAGCGCCGTGGTCAGACGGTTGGACTCCACCAGCGCCTCCTCGACAAAGCCCCAACCGTCGTGCAACGAACGTTCGTCGCGCGCAGCGTCCAGCCAGCACTGCGCCTTGTCGCCGAAGTAGTTATTTTTGCGCTCACCGAGCGCGGTCAAGCGGGCATTCAATGAACGTAGCATCGCAGCGTTCTTGACGCCGCCGTACGTCGCAATCCACTGTGACGTCACCGCTCCCGCCGCCTGATTCTGCGTCGCGTTGAATCCGGTTTGCAGGACCGTGGGATCCTGGATCTGCAGGTGATCGCGCGTCGCGGACGACGAACATCCTGCGAGCATCGCGGCAAGCGCGATGGCAATTAACGAATACTTCATGTCTGTCTCTCATGGAAAGGGTCGCACGGAAGCTTCCCGTGCGACCCAGACAGCTAACGCCTCAAGCCTCTATTCAAAGCCTTGCGGCCTTCGCCTAGTTGCCGAGTACGATGCCGATACCAGCGCGGACGATGGTACTGTTGCCGCCCGAGGTGGACACGCCAAGGTTGTAGTTGATCGTGCCCTTCTCGTTCCAGCGGGACACACCGAGGCCGACAGCCTGGTAACCACGATAGTTGGCGATACCTGCGTTCATGGTGGTGCGACCCGGCAGGTACGGCGTCACGATGTTCAGCGCCGATGCCGATGCAATACCCTTGGCGGCATTACGATCGACGTTGTGGATCGTGTTGTTCATGCCGCCCATCGCATTGTTCAACTGACCCAGGTTGACCGCGTCGGTCAACTGCGTACCGGCCGCGACGTTCGTGATCTGACGCTCCGCACCGGCGGACCCCACCGATACTGAGTTGTCCCGATCCGTGGTCGAGTTCGAGCCCAGCGCGACCGCGTTGGCATTCGGCGCCGTTGCGCCGGCACCCATCGCGACTGAGTTGTCACCCGCCGTCACCGCGCCCTTGCCGATTGCAATCGCGCCACTACCGGTTGCCGCGGCGCCATTGCCGATTGCAATTGCGTCCGAACCCGAGGCAACCGCCGCCGTGCCGCCGCCGGAACCTGGTGAGCCGATGTTGACGTACGTACCGCCGCCCGTATCGCCCCTGGCCAGGTTGTTAATCTGGCTCTGCAGGCTCGAGAACTGTCCGTAGGTGACGGCGTCCGTCGCGCTGGTGCCGTTCGCCAGGTTAGTCAGCGTGACCGGCGTGGTCGAACCCGCGCCACCCAATGTCACCTTGCTCTTCGATGCGTCGTCGTAGGCGACGGCGTTTGCGGTGCCGCCGCCACCACCATTGTTCGTCACATAGTCGGAGACATACGTCTGCATCTGGCCGACGTTGACGGCGTCGGTCGCGGCGGTGCCAGCCGCCACGTTCTTCAACTGGGTCGGGGCGCCGCCCGGGTTGAAGGTCAGCGTGGTCTTGCTGGTGTCGTCGTACGTGACCAATGGGTTGGTCACGTTGCCTGTTGGATCGACGTTCAAGCCAGCGTCTTTCAATTGCTTGAGGTTCACTGCTTCATCGTCGGTCGTTGCAGCGGCCACGTTCGCGATCGTAACCGGCGTAGCCGCATTACCCAGCGTCAGCTTGTCGTGTGCGGGGGTATCGTAGATCACGCCATCCGGGTTCCCACCGGTCACGATCGCCGCGTTGAGGGCGCCGATTGCGGCGTCTACGCCGCTGTACGTGCCGCCACCGACGGTGTATGTGGGTTTGCTGACCTGGCCGTTCGAACCCACCGTCGAGCCGCCGCCCAGCGCGGCTGCGGTACTGCTCATCGCGCCGAACAATTGCGAACCGTTGATCGCTTCTTTGCTGCCCGAGGTGACCGCGCCAACGGCGACGTTCGTCAAGTTCACCGGCGGCGCAGTCGCGCCGCCCAGTGTGATCTTGCTCTTGGTCACATCGTCATACGCGACAAATGCGTTCGACACGTTGCCGTTACCATCGAAGTTCGCGCCCATCGCCTTCAACTGGCTAACGTTCACCGCATCGGGGTCCGCCACACCATTGGCCACGTTCGATACCGTCACCGGCGTACCCGCGTTACCCAGCTTGACGCTGGTATGCGCGGGCGTGTCGTACGTCACTGCATCGGCCGGGCCTGTGCCCCCAAAGTTCGCCGCCGCAACCAGCGCCGCGCCCACGTCGGTATAGGTCTGCCCGCCGATCGTGTAACTCGGACGCTTGATCGTGCCATCCGGGTTCACGGATGCGCCACCACCAATCGCAGCAGTCACCCCCGACAGCTGGTTCACGTTCACCGCGTCGGTGCCGCTGGTACCCGCCGCCAGGTGAATGATCTGGCTCTGGCTGGTGGAGTTGCCCACCGACACCGCGTTGGCACGATCGGCAATCGAGTTCGAGCCGATTGCAACACTGTCCGCCGCGTTGGCCGTCGCATGCCAACCAAACGCCATGCTGTTCGTAGCACCCTGACTGACGAACGAGCCGTAGCCGATCGCAACGGAACCAGTACTCGTAGCGCTGGCGGTTGTCCCCACGGCGATCGCGTCGACTGCGCTCGCACGGGCGTTGTAGCCAATCGACACCGCGTCGGCCGACAGCGCGCCGACCGTTGCACCGGCACCGATTGCCGTCGCGTTGATGGATGCAACGCCGGCCGCCGAGCCGACTGCGGTCGACCCGGCGCTGCCGGCGATGGAACCCCCGCCGACCGCCAGGGCACCATCGCCCGTAGCGCTCGCGACGGGGCCAATTGCCATGGTGTTCAGGTCATCCGAAGCGGTCGTGTTCGCGCCAGCCACCACTTTCGAGCTCACCGCGATGTAACTCAGCACGGCGTTCGAACTTTGCATCATCGACTTCACGCCGCTGGTCGTGTCCGCTAGCAGTTGCGCCTGCAGATCGTTCCATTGGGCCATGTTCACCGCATCGGTCGCATCGATACCGTTCGCGACGTGCGTGATGCGCACTTCCGCCCCCTTCGAGCCAACCGATAACGTGTTTTCCGCATCCGTGACCGCATTCACGCCGAGCGCAGTCGAATTGGCAAAGCCCGCGCTTGCGCCCGCGCCGATTGCCAGCGCATTCGACTTGGTCGCCATTGCGTTGCCGCCGATTGCAATCGACTCCGAGCCGCTCGCCTGCGCAGTTGCCGAATCCGACACCACCTTGACGTACTTCAGGTTGGTCGCGAAGTTCGTGTTGATCTGGCCGAGCTCACCGTCGACAGCAGTCAGTGCCGAGCCCACATCGGCATACGGGCTACCGGCGATCACATACGACGGTTGCGACAGGGTGCCATCGTCGAGAACGCTTGCACCGCCGCCCAGTGCTTGCGCGGTCGAGTGCGCCGTGTTGTAGAGCTGCCTGCCTGTCACAGCATTGTCGCTCGATGCAGCGATCTGACCGTCGGCAAGGTTGCCCAGTAGAACCGGCACAGTCGCACCGACGCCACCGAGCGTGACCTTGTTCTTCGCCGCATCGTCGTACGAGACGAAGCTGTTCGTCACCGAGCCATCGCCGCCGATGTTCGCGCCCAGCGCCTCCAACTGCGACACGTTCACCGCGTCGGTGCTGTTCGTGCCGTTGGCCACGTTGACGATCTGGCGCTCCGCACCGGCCGCTCCCACCGACACCGTGTTGACACGGTCCGCCACCGAGTTTGTACCCAGCGCCACCGAATTGGCTGCCGTAGCACTCGCTGCGCCGCCGATAGCGACCGAGTCCACGCCGGTTGCCGACGAATCGTCGAGCGACGAATTGGTGTGGAAATACTTGATACCACCACCATCGACAACGATGTTGTTGACGATGTTGGTCACGTTGGTGACGTTGCCCGCGACGTTCGCCAGGTCACCGGCTACGTTCGCCACGTTTGCGTTCGTCTCGGAGAGCTGGCTGCCGTTGACCGCCTCCATGCTGTCCGGCGAAAGATCACCCGCCTTCACGTTCGCGATCGTCGTGCCATTCGCACCCTTTAACGTGATCGCATCGAGCGTGGTGTCGTCGTACGCGACGAAAGAGTTGGTGACGTCGCCTGTTGTTGGGTCGACGTTCAAGCCAGCGTCTTTCAATTGCTTGAGATTCACGGCCTGGTCGTCGGCCGTCGCAGCGGCCACGTTAGCGACCGTCACCGGCGTACCCGTACTACCCAGCGTCAGACCGGTGTGCGCGGGCGTATCGTATTGCACCGAGTTGGCCGTTGCAGCCGCGAGGGCTGTGCCGACGTCGGCATAAGTCTGACCGCCGATCGTGAAACTCGGACTCTTGATCGTGCCATCGGGGTTCACCGCTGCGCCACCGCCGATCGCAGCGGCCACGCCCGACAGCTGGTTGACGTTCACCGCGTCGGTGCCGCTGGTGCCCGCTGCCAGGTTGATGATCTGGCTCTGTCTGGTGGAGTTGCCCACCGAGACCGCGTTGGCACGATCGGCAATCGCGCCGGAGCCGATCGCCACGCTATTCGCGGCAGAGACCTCAGCGTTCACACCCAGCGCCACCCCGTTAGTGGCGGCTTGCCAAACGAACGACTTATAGCCAATCGCGACGGAACCGGCACTCGTGGAGCTGGCATACGCGCCCAATGCCAACGCATTGACCTGACTGGCACGGGTGTTGTAACCGATGGACACCGAGTTGTCGGACAGCGCGCCAACCGTTGCGCTCGCGCCGATGGCCGTCGAGTTCACCGACAACGCGCCCGCGCCCGAACCGACTGCGGTGCTGTCATCGCTGCCCGCCGCAGCACCTGCGCCGACGCCGAGTGCGTTGGTTCCAGTCGCGGCCGCCACCGGGCCGATCGCCATGGCATTGGTAGCGTTTGAAGCAGACGTGCTGGACCCTTGGGTCACGTTCGGACTCACTGCAATATAGTCCGTCACCGGCACCGGAATCGCCCCCATCGACTTCACGCCACTGCTCGACGAGCCCAACGCCTGAGCTATCTGATACTCCATTTGGCCCACCGTAACCGCGTCGGTCGCATCCATACCGTCCGCGACGTGCGTGATGCGCATCTCCGCACCCTTGCTGCCGACCGACACCGTATAGGATGCGTCCGTAGTGGCGTTCACGCCGATCGCCGTGGAATTTTCGAACGTTGCGCTCGCGCCCGTGCCGATTGCGAGCGTGTTCACCTTGGTCGCCATCGCTCCGCCGCCAATCGCCACCGACTCACCACCGCTTACCAGCGCGGCGGGCGCGGTCGACACGACCTTGACATACTTCGCCGCGCTGACCAGATCGCCCGCGGCCGTGTTGAGCGCGAACAAAGCATCGCCGACATTGTTGTACGTGGTACCGCTGATCAGATAACCCGGCGCGGTGATCGAGCCGTCCGAACTGACCGACGCACCGGCGCCCAGTGCCGAAGCCAGGCCACTGGCCGACTTGTACAGCTGGTCGCCGTTCACTGCGTCATTGCTGCCCGATACGATCTGACCGGCTGCCAGGTTCTTCACGAGAACCGGTGGCGTGGGAGCGACTGTGCCACCGAGCGTGAGCGTGTCATGCGCTGGCGAGTCATAGATGACCGCATCGGGTCCGCTGCCAATCGAGGCATTGTGGATGGCCGTATTCATCTGCTGCACGTTGACAGCGTCGGTGTCTTGCGTGCCTTCTGCCACGTTGATGATCTGGCGCTGCACACCAGCCGCGCCCACCGACACCGCACTGTCACGATCGGCCACCGAGTTCGATCCCAGCGCGACCGAGTTGTTTGCCGATGCGACGGCTGCGCCGCCGATCGCCACCGACTCCGTACCGACCGCCGACGAATCATCGAATGCCGAATTGGCATGGAAGTACCTGACGCCCCGATCGTAGAGGCCGTCCCCGATCTGCCCGACGTTCGCCGCGAGCGCGTCCAGGTCTTTGTTCGTCTTGTACAACTGGCCGCCGTTGACCGCTTCGTTGCTCGACGCGGACGAGATGTCGCCAGCCGCCACGTTGCGCAGCTTGACCGGCGCGCTGTCCGTGCCGCCGAGCGTCACCGTGTCGCGCGCAAGCGAGTCATACGCCACCGTGAGCGGCGAAATGCCGTTGGTCCAGTTGTTGACGATATTCGTCACGTTGGCGAGATTGCTCGACACGCCGGCGACGTTCTGATTCGTCTCGAACAACTGCGAACCATTCACGGCTTCCATACTGTGTGCCGACGAGATGTCGCCAGCCACCAGGTTTTGGATCTTCGTGCCGCGCGTGCCCTTGAGTGTGATCAGGTCCGACGTGGAACTGTCATATGCCACCGGGTTGTCGACGGGCGGGCGGAGCCCCGGATCAATACCAGCGATCGCGGCATTCAACTGGTCCACGTTGACCGCGTCGGTGCCCGCCGAGCCTTCGGTCACGTTAGTGATCTGCCTCGTATACTGCGCTTTGCCGTCCGCGGACAGATAGCCGACCGACACCGCGTCGGGCCGAGCAGCAACCGAGCCTGCACCCAGTGCAACCGAATTGGTTGCCACCGCGACGGCATTCGCGCCGTATGCGCTGGAGTTGTCGCCGATCGCCAGCGATGACGGCCCGGAAGCAACTGTACTGGTGCCCAGTGCCCGCGCATCGGTCGACGCGTCACTCGACGGCGAGTTCGCCTGGAAATATCGCGTGTACTGATAAAGCTGCGCGCCATTGACCGCGTCCGCACTCCCCGACGAGACACCGCCCGCTGCCAGATCCGTGATCTTGTTGCCGGTCATGCTCACGTCGTTGAGCATGCTGATGCCACCCATGCCCTTCAGTTCGAGCCGGCCGTCGTCATAACCGGTGACGCGCGCCGTGATGTTCGAACTGTTGAAGCCCCACGCGCCGTTGTCGGCTGCCGAGTTGTTCAACGAGAACGACATGCCGTTAGTGGACTCGCCGGTCGAGCTGCAGTCCATGATGCCGACGGCACTCGACAGCGGCCCCCACGAAGACCCCACCCCGCCCACGCCGCCGGGGCACAACTCGAGACCACCGTTGCCGGTTGTCGCCTGGGCTGCCGCCATACCCGGCAACATGGCCACGCCGATGGCCATCGCGATCGGCATGAACGCTGCCTTGAGCGGAGTGGCCGGACGACTCGCGCTCTCCCCGCAGAGCGGGATTGTCTGGGAGGAGGCGGCTCCCGCGCCGCGATGGGTCCTGGCAGTCTCGGGCGCAGCGACCCACGTTCCTGAGACGTCATTCCAGACGCTGATATACGACTTGTTCATAAATTCCCTAAATGGAGGGCAAGCCCCGCTTGCAATTCGATTTGAGAAATCGTGCGCACACGCTTCCGGCAAAAAAACTGGCCGGCACATTCAGGACTCGACCCAAATTTTTTCACGCGTGGTAAATCTAACCGGCGGCTTTATCCCTAAAAATCAGGAAACGCGGAAATCATGTAGGAAATATCTGTACGATCACGCGAGAAATCGCAGTCGGCGGCGCAAAGCAATCCCAGCTTGAATTGGGCAGATTTAAGCTCAAGCGGGAAATCGCGCGATCACGTGACAGCCGTCTCGTCTTTGCAACGGATCTGAATCGACAGGTATCGAAAATAGATCGATTACGGTAGATAGCGGCTGGCCGCGCATCGCGCCAGCATCGAAACGACCTCGCTGACAGCCTTGTCTGGCGGCCATTCCAGCGCATCGCCATGCACTGCGCATGCGTGTGCGGCAATAGCGAGACGCCAGAAGCGCAACCGCCCCGGCGTTCGCACAGTCATGCGCCGACGTTCGTCGCAATATTTAAATTGCTATAAATTTTTCGCGCCGCACAGTATGCGGAATAGTGTCATCGAGATTGGGAAATTTCGCAAATTTGCAAGATAGATCCATTTCTATACTTTGCCCTGACACTGTTGCTCGTGCATTTTTTGATAAACCTTTTCTTAGTCCACGTTTTTTCGGTAACGGAAAAATCTGAACAACCGTGTCCAGCCTTCCGAATTAACGTCTTCAAAATTGAAATCATGAAATCCTCACCAATTCGCCAAAAGAATAAGCAACTGGGTCAAGGCATGACGGAATACATCATCATCGTCGCGCTGATCGCGGTGTCGGCCATCGGCGTGTATTCGCTGTTCGGCCAGACGCTGCGTAACCAGACGGCCGGCCTCGCTATTGAGATGTCCGGTCAGAACGCCCAGGGCAACATCGACAACGCGAAGAGCAACGCAAATACGGCAACGACGAACGCCGACAAGACGAAGAACATGGGTACGTATAACGACAGCAACAACAACTAATCTCGTCAGATTGGCGATATCCGTCATGAAACGCTCTGCCCGCGAGGGCAGGGCCAGGCTCGCCAGCGCTAGCGGGCAGGCGCTGGTCCCTGCACTGCTGTTTCTTCTGGTCGGCTGCATCGGCCTGTACGTAGCGTTCAACTCGTTCCAGATGACTAGCGCCAGGATCAAGCTTCAGAACACGGCCGACGCCGCCGCATACAGCGCAGCCGTGCTTCAGGCGCGCGACTACAATTTCTCCGCATACACGAACCGGGCCATGATCGCCAATCAGGTCACCGCCGCGCAGGTGGTGGCCCTGAAATCATGGATCGACGAACTCGACGCGACTTACTCGCTGTCGGACCTCGACAAGACGATCAACGCAGTAGCGGATCACCCGGCGCTATGGAGTACGCCAAAACAGATCGGCAAAGCCGACATCGCGCCGGTGCGCGCCGCGCTCGACGCGCTGCTGCCTACCGTGGCCGCCAATATCGGCGTGCTCAATCGCGCGCTGAGCGTGGCGCAGGCCAACTATCACGCGGCGGTCTTCACCGCCGTCCCCGACACGGCCAACGCAATCGCACAGCTCAACCAGCCCGATACACGCGTCACCAGCGGCTACTTCACCAGTGCGCGCAATGCGGCGCAGCTGGCGGCGTGGACTTCGTACACCGCCACCGTGACGCCGGCCGGCACCGCCGGCCAGGATGACTTTGCCGATGTGGTGACGGACGCAGACACGCTCGACGGCCTCGTCAAGAATCGCGACTCGGTGCGCAGCGTCGCGCCGAACTTCCAGCAATTGAACGACAGCGCCAACAAAATCTGCGGCGCCAACAGCTCGTTCACCGTCAATGTGACGCACGACGGCGGCACTCAGCTACGTAGCGACAAAGCCGGCTGGCAGTCCATCGACGCGAGTACCGCGCACTTATGGATCAGCTGTATTGGACCGATCGAATCCGAAGCCGGTTATGGCGGCAGCGCCAACGGCAATATCACCAGCTTCATGGCCCATCCGCCGTTCGCGGCATGGCAGGACTGGCAAGGCTATGGCGGCTACTTCAACTTCGGCTACACGGGTAGCGCGAGGCCCGGATGGCAGGTGCCGGACGCGATGGCCGAACAGTTCAGACTTGGCCCCGGCCCATCGCTCGATCCGGCCAACGGCGGCCTGCTGCCTTATCAGGAAGTGAACGGCACACCACTCGCCGCACAGGCGCCACGCATCACGATCGAAGTCACGCGCAACACCGACACGCTGATGAAGACCGTGGGCCTGCGTGGCAGCGGACACATGAATGTCGATCCCAACGCGGCTGGCGGCGCAATGCGCGCACTGTCGAGCGCGCACGCGTACTTCGTGCGGCCGGACGAGACCTCGCCAGGCAACTCGATCATGGGTGGCCTGCTGAACGGCGATCAATGGGCACGCCCCGACCATAAGACCGAATACCCGAGCCTCTTCAGCCCGTACTGGCAAGCCGCGCTTGCGCCGGTCAGCGCAAGCGAACGCGCTGCGGCTCAGGCCGACCAGATCCCGCAAGCGTCGCAGGTTCAAGCGCAATGAGGCCCATCTACCCGAACGCCACCGCGCAAGGCGGTCAGGCTATGGCGGAATTCCTCGTTGCCATGGTCATGGTCATGAGCGTGCTGCTGCTTGCCATCGTGATGCTCGGCAAGTTCAACGACGTGCGCAACCGCACGCTGATGAGTTCACGCTATGTCGCCTGGGAACGCACCGTGTGGACGGACAGCGAGGCCACGGATCCACAAAGTTGCATCGCTGGGGCCGAAAACGACACCACGAAGCCATGGGGATGCACCGTCTGGGCGACGAGCGGCGCCACGAAACCGCTGACCGGCGACCCGAGCACTACTGAAGGATGGTCCAGCACCTACGGCAGCGCCGCGCTGAGCGTGAGCAAGTCGGACGCCGAGCTCAAGGGCGAAGTGATGCAACGTCTGATGGCAGGCGACGGTGCGCCAATCGCCAGCACCGATCGCAAGCAGACCCAGCTGGCCGCGTCCCGGCCGTCCATGTGGCACGACTACGGCGGCAATCCTTTGCTGACCTCCACGGACGACGTCGCGGTCGGCACCAGCGTGGCAGCCGATCCCGCGAGCGCCCAAAGCGGCGGCGCCCTCGCCCAGTGGCCCGTTCCCACCGCCACTGGCGGTCAATACGTCGCACACCTGAGCGTGCCGACCAGCACGCTGCAATCCGGCTTCGTCAGCATCTCAATCGCGCGCAACAGCGACGCGCTGAAGCGGCTCTTGCCGAAAGACGGTCTGCTGCCGGCATTCAGCGGTCTCACGTTCTCTGACACGAATGTGCTAATGACCAACGCCTGGGTGCCCGACGGTTCCGCCAGCAACGAAGCACTGTTCAGCCAGGCCGTGCCGGCGGTGAACGTCGCACTCGTGCCGTCCAGCGGCTATCTGGGGCTGCAAAAGTACGCGCCTGAGATTTCGACGCTTGAATTCGGCCGCATCCGGCAAGACGTCGTCCCGCCGAGCCGTTTGAATCAATGACATGCTTCCATCACCTCGCACGCGGCGCATGCCTCGCCAGCGCGTTGATGTCCGGTGTGCTGATCGCCGGTGCCGCGCTGGCTGGTAGCGCCTGCAACAAGACGCCCGTACCGCCGCAAAGCACCCTGGCGATCGGACGCGACATGATCGTCAACGGTGTGCCCGCCTCGGTCGTCGGGATGCAGTTCGCCGGAACAACGGATGACGTGTCGAAGGCATTCCGCGATTTCTGGACTGGCGAAAACGTGCCGGCGAAAGGTCAGCGCAATTCATCAGGACTACTGCTGAGTGCTTTGGACCGTCAATGCCTCTACGTGCTCAGCATTCCACCACAAGCGGAGGCCGGCCGCACGCGCGGTCTCATGAGCGTGATCCGGCTCGACAGCGACCAGGCCGGGCACCGGCTACCCGATTCCGCGGTTCCGCTGCCGGAAAACAGCAAGGTGGTTTCCGATATCGAGAGCCGCGATCCGCAGCAAACCGGGCGCACATGGTTGCTCGACATCCCTGGCGAGGCGCGCTGGAACGCGCAGCGCTACCGCAACGATCTCGCGGCGCGCGGCTGGGTGAGCGTGGGCCGTCAGCCGGACTATCAGTTCAGTGGCAGCGTACACGCTGAAGGCACGGCATTCGCGATGCAGCGCGGCAGCGATAGCGTGGACGCGAGTTTTTCCGATCGCGACGGCAGGACCGTCGCAATCGTCAATGCAATAAGGAACCGTTGAGATGCAACCACCGGGGCGCTTCACTCACTTCGCGAGGCGACGTAGTCGGCAACGCGGCCAGACGTACGCGGAATACCTCGTCGTCACAACTGCTTTGATCGGCATTCTGCTGATCGCGTCGGGCGACACCGCCGCGCCGTTCGTGGCGCTCGTCTCCGGCTTGAAGTCGTTTTTCGGCGCTTACAGCTTCGCCCTATCGCTTCCCTGACCGGCGACGGTCGATTGTCATGCTCAAGAAAATCAAACTCCGCTCGCTCCTCGCAAACTCCTGGGTGCTGCTGTTGCTTGCCGTTCTGGTGGCAGGCGGTCTCACGTTTCTCCTCTACAAGTACCTGAACGACCGTGAGAACAAGCTCAAGGCCGACATTGCCGCGCAAACGGCAGGCGCGGGCGTCCAGGTGGTCGTGCCGCAGCGCGATGTACCGGTCGGCACGCCGTTGTCGAGCAGCGTCTTCGTTGCCCGCGAGATTCCGGGTTATCTGGTCTACGACGACATGATCCGCCCGGATGACTTCGAGAAGTACCGCACGTCGCACCTCGTCAAACCGGTGCGGCGCGGTCTGCCGCTGCGCGCCGCCGACATCGACGTGCTACGCGGCCGTGATTTCTCGGACGTGCTGCCCACCGGACAACGCGCGCTGACAGTGGAAATCGACACGGTGAATTCGACGGCTCTGCTGCTTCGTCCAGGCAATCGGGTCGATCTGTATTGGGTCGGCAGGGTCTTCCGCGAAGACCACGCGTCCGACGACAAGAAAGTCGCGCAACTGCTGAAAGCGGACGTGCTGGTTCTCGCGACCGGCCAGGACATGCGCCCTCGCGACGCGGGCGAAGCCGCGCAGCAGGACCCGGCGAATGCCAACAGCAGCGCGATGAGCCGGCAGCAAGGCATGGGCTACACCACCGTCACGTTGCAGCTATCAGTCGACGATGTGCCGCGCGTCGCGCTCGCGCAGAAGATCGGCGGCTTGCGTCTGATCCTGCGCAACGCCGACGACAAGGGTAACGACGGCCCGCCGCTGGTGCAGGAAAGCGACGTATTCGTCGATCCCACCCGAGGCACGCTGCCCGCCGGCAAGGGTCCGGCCGCTCAGGTCGTGGAAGTGATTGCGGGCGGCGGGATGAACAGCACCAGCGTGTTGGTGAGTCCCGCCGCGCAGCCGGCTCCCGCGCCGGATATGCCCGCCGCCGCCCGCGCCCCGGCCGACGCGAAGCCACCCGCACCCGCTGCGACGCAGCGCGAGCCAAGCGTGTACGAGCAGGCCAACGCGATCGCGCAACAACTCCAGAAGGCGGCTGCGCCCAGCACGTCCAGGCAGAACTAAAGCACCGAGTCAAGGTTTCACACCATGAAAGTCAAACACAATGCGGCGCGATTGCGTCACTGGGTCCTGCTGTGCGTCGTCATCGGCATGGTGTTGTGCGACGCCGCGCCCGCTCGCGCCGTCTACCCGATGGCCGCCACCTCGGCCGACGCGTTGGCGAGCCCACACGTGCTCGAAATGTATAGCGGTGAAGTCCGCATCCTGCCCATTGCGGGCACGATCAAACGCATCGCGATCGGCAACGGCAAGCTGCTCACCGCGAATGTGGTCGACGGCAGTCTGATGCTGCTCGGCGAACGGGATGGCATCACGTCGCTGGTGGTCTGGAATGACAAAGGCATTGCGCTGCAAACCACGGTTCGCATCGCCAAGGCGGAAGTGAATGCGTCGGTGCAACAGTTGCGTGCGGTACTGCAGCCGGTAGCGGGATTGCAGATCGATGCGATCGGCTCGAACATCGTCCTGTCCGGTGTCGTGCATCGGGACATGGTCCCGATTGTCAAAGCCGCCACGCAAGACATGAAAAACGTGCTCGACACCACCAAGGTGGATGAAGGGGACGCGCTCAAAAAGACAGTCCACTTCAAGGTGCAAATCATGGAAATCACGCGCAATGCGCAGAGAAACCTCGGCATTGCGTGGGACAGCGCGTTCAACGGACCGCAGGTAGGCGGGGCCGCGAGCTTCGCGACCGGCGCCGCCAAAGCTGCCACCGCGGGCACGAGCTATTTTCTTGCGGGCATCGCGACCAATATCACGTCGCAGATCCACTTCGCGATCAACAACGGCGATGCGTTCATTCTCGCTGCACCCGAACTGAATACGAAGAGCGGCGGCACGGCGAGTTTTCTCGCCGGCGGCCAAGTGCCGATTCCGCAATCGGGTGCACTGGGCACCGTCAACGTTCAGTACAAGGACTACGGGATCAAACTGAGCATCGTGCCCGTCGTCGACGCAAACAACATCATCTCGGCGCATCTGACCACCGAAATCAGCCAGATCGACCCGACAGTGTCGTACGGCGGCCTGCCTGGCTTCCTGACCCGCAACACGAGTTCCGATATTTCGATGCGAGCCGGCGAGACACTCGCGATCTCCGGCCTCGTCAGCGCGGATGCGGTCACCGATTCGAACGGCATGCCGTTCCTCGGGCAATTGCCTATCATCGGCCAGCTGTTCCGTTCGGACAGCTTCCGCGCGAAGAAGAGCGACCTGGTGATTTTTGTGACTCCGCTCATCTCCGATCCGGCGCTCGAACCCAACGAGAATCTGCTGGCGCGCGCCGACAGGGTGGACCAGGGCTTCCGCAAAGAGTATGGCAATCCCGAACCGCTTGTCGCGGATGAGGAAAAGGCGACGCATTCGAGCGCACCGCGCCAGCCTGTCAGGACAACCCCGGCGTTTCTTCCGGCGCCCATCCGCAGCACGCCGCCGGTAGAGCTAACGCCCGCACCAGCCCCGGAGCGCGCGCTGCCACCAGCGCCGGTTTCGGACCGGACTCTATCGCGGGCTCCGCTGGATCGCGCGCAGCCTCACACCGATGTGTTGCCCTCGGCGAGGGAGCAGGAGCCCGTCTCGACACCTGCTCCGACATCCACGCCCATTCAGACATCCACGGACCATCCCGCGCCGGCGCGACCTGCGCCGCAGCCGCCAGCTGCCAGCGCGCCGCCAGAGGGCGTCGCCGAGGCGCTGCGCATGCTGAACGCGGCGCAATATCCGCCTGCCGCGCCAAGCGCTCCGCGTGACGCCGCACAACCGGCGTCGAACGGCAAGGTCCCGCCGCAGCAAGTCGGCGTGCTCGGCAGTCCGGCCAACTGACCGGCGAGCGAGGAAACATCATGCTCAATCTTCAGATACACACGCGCAATGCGCCGATGCAGGCGTTGCAAGTCGAACGTGGTTGCACGATCGGCAAGAACGCGAGTTGCGACATCGTCGTTAGAGGGTTATTGATCGGCAAGGTGCAGGCGCGCATCGTCAGGGAAAACAACGCCTATTACATCGAGGACCAGGGTGGGATCGTGGCGACGCTCGTGAACGGTTTGCCAATCACGCGCTATGGGCCACTGACCGAGGCGGATCAGATCGAGGTCGGCATGACGACGATCAGGATCGTTCGCGCTGCCACCACGACACCGTCAGCGCAGCGCGCGCAGGAGTCGCATCGTACGCCGGCAGCGTCCGTCGCTGACTCGCAGACCGTCCGTGCCGCGCCGCACGCGCTACAGGCGCTGCGGCCAGTGCCGCCAATGCCGTCACCACAGGCTCGCCCGTCGACCCACGTCGAGCCTTCCTTCACGGCGCCTGCTCCAGCGCCTACCCTGGTCGGCTCGTTGAACCCGCTCACCAGCGAACGCGTCGCCGTTACCGCTGCCGCGGCTCAATCGCAGTCCACCGCGCGTGACAATGCGAGCGTCGCTCAAACCAGACCCGCGCCCGACACACGACCGCGCATCCACACCGCGCACGCCAGAAAAACCGCCGCCGCCGAGCTGCCCGTCGCGCCGATCAACAGTCCGCTTGGCATCGAATTGCGCAAGCAGGCGCACATGAAAGTGATTGCCGCGCTCGACCTGCGGCGTCTGAACGTCGCGCGCATGGAAGAGGACGAGTTGCGCAAAACCGTCAGCGCCGCGCTCGACGACATCCTGAATCACGACCGCAGCTTCCACTCCACGGACATCCCGCTCGCCATCCTGAAGAAAAGCGTGTTCGATGAAATCATCGGACTCGGGCCGCTCGAAGAACTGATCGCCGATCCGAGCGTGTCGGAAATCATGGTCAATTGCCATAACGAGATTTTCATCGAACAGGACGGGCGGTTGAGCCGTTCGCCGGTCATCTTCACCGACGATCGCGCGGTGCTCGGTGCAATCGAACGCATCGTCGCACCGATCGGCCGCCGCATCGACGAAAGCTCGCCGATGGTGGACGCGCGCCTCGCCGACGGCTCGCGCGTCAACGCCGTGATTCCGCCGCTCGCGCTGAAGGGTCCAAGCATCACCATCCGCAAGTTTCTGCGGCGCAAACTGGATGGCGAGGATCTGCTCGGGTTCCACTCCATGTCGCCGGACATGCTCGAGTTTCTGCATACGGCCGTCAGGCATGGGGCCAATATCATCATCTCCGGCGGCACCGGCTCGGGCAAGACCACCTTGCTGAACGTCCTGTCGAACTACATTCCCGACGACGAGCGCATCGTCACTGTGGAAGACGCGGCGGAACTGCAACTGTCGCAACCGAACCTCGTGTCGCTCGAAGCGCGTCCCGCAAACATGGAAGGCAAGGGCGCGGTCCCGATCCGCGACCTGGTGAAGAACTGTTTGCGGATGCGGCCCGACCGGATCGTGGTCGGCGAATGCCGGGGCGGCGAAGCGCTCGATATGCTGCAGGCCATGAACACCGGTCACGACGGTTCGCTAACCACGGCGCACGCCAACTCGCCACGCGACTGCATCGCGCGTCTCGAAGTGATGACGCTGATGGCGGGTCTCGATCTACCGGTGCAGGCTATCCGTGAGCAGATCAGCTCGGCCATCGACATCATCGTGCAGCAAACGCGCTTTTCCTGCGGCTCGCGGCGCGTCACGCACGTGACCGAAGTGGGCGGCCTCGAATCAGGCGTGATCACGCTACAAGACGTGTTCGTCTTCAAGGAAGAAGGTTTCGGCGCGGACGGCAAGATTCGGGGCGAGTTCGTGCCCACCGCCTACATCCCCGACTTCTATCAGGACCTGATACGCCGGCGCATTCCCGTCAATACGGGCATCTTCACGCGCGTCGACTGAGAGGCCAACCATGAGTCTCGCCGTTATCCTCACGCTCGTGTTCTTCGGCTGCCTCGCGTTGATCTTCCTGATCACGCGCATGGGTACGTCCACGCTCAGAGCCGGCACCCGGCAAATGGCGAGCGAAATCGAGTCCTCGCTCGCCGACGCCTTCGTTTTCGTGAACCGGCAAAAGGCCGCTGCGTGGAGCGTGGTCGCCATGATCGGCCTGCCGGTCGCGGTCTTTCTGTTGACTCGCAGCCTGCCGATCGCGCTCGCTTCCATAGCGCTTGCGATGGCCGTGCCGAGGCGCTATCTCGTGCGGATGCGCCAGAAGCGCATTGAAACGCTCGAAACGCAACTGCCCGACGCGCTGCTGATGATGTCGGGCGCGCTGCGTGCGGGCGCGAGCTTCCCCTGCGCGCTCGAGGCCGTGGTGCAGGAGACTGCCGCGCCGATTGCGCAGGAGTTCGATCTGTTGATGCGGGAGATCCGCCTCGGCATCGATCTGGACATTGCGATGCGCAATGTCGAAAAGCGCATTCCGATCCCTGACTTTCTGATGATGACGGCGGCAGTCACGATTGCGCGTGAAGTCGGCGGCAATCTCGCCGAGTCGCTGGAGTCGGTCGCGCGCACGCTGCGCGAAAAGCTGCAGATGGAAGGCAAGATCAGGGCGCTGACGTCGCAAGGCCGCATGCAAGGCATCGTGATGACCTGTCTACCGCTCGTTCTGATGCTCGTGCTGCGCCGCATGGAACCCGAGGCGATGGCGCCATTATTCAAGGAACCGGTAGGCTGGGCCACGCTTGCGGTCATCGGCGTGATGGAGTTGCTCGGCTACGTCTTCATCAAGAAGATCACCCATATCGACGTGTGACCTATGTTGCTCTTCATTGCTTTTGTCGTCAGTATCAGCGTGATCGTGATTGCCGGTGTCGGCTACAAGTCGATCAGCGGTCTGGCCGGCGCCGTGCCGCCAGAAGATCGCCTCTTCCTCGACCCGCTGCCGAGGTCATTGCGGCCGCTGTGGCCGCTCGTCAATTTCGTGGTCCACCATTTCGGCGACCGGTTCAGCGCGAAGCTGGTCGAGAGAACCGATCTGCAACTGCGCCTGACATCGCTCACGTTCCTGATGAACGCGCGGCAGTTCCTCGCGCTATCGATCATCGCCGCGTTCATGGCCGCGCTCGTCGCGCTCCTGCCGATGCTCGCGCTCGGCCTCTTTTCGATCCTCGTGCTGATCGGCGCGGGTATCCTCGGCTACTTCTATCCGCGCATCTGGACACGCGACGTACGGCGCCGCCGCGTTGCACGCATCCTCAAGCATTTGCCGCTCTATCTCGACTTCCTGACGCTCGCAGTCGAAGCCGGTCTGAACATCAACGGTGCGATTCTGAAGGCCGTCGAAAAAGGGCCGCCTGGTCCGTTGAACTGGGAGTTGGAGCACGTGCTGCGCGACCTCAAGTCCGGATTGAACCGCACGGAAGCGCTGCGACGTTTCGACGACCGTCTGCGCATCAAGGAAGTGACGAATCTGGTGGGCGCTATCGTGCAGGCCGAACGGATGGGCTCGGGTCTCGCGAAGTCATTGCGCTTCCAGTCAGAACAGCGCCGCTCCGAGCGCTTCCAGCGCGCGGAGAAGCAGGCCATGGAAGCGCCGGTGAAACTGATCTTTCCGCTGCTGGTGTTCATTTTTCCGGTCACGTTTATCGTGCTGGGCTTCCCGATTGCGATGAAGTTCGTGCAGGCGGGCTTGCTGTGAAGCCGGCGCACCTTCAAGTTCGCGGACACGAGACCGGTATCGCGGTGTCGATCACGGAAACCGCGCGGGAACGGCTGCGCGGTCTGCTCGGCCGCGACCATCTGCCGTCTGGCGAAGCGCTGCTGCTCGATCGCTGCGGGTCGGTGCATACGTTCGGCATGCGCTTCGCGATCGACGTGGTGTTTCTCGACCGCCACCAGCGCGTCGTCGCGATTCATCACGATGTGCCGAGGCGGCGCATGTTGTTCAACCTTCGCGCGACTCGAACGCTGGAAATGCCGGCTAGTGGAGCGCGTCGACATGGATTAGCCGTTGGCGATTCACTCGTTTTCGAGGTGGCTTCGTGAACCTTGCACGTTTCAGATCGAGGCGGACATCGGCGCGTGGCGCGCGCAGGCTGCGCCAGACGGGTCAGTCGATGGCAGAGTTCATCGTCATCGCGCCGGTGTTGCTGTTCGTCTGCTTCGGCACGCTGCAGTTCGTGCTGCTGTATCAGGCGAAGTCGACATTGGATGTCGCGGTGCTGGAGGCCGCCCGCGAAGGCGCGGTCAACAACGGCTCGATGCAGGCGATGCGCAATGGCCTCGCACGTGGGCTCGCACCGCTTTACGCACGTCAGGCGAATGTCGACGGTTTCGCCGAAGCGCTCGCGAAAGCGCAAACCGATGCCACCCGTTTCAGCACCATCACGGTCCTCAATCCCACTGCAGCGGCTATTCGCGATTACGCGCAGCCTCGCTATTACGCGGACGAGGCCGCCACTTACACGGAAGTCCCCAACGACTCGCTGATGTATCGCGATTCGTCTGTCCCGGCTGGCGCGAGCTCTAGCATGAACATCCAGGACGCGAACCTGCTGAAGATTCACGTGCACTACTGCTATGACATGTACGTGCCGCTCGCCAACAAGGTGATTTACTACGCGGCCAACGTGATCGGCAGCATCGGCACGAGCGGCATCCTGACGCGTGAGCCGGTCAACCTGATCCAGGACCCTTATGGCGCCCCGAAGAACGGCGACGATCTTTGCAAGACGCGACTCAAGGATGGCATCGCGACGGGGCGCTGGCCCATCTCGCTGGATTCGGAAGCGATGGTGCGCATGCAGTCGCCGCTCAGACTCTCGGCGTTGAACGACTCGCCGAACCCGACGGGCAATTGATGGCGCATCGGGTGAGGAACGGGTGGTTAGCATGGCGCGTGAAGGTGGCGAAGCGGTGGCGCGAGGTGCGGTGTGAAGCGTTCGCGACATTAGCGGCATTAGCGGCGTTCGCGGCGTTCGCGGCGTTTGCGGCGTTTGCGGCATTCGCGGCATTCGCGGCATTCGCGGCATTCGCGGCATTCGCGGATCGGAGGGTGTTTGGGTCGCGTGGGTTGGTCAAGTCACTGCTGCTCGCCGGCCTGCTCGCCGCAATCGCATGCCTGCCGGTGCGCGCTCTTGCAGCCGACGCCGTCACTGCACACGCACGCCACACGGCAAGCGTCGTCATGATGATCGGCGGCATGACTGACGACGCCGACACCGCCGCAGCGTCACCATTGCGCATGGCCTCGGCGGAAATCAGCGCGATTCCTGACGACGCCGGCCGACGCTCGGTCGTGCTACAGCCTGGCAGTTCACGATTGACCGCTGCTATCCGGCAAACGTCCGCGTCAGTCGCCGCCCGCGTCATGGCGCTCTCGCCGATCGTCGACGAGGCTGCGCACGTCGCCGATGTGGATAGCGCGTTGCTGATGGCCGTGATCGACGTGGAATCCGCCGGCGATCCGCAAGCGGTGTCGCCCAAAGGCGCGACCGGCCTGATGCAGTTGATGCCCGGCACCGGCGAGCGCCACGGTGCATCCAATCTGTTCGACCCGCGCCAGAACATCGTTGCCGGTGCGCGTTATCTAAGAGAACTCATGCGTCAGTTCGGCGACCTTCCGCTCGTGCTCGCGGCCTACAACGCCGGTGAAGGCGCCGTGCAAAAGTATGGCGGACAGATACCACCGTATGCGGAAACGATGGGCTACGTGCCCAAAGTCATTGCACGATATGCCTGGTATCGCGCCGCGATGTCTTCGATGAACCGAGCTTCGGTACGAGAGTTGCCAGCGAATGCTCGCGGGCGCTGGCTGGTAGTTCGCTCCGCAACCGCAGACTAGTCGCGAGGCCGGCAACGGCCCGCGCTTCGTTCAGCGCTGAACGAAGCCGCCCACTGCCGCCGCGATCGCTCCATCCAGTTGCGCGAGTGCGTCGGCGACGAGCAGCAGAAGCTCGCCCGCCGCGGCATGCTCCGGCTCGCGTGCAACCGCTTCGAGTTCGGTGAGCAACACGATCATTTCGCCGCATGCGAGCAGACGCGCCGATCCAGCGATCCGGTGCGCCGCGTTCGCAACCTCGTTCCATGACGACGCCGCGGCACTGGCCTGCAACGACGCGAGCGTGCTTCGGTTGGTTGCGGCAATCATTTCGAGCAGACGTCTGGCAACGGTGCGATCGTCACCAGCCAGTTCGAGGGCTCTTGCGCGCAGCGAATGCGGGTCGTGCGAAGGCATTGGATGGTTCATCACGGACGGCCTTGCTTCATTGCGCCGAAGCGATCCGGCAACGCCGCGCCAGATCGACCAGCTCCACCAGCGACTTCGCGCCGAGCTTGTGCATGATGCGAGTCTTGTGACTGCTGACGGTCTTGTTGCTGATAAACAGCGCGTCGCCGATCGCCTTGTTCGACATGCCCTTCGAGAGCATCTGGAGAATCACCAGTTCCTTGTCCGACAGCAGCCTCACCCGCTCCTCGTCATCGCCGCCAGCGCCGACCGTGGGCGCAATGCCGCTCCCACTGGCCGTCACCGGGAACACGGTGTAGCCGGCCAGCACGGCCTCCACGCCGCGCATGATCTCCTTCATGTCCTGCGATTTACCGACAAAACCGTGCACGCCGGAGCGCATCGCACGCGGCGCGAACGTGGCAGGGTCGTGCCCCGACAGCACCAGCACGCGAATCGACGGATGGACGAGCTTCAGACGCGGAATCACGTCGAGCCCGCTGATGCGCGGAATGTCCAGATCCAATATCGCGAGTTTCGGCATGTGTTGCCGGGTCATTTCGACGGCGGTCTGTCCGTTGTCGGCCTCGATCACTTCTTCGATACCCAGCAATTGCATCAGCTGCATCTTGATGACCATCCGGAATGCCGGGTGATCATCGATAACCAGAATAGTCGACATGTTCTCCATTCCCCTTGAAACCATTTCCACCGCACCGACTCTTGCCATCCGCAATTTGCAGATACGTCAAGCCGTACGCAACGCGTCCTTGCATTGCTGCGCTATTTCCGCCGACGTGCGCAAGTTCTGCTGAACCTCCGGCAAGCGCTTCTCGGCGTTGGAAAAACCACGCATCCAAGCGTCATGCCCGGCTTGCATCAGTTCGACTTCCGCGCACGCCAGCGGCGGCTGCGCCTGCGGGCAGCGAACCACGGCGGAGTCGGCCTTGATGGTGTTGACGATCTCCCACAGATCAGGGCGCACCGTGGACACGGTGCGTAGCGCGGGATTCGCGGCGGAGACGGGCGTGCCGCGCTCGAGGCTCAGCGTGATCATGGCCGCCTGGCCGATCGCTTCCTCGACGAAGCCCCAGTCGTCATGCGCCGCTCGCGCCTCTCGGGCGGCATCGATCCAGCATTGAGCCTTCGCGTGAAAATAGTTGGTCTTGTCGCCCGGCATCTGCTCGAGCCGCGCCTGCAGCAATGCCAACGTGGCGCGACTGTTTTTGATCGACGCGTAGGTGTCGACCCATTGCGGGTTGGCCGCGCCCGCCGCTTCGTCCTGGATCGCGCCGAAGCCGGTTTTCAGCACGCTCGCATCTTCGATGCCGAGTCGTTCACGCGCGACATGGTCCGCGCAGCCGGTCAGGGCCAACGCGCACGCAAGCGTCGCTAGCTGAAGTTTCATTGCCTGTCTGCGCCGAGCGCATCCCTCTAAAGAAGGCTCAGAGTATGCAGACACGCAGTCCCATGGGAAATGGGAAGAATCTTAGAATCGCGTCAGAGAAAATGACCGTCGCGATGCCGGACAGGAGCCGGCCGTCACCTCTCGACGCGTATCTTGCTCAAGCCCTGACCGCACGCGCGGCATTGCGCCCGCGTAGCCACTCGAGCGCCAGCAGCAGACACGTCGAGAACACGATCAGGATCGTTGCCAGCGCGGCGATGGTTGGGCTGATGTTTTCGCGGATGCCCGTGAACATTTGCCGTGGCAGGGTGGTCTGATCCGCGCCCGCGAGGAATAGCGTCACCACCACTTCGTCGAATGACGTGGCGAACGCGAACAGCGCGCCCGAAATCACACCCGGCGCAATCACCGGCAACGTGATGCGGAAAAACGTCTTCACCGGATTCGCACCCAGCGACAAACTGGCGCGCACCAGGTTGTGATTGAAGCCCTGCAACGTGGCCGCCACCGTCGTCACGACGAACGGCACGCCGAGCGATGCATGCGCGAGGATCAGACCGATATAGGTATTGGCGAGTCCAAGCGGTGCGAAGAACAGATACATGCCGACGCCGACCACCACGACCGGCACGATCATCGGCGAGATCAGGATCGCCATCAGCACTCCCTTGCCGCGGAAGTTCGCCTTGGTCAGCCCGATTGCCGCCAGCGTGCCGAGCACGGTCGCCACCACCGTCGCCGATGGCGCGACGATGAAGCTGTTCTTCGCGGCCATGCGCCACTCGCTGGACGCGACAAGATTCTGATACCAGCGCAGCGACCAGCCAGGGATCGGATAAACGAGGAATGTGCTCGACGAGAACGACAGTGGCACGATCGCCAGCACGGGCAGGATCAGGTACAGCAGCGTCAGCACGACCAGCACGCGCAGCGCGAAATACCACGTGCGTTCGACAACCGACGTATGCGGCGCGAACAGAGGCTTGGCAAGTTTCATCGCGGTTCGCTCCGTTCAGCCCAGGCTCAATGAAGAACGCGTGAAGCGTCCGTAAATCACGTACAGCACGAGTGTGGCCGCCAGCAGCAAGCCGCCGAGTGCGCACGCCATGCCCCAGTTGATCGTCACGTTGGTGAAGTACGCGACGTAGTAGCTGACCATCTGATCGTTCGGACCGCCCAGCAGCGCCGGCGTGATGTAGTAGCCGATCGCCAGAATGAACACCAGCAGTGCGCCCGCGCCGACGCCCGGATAAGTCTGCGGCACGTACACGCGCCAGAATGCGGCGAACGGATGGCTGCCGAGCGAGATCGCGGCACGCTGATAGGTGGGCGGAATCGACTTCATCACGCTATACAGCGGCAGGATCATGAACGGCAGCAGGATGTGCGTCATCGAAATGTATACGCCGGTGCGGTTGAACAGCAGCGCGAGCGGATCGTTCAGCAGCCCGCTCGCGATCAACGCCTTGTTCACCAACCCTTCGCTTTGCAGAATCACGATCCACGCCGCCACGCGCACGAGGATCGAGGTCCAGAACGGGATCAGCACGAGGATCATCACCAGATTCGCGCGGCGCTCGGACAGCGTCGAAATCCAGTAGGCGAGCGGATAGCCGAGCAGCAGCGTGAACAAAGTCACTGCCGCGCCGATCACGAAGGTGCGGCTGAACACCTTCAGATAAATCTGTTGATCGGGATCGGTGGGCACGATGCGGCCGAACGCGTCCTGTTTGTGATCGAGCGAAGCGAGCAGATAGAACGGCGACAACGTGTTGGCGTTCTTCGCGATGGCCTGCCAGTACGCGATATCGTTCCAGCGCTCGTCCAGATCGATGAACTTCGCACGGAGCTGAGCGGGTGTCAGTTGCAGGGGCTTGTTGTTGTCGTCGGCGAACGGCATGGCGCGCGCCGATTTCGCGACCAGCGAGCGATAGCCGGGAATTTCGACGTTCAGGCGCCGCGCCAGCGCGCCCATACCGTCGCTATCGGCGATCGCGGTGAGGTCGGTGGCGAGCGCGACATACGCGGCATCTGACGGCGGCGTTTTGCGATCCCAGCCGCGCAATGCGCTCAGCGTATGCGGCAAGGCGTTGGCGACTTCGGGGTTTTGCGCGGCGCGCGTCAACAGTGCACCGATCGGCACGACGAAGATCAGCAGCAGAAAAATCGCGAGCGGCGCGATCAGCAGCAAGGCCATGGCCCGCTTTCTGGATTCCGCGGCCTTCAGTTCGCGTTTGAGTTTGCCAGTTGATTCAGGCGTTGAATCGGCGGCGATGGTCATCGTGGTCACACCTGTCTCCTGTCGACCGCAGTTGGCGCTTCAGCGCCTACTGCGGTCCCATGCTGAGGTCTGACTGGAGTTAGCGCTTCAGCGCTTACTCCAGGCCCTCAGCGGTCGACCGCAGTTAGCGCTTTAGCGCTTACTCAGGTCCCATGCTGAGGTCTGACTGGAGTTAGCGCTTCAGCGCTTACTCCAGGCCCTCAGCGGTCGGCCGCAGTTAGCGCTTTAGCGCTTACTCAGGTCCCATGCTGAGGTCTGACTGGAGTTAGCGCTTCAGCGCTTACTCCAGGCCCTCAGCGGTCGGCCGCAGTTGGCGCTTTAGCGCTTACTCAGGTCCCATGCTGAGGTTTGACTGGAGTTAGCGCTTCAGCGCTTACTCTAGGCCCTCAGCGGTCGGCCGCAGTTGGCGCTTTAGCACTTACTCCAGTCCCATGCACAGCAATCCTCTGCATCAGCGCACGCGCGCCCAGCTTCGGACATGCGCGCGCTTCATTGCATCGATCCGGCGCGGCCCTGCCAACGGCAAAGCCGCGCCTTCCCACTCCCCGCCGATTACTTCGAAGCCCACGACGAAAAACGCTGCTCCAGTTCATCGCCATGGTCGGTCCAGAACGACAGGTTCTGCAGCACCGCGTTCTTGCCGTTGGCCGGTGAATTAGGCAGATCCGCGAGCGTCTTGGCGTCGAGCGACTTGATCGCCGTCACGTTCACCGGACCATACGCGATATGGTGCGCGTACTCCTGCTGCGGCTTCGGCGACAGCGAATAGGCGATGTACTGCTCGGCCAGCGCCTTGTTCGGCGAGCCCTTCGGAATCGCCCAGTAATCGAGGTCGTAGATGCTGCCGTTCCACACCACCTTGAGGTTCTTGCCTTCCCGCTGCGCGGCGTCGATCCGGCCGTTGTACGCGGTGGACATCACCACGTCGCCGGCGACGAGAAACTGCGGCGGCTGCGCGCCCGCTTCCCACCACTGAATGTTCGGCTTCAGCTGGTCGAGCTTCTTGAACGCGCGGTCCTGACCTTCCTTGGTGGCAAGTACTTTGTAGACGTCCTTCGGTGGCACGCCGTCGGCCATCAGCGCGAATTCGAGGTTGTAGCGTGCGCCCTTGCGCATCGCACGCTTGCCCGGAATCTTCTTGACGTCCCAGAAGTCGGCCCAGCCGGTCGGCGCGGTCTTGAGCTTGTCGGCGTTATACGCGAGCGCCGTCGACCACACGAAAAAGCCGACGCCGCAAGCTTGCGGAGCTTCAGGAATCAGATCCGACTTCTTGCCGATCTTCGACCAGTCGAGCTTCTCGTACAGCCCTTCGTCGCAGCCACGGCCGATATCGCCCGACTCCACTTCCACCACGTCCCAGTTCACGTGCTTGGCTTCGACCATTGCCTTCACTTTGGCCTGCTCGCCGTTGTATTCGACGGCCGTCACCTTGGCGCCGGTTTGCGATTCGAACGGCTGGTTGAATGCGGCCTTTTGCGCGTCCCCATTCGCACCGCCGAAATTGACGACCGTCAGTTCCGCGGCATTGACCTGCGCGGCGCCCAGCGCAAGCGCGACAGCACCGACAGCGATGGCACAGCGCGATTTCCCGATCTTGCTCATGGTGTGTTGCTCTCCTTTGGTGGTGTACTGCAATCTAATTAGTGCGACTTGTTATGTGCTGCTAGTTTGAGTTGCCTGCGTCGAATCCACGCGCGCGCGACGCCATCACGCCCCTGCGAACACCCGCAGATGATCGGGTGCGAACTCCAGTGCGACCGGCGCGCCGGGCGCAAAGGTATCGAGCGCATCGGTACCGAGTGGCACCTTGACGAAGCACTCGTCCTGCTGCGGCACACCACAGCGCATGCGCACGTGGTCGCCGAAATAGATCAGTCCGCGCGCCTCGCCGGTGAGCGCATTCGCGCCGGGCCGCGCGAGACCGTTCGCGAGCTTCATACGCTCGGGCCGGATGCACGCGACCGCTGGCGAGCCCGCACGCGCGCCGCCGATATTTCGGCCCGTCAGGCGCGTGCCGTCAATCAGATGAAACTCGCAATACTCGCCTTCGACATTCGCGATCGTGCCGCGCAGCCTGTTGCTATCGCCGATGAAGTTCGCGACGAACTCGTTGCACGGCGATTCGTAGAGCCGATCGACGGTGTCGAGTTGCTGCACGATGCCTTTGTCGAACACCGCGACCCGGTCGGACATGGTCAGCGCCTCGCCCTGGTCGTGCGTGACATACACGAATGTGACGCCGAGCTTCTCGTGCAATGATTTAAGTTCATACTGCATGTGCTCGCGCAACTGCTTGTCCAGTGCGCCGAGCGGCTCGTCCATCAGCACCAGCTTCGGTTCGAACACCAGCGCCCGCGCCAGCGCGATACGCTGCTGCTGGCCGCCCGACAGTTGCGCCGGATAGCGCTTTGCGAAGCTCTCCATGCGCACCATCTTCAGCGCGTTGTTGGTGCGATGCGCACGCTCCTGCGCCGATGACTTGCGCACGGTCAACGGATACGCGACGTTCTGCTCGACCGTCAGATGCGGGAACAGCGCGTAGTTCTGAAACACCATGCCGATGTTGCGCTTATGCGGCGGCACCGTATTGAGCAGCGTGCCGTCGAGCCAGATCTCGCCGCCGGTGGGGAATTCGAAGCCGGCCAGCATCATCAGGCAGGTGGTTTTACCTGAGCCGGACGGCCCGAGCAGCGTCAGGAATTCGCCCTGATAGATATCCAGATCGAGTTGTTTGACGACCAGCGTTTCGCCGTCGTACGTCTTGCGTACGCCTCGAAAGCTGACGATCACGTCATCGGTTTTCATGCCCTCGTCTCCTCTGCGGTCTGGCAAGCGCCCGCTATGTGACAGCGGGATTGCATCAATTGCGTGGCTCACTATAGACCGTTACGGTTCTACAATATGGAGCCATTTCATTATTCCGGATAGAACCACTTGGACACCGTCATTTTATCGGACTGGCTCGCCGCGAGGCTCGACCGCGGGGCCGCCGAACCGGTCTACCGGCAGACGCTGCGGCTGATGCAGCAGGCCATCCTGACCGGCCAGCTGCCGCCGGGCACCAAGCTGCCCAGCTCGCGCACGCTCGCCCAGGACCTCGGCATCGCGCGCAATACGGTGCTGCATGTCTACGACCAGTTGACCGCCGAAGGCTACGTCATCTCGACCACCGGTAGCGGCACGTATGTCGCCGACACACGGCCGGATACGGCCGCGATGAACACGCGCAGGAAGCCGGCGGTCGTGGCGGTCGCGGCTGCCGACTCGCACGGGCAGTCGGCCACCCGCATTCCGCAGCCGCCCAAACGCGATCTGGGCGACCTGTCGACTCGCGGACGGCGCCTGATCGGCCAGGCCGGCGTGTCCGCCAAGCAATGGGGCGCGTTCATGCCGGGCGTGCCCGACGTCGCCGAATTCCCGGCGCGCACGTGGAGCCGCCTGCAGGCGCGCTTATGGAAGGAAGCCAATCCCGATCTGCTCACCTATGCGCCCGGCGGCGGTTACCGGCCGTTGCGGCGGGCGCTGTCGGACTACCTGCGGGTGGCGCGCTCGGTGAATTGCACGCCGGACCAGATCATCATCACCACGGGCATCCATCAATCGATCGATCTGGCGGTGCGTTTGCTGACCGACGTCGGCGACCGCGCATGGGTCGAGGAGCCGTGCTACTGGGGCGTGCGCAGCGTGCTGCAATCGTCCGGGGTCACGCTGGTGCCGGTGCCGGTGGACGACGAAGGCCTGAATCCGCGCGAGCAGGATCTGCAACAGCCGCCGCGGCTCGCGCTCGTCACGCCGTCGCACCAATATCCGCTCGGCATGGTGATGAGCCTCGCGCGCCGCCGCACGCTGCTCGAATACGCGCGTCAGCACAACGTCTGGATCATCGAGGACGACTACGACAGCGAGTTCCGCTACGGCAGCCGCCCGCTCGCTTCGCTGCAAGGGCTCGACGACGCCGGTCAGGTGATCTACGTGGGCAGCCTGGGAAAGATGCTGTTTCCCGGCCTGCGGATGGGCTACATGATCGCGCCTGAGCATCTGGTGGATACGTTTCGCACCGGGCTCGCGGAGTTGTATCGGGAAGGCCAGTTGATGCAGCAGGCGGTGATGACCGAGTTCATCATGGACGGCCATCTGACCTCGCACGTTCGCCGCATGCGTGCGCTATACGGCGAACGCCGGCAGATTCTGATCGACGCGATCACCGCGCGGTTCGGCAGCGAACTACCGGTGATGGGCGACGAGGCCGGCCTGCACCTCGTGCTCGGCCTGCCGGATCACGCGAACGATCGCGCGGTGACGGTCGCCGCTTCTGAAGCCGGCGTGATCGTGCGGCCGCTTGCCAGCTATTACACCACCGATCCGCCGCCGCGGCGCGGCCTGCTGCTCGGCTATGCGTGCGTGCCGAACGACAGGATTGGCCCGGCGTTCGAGACGCTCGCGCGTGTGATCGAGCAGACCGCGTTGAAGACGCCGACGCGCGCCGCCTGATCCGCTCGCATAGCGCGCACGTGGGGCATGAGGCACGTACCGCTTGTGGCGAATGTCGCGCATGTGGCGCATGTAGCACATGTAGCGCACGTGGCCTCGGGCGCGCGGCGTCACCAGCCGCGCACCGCCGTCACTTCAGGCCGAAATCCACGCGCGTGGTCGCGCCCTTGTCCTTGATGCCGTCCGCGTTCAGCTTCGGCGCTACGATGAATACGCGGCTGCTGTCGATCTTGCCCTCCAGGTACTGCTGCACGCTCTGCGCCCGCTGTTGCGCGAGCTGGCGCAAGCTGGCGTCGTCGATCGGCGCGTTGGCGGCAAGCGCGCTCTTCATGTCGTCGTCCGGCAGGCTCTTGGTCAGGCCGATGAAGTTGCGCGGCTTCTTGAAGTCGGCGGACTTGTAGGCCTTGCTCAGATACTTGTCGTAGTCTTTCTGATCGACTGTGACGGTCGACACATCGACGCTCTCGCCGTTGCCCACCACGTCCTTGATCTTCTGCTGCTTGACGAGGCGCTCGACATACTGGGTGCGCAACGCCGGCTCGTCGATTGCGGGATCGACGCGGCCAATCAGGTCGATGCGGACCGACGGCTTGTCGGCCAGCGCCTTGACGATCGTATCGAGCTTTTGGGTGTCGGCGTCCGTGAGCTTCGCCAAACCCGGCTCGAACTCCACATAGCCCAGTTCCTCGCCGCTGCCGCCGAACGCGTGCGCGATCAGCGTGAACGGCGCGGTCACCGCCTTTTCCAGCAGATTGAGCACCGCATGCCAGATCAGGCCGCCGATACTGAACTCGGGATTCGACAGCGAACCGGACACCGGTAGATTCACATCGATTTCGCCGCGCGAGTTTTTCAGGAGCGAGATCGCGAAACGCACCGGCAGTTTGGTCGCCGTATCGTTTTCGACGCGGTCGCCGAACGTGAGCTGAGAGATGAACAGGTGGTTGTTGGCGGTCAACTGATTGTTTTCGAGCTTGTAGTGCACGTCGACATTCAGCTTGCCCTTGATGATCGGATAACCGACATATTTCACCGAATACGGCGCGAGGTTGGTCAATTCGATGTCATGCGCGATCCCGGTCAGATCGAGCGATGGTTGCGCGATGAGCGGATTGACCGTGCCGCGAATCGACAGCGGACCGTTGGCCGCCAGCTTCGCGGCGACATCGACCGGCGCGGGGGTGGTCGACTGCGTGCCGAACGCGCCGACCGTGCCCTGGATGCCGACCAGATTGGCGGTGTAATTCGGCTTGATGAAGTTGTCCGTGTAAGTGACACGGCCCTGCTGCAGCACCAGTTGCCCGAAGTGCAGCTTGACCGGGCTCTGCGGCGGCGTAGCGGCCGTGACGGTGGCGGGCGTGGCCGACGAGACCGGCGCCGACGCGGCAGCGGCTGCCGCCGCCGATGCCGCGGGCGGTGTCAGCGGTATGGGCTCGGCGCCGCTCTTCTCGCGCGTCAGCGATTGCGCCGCGCCGCTTTCATGCGCGACCACGTCTCTCAGATTGAGCTTGCCTTGCGCGTCTAGCAGCACGCGCCCGTAGAACTTCGTGAACGTGACGCGGCCCGCGTCCACCGACGTGCCGTGCTCGTCGTAATTGGCCTTCAGGTTCGACAGCGCGAGCGAGCCCCAGCTGGCGAACGGGTCCGAGGTTGCCTTGTCGAGCATGCGCACGTCGACCAGCGCCATGTCGCCGCGGTAACTCGCCTGCAACGACTTCGCCTGCGTCACCGCGAGATCGCCGTTCGCGTTGAGCAGCGCGCTCGCGACCACCGCATTCAGCGCGCTGCCGAAGTACGGTTCGAAGGCCGCCGCGTCGAGCCGGTTCGCGTTCACCTTGACGGCCACCTTGAGCGGCGTCGCCGTGACGTCGCCCTTTATGCCGAGCGTGCCTTTCTTGTTCAGCGTGGCTTGCAGATCGACCGGCAGCGGCCGGCTGAGGTCGTCGCTGATCTGCTGCACCTTCAGTTGCAGCGGCGTGATGCTCAGCTTCACCGGATGCGGCGTGGTGTTGTCCGTGACGTTGACGGTCGCGTCCTTCAGCGTCAGCTCGCCGATCTTGTAGTGCCACGCGGGCCCTTCGGCGTGGGCCTGCTTGACCGCGCGGATCGCGGTGCGCTTCTGCTCGGTCTGGTGCGGACCGGCGAGCGACGCGAGGTTGATGCTGCCGTCTTTCAGACGCTGCGCGTCGAGTGCGAGACCGGTCGTGGCGACGCTGGTGACATCGGCCATTCGCGCGGCCACGTCCACCTGCTTGACCGTCACGCTGCCTTGCGCGAGCGAGACCACCGGCTCCCTGGCGCCAGGCGCGGCCAGCTTCAGCGATTGCAGATCGAGTTGCGTATCGGCGACCATCACGGCCGCTGGCGATTTCGACCAGTTCGCATCGATATTGGTCGTCGCGGAAAGCGCGCCGTCCACCACCTGCGCCGCCGTCGTGGTGTCGAGATAAGGCTGCAGCCGCGACAGATTCAACGACTTCAGATCGAGCTTGGCGCTCGCGGTCTTCGCCGCGAGGCCGAGCGTGCCCTCGGCACCAAGTGAACCGCCGCCGTCGCGAAGCTCGGTGTTCAGCGTGTAGCGTGCGGGCGCGGTGGCGAGCGTCGAAAAATCATTCAGCGTGACCGCGAGTTTTTGCAGGCCGAGATCGACCGGCCGCGAGGCTGCGTCGTCGTGGACATTGACGGTGCCGTCGTCGAGCACGAAGCGTTTGATCGACAGGTCCATAGGGGCGGTGGCCTTGTCGGTGGCCTTGTCGGTGGCCTTGGCCGGTGCGCCGGATGCCGCGGCCGGCGCGCTCGCCGCAGGCTTTTGCGCAGGCTTTTCCGCAGCCTTCGCGGACGCCTCCGCGTCAGGCGCCGCGGGTGTCGACGCCAACATCCGCTCGACGCTTAGTACACCGTCCTTGTCGCGTGCGAGATTGGCGCTCGGCGCGTCGATACGGATTTCATCGAAGTGATAGAGGCTCTTCAGCGGCTCGAGCGTCGCAGCGGCCACGTGCAACGCGCGGGCTGCGAAGAATGGCGCCTTGCCCTGATCCTGCAAGTCCACGTCGTTCATGTCGACGGTGCCCGTCACGCGCAACGAGGGCGTGTCGTTGGACATCACGAAGTTGAGCTTGAGATCGGTGGACAGCTTGCCGGACTGCACGATCACCGGCAGTTTCGTCGGCACGTAGGACACGAGGCGCGGCACGTCGAGCCCGTCGAAGCGCAGCGACACTTCCGACTCGCGCGACGCCGCGAACGGCTTGGTCTTGCCGTCGATCGCGAGCGGACTGCCGTCGATGCGCGCACGCAGCAACGGCTCGACGAAGATGTCGGTTTTCGAAGGCAGCGTGGCGATGAACGGAATGCCGAGCTTCCATTGATCGATCACGTGAGTCGCGCCGAGCAGTTTGTCGTCGAACGTGATCCGGCCGTTTTCGAGGCGAATGTTCGATACGGAGAACAGCGTCGGCTTGTTATCGGGCTTGGCAGGCTGTTTGGCGAACTTGTCGATCAGGTCGGTGAAATTGAAGCGCTGCGCATCGTAGCGAACGAGATGAAAACGCGGCGAGTCCACCTGTACCTTGTTGACGATCGGCGCGCCGCGAAACAGCGAAGTCCATGACGGCTGCACGATGAGCCGCGAAATATCCACGAAATCGCCCGCGCCGCCGCGCTCGCCGATATGCACGTTATTGGCTTCGAATCTGAGCGTGTAGGGATTGAGCGCAATGCGGCCGATCGTGGCGGGGCGATCGAGCTGCTTGCTGAGCTGTTGCTCGGCAATGTGGCGAATCAGCGGCGGCGCCGCGAAAAAGCCGAGCAGACCGATTACTACGAAAAAGATCAGCAGACCTACGAGAACACGTCGCGTGCGACGTGACTGCGCGACCTCGCGCACGGTCTTCATGGAAGAAGCGAGTGATGCTTTATTGAGGCTTGCCATGCTCGGTTTGGGTAATGCGGCGGCAAGCCCGCCGCGAAAACGAAAATCCCGCAAACGGCAGTATAAGTCGTGAACGTGACAGCGGATAGGAATGTCAGTCGCGGCTCGACCATCCGAGCCGCGCGATTGCGTCACATGTCCGTCGCGGCGGAGCGCCGGACACGCGACGTTTGATGCGTCATGCGTGCGTAGCTGTCATATCACTGACGCATTGCGTAGCCACGCTTCGTTGACGTATTTCATTGACACACATCATTGACACACATCATTGACACACATCATTGACACACATCATTGACGCACTTCATTGACGCACAACAGCCGGCGGTTGCCAGCTGCCGTCGGTGGCTTGCGGCTTCGGTGCGTAGAGACGCAGCACCAGTTGCAGATCGGCGCGCGGCGCCGGCAGCCAGTTGCCGTTCTTGACACGCGTGGATGACACGATCACATCAAGCGAGCCGTCGCGATTGCGGCGCGCGCCGTTGCGATCGCTGACTGCGAGACGGGCTGGGGCACTTTCGCTCAACGCGCCATCTTTGGTATAGGCGGTGATCGACCAGAAGCCGCGCACCGGCGGCAACTGGTTCGACGCAAAGTGAATCACGTAGCGGTTCGCGCCGTGCAGCGCATGGCCGTCGCTGTCCTGCGAGACGACCGCGCGCACTTCGTCGTCCTTGGTGCCGATGCCCAGCTGCGCACTCGCGGCATACGCGCGCAATGAGTAGTCGGGGCCGTAGTTGCCCACGCCTTCGCCGAACCAGCTCCAGCCATTGGCGCTCAGCAGATTGGACGGCGGCGTGACCACGCGGTCGTGCCCCTCGGCGAGACCCGCCGCGATGGCATCGGGCGTGCTTGGCAGCTTCACCGGCTCGCCCGGCGTTACCCCGAGGTCCGCGAGAAATTTCAGCGCATGGGGATCGGCCGGTGTCGGCGGATTGTCAGGCAAGGCGTCCGCGAGACGGGTGAAGAAGCCGGTCGCGTCGAGCGCGGCAACCTGCGCGGCCGGCGTGCCGCTCGTGCCATTCCCGCTGCTCGTGCCGATCGCGATATCGGCGGCATTGCCGCGCGGCGGCGTCATCGACGCCCCGGACGCATCAGCCGCGTAGACGCTCAGCGGTGCGACGCGAATCGCGCGTTGCAGCTTGCGCACCGCTGCCAGGTCGCGTGCGCCGTTCGACTGGATGCGCACGCTCACCCACGCATTGCGGGTCGGCACGTCGACGCGCTTCACGCCCTTGGGCAGCTCGCCCTGCCAGCCCGGGCCGACGAACGCGATGCTTTGCGCCTTGATGCCCCTCGCGTTGGTCGCGAACTGCGAGCTGGTCGACCACACGACGTTGGTCCACATATCGAGCACGCGAGCATCGACATAGCGGCCGTGCGAGTCGGGTAGCGCAATGATCACCGGCTCGCTGCCGACGTCGAGCCAGCCGGTCGAGTCGAGTGTGTCGAGGCTGGGCTGCGACGGATTGGACGCGCCGATCGGCGGCAACGCCTGCGCGTGGCGCAGCGTATTGATGGGCGCCTGGCCCGGACCGGTGCCGAGCGCCGCGTCGCACGCGACGCCCATCAGCACCAGCGGATAGCCGAATACGTATGAGTCGGCGACTTCATCGCCGATCCAGCCGGTAGTCTTTTGCGTTGCGGACGGGTTCGACGCACAACCGGCCAGAAGTGCGAGGCCGGCGAACGATGCGCAGGCCCAGTGAATCGAAAACGGTTCTCGGCGATTTTTTATCATTCGTTCAGAAAGCGGAACGTGCGGTCCAGGGGATGCCGGTGCGTTGCGATCTCTGCGTGCGTGGTCTCCCAGAACCCAGCGCAGCCAGTCCGCGATCCGCGATGCCGACAACAGTCGGTTGTATCGTATCCTTGCTCACCAGGCAAGCGCAAAGGCATGAATTGCGCCAGGCGATCCGGGCGTGGTATGCACGTGGACCGTTCTCCGAAGGGGTGGCAATTTTTGGCGCACCCGCCGGCTCGTACGATATGTGTCAACCTTGCAGGTTGGGCGACGCCGATTAGCTCTTTCGGTCCTTTGCGGTCCTTTGCGCCCTTCTTCGTCCTTGTTCGTCCCGTTTCGTCCTGTTTCGTCCTTTCGTATCCGGAGCGCCCCGATGTATATGCCCGCCCATTTCGAAGAGAACCGTCCAGAGGTTCTCCACCGCCTGATCGCCGAGCAGCCGTTCGGCACGCTGATTACGAACGGCCCGAACGGGCTCGACGCGAACCATTTGCCATTCGACGCGCAGCTAGTCCCCGCAGGGGGCGACGCACAGCTGGTCCCCGCAGGGGACAATCCCGCGTCCCCCGCTCACACCCGCTGTATTCTCCGCGCCCACGTGGCGCGCGCCAATCCGGTCTGGCAAGAAGCCGCCACGCATCCCGACGCGCTCGTGATCTTCCAGGGCCCGGCCGCCTACATCTCGCCGAGCTGGTATCCGAGCAAGCATGAAGCGCATCGGCAGGTGCCGACCTATAACTACATGGTGGTGCACGCGCATGGCCGGATCGTCGTGCGCGACGACGAGTCGTTCGTGCGTGGCCTGGTCGCACGGCTCACGCGCAAGATGGAAGCCGGCGAGCCGGTGCCGTGGAAGATGAGCGACGCGCCCGCCGACTTCATCACGCAGATGCTCGGCGCGATCGTCGGAATCGAGATCGAGGTGACGCGTCTCGTCGGCAAATGGAAGCTCGGTCAGAACAAGGCCGCCGCCGACCGGCGCGGCGCGGCCGAAACGCTGCTGGCGCGCGCCGGCGAGCAACAGCGGGCCGTCGGCCAGGCCATGCTCGACGCGCCGCCCGCTCTCTGAGCGGACGGTTTCGCGCGGGTGGGCGGCTCGCCTCACGCGCCACACTTACGCGCCACGCCGTCGCCGCATCATCGTTGTTGACCTTCCCGTCATGGGAAGGTCGATACTGTATGCATGATGCGGCCCAATGCCGCCACGAGCCTTATCGATCATGACCGAACTTGCCCACCCGCAGCGCGTCGCCGCGCCAGACGCCGCCCGTACCGTCGAATTCGACATCGGCGGAATGACGTGCGCGTCGTGCGCGATGCGCGTCGAGAAAGCGCTGGCCAAAGTACCCGGCGTTATGCGCGCGTCGGTCAATCTCGCCACCGAGCGGGCCCGCGTCGAAACCGACGCCACCGTCGACCCCGTCACACTCGCCGACGCCGTGCGCAAAGCGGGCTATGACGCGACGCCATCCGCCCGCGCCGACGTCGCACCCGCACAAGCGCCGCAGCTCACCGAATTGGCGATCGGCGGCATGACCTGCGCGTCGTGCGCGCTGCGCGTCGAGAAAGCGCTGGCGAAAGTGCCGGGCGTCGCGAGCGCGTCGGTGAATCTGGCGACCGAAACCGCCAGCGTCCAGTTGGGCGGCGCAGCCTCCGACCCGCAAGCGCTGATTGCCGCAGTCAGAAAGGCGGGCTACGAAGCGACGCTGCTCGCATCGCCGGATGCGCCAGCCGCCACCGACACCAGCGACCGCGCCACCACCAGCGCCGCCGCGGACCGCAAGCGCGACGAGGCGCGCCGCGAACTGGCGGCCGTGCTCGCCTGCGCCGTGCTGACGCTGCCGCTTGTTGCACCGATGCTTGCGCCGATGCTCGGCGATTGGTTCGGCATGCATACGATGGTGCCGCCATGGCTGCAATTCGGACTCGCGTCGATCGTGCAGTTCGTGTTCGGCGCGCGCTTCTACCGCGCGGCCTACCGGGCCGTGCGCGCAGGCGCCGGCAACATGGACCTGCTGGTGGCGCTCGGCACGTCGGCGGCCTACGGGATCAGCGTCTACCAGCTCGCGGCGCATCCGGACGACATGCTGCATCTGTATTTCGAAGCGTCGGCGGTCGTGATTACGCTGGTGCGTTTCGGCAAGTGGCTCGAAGCGCGCGCCAAACGGCAAACCACCGATGCGATCCGCGCGCTCAACGCGCTGCGCCCCGAGCGCGCACGCATTCGCGTCGGCACCGACGAGCGCGACGTGCCGCTCGCGCAAGTGCGCGTCGGCACGGTGGTGATCGTGCGTCCGGGCGAACGCGTGCCGGTCGACGGCGCGGTGCTCGAAGGCCGCACGCATATCGACGAATCGCTGATCACCGGCGAAAGTCTGCCGGTGCCGAAACAGGTTGCCGACGCGGTCACGGCCGGCTCGATCAACGGCGAAGGCGCGATCGCCGTGACCACCACCGCGATCGGCGCCGAAACGACGCTCGCGCGGATTATCCGTCTGGTGGAAAGCGCCCAGGCGGAAAAGGCGCCGATCCAGCGACTTGTCGACCGGGTCAGCGAAATCTTCGTGCCGGCGATTCTGGCGATCGCCGCGCTCACGCTGGTCGGCTGGCTGATCGCTGGCACCAGCGGCGAAACCGCGATTCTGAACGCGGTCGCCGTGCTGGTGATCGCATGCCCGTGCGCGCTCGGGCTGGCGACGCCGGCCGCGATCATGGCCGGCACCGGCGTCGCGGCACGGCACGGCGTGCTGATCAAGGACGCCGAAGCGCTCGAGACCGCGCATCGGGTAACGCTCGTCGCGTTCGACAAGACCGGCACGCTGACACTCGGCCAGCCGTCCATGACGGCGTTCGAACCGATCGGCGAGACCGGGCGCGACGAGGCACTGGCACTGGCCGCCGCGGTGCAGCGACACAGCGATCATCCGTTGGCGCGCGCCGTGGTCAAAGCATACGACGCGGCAGCGAGCCAGCCGGCGGCAATCGATGACGACGCAGCGTCAACGCAACGCGCCGACCTCGTGACGCCCGCTCGCGTGCTGGCCCCTCAGGCGAGTGCCGCGCGAGCGGTCGCCGGCCGTGGCGTCGAAGCGGACATCGACGGCCGCACCCTCGCGCTCGGCAGCACGCGCTGGCTCAACGAACTCGGCATCGAGCTGGCGCCCGCGGTCGCCGCACGCGCGCACGAGCTCGAAGCCGCCGGCAACACCGTCTCGTGGCTCATGCAGCGCGATCGGCAAGCGCCCCGGGCGCTCGCGCTGACCGCTTTCGGCGACACCGTCAAGCCGACCGCCCGCGCCGCCGTCGAACGGCTGGCCCGCATGGGCATACAGAGCGTGCTCGTCACCGGCGACAACCGCGGCAGCGCGGCGAGCGTCGCCCGCGCACTCGGCATTGAAGAATTCCACGCCGAAGTGCTGCCCGACGACAAAGCCCGCGTGATCCGCGACCTGAAAATCCGCCGCGCCGGCATCGTCGCAATGGCGGGCGACGGCATCAACGATGCCCCCGCGCTCGCCGCCGCCGACATCGGCATCGCGATGGCGACCGGCACCGACGTCGCGATGCACGCGGCCGGCATCACGTTGATGCGCGGCGACCCGGCACTCGTCGCCGACGCGATCGACATCTCGCGCAGAACCTGGCGCAAGATCCAGCAGAACCTGTTCTGGGCGTTCGTCTACAACCTGATCGGCATCCCGCTGGCCGCCTTCGGTTGGCTCAATCCGATGCTCGCCGGCGCGGCGATGGCCTTTTCCAGCGTCAGTGTCGTCACCAACGCGCTGTTGCTGCGCACGTGGCGCGCAGCGCCCGGGCGCTCCGCGCGCCAGGCGTAACGCGCATCGGCCATCCCGGCAGGGCCGCGTTCAATTACGGCCGGCTTTCAAATGTCCTAAAGGCGGTGCCGTCGCGGCCGTAAACCAGACATCGACGCCGGCCATGCCCACGCGTGGCGCGAGCATTCGCGTGTCCACTTTTACTGCGCCCACTGCCATGGATTTCATCTTTCTGCGCCGCGCCAGCGTTGGCGCACGGCTCGCCGTGCTTTCCTGCGTACTGGTCGCGCTGATTTTCGCCGCGTTCACGTGGGCGCTCACGCGCTCCGCCGGCCTGCAGGTCCGCGACCAGGTGCTCGAGCGCATCGCCGAAAAGGATCGCTCGATCGCGGCGATGATCATGCTATTCGACAAGGCGCTGTCGTCAGAAGTCGATCGCTCGACGTCGCTCTTCGCGAGCTTCCTGCCCACCAGCTACTCGCTCGACGACACGCAGAAAGTCGATATTGGCGGGGTCGCGACGCCGACCATGAAGGCCGGCGACAAAGTCCTGAACCTGGACTTCTCGATCCCCGACCAGTTTCTCGAACGCAGCGGCGCGATCGCCACCGTGTTCGCACGCAGCGGCGACGACTTCGTGCGCGTGACGACTTCGCTGAAGAAGCAGGACGGCACCCGCGCGATCGGCACGCTGCTCGACCGCAAAGGACCGGCCTATGCGCCACTCCTCGCGAACCAAACCTACACGGGACTGGCCACGCTGTTCGGCAAGCGGATGATCACGCAGTATCGGCCGGTTACCGACGCGAGCGGCCGCGTGATCGGCGCGCTGTTCGTCGGCGTGGATGTGGACAAGGAAATCCAGTCGGTCCAGGACGGCATTCGCAACCTGAAGATCGGCGACAGCGGTTATTACTTCGTGCTCGACGCGTCGCAGGGCGCGGAGCGCGGCAAGCTGATCGTGCATCCGGGCGCCGCGAGCCAGAAGGCGGACGACGCGAACGCACCGTATCAGCGGATGCTCGACATGAAGCAGGGCCAGCTCGACTACAGTTCGGCCGACGCAACGCTCGGCGAGCGCGACGCACGCGACAAGTTCGTATCGTTCATCACCGTGCCGGAATGGCATTGGCTGGTGGGCGGCGTCGCGCCGCGCGACGAGGTGATGGCCGACATCGTCGCGACCCGCAACGAATTCCTGCTGCTCGGCTTCGCGCTGGTCGGTCTGTTCGCGATCGTGTTCCTGGTCGCGGTGCGGCGTCTCGTGAGCCGTCCGCTCGACGAAGCGGCGCGCGCCTCCGAGCGCTTCGCAGCGGGCGATCTGAGCGTGCGCGTGGCGCAGCACGGCAACGCCCGCGCGGATGAAATCGGCCGCCTGATGCAGGCGATCGACGGGATCGGCGAAGGCCTCGCGCGCATCGTTTCACAAGTGCGCGGCGCGTCGGCCGATATGTCGGCAGGCACCGAGAAAATCGCCGCCGGCAGCGGCAACATCGCGGCGCGCATCGCCACGCAGGCGAGCAGCCTGGAGGAAACGGCGGCCAGCATGGAGCAGATCACGTCGACCGTGCAGCAGAACGCCGACCACGCGACCCAGGCCAACACGCTCGTCACGCATGCCGCCGACGCCGCGCTCGAGGGCGGCCGCGCGGTCGAACGCGTGGTATCGACGATGGGCGAGATCAGCCGCTCGTCGCAGAAGATCGCTGAGATCACCACCGTGATCGAGGGCATCGCGTTCCAGACCAACATCCTTGCGCTGAACGCCGCCGTCGAAGCGGCGCGTGCGGGCGAGCACGGCAAGGGCTTTGCCGTGGTGGCCTCGGAAGTGCGGGCGCTCGCGCAACGCAGCGCGGCGTCGGTGAAGGAGATCGAGAGTCTGATCGCGACCTCGACGGCAACCGTGCAAAGTGGTTTCCGGATCGCCGAAGAAGCCAGCTCGACAATGCAGGGCATCGTGCAACAGGTCGGCCAGGTCCGCGCGATCATGAGCGAGATCAACGTCGCGTCGCGCGAACAGTCGGGCGGCATCGAACAGGTCAACCTCGCCGTCACGCAGATCGGCGAGGCGACCCAGCAGAACGCGACGATCGTCGGCGAAGCGGAACTCGCGGCGGCCGAATTGCGCGAGCAGGCCGCGCGGCTTGCGCACGTGGTTAGCGTGTTCACGCTCGAAAGCGGGCGCGAGTGAGCCTCGGCTCGCATGACGGCGCGGCGCTTTGGCTTTGGCGTCAGCTTCATGCCGCGTCGGCGATACTATCGGCCGCGCAGTCGTGACGTGACCGGCGCGCGCAACGGCAGCGCGCGCTGCCGGAACGCTCTACCGGAACGCTTTTAAAACTCGACGTCCAGCTCGTCGATCTCTTCCACTTCCAGCAGCGCATCGGTGATCCACTGCTGCATTTCAGGCAGCGCCATGATCCGCTGTCCGTATTCGACGATCTCCGGATCGAGTTTCACGTCGTACGTCACGAAGCGCGTCACCACGGGCGCGTACATCGCATCCGCCGCGCTGCGCTCGCCGAACAGAAACGGACCGCCGTACTGCTGCAGGCATTCGCGCCAGATCGTCACGATCCGGTCGATATCCGATTGAGCGCGCGCCCACACCTTGAAGCCCGGGAAATGTGCTTTGAGGTTCATCGGCAACGCCGAGCGCAGCGAACTGAAACCCGAGTGCATCTCGCCGCAGATCGAGCGGCAATGTGCCCGTGCGCGAATGTCTTGCGGCAATAGCGCAGCTTCCGGTTTCACTTCGTTCAGATATTCCGCAATCGCCATCGTGTCCCACACCTTGATGCCGTCGTGCATCAGGCACGGCACCAGAATCGATGGCGACAGCAGCAGCAGTTCGGCGCGCGCCGAGGGATCGTCGATCGGCGTCACGACTTCGTCGAACGGCAAGCCACTGAATTTCGCCAGCAACCAGCCGCGCAGCGACCACGACGAGTAGTTCTTGCTGCTGATAGTGAGCGTAGCATTCGCCATACGTTGCTCCCCTAGATGACCCGTTCGGCCGACGCGTGGCAGCAGCAATGCACGTCGCCGTGCACGCGCGCACCAAAGCACGGCAATTGCGGCCCGCTGTTCCAACCCGCGCAAGCGCCATGCCAGCGTCGAGCAGCGGCCGTGCGGTGTGAAGGCCAGTGTGGCACATGAATTGCGTTGATTTGGATTGCTTCCTTTCGTCCACTCAAGCGAAGCTTATGAAGCTGCTCGCCTATCCAGCCTATCAGGCTTTCTCCGACATGATGCTGCCGATGCGGCACGGCACTGACGATCCGCTCGCTCGACGCCTGGCCCGAGTTCGGCGACACGTCACATGGCCGCTCGATGCGTGCGGCCTGTGAGCTGCTGACGCTCGCCGGACTGACTCCCGCGCGGCCGCCGTTCGGCATCGACAGCGTGGTGACGGAGGGCAAGCCGGTGCGCGTGGTCGAAGAAATCACCGCGCGCACGCCATTCTGTTCGCTGTTGCATTTCCGTAAGGACACCACTTTATCGACGCCACAACCGCGCGTGCTGGTCATCGCGCCCATGTCCGGCCACTTCGCGACCCTGCTGCGCGGCACCGTGCGCACGATGCTGAGCGAACACGATGTGTACATCACCGACTGGCACAACCCGCGCGACGTGCCGCTGCGCGAGGGCCGCTTCGGCTTCGATGAATACGTGCAGCACGTGATCGACTTCATCAACATGATAGGGTCCAGCACGCATCTGCTCGCGGTGTGCCAGCCGACCGTCGCCGCGCTCGCCGCGGTCGCGCTGATGGCCGCCGACGATCATCCCGACCAGCCGGCCAGCATGACATTGATGGCCGGGCCGCTCGACACGCGCATCAATCCGACGCGCGTGAACGAACTGGCCAAAAGCAAACCGATCGAGTGGTTCGAGCGCAATCTGATCAGCGCCGTGCCGTTCGGTTTCGCGGGCGCACATCGGCGCGTCTATCCGGGCTTCGTACAGTTGAGCGCGTTCATGTCGATGAACCTCGGCCGCCATCTCGACGCCTTCGAGACGATGTATTACGAGCGCGCCAAGGGCGATCCGCAAAAAGCCGATTCGATCCGCACGTTCTACGAAGAATACTTCGCGACGATGGATCTCACGGCCGACTTCTACCTGGAAACCGTCGACACGATTTTTCAGCGGCATGCGCTGCCGTTGCATGCACTCGAAGTGCAAGGGCGTCTCGTGGAACCTTCGAAGATTCGCCGGACCGCGTTGTTCACTGTGGAAGGCGAGAAGGACGATATCTGCGCGGTCGGACAGTCGCTCGCCGCACAGGACATGTGCGACGGGTTGCGGCCGTATCTGAAGACGCATCACGTGCAGACCGGCGTCGGACACTACGGCGTGTTCAACGGACACCGCTGGGAGCGGCAGATCTATCCGCGCGTGCGTGCCGTGATCCAGGACAACGAGCCGCGTGCGGTGCTGGTGAGCTCGCACGCGCGTACGATCCAGCCGGTGTCGGTGTCAGCGGCGGTCGCGGCCGAAGTCACCGCGGCGGCTCCACCCGCCGCCGCAGTGGTCGCTGTGGAAGTGGATGCGCCGGTGTCTGGATCGGATGCCGCGGGCGCAGGCGGCAGCGGCAGCGCTGCAAAACAGTCCACGTAGCGATCACCGCGCAGGCGGCCACTGGCGACGCAATAAGCCCGCCAACCGGTCGAGTTCGGCACCCATGTCGCGCCGTGATAATTCGGATGCCTTAGGAATTGTGCGCCGCCCGCGCGGCGTCCTGTCATCAGGTCGTGACGCTGTCCCATGGCGTGAGCGCCGGTACATCGCACAGGCCTTCGATTTCGATCGATTTGAAATCGACCGGCGAGACGATTTCGATGTACTCCATCTCTCGCGAGTAGTCGAACAGATAGTGAACGATACCCGGCTCTTGATGCACGCAATCGCCGGCGGCGACGAGCGTCTCCTTGTCACCGTACATGAAGCGCCCCCAGCCCGTCAGCATGATCACAATGTGGAAATCCGCCTCATGACGGTGCCAACTGGTGCCTTGCTCTGGTGCACGAATCGCCTTGACGAGTTGCGCGCGCACCTTGCCGCCTGTCGCTTGCGCGATACCCAGATCGCGATACACAAAAAAGTCGCGCAAGCCCTGGTCCGCATAGGGCGTGTCTTGCGGACGGACATGGCTGAATTGCGTGGCGATTTCGGTGGACATGATCGCGTTCAAGAGGAGTGAGCCGGTCGTTGAAAACGACGCGTTGAGCGTCGTTGCAAGCATCAAGCGCGCCAGTTGACGGACGCTGATTGACTCCACGTAAATGCAATAGGACACGAGCCGCGCCACATTGCACGGCGCGGCGTACTTCAGAAGCCGGGGGCGTTACGCGCTCGGGCGAAACATATGGAACATCGCGCCGATTTCCGCGTAGTCGGCGCGGTAGCCCGCGCGCATGATCGGCTGCGCGGCGTGGGTATCGAACAGGCCGTCTTTCAGATAGGCCTCGTTGATGTGAACGCCGACCACCTGGCCGAGCGACAGATAGTTGTCCATCGGCTCGCCGTCGAGAGTATGCAGACGCACCACTTGCAGCAGCTTGCATTCAAGCGCGGCCGGCGATTCGGCAACGTGCGGCACGGCGACGTTGCGGCCAGGCGCAGGCGTCAGCCCGGCGAGTTCGAATTCATCGATGTGCGGTGCGACCGGCGCCGACGAACGGTTCATCTGCTCGGCGAGCGGCCGCGTGGCGAGATTCCAGACGAATTCGCCGGTGGCTTCGATATTGGCGACGCTGTCTTTACGGCCCTCGCTGCTGAAACCGATGATCGGCGGAAAGGTGGCGAACGCGCCGAAGAAACTGTACGGCGCGAGGTTCAGCGTGCCTTCGCTGTCGCGCGAGGAAATCCAGCCGATCAGGCGCGGGGCGACGATCGCCTTGAACGGATCATGCGGCAGGCCGTGACCGGTAGCGGGGTCGTAGAAGTAGTGGGACATGGAGTGATGTTGGAGTTGGCGGTGCGGTGGAGTGGCCATTTATACCGCAGAGTGGCAGGAGCTGCCGAGGGCGTTTTGTGCGCGATAGGTGAAGGCCGGTGAAGGTCCGTGCGCTTCACGCTTCGGGAGGATGCGTGGGTCCGCATTAGCCACGGCTGATCACCACGCCTGCTATCGCCCTGTCCACACCGCTCTCCCGCTGCCGCCGACAAAAGCGTGCAAGCATAGCGCAGCGCGGCCGATCGCCAGGCCGAACGTGACAAAGCCGGTCTTCCGCGAGGAAGGACCGGCTTTGTTGACCTCTTTGTCGAGCTTCGTTGACTTCACGCCGCGCTGCGCGGCGTAGTCACGCGCATCAATCGTGGTGCTGACGATGATCGTCGTGACGGCGCGGATCGCGGTCGTGCGGATGATGGCGCATCCACTCGTCATGCTCCCAGTAGCGATGACCGTCGTAATAGCGGTCGCCATGCCAGCCGATGTCGTTCGACACCGGCGTCATGTGCGGCTGACCATAGACCGCGGGTCCGTGACCATTCTCGATGATCACCCGCTCCTGGGCGAAGGCGCTGCCGGCAGCGAGCAACGCGCCACCTGCGAGCAGAGTGGCAATAACCGAACGCGACGTCTTGTTAAAAGTTTTCATAGTGACTTCCCATCGAAGTTTTGTTTCAAGCCAGCGTCCGTGTTCGTTCGATCTTCCAGCCGTGATGTCGGGCTCAAACCGACGCCGTACGCTTGAGAGGAACTTTAGCGGCGCGAACCACGCGAAAACGTGAGGACTTGTAAGCGGGCATTTCAGAGATGGGATTGATTGACGAACTCGCAAGATCGCGTTCGATGCCCGTCCGCCAAACGATGCGCGGCGGCTAGACGGCGAGATGCGTCAGCGCGATGTCAGGCGCCGTTACATTCATTTCGCCGGAGAAATATTTGGCAACGCGCCGTGCTCGACGCCGCCAAAAGAAAAAGCCACGGTCCGCATTTCGCGAACAGTGGCCTCAATCATGCGATGCGCACCCGCAGTGCGCGCCCGTGCGCGTTGTCTCGCGCCAGGACGGTACGACCTGCTTTAGTCGGTCAGCTTGATGCCGAACAACGTAGCCTGGGCCTTGCGCCTGCGCTCCGACTCGCGGCTGCGCGCTTCGTACGAATAGTCCGAATCCAGTGGCAGATGGGGCGATGCAAAGAGATCGCTGACCTTTTGGAACAGTGCAAAAATGAAGCTCATGGCGACTCCCGGTTGGTGACTGCAATTTCTAGGGTTTTCCCTTAGGCATAAGTATAGGGTTTTCCCTAGGCAAAAGCTAGTGCAATGCAGCAATTATTCGGGTGTGGTGCCAATGTCTTGGGAATTAGAGGTCATGGTGCGTTGCACCATAACAACGTCCCCATTTTTCCACCTCCCGGGAGCAAGAGGCTTCGACTATTGCAATGTGGTCGACGCGGCTCGCCGGCCTCGCGAAGATTTCGCGCTCGCGGCGCTTTTACGCGGATTGACGACGGCGGCGTCGATAGTACCGGCCGCGGCGCCGTCCGCGCGCCGCAGGGTCGCGCTATTCATGGACACGATCAGCCCCGGCAGGGTCCGCGCGGCGGCGTCATGAGGTTTGACGGACGCTCCCGTCGCCGAAAACTCGACATTCAACGCCCAGTGGCCTTCGTGGATGCCTTGATCGCGCAGCAGCGCGCTCAGCAGTTCCTCGATCGAATATTTGTGCTCACTAGTCGGCATGATGGCTCCCGTCCGAAGATGCGCTGGCGTATCCGGTCCGGCTTCGCAACAGCAAGGGGAGTGTAAAACGCGAGGGCGGGCTCGCGAGGAGGCGGCGGCGGACGGATGCCTTACCGTACCTATCCGGTGATGAGGAATGGGACGCTGCTGGGCGATGAGGCAGGTGGCGAGCCGAAGGGGGGCGAAGGGCGAAACGGGGCAAAGCGGGAGGCTAAGCGCGAAGCGGGGCGAAGCGCGCCGCCGCGGCCGGCTTATCGCCGGCGCCGCGGTCACCTGCTATTGACCCGCGTTGGTCGCTTTCGCCTTGTGCCCATGCTGCGCTCGTACAGCGCGCTTCCCATGAGCGGGCGACGCGGCGCCTTGCTGAGGCGCTGCGAGCGCCGTCCCAGTGGTCGCCGCAGTCCCAGCAGTCCCAGCCGTCCCAGCCGTCGCGGAAGCAGCATCGGCTGCTGCTGCGTTTGCCACCGCCGCGTGAGGGTCGAGCAAACTCGCCATCGCCGCCTGCTGGTTTTGCATCATCTGTTCGATGCGATGCTGCTGCGCGGTGGTCTCACGCGTCAGACGCATCAGCAGCATGGTTTGCGTGATGCCGATCGCCACCGTCACCAGCAGCGCACCCACCACGATCGACAGCATCCATTTCATCCGGCGCGAATGATCGGTCGCGGCGCGGCGCTGATCGGCGATCACGCCATACAGCGCGTCGACGGTATCGGCAAACGCGGTTGCCCGTGCGCGATCGAGTTCCGGCGCGGTGCGCAAAGCGGCCGCGGCCGCTTCCGCGCGTTGCGCTTCCCGCCACGACGGACCGAACGCAGGTTCGATATCCGCGGACGCAGGTCGGGTCGCCGACGGCGGCACGCTCGTCCTGGACTCGGCAGGCTCGTCCGACCCGGCCTTTGCTCGCGGCGCAACACCATCGACAGGCTTGCTCACCACTTCAGCTCCGCCCGCGGCCGCTTCGCGCGACGCGGTCGCCGCCTTCGCGAACGTTGCGGCGAAACGCTGCGGTGGCTTGCTGCCGTCCGCTTTCGATATAGCCGCCGAGTCAATCGCCGTGGCGACCGGCTCGGCCGCCTGGCGCAGCGCAGTCACGCTGCGCGCGACAGTCGCCGCCGCCATCGCGGGCGAAAGCGGCGCAGCCGAATCGCGCGCCGATGCGGCCGGTTTCTCGTCGGCGGCCACTTCCTGCCCCGGCTTCGCGTTTGTCGAAACCGGCTCGTCGACGGGTGAAGCGGGCGAAGCCAGCGGCGTCGACGGCTCGATTTCGAGTCCGCTCAGTTGCGCATTGACCGGCGCGGGTTCGTCGGTCCTCGCAGCGCGAGACGCGCGGCGCGCGGCCTTCGCATCCGGCGAAGCGCCGTCGCCGGCCTCGATTGCGCCGACTGCCGCCAGCACGACATCGGGCAATTCGAAGCCATGCAACGTGCCTTGCCGGATGTCGATGTTCATCGCTTCCAGCGTGGCGCGGGTGGGGTCGTCGGGGAACAGGTCGAGTGTGCTGTCGTCGCGGGCGACGCCGCTCAGTTGCGCGAGGCGTTGTGCCGAGCGCGCGGCGCGCGCCAGCTTGTTTTCGGTTTCGGTCGAGACGGTGGCCTGGCGCCGCTTCTTCGAAGTGGCGCGCTGCGGCCGGGACTGCGTGGATGCTACGGAATCTGCCATAGAGAAAAAAGCGGTCGTCGCCGGAAAGCGGGCGCCGGGCGCCGCTCGTCAATACCATTGGAATTTTTCGAGACCGCATTGTCGCATGGTCGCCCGCCCCCGCCGAAGCCATTCAACGACGATTTTCCATTTTCAGGCCGACGCGTCGTCCCGCCGGAACTGCCTGACGTGGGCCAGTTGACGCAAGCGTGCGCAGATCACCTGCTATTGCGTATTCGACACACGAGTTCGAGACTCCCCGGCATCGTTGCTCCTCCCTACCGGAAAGGATTGGAAGCGATTTCCGCGTCTGTGCCGGCGTGCCAGCGGGACCTGTTTGCTTTATGCTAAGCCGCACGCCGTAGTGCGGCTCGAGTCGATACTCGCGGCGCCGTATAGCCAACGCCGACGCTTGGCCCGTCCGTCTGTAAAGCAGGTAGCATCGGCGCTCGCGGCGCGTTTGCTTGCGCATTGGCCTGCGTGGTCGCCGGCGGATTTGCCAGCGCGTTTGCCGGCTACCGTATCGCATCGCCGCTCAGACTACGGAACGGGTCCCGTGGACGCTTCGAAATACCTGGTTTGACCAATTTGACATTACCGAGCATGAACCTTCCCGCCGCTTCGACGATCGCTCTCGCCACCGCACTGCGTGAGCATTTCACGGGCGTGGTACTGCCCATGTGGCGCGGACCGGGTTTCAATGCAGCGCTGAAGCTGCCCTACGAAGCGCTCAGCGCTGACGACCATCAACCGCTGCCCGTCGAACGCTACCGTGCCATGGCTTGCGCGCGGCAACTGTTCACGTTCGCGCAAGCGGGCGACGAGGCGCACGCGCAGGTGCTGTTCGACTCGCTCACGCACACCTTTCAGGATACGGTTCACGGCGGATGGTTCTACAGCGTGGACGCGCAGGGCGTCCCGCTCGACACCACCAAAGACCTGTACACGCATGCGTTCATCGTGTTCGCGTGCGCCGAATATGGCCGCCGCTTCGACAATCGCGATGCGCTGAAAATCGTGCACAACACGTCGGCGCTGATCCAGTCGCAGTTCGCGGCCCAAGGCGATCTGTTCAACGCCGCGCTGACTGCGGACTTCGGCAGCGTCACCGGCACGCCGATCCAGAACCCGCTGATGCACCTGATCGAAGCCTGGCTCGCCGCCTGCGAAGCCACGCGCGACAACGTCTTCGGCGCCGCGTTGCGCCGCCTCGCCGGCGCGGTCGCGCGTCACTTCGTGCACGCGCCCACCGGTTGCATCGCCGAATTGCCGATTGGCGCGAGCGACAACCGTCTGGAGCCGGGGCATCAGTTCGAATGGTTCTGGCTGGTCAGGCAAGGGGGCGCGTTGTTCGAAGGAACCGGGCTCGCCGAAGCTTTGCAGCGCGCCTTCGCCTTCGCGCAGCAATACGGCGTGGACCGGGCCACCGGCGGCGTGTACGCATCGCTCGACGAAACCGGCGGCATCAAGGACGCCACCCAGCGGATCTGGGCGCAAACGGAATACCTGCGCGCGTTGGCATGTCACGACGATCCGCTCGCACGCGACGCGCTGCCCCGGCAGATCGAGCTGTTCCAGCAGCGCTTTCTGCGTCCGCAAGGCTGGTTCGAGTGCAAGACGCCAGCCGGCGACGTGGCGCGTGCCGATATGCCGTCCACCACCCCTTATCACCTCGCCACCGCGTACGCCGCATTGCCAGTCTAAGCGACATCGATCGGCGCGCGCCGACGCAGGATAGCCGGCCGACGGATTTGGAACGCATATGAATCGCGCGATGGCCGATGAAAATGTTCGATGCTCGCCTTAGGGCTTCTGAACGGTCGTGCAACGGGTAAAAAGCTGGCGGTCTGCGCGACTGGCAACACGGCATCAGACCAGATCGGGATCACCCTGCTGACGGCGACATTTACGCCCCATTATCGCGAGATGGGGGGCAGAACCACGCCGGGCGACGCGAATTCCGCGTGCAACGCACCGAGTAGGTGTTTGTCCTGAAAGCGACATACAAGCCGTTTATTCTCCTAAGCGGAGCACGTTCCCGGACGCTTTCCGAGGCTCCGAAAAAGGCCGCGACCTGGGAATACCCGAATGCGGCTTGCTTGGCGTCCGTCATGAAGACGTGATACAACTCTGCCTTCGCGCTCGATCTCGCGTTGAGAAATAGCGGTCGCGAATGCACAACATTTACTGGATCAAAAATGGCAACAGGTACTGTGAAGTGGTTTAACGATGCAAAGGGCTTTGGCTTCATCACGCCGGACGACGGCGGCGAAGATCTGTTCGCGCACTTTTCTGAAGTTCAAGGCACGGGCTTCAAGTCCCTGCAGGAAAACCAGAAAGTGTCGTTCGACGTCAAGCAAGGCCCGAAGGGCAAGCAGGCTGCAAACATCCAGCCGGCCTAAGTACCTTCCGGTACTCTGAAGTACTGTCAGGCGCTCGCGTCTGATGCAAAATGGTCCGCTTTCGCGGGCCATTTTCTTTTTCTGATGCCTCATTTTTCAGCGTTATCCGGCTTGAATTGCATGCATTCCGGATGACCCGAATGCCGCAATCGGCCCGCGCATTTCCTCGAGCTGTTGCGTATGCAACACAGATTCAGATATTTCGAACACGGATACAGCCTGTTTCAATTGCTGCGTCTGTTGATGCAGCGAAGCCGCCGCAGCCGCGGCCTGTTCGACGAGCGCCGCATTCTGCTGCGTCATCCCGTCCATCTGCACCACCGCCTGGTTGACCTGCTCGATACCGGTACTTTGTTCGAGCGATGACGCGCTGATCTCCGCCATCATCTGCGTGACGCGCGAAATTGAGGCAGACACGTTGCTCATCGCTTCACCCGCATGTTCGACGAGCGTCGAGCCGCCTTGAATCTCCGCGACCGATTCGCTGATCAAGGTCTTGATTTCCTTCGCCGATTGCGCACTGCGCTGCGCGAGACCGCGCACTTCGCCTGCCACCACCGCGAAGCCGCGGCCTTGCTCGCCGGCGCGCGCCGCTTCGACGGCCGCATTCAGCGCGAGGATATTGGTCTGGAACGCGATGCCGTCGATCACCGAGATGATCTCGGCGATCTTGTCCGAGCTCTGCGCGATACCGCGCATCTTGTCGACCACCTGGTTGACCACGTCGCTGCCGCGCGAGGTCGCGTCAAGCGCGGTCTCGGCAAGCGCATTGGCTTCGCGTGCGCGATCGGCGTTCTGGCGCACGGTGGCCGTCAACTCCTCCATGCTCGACGCCGTTTCTTCGAGCGATGCCGCCTGGTTCTCGGTGCGCGCCGACAGATCGGCATTGCCGGTGGCGATCTCATTGGCGCCGAGGTGGATCGAATCGGCGGATTCGCGCACGGTCTGCACGGTGCGCCCCACGCTCGCCTGCATTTTCGCGAGCCCCGAGAACAGCCGGCCGATCTCGTTGGTGCCGCGTGCGGCGATCGGCTGGTCGAGGCGTCCTTGCGCGATGCGGTCGAAATGGCGGCCCGCTTCCTCCAGCGGCGCCACGACGCCCCGGCGCAGCGCCGCGTAGACCGCGATCGTGCCGGCCACCAGCATCAGCAGGATCACGATACTGACGACGCGGAAGGTTGCCATGCGCGCATCGATCGAATCGAGCGACGCCCGGCTCGCGGCGTCGCTGAATTGCGCGAAGTTGTGCGACTCGGCGAGGTACGCGTCCTGGAACGACTGGGTCGGCTGATCGAGGAATGCCTGGATGTTGTTCGAGTCGAGAAACTGCACGAGTTCGGCGAGCGCGTCGTGCAGCTTTTTATAGCGCTCGGCGAGCGCCGCGGCGCGGGCGCTGTTTTCGTCGCTCGTCTTCGGCGCGCTCATGAACGCGCCGAACGACTGGTCGGCGGCCGTTAGCTGCTCGCGGGCGTGCTGCACGATGTCGGCGAGTTCCGCGCCGCCGCGCACCATGCGCGTCCCGGCGCGCGACAGGTTGATGCGCGCGTCCATCAAACGCTGGGTCGTGTTGCTGACCGCGTCCATCTGCTTGAGCGCGATGTTCGACAGATCGCCCACGTCGTCATGCGTACGCGTGAGCGACCAGAAGCCCAGACCCACCGTGACAAGCTGGAAGACGCAGAACGCGGCCAGAACACACAACAGGCCGGATGCGACCTTGATCTTGCTGAACATCGTGAACACCTGGAAGCAAAAGAATGACGAGAACCTTCGTTAGGGTTAACGGCAGGGGGTGACCGTAGCTTGAGACGAAATGCGTTAAAAATCGGCCTACATGTCTTTTTCATCGGCTATCGCCTGTATTGCAATCGGTTGGCGCAATAGTGCCGCGCACATTTTTCCGATTCCCCTTGACGCGATGCATCCATGCTTCCTAGAGTGGGTAGGGACTGGACTGTACGATGCACGCCAGTGCAGTGCCACCGGGGGCTAGTGCCCGAAGGAATCACGATGACCGACCTCCTCGACCGGGCGCGCGGCGCACTGCACGCCCAACCGTTCAGCATGCTGCTCGGGGCCGAGCTGATGCACACCGGCACCGATGAACTCGCCTTGAGTCTGCGGATTCGCGACGAGTTGCGGCAGCAGCATGGCTTCGTACATGGCGGCGTCATCAGCTATCTCGTCGATAACGCGCTGACGTTCGCTGGCGCGTTGTCGCTTGGGCCGAAAGTCGTGACCGGCGAATACAAGATCAACTACCTGCGCCCGGCGGTGAACGGCACGCTGATCGCACGCGCACGCGTGGTCTACGCGGCGCGGCATCAGGTTACCTGCCAGTGCAACGTGTATGTGATGGACGGCGACCGTGAAAAGCTCATCGCGGTCGCGCAAGGCACAGTCGACCGGATCGGCGAGAACGGCGAACACGAGCCGGCGGGGTGACGGGTTCGCGTATCAGGACCACGCCGACACCGAAAGGGTCGGCGTGCGCTGCACCTTCATCGCCGAAACGCTCGGGATTCCAGCCGCCAACAACACGCGCAAGGTGCCCATCCTCGCCGACGCGCAGCTCGTGCACGCGCGGCGGATTGGCAAATTCACCTACTGCAAGCACAACGACGCCGATTGGCGAAAGCCCGGCCGCGCCTTTGCTGCCCTTTACCGCCCTTTACCGCCCCTTTACCACCCTTGCCAATCTCTGAGCGCGCAGTCTCCCGACCAACGCGCCATCGATCTCTCAACCCCCCAAAGGAACCACATGGACGAACTCGCTCTCGCCGCCGACGCAGACCGGCGCGCGCACGCTTACCTCGCCGGCATCGGCAAGCGCCGGGTATTTCCTGATGCGGCCGCGCTCGCGCAACTCGCAGCCTTCGACGAAACCTTGCCGCGACATGGCCACGCGCCCGCCGATGTGCTGCGCCTGCTCGATGAAAGCGGTTCGCCGGCAACGGTGGCGTCGAACGATCCTCGCTATTACGGCTTCGTGATCGGCGCGGTGCTGCCGGCAGCCGCGGCGGCCGAGCGGCTGATGGGCGCGTGGGACCAGTGCGCATCGACCTTCGATAACTCGCCGGCCGCCGCCGTCATCGAAAAGATCGCGGCGCGCTGGGTGCTCGACGTGCTCGATCTGCCACGCGAAGCGGCGGTCGGCTTTGGCACCAGCGCGACGGCATGCACGCTCGTTTGTATTGCCGCCGCACGGCGCGCGCTGCTGGAACGCAAGGGTTGGGATGTCGACAACGATGGCCTGGATGGCGCGCCGCCGGTGCGAGTCGTCATCTCCGACATGGCGCATATCACCGTGAAGAAGGCGTTGCGCGTACTCGGCTTCGGCATGAAGCGCGTCATCACAGCGCCTGTCGACGAGCACGGCCGTATCGACCCCGCCCAGTTGCCGCCCCTCGACGACATGACGATCTTCTGTGTGCAAGCCGGCGAAGTGAACACCGGCGAATTCGACCCGTTCGCCGCCCTGATACCGCGCGCCAAGGCGGCAGGCGCATGGGTCCACGTGGATGGCGCGTTCGGCCTGTGGGCGCGGGCGTCGTCGAAGCGGGCGCTGACGGAGAGCATCGACGGCGCCGATAGCTGGACCACCGACGGCCACAAATGGCTCAACACGCCCTATGACGGCGCAATGGCGATCTGCCGCGATGCACGGGCGATGTCGGCGGCGATGAACAGCGACGCGGTCTACCTGAGCGGAGCCCACGATGCGCAGAAGAATCTGACCTTGGAGTTCTCGCGCCGTCCGCGCGGCATCCCGATCTGGGCGGCATTGCGTTCGCTCGGGCGCAGCGGCGTGCAGGAGATGGTCGACCGGCATTGCGCACAGGCGTCGCGCATCGCCGATGGCTTGCGTGCCGCGGGTTTCGAGGTGATCAATCGCGTCGTGCTGAATCAGGTGCTGGTGCGAGCCCCGACCGACGCGCAGACGGTTGCGGTTCGTGAAGCGGCCCAGGCATCCGGCGAAACGTGGTTTGGCGGCACGCTCTGGCAAGGACGGCCCGCGTTCCGGATCAGCGTGTCGTCGTGGCGCACGCAAGACGAGCACGTCGATCGATTGGTCGGGCTCCTTGCACGACTGCTCGCGCAGCAGCGCGTCTGAAAGATCGCGGCGCTTCAAGCCAGGCAAAAAAGGCCGTTTCCGCTCAATGCGGAAACGGCCTTTTACATCGGCAACGCATGACAGCCGCGCGGCGAATTACTCCGCCGCGTAGGTCTTTTGCGTTTGCTCGCCAAGACCCTCGATGCCCAGACGGATCGTCTGACCCGGCTTCAGAAACACCGGGTTCGGCTTCACGCCCATGCCGACGCCCGGCGGCGTGCCGGTCGAAATCACGTCGCCCGGTTGCAGGCTCATGCACTGCGATACGTACGAAACCAGTTTCGCGACGCCGAACACCATCGTCTTCGTGTTGCCGTTCTGGTAACGATGGCCGTCCACCTCGAGCCACAGGCTCAGGTTCTGCGGATCGGCGACTTCATCGCGCGTGACGACCCACGGGCCGATCGGGCCGAAGGTGTCGAAGCCCTTGCCCTTGTCCCACGTGCCGCCGCGTTCGATCTGCCATTCGCGTTCCGACACGTCGTTGATGACGCAGTAGCCGGCGACGTAGTCGAGCGCGTTGGCTTCGTCGATATATTTCGCCGGCTTGCCGATCACCACGCCCAGTTCGACTTCCCAGTCGGTCTTCTTCGAGCCGCGCGGAATTTCGACGTCGTCGTTCGGGCCGCAGATGGCGCTCGTCCACTTGTTGAAGATGACCGGTTCGGCCGGCACCGGCAGATTCGATTCGGCCGCGTGGTCCGCGTAGTTCAGCCCGATGCAGATGAACTTGCCGATCTTGCCGACGCACGGCCCCATACGTGGATTGCCTTCGACGAGCGGCAGCGAAGCCGGGTCGAGCGCGCGCAGCTTCGCGAGACCTTCATCGGTCAGCGTGGCGCCGTCGATATCGCCGACTACTTTGGACAGGTCGCGAAGCTTGCCTTGCGCGTCGAGCATGCCCGGCTTTTCCTGGCCTTTCGGCCCATAACGAAGCAGTTTCATCGTGGTACTTCCCTTTTCGTTCAGTAGTGTTCGATTCGCAGGTCAGGTTGCGTCAGTTCGACCAGCCGCCGTCGATCACATGGGCCTGGCCCGTGGTGAACGCCGACTCGTCGGACGCGAGATACAGTGCGAGCGCAGCGATTTCTTCGGGCTTGCCGATGCGGCCCATCGGCTGACGCGCCACGAACGCCGCCTGCACGGCGTCCACCGTCGCGCCTTGCGCCTGTGCCTGCGCGACGATCCGCTGTTCGAGCGACGGTGACGACACCGTGCCAGGGCAGATCGCGTTACAGCGTACACCACGCGTGACGAAATCCGCAGCAACCGACTTGGTCAGCCCGATCACCGCGGCCTTCGACGCGCCGTACGCGAAGCGGTTCGGCACGCCCTTCACGCTCGACGCCGCCGACGACATGTTGATGATCGAGCCGCTGCCTTTATCGAGCATGCCCGGCAGGAACGCGCGGATGGTACGGTACATCGCCTTGGCGTTCAGGTCGAACGCGAAATCCCAATCTTCTTCGCTGCATTCGAGAATCGAGCCGGCGTGCACGTAGCCCGCGCAGTTGAACAGCACGTCGATCGCGCCGACTTCGGCGGCCAGCGCCTTGATCGCCGCGGCGTCGCGCACGTCGAGCTGGCGCGCCTCGACCGGTTTGCCGGCCAGTCCGTCAATGCGGATGTCCGTGGCGATCACACGTGCGCCTTCGCGTGCGAAGAGTTCAGCGGTGGCGAGACCGATGCCTTGTCCTGCCGCGGTGATCAGGGCCGTCTTGCCGGCCAGTCTTTGTGTCATCTACGACTCCAGTTGGATGGGCTGCGTGTGCGGTTTGCGTCCTGCTGATGTTTGCGTCCTGCTGATGCTGCCAGAAATCAAAGTCGATAAAACGCCGCCGCGTTAGCGCCGAAGACCGCGTCTTGTTCGGTGTCGCTCAACGACGCGAGCAAGGTGGTCGCCACCGAATGCCAGAGCAGATAGTCGCCGTTCAGGTCGAGCACCGGCCAGTCGCTACCCCACATCAGACGCGCCGGACCGAACGACGCCAGCAGATGCTCGACATACGGCCGCAGCGTTTCCTCGGTCCAGCCCGGGGAAGCCTCGGTGACGAGACCCGACAGTTTGCAATGAACCTTCGGCAATCGCGCAAGCCGCGTGATCGCGTCGCGCCAGGCCGGATCACCCGCGCCGCCGTCACGGATCGGCGGCTTCGCGCCATGATCGACCACGATGCGCAACGCGGGAAAACGCGCCGCGAAGGTTTCGACATGCTCGACGTGCCGCGCGTAAATCAACGCATCGAACGCGAGGTCGTGTGCGATCAACGCGTCGATTGCCGGTGCGAGATCGGGATTCGCGATCCAGGCGTCGTCCGGCAGATCCTGGAGCATCGGACGCACGCCCTTGAACTTCGGCTCGCGCGCAAGCGCCTCGATCATGGCCGGCGCCGCGGGCAACAGCAACGGCACCCAGCCGACCACCCCCGCGATCGACGGCTCATGCCGCGCGAGGTCCAGCAAATAGCGCGATTCGTCGAGAGTGGGCGCGGCCTGCACCACCACCGTACGCTCGACGCCCGCGCGTTCGCGCAATGGCGCGAGATCCGCCGGGCCGAACGGCCGGTACAGGATCTTCAGCTCCGGCGTGAGCCACCCGTAGTCGCCTCGGGCCGGGTCCCAGTAGTGCTGGTGGGCGTCGATCGGCATCGTCACATCAATCCTCCGGCGCGGGCGCGCGCCGGTCGAGCAAACCTTCGTCGCGCAACGCGGACCACAGACCCGCGGGGATCGGCTGCTCGAACGAGGCGACGTTCTCGCGCAATTCGTCGGCACTGCGCGCGCCGGTCAACACGGTGGCGACCGCCGGATGCGCATACGGAAACTGCAACGCGGCGGCGGCAAGCGGCACGCCATGCGCGCTGCACACCGCCTCCAGCCGCGCGACGCGCTCGATCACTGCGCGCGGCGCTGCGCCGTAGTTGAATTTCAGATCACCCGCAACGCCGTGCGCCAGGATGCCCGAATTGAACGCGCCGCCTAACAGGATGCTGACGCCACGCGCTTCACAGGCCGGCAGCAGGTCGTCGAGCGTGGTCTGTTCGAGCAGCGTATAACGGCCCGCCAGCAGCGCGCAATCGATATCGAACTCCGCCATCGCGTCGAGGATGACCGCGCCTTCGTTGACGCCGAGTCCGACCGCCTTGATCGCGCCCGTCGAGCGCAGCCTGTCCAGCGCGCGGAAGCCGCCGCCTTCAGTCAGTTGCCGCCAGTAATGCGGATGCTGGTCGCCATGCGTGACCCGGCCGATGTCGTGCACCAGCAGAATATCGATCTCGACGATACCGAGGCGCTGCTGACTGTCTTCGAACGAGCGCAGAATGCCGTCGTGCGTGTAGTCGTAGATCGCTTCGAAGGGCAGCGGATTTTGCCAGCCTTCGCGGTCGTCGAAGGGCGTGGTGCGCGGCACGAAACGGCGGCCCACTTTGGTGGACAGCACGTAGTCGCCGCGCGGATAGCGGCGCAACGCGTCGCCCAGGCGGTGCTCGGCCTTCGTGTTGCCATAGTGCGGCGCGGTGTCGAAGTAGCGCACGCCGGCGTCCCACGCGGCGTCGATGGTCGCGTGTGCCTCTTCGTCGGACAGATCGCGGTAGAGGCCGCCCAGGGGCGCCGTACCGAGACCTAGTCCGCTCACCTGCAACGCGCCCCGGCCGATGCGGCGCCGTTGCGCGATCTTTGAACCGATCGTTGCGGTCATTGAGGGCGTCTCCGTTGTCTCTATGTTTTTACCATGCGCGAACGAGATTTGCCCACCACGCAGGGTCTATCCAATGAAAGCGTACAGACGGTCCGCTCAATTCGGCTCAATCGCGACGACCCGCTGCGCGGGCGCGGCGCTCAACGGCAAGCACGCGGGCCCAACCGGTTCAAACGTCTTGTAAGTCAGGATGAATTCCTGATGACCGAGCGTCTCCGATTTCGACGCCGCGCCGCACGACACCGCCACCGTTTGCTCGAACACTTCGCGGCCGACTTCGTCGAGCGTGCCGCGGCCTTCGAGAATACGGCCCGCATCGACGTCCATGTCGCCGGCGAGGTTGCGATACGTCGCTGGATTCGCGCACACCTTGATCACCGGCGAGATCGCCGAGCCGACCACCGAGCCGCGTCCGGTCGTGAACAGGATCACGTGCGCGCCGCACGCGATCAGCTCGCCGATTTCGGCGTTGTCGCTGATGTTCGGAAAACCGAAGCGCGGTTCGCCATCCGGCACGACGTCGAGCAGATAGAGGCCGCCGGTCGGCGGCATGTCGCCGGGTTTGATGATGCCGACAATCGGCGACGCGCCGCTCTTCGCATACGCGCCTAGCGATTTCTCTTCCTGCGTAGTGAGGCCACCGTCCGCATTGCCGACCGCGAAACTGCCGTGCCCGAGAATCGAGTAATAGCGCGCCGCCTTCGCGACGCAAGCAACGATTTCATCGCCGAGATCCTGCCGCGCTGCACGCGTCTTCATATGAAATTCGCAGCCCACCAGTTCGCCGGTTTCCTCGAAGATGCAGGTCGCGCCCGCGTCGATCAGATGATCGAACGCGCGGCCCACGGCCGGGTTCGCGGTGATGCCGCTGGTGCCGTCCGAGCCGCCGCAAATCGTGCCGATCACCAGTTCGCTCAGCGCCATCGGCACTTTGCGTTGCGCAGCGAGTTGCCGGCGCGCGCCGCGAACCCAGTCGATGCCGTATTGAATCGTGCTGCGCGTGCCGCCCTTTTCCTGGATCGTCAGGACTTCGACGGGACGCCCGCTCGCGCGCACCACGTCCGCCAGATAGTGCTTGTTCATGCTCTCGCAGCCGAGCGACACGAACAACACCGCGCCGACGTTCGGATGCGTGGTGAGCCGCTCCAGCATCTTCTCCGCGTACCCATTCGGGTAGCAGCCCGGAAAGCCGATCAGATGCACCGGCGGCTCGCGTTCGGTGCAAGGGTCGTCGAACGCGTCGAGCTGCTCGCGAAACTGCGTGACGATCTCGCGCGCCACGTGATGCGCGCACTCGACCAGATAAGCCACCGCGACCACATTGCGGATGCCCTTGCGGCCGTCGCTGCGCAGATAGCCTTGCAGCATCGGCTGCGGCGCGGCGGTTGCTATGGAAGTGTCTGTCATGGTCTTTCCAGCGGTTTCAGCGGCACTGAGGCCGCGTGATGTTGCGCAGTCAATGATGGACGAACGCGTGACCCGCGTCGTGCGTATAAGTCGGCAGGTAGTCGCTTTCGAGGTTGTGCGTATGCAAATGCGCGCCGCGCGCCACCGCTTCGGTCACGTGGCCGATCACCGCGCCGTAGCGCAGCACCTTGTCGTCCTGCGCGAGTGCGTGACGCGCCACCTTGTGACCCAGCTCGATGTCTTTGGCGAGCGTGACGCGCTCGCCTTCGATCACGACCTCGGTGCCCGCGTTCAGACGCGCCGCCGCGATCAGGCAGTTGTCGGCGGGGCTGAGCAGGATCAGGCTCGGGTCGGTCGGTGGGTCGGTTGGCAATGAGCGGCTGGTCAATTGAGTTCTCCGTGATGCGTGTGCATTAGTTCTGGCCTTCGCCGCTTGCGAGCCGCGCCACCATCAGCGAGCCGAGGATGATCGCGCCGTAGATCGCCTGAATCCAGAACGACGGCACCTGAGCGAGCGTCAATAGGTTCTGCACGACGCCCAGCAACAGCACGCCGGAGAGCGCGCCGAGCATCGTGCCCTTGCCGCCATCGAGCGAAATGCCGCCGATCACCGCGGCTGCGAACACCGTGAAGATCATGCCGTTGCCCTGATTCGCGTTGATCGCGCCGACATAGCCGGTCACGATCAGGCCGCCCAGCGACGCCAGCATGCTGCCGAGCACGAACACGCCCCACGTGATGCGCTCGACGCGAATTCCCGCCGCACGCGCCGCTTCCGGGTTGCCGCCGATCGCATACAAGGCGCGGCCCAGACGGTGATAGCGCAACATGAACGCGGCGATCGCAAAGGCCGCCGCCGCGAGCCACACCGACAATGGCAAGCCGAACACGATGGTGGTGGCGAGCGAGAAGAACGACGGCGGCATGTCGAACAGCGTGCCGCCCTTGGTCGCGCCGACCAGCATGCCGCGCAACACGATCAGCATGGCCAGCGTGACGATGAATGCGTTCAGCCGCAAACGCACCACGAGAAAGCCGTTGATCAAACCGATCGCCGCGCCGACCGCGACGATGGCGACGAGGCCGACCGCCGCCGGCCATTGCGTGCCGAAGCCCGCGGACGCCGCCGGCATCACCAGCATCGCGCCCACTGCGGGGGCGATGCCGACCGTCGATTCGAGCGAGAGATCGAACTTGCCGGTCAGCACGATCAGCGATTCCGCGAGCACGACCAGCGCCAGCGCCGCCGACGCGCCCAGCACGCTGATCAGATTGGCCCGCGTCAGAAAGCTGGGGCTGACGAACGCGCCGATCACGATCAGCAAGGCCAGCGCGGGCAGCAACGCCAGCTCGCGCAGGCGCGCCAGCTCGAAGCGGGCGCGTTTGCCGCGCGTCGGCTGCACGGCCGGTTGCAGTTGGCGCGGCGCACCGCTGAATGCGGGACTGGGCGCACTATTCTTCATGAAGACTGACTCCTTCAACGGATGCGATCAGGTCGTGGTCCTGCCAACCCGCGGGAAACTCGGCCGCGACACGGCCACGGAACATGACCAGCACACGGTCACAGGTGCGCAGATCGTCGAGCTCGCCGGACACGACCAGCACGGCCTTGCCCTCCTCGCGCACGCGGTCGACGACGGACAGCAACGCTTCTTTCGATTTCACGTCGACGCCCGCGGTGGGGTCGATCAGCACGAGCACGTTGGGGTCGGTGGCGAGGGCGCGCGCCATCACCACCTTCTGCTGATTGCCGCCCGACAGCCCCGACACGACATGCTCGGGACCCTGCGCGACGATGCCGAGCGCGTCGATCATCCGCTGGCCGAACGCGTTCTTCTTCGCGGGCGGCGCGATGCCGAACTTGCCGAGCAGACGCGCGATCGTCATCGACGCGTTTTCCGCGACCGATTGGGTGAGCACCAGGCCCTCGTGATGCCGGTCCTTCGGCACGCAGCCGACGCCATGCGCCAACGCCGCTGGCACATCGCCAGACGGCAAGGCGCTACCGTCGACGCTGATCGTGCCGCGCCTGGCCGCGCGCAAACCGGCGATCGCTTCGGCCACGCTCGTGCGGCCGCTGCTGGTCGCGCCGGTCAGGCCGACCACTTCACCGCGCCTGACCGTAAACGACACGCCTTCGTAATCGGCGCCGGCCAGTTCGTCGATCTGCAGCGCGATCGCGGTGTCGGCGGGCAATGGGTCGCGCGCCGCCGCGTCGGCCACGGCGAGGCCGCCGCGCTCACCGGTCATCGCTTCGATCAGCCGTTCGCGCGGCAACGCGGACACCGGCGCGCTGACGATATGCCGCGCGTCGCGCAGCACCGTTACGGCCTGGCAAATTTCATAGACCTCCTGCAGATGATGCGAGATGAACAGGAAGGTCACGCCTTCGCGCTGCAACTCGCTGATGCGCCGGAACAGGCGCTTGATTTCGTCGCCGTCGAGTTGCGCGGTCGGTTCGTCGAGGATGATGAAGCGCGCGCCGTACGACAGCGCCCGCGCGATCTCCACCAGTTGCCGCGCTTCCACTGTCAGGTCGCCGGCGCGCGCCTCTTCGCGCACGTCGATCTTCCAGTGGTCGAGCAACGCGCGGGCGTCGCGGCGCATCGCGGACCAGTCGATCACGCCGCCGCGCATCGGCTGCCGGTTGATGAACAGGTTCTCCGCAACGCTCAGGTCGCGGATGATGGTCGAATGCTGATAGACGCAAGCGACGCGCTCGCGCCATGCATCGCGATCCGCGATCGACGGAGCGGCCGCGCCGCTGAAACGCACCTCGCCGGTATCGGGCTTGCGCAGGCCGGTGAGGATCGACACCAGCGTCGATTTGCCCGCACCGTTGCGCCCGACGAGCGCATGCGACTCGCCGGGCATGACGCGGATGCTCACGTCGTTCAGCGCGGCGGTCGAGCCGAAGCGTTTGGTGATCTCAACCGCTTCGACGACCGAAGGAAGTCCCTGTGGGGCGACCGGAGGAAGTCCCTGCGGGGCGACCGCGGGAAAGGTCGTCGGGCTCATATGGCCGCTCCTTTTTGACGGCTCATTTGACCGTGTTGCCCCACAAGGCCTTATCGTCGACATTCGACTTCGTCACGAGCGGCGCGGGCAACTGGTCTTCGAGAAGCCCCGGCGCCAGCTGGATGATGTTGCTGCCGTGATCGGTCGGGCCCGGCTTGAAGGTCTGCCCCGCCAACGCCGCCTTGATATAGAAGAGACCGTATTTCGCGTACGAATCGGCAGGTTGCGATACGGTTGCGTCGATCTCGCCGCGGCGAATTGCTTCGAACTCCTGAGGAATGCCGTCGTTGCTCACGATCACGACGTGCTTCGCATCACCGGCTGGATACAGCATCTGTTTGCGCCGCAAGGTCTGCAGCGTCGGCGACAGATAGACGCCGCCTGCCTGCATGTAGATCGCCTTCACGTCGGGATTGGCGGTCAGCAGACTGTCGAGCGCGGTGGCCGCCACGTCGCCCTTCCAGCTCGCCGGAATTTCCAGCAGCGACAAACCCGGATAGCCCTTCAGGCAAGCGCGGAACGCTTCCGAGCGATCACGCCCGTTGACCGACGCCAGGTCGCCCATGATCTGCACGACCTTGCCCGCCTTCACGTGCTCGCCGATGTATTTGCACGCCTTCTCGCCATACGCGCGATTGTCGGCGCGCACCACCATCGCGACCTTGCCTTGCGTCGGCGCGACGTCCACTGCGACTACCGGCACGTTTCTGGCGGCAGCGGCGTCGAGCGCGCGGCTGATCGCCGCCGAGTCCAGCGGGCCGACCACGATGCCCTTCGAACCGAGGTTCAACAGGTTGTTCATGTCGGTGATCTGCTGGACGGGATCGCCATTCGAGTTGACCGGTGCCAGGATGTTGAGGCTCATGTCCTTCGCGTACTGGGGCAGGTAGTTGTTGTACGACTGCCAGAACGGCGAGGTGAGCAGCGGCAGATCGAGGCCGATCTTGCCGGAATCGGCGGCTTGCGCGGCGCCGCTCACGGCGAGGCCCGCGACGCACGCGGCGGCCGCGAGAGTGAGGAGCGAACTGCGGAACAGACGGCGGGGCGCGTGCGGCCCTTTGACGAACGACATGCTTGTCTCCTGCTATGCGTTGTTGAACTGCGTGAACCGGTCATGAATGCCGGAACTTCGTCCTGCGCTCTCTCTTTCTTATTGGGCTATTGGCGTATAGGCATGCGTTCATTCACCAATGAACGTATTATTCATATACGGACTTTTTGAAGTCAAGCGATGTGCACTGCACCAGGCATCCGTGCTTTCCCTGGACGAACGACGCCTTGCTTGAGAATTCCGCCGGATTTACATTCATGCGCCAGACAATGAGAACTGCACATGGAACCTCGCTGACGATGGAAGCCGAAGACAGGGACGACGACGACCGTTATCGGGCTCCCGCGCTCGACAAAGGCCTGGACATCCTCGAACTGCTCGCCGAGCAAAAAGAGGGGCTCACGCGCGCCGAAATCACCAAGCTGCTGGGCCGCAATGCGAGCGAGATGTACCGGATGCTCCAACGGCTCGTCGCGCGGCAGTACGTGGTGCGCTCGGCCGCGGGTGACCGCTATTCGCTGAGCCTGAAGCTGTACGCGCTCGCGCATCGTCATCCGCCGATGAACCGTCTGATCTCCGAAGCGCTGCCGCTAATGCAGCGCTTCGCCGATGTCGCCGAGCAATCGTGTCACCTCGTCGTGTACGACCGCGGCAATCTGTTGGTGATCGCCCAGGTGGATGGGCCAGGCACGTGGGGCATGTCGGTGCGGCTCGGCTCGCGGGTCGGGTTGATCGACACGGGCTCGGGTCGGGTGATGCTCGCGTTTCAAAGCATCGAGCAGCGCCAGCAGATGCTGGCCGAACACACCAAGGTGAAGGGCGAGGTCACGATCGACCGTGACGCGCTGGAACAGGTGTGCGAGCGGATTCGCACGGCGGGTTTCTCGCAGAAGGACAGCCAGCAGATTTTCGGCGTGACCGACGTGACGTTTCCGATCCTGGGCCCGTCTGGCCAGGCGATCGCCGTGCTCACCTGTCCGTATCTGCGGCGTATCGATGAATACGCCGCGCCGACGCTCGAAGCGGCGACCGCGTTGCTGCGCGAGACCGTGCAGGCGTTGTCGATGTCCCGCGAGCGGGCCGCCTGAGCTGCATGGCTGAGCAGCGGACCAGTGCGGCGGCTCGTTGAAAGGCGGTCGTCTGCGTACATGGTTTAGAATGGCGGCCCTTCAAAAATTACGCTGTGTGAGCTTGCTCATGCGCGCCCATCGATAAGCAATGGCGAAACTTCTGACCGATTCCGAATTCCAGCGTTTTTCCGAACTCCAGCAGAAGCAGTCGAGCTTCACGATCACGCCTGAAGAAGCCGACGAACTGCGCGACATCGTCGCTCATGCGCAAAAGCGCCGCGACGACCGCGCCGCGGCGATGCAAAGCATCGAGACCTTCATCCAGCAATTCGACATCAGCCCGGACGAGCTGTTTTCGCCGGAGCAGATCGGCGAGGCCGCACGCACCTACGGCCTGATTCCGGCCGCCAAGAAGGAGCGCGTGCTGCCACCGTCGTTCACGTTCAACGGCAAGCCGTATCAGTGGACGACGCGTGCGCTGCCGGACGATATCCGCGTGCCGTTGTTCGATGCGTTCAAGGCGGGCGAATCGGTGAAGTCGTTCATCGCGACGCTGAAGGATGCGAACCGCTGCGCGACGACGATCGCGCGTCTCGAACGCGAAACCGGCGCCGTGTATGCGCAGGCCTGGCTCGAAGAATTGTCGGTGACCCGCGCGCAGGTCGACGAAGCAGCCGCGAAGCTGCCGGCCTGAGGTTCGCGCTCAGCTCCCTTTGCCCGACGCCGCGTCGCTCGCCTCGGCGGTTTCGTCGAGCGCGAGGCGGAATCCCACCACGCCGGGATCTTCGGTCCGCGTAATCGTGAAGCCGCTCGCCTTGGCGAGCGCGATCATCGCGGCATTTTCGCGCAACGCCTCGCCAACCAGCCAGTGGATGCCGCGCGCCCGCGCGTACTGGATGATCCGCCCCATCAGCAACTGACCGAGCCGCCGGCCTTTCTGGTCGGAACGCACCGTGACCGCGAATTCCGCGGTCTCGTTGTCGGGATCGGCGACGGCGCGCACCACGCCCAACGTCCGCGCCAACCCCTTGTCGCCGGGGACCGTCGCGATCAGCGCCATTTCGCGGTCGTAGTCGATCTGCGTCATGCGCGCGAGCTGCGAGTGATCGAAGCTCCCCACCGAGCCAAAAAACCGCAAGCGCAAATCCTCAGGCGTCATTGCTTCGGCGAAGTCATGATGCGCGGCTTCGTCTTCCGGACGGATCGGCCGCACGGTCACGCGCACGCCGTGCCAGTCGACTGTCTCTTCGAAACGGCGTGGATAAGGCATGATCGCCAGACGACTGCGCTGCGCGGCGAGGCTCAGCGTCGGCTCGACCACCATCACGCGATCGCTGTACACCCTCAACGTCAGCGCAAGGCCGCCGATCTCGCCGACGTAGCAGACCGCCTGCGAGAGCGCCGTCAGCGCGGCGAGCGCCGGCTCCGGCGCGACCAGCCGCGCGTAGCGCGAGCGCATGACGATGTCGCGCGCCAGTACCGGATTGAGCGGCGGCAGGCCGTAGACGCGCAGCGGCTCGGAGGCGCCGTCCACCGACGGCGCGGTGAAGCGGAACACGGGGCCGAAGTTGTCGTCGTCGTGAAGCTCGACGGTGATGTCGACCACCGGCTTGCGCGACGGCGCGGCCGCGTCGTCGCGCGCTTCTGCTTCGACTTGCAGCCCGAAGCGCGCGAGGAACTGCGCCGCCGCGTCGCCCGTCAGGGCATGCTCGCCGGCCGTGAGCGCCGCGCGTGCCTGCGCCTGCGCCGCGTCGATCGCTTCAGGAATCTGCGCGGGCAGTCCTTCCGGCGTTTGCATCAGCAATTCGCGGCCCATCCGGTAATCGACCAGACGTGCGAACGCTCGCGCGAGCCGTTGCGGCGTCGTATGAACCGGGATGCCTTGCGCGTGCAGCGCGTCGCGCGTGGCGGCATCCAGGCCGCCGAAGAAGCACGCGAGCAGGCCGCGATACGCGAAACGCTGATTGGCGATCAACGCCTGCGCAACCTCGCCGACCGGCGCGCTGTGTGTCGATGCGTGGACCACGAACGCCGTGCCAGTGCCACGATGCTCCGCGAGCAGCTTGAGCGCGGTGCCGAAATGCTCGGGACGCGCATCGTCGCCGAGCTGCAACGGATTGCCGCCGACCGCAAGCGGCAGCGCCTGCCGCAACGCGTCCGACGCTTCGGCAGGCCACGGCGCGAGCATGCCGCCGGCGGCCGCGAAGGCATCGCAGGCGAGCGTGGCGAGGCCGCGGTCGCTGGTGATCAGCGTCGCCGTCGCGCCGGCCGCCACCCGGCCTACGCCGAGGGTTTCCACTTCATCGAGCAGATCGTCGAGCGCATCGACGCGCACCATGCCCGCGCGCCGGAATGCGGCCGAGTAAAGTGCATCGGCGGGATCGGCGCGACCGGAGCGCAGCGCCAGCACCGGCTTGTTGCGCGCTGCCGCCCGCGCCGCCGACATGAACTTGCGCGCCGCCCGCACGCTGTCGAGTTCGAGCAGAATGGCGCGCGTGCCGGGATCGCTGGCGAGATAGTCGAGCACGTCGCCGGCATCGACGTCGGCCTCGTCGCCGAGCGCCACCGCATGCGAAAAACCGAGCCCGCGCGCATGCGCCCAGCCGAGCACCGCATTGGTCAGCGCGTTCGACTGCGAGACCCACGCGACCCCACCCGCCTTGACCGTGCACGACGGCGCGCCCAGATGCGCGCGCAGCGCCGGCGACACCACGCCGAGACTGCCCGGCCCGACGATGCGCAACAGATTCGGCCGCGCCGCCGACAGCGCGTGCCGCAGCGCGAGCCGATCGTCGTCGCTGCGTACCTCGCCGACGATGATGGCCGCCCGTGTGCCCAGCCCGCCAAGCTTATGGACGATGCCCGGCCATGTAGCGGGCGGCGTGCAGATCAGCGCGACACTGGGCGCTTGCGGCAGATCGCCGACGTCGCGGGTCACGACACGGCCACCGAGCGTTTCGTACTTCGGATTGACCGGCCACAACGGGCCGTCGAAACCACCCTCCAGCACGCGGGCCCAGACCATTGCACCGGTGCTGTCCGGTCGCTCGGAGGCGCCGACTACAGCAACGGATCTGGGTCGAAACAACGCGTCGAGATTGCGAACGGTCACAGGCACTCCGCGGAATGAGAAAGACGCGCCTGCCTCGCGGCGAGGCGTCCGTCTCCGTCAGCATAGGCGAAGTCGCGTGGTTGCGCGGTGCGCCAGCGCAGAAGACCATTGAATGCGCGAGATTGTCGCCGGCGGGCAGGCGCACCCCGGGAGACCCGGGGAAACGCCGGGCAAAAAAAAGCCGCGTCGTCGCGCGGCTTTTCAGACTGCTGACGAACCCCACGTTTTTCGGAGCGTGGGGTTTTGTTTTTTCAGGCGATGCGAGAACGGCCGTGAAGCGTGCGACTTGAGACGATG
>NZ_CYGX02000057.1 GCF_900019265.1 Paraburkholderia ribeironis
TTAATCAGCGTTTCCTTAGCGCGCATGCCCCGGCGGATCACTTCCGACTTCATGTCGCGCTTTCCATCCTGCTATCGACAATGCGGCTTATATTGATGTTATGGAGCTCCTGCATCAACGCGCTTACCCGATCAGCGCGATTGCCGCGTTCGTGCTGGCGATGCTGGCGATCTTCGCGGTGGGACTGCTGGTCGGCGCGGCCCGCGCCGCGCGGCCGCAACCGCTCCGGGTATGATGCCGGGCGCGCGCCCCTATCGGATCGGCCGTCGCCGTCGCTCCTTATGCCGCACTTTTCCAGTCGCGAGAACCATCATGCCCGCCCAACACGATGAAGCTTCCACCACCAACGCCACGCCGGCCGAGACAAAGCGCAAGACGCTGTCGATTACGACACGCAATCTTCTGATGGTCGTCGTCGGTGTCGTGGTGTTCGCGATCGTCGCGAGCGTCGTGCTCTATAGCACGGTCATGTATGGCGACGAGATTCCCAACTTCGGCATCATCCTGATGCTGACCGTGCCGGTGATCGCGGGCGTGGCGTTCCGCGTCGGCCTGGATGCGTGGCTGGATCGCGAGTGAACGTCGCGGGTAGCGTCCTGACGACGCCCGGCGGCGTACCCGTGAATCGATCATCGCGGTGAATCGCGCCTTAAGCGGACCTCACCGGCAACACCACCCACACCTCCAGCCCGCCGCCCTCACGCGCATGAAACTGCATGCTGCCGCCATGCAGCCGCGCAATCCGGTCGACGATCGACAACCCCAGACCCGTGCCGCCGCTATGCGAACGCGCATTGCGACCGCGCTGGAACGGCGCCTTCAGTTGCTCCAGTTCCTGCACCGACAGACCTGTGCCCCGATCGCAGACCGCGATCGTCACCGCGTCGCCGCTCGCCCAGGTGCGCACGGCGAGTCCAGTGCCGCCGTACACGATCGCGTTCTGCATCAGGTTCATCAGCAGCCGCATCATGCTGATCGGGCGGTAAGCGAGCGCCGGGAGCTTCGCGAGCGACAGCTCGAACTCATGCCCGAGTCCCGCGAAATCACCCGCGAGCCGTTCGATCAGCGCGTTCAGATCGCCAGGCTGCGCGGCCTCGCGTGCGCCGCTGCCCGCGTAATCCATGAACTGCTGCAGGATCGACTCGATCTGGTCCAGATACGACTCGGCGGCGACCACGAAGCTGCTGTCGCTGCCATCCGGCATCGCCATCGCCATCGACAGGCGCAGCTTGGTCAGCGGCGTGCGGATGTCGTGCGAGATGCCGGCCAGCATCAATGCGCGCGTCGCGTCGGCTTCCTGCAACGCGTGCGTCATCTGATTGAAAGCGCGGCTCACCGCGGCGATTTCGGTGGGTCCGTCAGTCGGCAACGGCGCGGGCGTTTCGCCGGCGCTCACACGGCGCGCCGCCCGCGTCAGTTCTTCCAGCGGCTCGTTCAGGTGCAGCTGGATCGCGTAGCCAGCCAACGCGGCCAGCGCGGCCAGACCGAGCGACAGAAAAATCGCCGCTTCGAGTCCGTTGCCCTGCGCGTCCTCGGGGATCGGCATCGCGATCCAGTACGGCGCTTGCGGCGCATCGGGCGGCGCGTGCATGCGAATCCACAGGCGCTGCCCGCTCTCGGTTTGCCACTGCGTCAGCATGTCGGCGGGCAGATGCTCGCGCAAGCTGTCGATAAACACACGGCGTTGATACGTGCGATAGGCGCGCCAGAGATTCGGCGCGGGCGTCTTGAGAGCCTCGGCAGGCAGTTGCGCGCGAGCGTCGAGCCGCGCCGTCAGGTTGGCGCGTGCGCCGGGCGGCGTCGATGCCAACAGACTGTCGAGCGTGGTCACATAGGTGGCGAACACGGCCGCCGCGCGCTCGACGCGCGGCCGCTGCACGTAATGCAGCAACACGCCGAGCGCGCACACCTGGCTCAGCATCACGAGCACGATCAGCAACGCGATGTTGCGCGCGAGCAGCGTTCTCGGCAGCAACCTTCGCAGCAGCGCGCGACTCATGGCTCGACATCGGCGACCAGCATGTAGCCGACGCCCCACACGGTCTTGATGAAGCGCGGCTTGGACGGATCGTCCTCGATGATCTGCCGCAGGCGCAACACCTGCACGTCGATGCTGCGATCGAGCGCATCATGCTCGCGGCCCCGTGCGCGCGCCAGCAAGTTGTCGCGGCTCACTGGCCGGTTCGGCGACGACGCGAGCGCAACCAGCAGCAGCATCTGCGCCGAATGAATTTCCTGCGGCGTACCGGCGCGCGTGAGCTGTTGCCTCGCGACGTCGAGCGTGAAGTCGCCGAAGCGCACGCTTTGCGAAGTCACCGTGACATCGCCCGAGGCGATCTTCTGGCGGCGCAGCAGCGCGTTGATCCGAGCCACCAGTTCGCGCGGCAGGAACGGCTTGGCGAGGTAGTCATCGGCGCCGGTTTCGAGGCCGGCCACGCGGTCGAGCGGATCGCCCTTGGCGGTCAGCATCAGGATCGGCAAGGTCTGGCCCTGCGTGCGCAAACGGGCGCAGATCTCGAGACCGTCTTCCGCGCCGATCATCAGATCGAGCACCAGCAGATCGAACGGCTCGCGCTCCAGGTAGCGGTCCAGACGTTTGCTGTCCTCGGCGGCTCGCACGTCGAAGCCGTGGCCACGCAAGAAGCGCAGCAGCATGTTGCGCAGTTCGACTTCGTCGTCGAGCACGATGATTTTGGCGGGGCGATCCATGCGATAGCTCCTCGGTTCAGGCATCGGGGCGGCGCGTCGGGCGGCGTTTCACGCGCCGCATGCCGTTCGGACCGACGCTGCGACGACATGTGCAGCGTCGGAATGAACGGCACGGCGATGCAGATGGAAGCGAGCATCCCAGAAAATACCGCAATCCCGAGCGAACGTCGCGCCTCGCAGTGTGCAGGTCGCGATCACGGCCAGCAGCGCCATGCGAATCGGGCTGAACACGCGCTGCAGTTCGGGCCGCCGCGCGATGCTCGCCATCAGCGAGTCGATGGCGTCCTGCAGCAGACGCCCACTCGGCTCAGTGCGCTGCCGCGCGTTCCTGCATGAATGCCTCGATCTGCGGCAACGTGATGTAGCCGGCCTTCTGCGTATCGATCTCGTCGAAATGTTTGGCCACCATCGGCATGCCGGCCTCTGCCTGTTGAAGGGTGAGCTTACCGTCGCGCGTGGTGTTGGCATTCGAAAAGCGCATCTGCAATTGCTGCACCATGCGGTCCATGCGCTGCGGGTTGACGCCTTGCGGCGCGGCGCTCTGGGCGAACGTGACGGTGGACGCGCAGCACAGCAGCACGGTGGCGAGCAACTTCTTCATGACTGACTCCTTCGATCAGGCCATCGGGCGTCGTCTGCTTATGCCGCGATCCATCTCGATGACAGGCCGAATTCTTGTGGATGCGTCGGACGATGGCAATTGCAGAATCATGTCGACTTATGTCACGGCTGTCACGGCTGTTCGCGAGCGTTCGCACCGGTCGTCAGCGGCGTTCCCTTAGGCAACGCGCAGCATGCGCTTCAAACATACGGGTGCGTTCGCGCGCCCGCACGCCGCTGCATGGTGACATCGAATGAAATGAGTTTGTCGTTCCGCTCTGGCGGCGACTTGCGTATCTTTCGACTGCCGGCGCGGCCAGCACTACATGCACCCTATGCACCACATGCGCCGCCCACCACTTCAGGAGTCCAAAATGACTATTCGCTTCGTCTGCGCGTCTGCCTTTACCGCTATCGGTCTCGCCTGTTCATCGACCGCCTTCGCGAGGGTCGTCGTGTATATGCCAGCGGCCGTGGTCTACGCGCCGCCGCCGCGGCCGGTGTATTACGCGGTGCCGGTCAGTCCGGTGTATGTGACGGCGCCCCCGCCTATCGCCGCTCCGCTGGCGGTGCCGGTCGCGGCAACCACCACCGTGCCGCCGATGAAACCCGTTCCCGCGCCCACTGCTGCGGTTGTATCGCCGCCGCCCAACTACGCCGTCGTGCCGGCTCCCGCCGTGGTCTACGCGCAGCCGGTCATGATGGCACCGCGCTAGGCGCGCGTCCCGTCTTCGGTCTGCTGCCGGGGACCACACAGTTCGCAGTCGAAAGACCCGAAGGTGCTACGTCAGTCGACCTTTGTCCGGGTGGTTCTATCGACGGGCCTGGCGCTGCCGCAGTACCCGCTTACGCGCGTTGCGTGGCCGACATCGCCCGCTCGACGAGTTCGAACACGGCCATGCCCGCCACCATCGCCGCCACGAAGCCGACCGCCTTCGGGTAGCCCGCGCCGAGCGCAACCAGCGCGGGACCCGGGCAGAAACCGGCCAGACCCCAGCCGATGCCAAACGCGGCGCTGCCGAAAATCAGCCTCGGCGTGATGGTCGTGCTCGTCGGCAGTTGCATCGGCAATCCGAGCACTGAGCTCTTGCGGCGTCGGACGACGAAAAACGCCAACGAGCCGATCGCAATGGCGCCAGCCATCACGAAGGCCAGCGACGGATCCCAGCGGCCGGCGAGGTCGAGAAAACCCAGCACCTTGGCCGGATTGGCCATGCCGGAAACCATCAGGCCCAAGCCGAAAAGCAGGCCAGCGAGCAACGCGGTAATTGCTGCCATGTCACCCTCCAATCATGTGTCGTTGCACGAAAACAGTCAGGAACCCCGCCGCCATGAAGGTCGCGGTTGCGGCCAGCGAGCGGATGGACCCGCGCGAGAGGCCACACACGCCATGACCGCTGGTGCAGCCGCTGGCGTAGCGCGTGCCGATTCCGACCAGGAATCCGGCGACCAGGATTTCGCTCCAGCCCGCCTCGATATCCGCGGTTGCGGGCATGCCCGCGAGACTTGCCATGACGGGCGCACCGATCAGACCCGCGAGAAAGGCGATGCGCCAGCCGATGTCGTTGCGCGGCCAGCTCAGCAAGCCGCCGAAGATGCCACTGATGCCAGCGATGCGGCCGTTGGCCTGCACGAGCACGGCGGCGGCCAGGCCGATGACGAGTCCCCCCGTCAACGACAGACCGGGCGTGAAATGCGCGAGGTCAATCAGCATGATTCGTCCTCCGAAGGATTGACGCAGAACTGTTGATAAAGAACGGCCATGACTGCAAGCGCCTGTGGGCTTGCCACCGAATAGAAGATGTTTTTACCTTCGCGGCGCGTCGTTACGAGGTCGCTTTCACGGAGCACGCCCAACTGTTGGGAAAGCGTCGGCTGCCGGATGCCGAGCTGCTCCTCCAACTCGCCAACGGACAGCTCCGCTTGGGAAAGCTGGCACATGAGCAGCAGGCGGTCCGGATTGGCGAGCACCTTCAGCAGTGCGCACGCGTTCGAGGCGGCGGCCTGCATCGTGGCGAGATCGAAGGTTGGAGATCGCGGGCTCATAAGCTACCTACAATTTACATGGCGATAGTTTATTATTAAATATAATGTTTGACAAACGAATGTTTGCGTCCAGGCGCGTTAGCGGTATCGCTTGCTCACACTGAACTGCGCGTCGATGTTGCCGGCGCAGTGCGCACACGTCGCACGGCTCGAAACGATGCTGCGCGCTGTGGGCGGATCGGACAGAACCTTCTGCGCTGGAGCGCCGCAAGCTTGGACGGCAACGCGGACATGACGCTTGTGGGCAACGTCATCGGCGCGGCGGCGCTGGCGGCGCTGCTCGATCATGCCGCCATCGCTGCGGAGATCACCGGTAATCGCCAGGTCACTTCATCAGTGCAGACGCGTGTGGTCCGCTCAACCGGTGAGAATCCGCGCGCCGAGTGCCAGCACGAGCGCAGGCACCATCACGAGCACGCCGACTTTCAGGAACTTCATGAAGCTCACGTCTTCGCCTTCGCGGCGAATCGCGTTGAGCCAGAGGATCGTCGCGAGTGAGCCGGTGATCGACAGGTTCGGGCCGAGATCAACGCCAATCAGCAGCGCATCGATCACCCGCTCAGGACTGTGCGCCTGCATCACCGTTGAACTGGCGATCAAGCCGGCCGGCAGGTTGTTCATCAGATTGCTGCCGAACGCGATGAACGCGCCGGCCCAACCCGCCGTCGCCACTTCGTTATGTTCGGTGGCCTGGCGCAATATCGTGGCCAGCGTCGTAATGACACCCGTGTGATCGAGCATCTCGACCATCACGAACAACGCGGCGACCAGCGGCAGCACGCTCCATGAAATTTCCCGGATCATCGGCAACGGCGATTTGCGCTCCAGGATCAGCACCATCAGCGCAGTCAGTGTGCCCAGTATCGCGGTGGGCAGGCCGAGCGCGATGTCGTACGCGGAGACGGTCAGCAACACGCCCGCCGTCACCGCGATGCCCGCGAGCGCGATACGCCCGCTCGACGACAATTCGACCGCTTCGAGATTCGACTCGCAAATGCCGGCGAGCGCGTCACGCTGGGTCCAACGCAACATCACGTAAGTCGCGACGATCGACAGCAACGACGGCAACGTAAAGCGCAGCATCCACGCGCCGAGCGCCGGCGTGTGATTGCCATACAGCACGATGTTGGCCGGGTTCGAAATCGGCAGCACGAAGCTCGCGGCGTTGGCGACGAACGCGCAGATGAACAGCAACGGCAGCGGCGGCGTCTTCGCTTTTTTGGCGGCGGCGAACACGGCCGGCGTGAGGACGACCGCGGTCGCATCATTGGAAAGAAACGCGGTGATCACCACGCCGACCAGATATATCAGCACGAACAGCCTGCGCGGCGAACTGCGCGCATGATTGACCGCGAGCACGGCAACCCAGTCGAACAGACCTTCGCGGCGGCCGACTTCAGAGAGCAGCATCATGCCGAACAGGAACAGATAGACGTCGGTGCCTTTGCCGATCGCCTCGATCGCCAGATGCATCGGCAACAGCCCGAGTAACACCAGCAGCAGCGCACCGGCGACGGCCCACACGGCTTCGGGCCATTTGAACGGCCGGGTGATCACGCCAGCCGTGGCAATAGCGGCAATGCCCCAGGGCAGGAAAACGGAATTCACAGCATCAGTCCAGAAATATGGGTTGCGCGCGAGCGCGCCAAGGTCATGCGCCAGCCACGATGATTCGATGCCGCACGAGCCGGAGAGCGCAGGCCGCAGGTCCGCGCCCGCGTCGAAACGATTGCATGCATGCTCATCCCAGCCGATTCACGGCCATCATGCAGTCGCGCCCGTTGTCCGGCAAATGCGCGCCGGGCGCGACGAAGTACTTTCCACTGCTATTCATGAGTCGCCGTCCTGATTACGATTTAGCCCGCAAATTACCACAATGTTGTGGTATTTGAATCACATTGACGTCACCGCGACAACAATCTGTTCCCGTTTGCCCGCCTATTCAGTTTTAATTGGCCTCCATACTATCCGCATTCACAGGCGAAACCTCGCCATCAACCCACGCGAAAAACAATGCCATCACGTCCTTCCAGTTCCCAACGCTATAACGGCGGCGCCATTGCACTGCACTGGCTGATCGCGGCGCTGATCATCGGCGGCTTTTATATCGGCTGGATCATGACCGATATCCCCGGCTTCACACCCACCAAGCTGAAGTACTTCTCCTGGCACAAGTGGATCGGCGTGACCGTTTTCGTGCTCGCGATGATCCGCGTGCTGTGGCGCGCCACCCACCGCGCGCCGCCGCTCGACGACGCGACGCCCGCATGGCAGAGGGCCGCTGCCCATCTGGTGCACGGCGTGCTGTATCTGCTGATGCTGGCGATTCCGTTGTCCGGCTACTTCTATAGCTCCGCGGCAGGCATCCAGGTGGTGTACCTCGGCGTCGTGCCGCTGCCGACGATCATTGGCCCGGATCAGGCGCTCAAGGCCATGCTGCGCACAGTCCACGTGCTGCTCAATTACACGCTGCTGACGCTGGTCGCGATGCACGTGCTGGCAGCGCTCAAGCATCAGTTCGTCGACCGCGACGGTCTGCTCGCCCGGATGGTGCCGTTCGTCAAATAGTCAAATAGTCAAATAGCGGCGGTCACGATCAACCCACTGCGTGGCCGGCGATTGGCTACGACCTGTTGGCAATCTAATTCCTCGCGGTGCGCAATCAACGCACGCGGTTTCGATAGGATGCGTACCATCATGAAATCGATCACTCTTCAATCCATTCATCGCGCGACGCTGACCGGTGTCGCCGCCCTTTCACTATTCGGCGCCAGCCTCGCGCATGCCGACGTCGACCTGAGCAAAAGCAGCGTCATCGCGACGACGAAGCAGATGAACGTGCCGGTCGACGGCAAGTTCAGGAAGTTCTCGGCGCAGGTGAATTTCGATCCCGCCAAACCGACCGCCGGCAGTGCCAACGTGTCGATCGATACCGGCAGCTACGACCTCGGCGCCGACGACTACAACAAACAGGCGCAAGGCAAGGAATGGTTCGACAGCGCGGCCTGGCCCGCCGCGACCTTCGTCTCGAGCGCGATCGTGCCGGCCGGGGGCAACCAGTACCGGATCACCGGCAAGCTCACGATCAAGGGCAAGTCGCAAACCGTGGTGGTGCCGGTCGTCATCGCCAGCCAGGGCGCCACGCAAACTTTCGACGGCTCGTTGCCGATCAAACGCACGCAGTTCGATGTCGGCACCGGCGAATGGAAAGATACTTCGGTCGTCGCCGACGAAGTCGTCATCAAATTTCACCTCGTCGCTTCGAAGAAGTAATACAGCAACACCGAAGCCTCACACCACTGTCTGAAAACTGGAGTACAACTTGAAGAAACCATTTTTGCTCGCCGCGGGCGCACTGGCTGCTGCATTGTCGTTCAACGCGATGGCTGCCGATACGTATCAGCTCGATCCGACCCACACGTACCCGAGCTTCGAGGCCGACCACTTCGGCGGCATGTCGATCTGGCGCGGCAAGTTCACGAAGAGCAGCGGCACGGTGGTGCTGGATCGCATGGCGAAGACCGGCACCGTGGACGTGACGATCGACATGAGCCCGGTGGATATCGGCAATGACAAGCTCAACACGGAACTGGTAGGCGACAAGTTCTTCGACACCGCGAAGTACCCGACCGCCACCTACAAGGGCACGCAGATTCGCTTCGACGGCGACAAGCCGGTGGAAGTGATCGGCACGCTGACGATGCACGGCGTCACCAAGCCGGTCAATCTGAAGATCGAATCGTTCAAGTGCTTCCAGCACCCGATGCTCAAGCGCGAAGTATGCGGCACGGAATCGACCGCGACGTTCAATCGTGACGATTTCGGCATCGACTTCGGCAAGGCTTACGGCTTCAAGATGGCGACCACGCTGCACATTCAGGCTGAAGGCATCAAGCAGTAATTGCGGCTACTTGCCCTTCGTGCGTGCCGCCCGTCGGCGGGCGGCACGCACGAGAACGCAATACGCTGAAGACACGTCTGCACCTGGGTAACCATCCAACAATCCAGTGTTGCAGATTGGCGTGAACTGCCGCATTTGAGCGGCTTCCAGACACCCCCCATCGCACTCGCCATCCGCACCCCGCGCGGCGCAGCAAGGTACTATAACGGTTTCGCCAACCGCACAGCGGCCCCGCATCGAGCACACAACAGACGCATCGAACAACGCGTCAGCCGTCGTTACCGCGTTCCGCTTCTGTCATCCGTCCGCGCCACTCATGAGTGCTTCCGTCCGCCGTATCGCGCATCTCGACATGGACGCGTTCTACGCGTCCGTCGAACTATTGCGCTATCCGGAACTACGCGGCCATGCGGTAGTGATCGGCGGCGGGCGCAATGCCGCGCCGCAAACGCTCGAGGACGGCAGCCGCCGGTTTGCGAAGTTGCGCGACTACGCGGGCCGCGGCGTCGTCACCACGTCCACCTACGAAGCGCGCGCGCTCGGCGTGTTCTCGGCGATGGGCATGATGAAAGCGGCCGCGCTCGCGCCCGACGCGATCCTGCTGCCCACCGACTTCGACTCGTACCGCCACTACTCGCGCCTGTTCAAGGCGGCGGTCGCGACCTTCACGGACCGCATCGAAGACCGCGGCATCGACGAAATCTATATCGACCTCACCGATCTGCCGGGCGAGCCGCGCGACATCGCCGCGCGCATCAAGCAGGCCGTCAATCTCGCGGCCGGCCTCACCTGCTCGATCTGCGTGGCGCCGAACAAGCTGCTCGCGAAGATCGGCTCCGAGCTCGACAAGCCCGACGGCCTCACGATCCTCACGCCGGCCGACGTGCCGCTGCGCGTCTGGCCGCTGCCGGTGCGCAAGGTCAACGGAATCGGCCCGAAGGCCGCGGAAAAACTGACGGCGCTCGGTCTGGCCACGGTCGGCGATCTGGCGGCGGCGGACGCGGGACTGTTGCAGGACAACTTCGGGCGCAGCTACTCGGCCTGGCTCATGCAGGTCGCCCAGGGCCACGACGAGCGGCCGGTGGTGGTCGAATCGGAGCCCAAGTCGATGAGCCGCGAGACCACCTTCGAACGCGATCTGCATCCACGTCACGACCGCCCTGCGCTGTCCAGCTCGTTTACCGGCCTGTGCGTGCGGGTCGCGGAAGATCTCGTGCGCAAGGGCTATGTGGGCCGGACCGTCGGCATCAAGCTGCGCTACGACGACTTCCGCACGGTCACGCGCGACCTGACACTGGATGAGCCGACCGCCGACGCCGCCGAAATCCGGCGCGCGGCGACCGAATGTCTGCGGCGCGTGGAATTGAATCGCAAGTTGCGGCTGCTCGGCGTGCGCGTGAGCGCATTGACGCCGGCCAACGCGCAGGTGCCGAAGCAGCGTCTACCGGTTCAGGCCGACTTGCCTTTTGCCAGCGACGAGTAGCCGCCCTCGGCGGTCACGCCCGCATTGGCGCGCACCGTCGGCGAGCCGCTGCCGAACTGCGACGCCGCGACCGAAAATGCAAACGTGTTGATTCCTAGCGCGCTGTTCGCCGATACGGTGCCGCGATGCATCTCCGCAATCGCCTTCACGATCGCCAGACCCAGCCCGTGGTTTTCGCGGCTATTGGTGCGCGAGACTTCCGCGCGATAGAAGCGGTCGAACAGATGCGCGAGGATGTCCGGCGCGATCGGCTCGCCGGGGTTGGCCACCGCGACGCGCATCTGATCGTCGTCGGGCGCGATCGTCACGCTGATCGTCGCGCCCGGCTCGCAGTGCTGAATCGCGTTCATCAGCAGATTGGTGCACGCGCGGCCGAACAGCGAACGGTTCACGCGCGCCCGCGCGTCGCCGTGCAATTTCGCATGCACGCGCGCTTCTTCGAGCGGAATCTCGAGAAACTCCAGCGTATGCGCGACTTCCGCGGCCAGCGACACTTCGACGAGCCCGGTCGCGCGCTCGCCCTGATCGGCGCGAGCAAGGAACAGCATGTCGTTGATGATTGCGCGCATACGCTCGAACTCTTCGAGATTCGATTGCAGCGTATGGCGCAGATCGTCGACCGAGCGGTTGCGCGTCAACGCCACTTCGGTCTGGCCGATCAGGATCGTCACCGGCGTGCGCAACTCATGCGCGACGTCCGCGTTGAACGATTCGAGGCGGCCATACGCGGCGTCCAGACGTTCGAGGGCGCCGTTGAACGAGTTGGCCAGATCGTTCAGTTCGAGCGGCAACGCCGCGGTGTTCAATCGTTGCGAACGATTGTTCGGGCTCACCGCGGACGCGTCGCGCGTGAGGCGCGTGAGCGGCGCGAGGCCAATGCGCGCCACCGAATAGCTGAGCAGCAGCACGGCCAGACTGCCCAATGCGGACAGCGCGGCGAGCGCCGAGCCGAACACGCGCATCGTGCGCACATTCGGCGAATAGCTCGCGGCCACCTGCAATTGCACTGGCGGACGCGCGGCGTTGGCCGGCAGCGTCACCGTGGCAGTCAGCATGTCCTGGCCACCGCCGGCCGGGCTCACGCGTGCGTAACCGTCGGGCCAGCTATTCACGATCGTCCCTTCGACCGGCTTGCCGTACTGGAAATACGGGTCCGCGCTCGCCACCGAATACATCGTGCTGCCGTCGTGCGGCGTCATGTCGGTGAGTTTCTCGCGGGCCATGCGCCACTTTTCCGGCGTCACCGCGTGATAGACGATGATGCGCGCGATCTGCGTGCGATCGTCGAGCGACTCGCGCAGGTGATGTTCGAGCTGCGTGCGCAGAATCAGAAAGAGCCCGGTGCCGACCAGCGTGAACACGAACAGCGCGACGAGCGCGAACATCATCGCAAGGCGGCGGGCGATCGACCGGTTCATGATGACTCCGCCTCTTCGCGCACTTCCAGCACGTAGCCCATGCCGCGCACGGTGTGCAGCAGCTTCGACGGGAACGGACCGTCGAGCTTCGCGCGCAATCGTTTGATCGCGGTTTCGACCACGTTGGTATGGCTGTCGAAATTGACGTCCCAGACCAGTTCGGTAATCGCCGTCTTCGACAGAATGTCGCCTTGCCTGCGCGCGAGCACGCTGAGCAGCTGGAATTCCTTCGCGGTCAGTTCGAGGCGTACGCCGTCGCGGGTCGCGCGCCGCCCGATCAGGTCGACGAACAGATCGCCGACGGAAATCAGCGTCGACTCCTGCGAACGGGTGCGGCGCGCCAGCGCGTGCAGCCGCTCCACTAGCTCGAGAAATGAAAAGGGTTTGGTCAGATAGTCGTCCGCGCCATCGCGCAGGCCGCGCACGCGGTCGTTCACGTGATCGCGGGCGGTCAGCATGATGACCGGCGTCGATTTGCGCATGCGCAGCGCTTTCAGCACGCTGAAGCCATCGCGTTTCGGCAGCATCACGTCGAGGACGATCACGTCGTAATCGAATTCGGTGGCGAGATGCATGCCTTCCTCACCGTCGAGCGCGACGTCGACGACCCAGCCCTGCTCTGTCAAACCGGAGCGCAGGTAGTCCACCACCTTGTGCTCGTCTTCAACAATCAGCAATTTCATGTGCGTCCCCTTGACTGTGCATTATACGAAACGCCTCGAATCTCGCCTGCGTGCGGAGCAGCACGTCGGCGTGCGGATCAGCGCACGGGCGCCAGCGCCTGCTTCGCATCGGTTGGGCGCGCGTCCTGCGGCGCCCTCGCGAACTCCGCGCCGGCCTCCCAGCCACCGCCGAGCGCCTTCACCAGCGCGACCGACAGCGTCATCTGCTGGCCGTGGATCTGCACGTCCTGGCGCTCGCTGTCGAGCAGCGACTGCTGCGCGGTGATCACGTTGAGATACGCGACGAGGCCGCCTGAATAGCGGTCGTTGGCGAGCGACAACAGACGCTGCGCGTCGCTGACCGCCTCATGTGACTGCTTCGCCGCGCCGTCCAGCACCGCCAGGCCGGTGATGCCGTCCTGCACCTGCTGGAACGCGTGGAGCACGGTTTGCCGGTAGGTCGCCTCGGTGGCCTTGTAGCCTTCGCTCGCGTATTGGACGTTGGCGGCGCGCCGCCCGCCGTCGAACAGCACCTGGCCGACCGTTGCGCCGAGCGTCCACATCAGCGTGGGCGCGCTCAGCAGGTTGGCGAACTGCGTGCTCTCCCAGCCAATGCCCGGGCTCAGCGTGAGGCTCGGAAAAAATGCCGCCTTGGCGACGCCGATCTGCGCGTTGGCCGCCGCCATCGCGCGCTCCGCCGACGCGACGTCCGGCCGCCGTTGCAGCACGTCGCTCGGCACGCCAAGAGGGATCGGCGGCGCCTTCGTGTCGAGCACCTTGGGTTCGATCGCGAACTGTGGCGCCGGCACGCCGACCAGTGCGGCGATCGCATGTTCGAACTGCGCGCGCTGATTCAGCAGCAGTTGCGCCTGCACGCGCGTCGCGTCGAGCAGCGACTTCTGCTGCAGCACGTCGAGCCCCGATACCGAGCCGAGATCGTGTTCGGACGTGACGTAGTCGAGCGCTTTCTGCTGCAGCTTTACCGACTGATTCAGCACGTCGATCTCGGCATCGAGTTCGCGCAGCGAGAAATAGTCGGTGGCGAGGTCGGTGGTGAGGACGAGCCGCGCGTTGGCGAGATCGTCCGCCGATTGCTGCGCGGAGGCCGTCGCGCCCTCCACTTCGCGACGTATCCGGCCGAATAGATCGGTGTCGTAGTTGATCGTCGCACCGAGTTGAAGACTGTTCTGCACGGTCGATTCGGTCGGCGTCGCGTAGTTGGTCAATGGCCGGTCGTGCGAGATCCTGAAGCGCGACGCCGACGCGGCGAGGTCGACTTCCGGCACACGTTGCGCGCTGATGTTGGCGAGCGTTGCCCGCGCCTGCGCATAGTGCGCGCTCGCCGCGATCAGCGTCTGATTCTGCGCGAGCGCCTGGGTTTCCAGCGTGGCGAGCGTCGGATCGTCGAAGCCGTTCCACCAGTCCGGCGCAATCGGCGCATGCGACGGCGCGGCCACGCGCCAGAATGAATCGGTCTGCCAGCTGGGCGGCACCTCGGCCTGCGGCCGCTGATAGTCCGGGCCGACCGTGCAGGCAGCCAGCAAGGCTACGCTTGCGGCCACGATCGAGGCCGTACTGGCCGCGCCCGCGAGCGTCGTGATCGCCCGGCATGGACCCGCGCACTTCACGACGCCCCCTTGCCGTTTTTCTGCGGCTGCATGATCTGCACATGATCGCCGTCGGCAATCGAATCGCTCGGGTTGATGATGATCCTGTCGTTCGCGTCGATGCCGCTTTCGATTTCGAGCGTCTGCCCGAGGTCCTGCGCGATCACGATCTTGCGCAACTGCACGTTGCCCTTCGCATCGACCACCGCGAGACGCGGACCTTCGGCGCGAAACAGCAGCGCATTGCCCGGCACCATCAACTGCGCGTGGACCGCCGCCGGCACCGCGACCTGCACGTATGCGCCGGGCCGCAGCTTGTCGTCGGGATTGGGCAACGTCACTTCGATCTGCAGCGAGCGGGTCGGCACGTCGATCGCGCCGGAGATGTGCGTGACCGTGCCGTGGAACTGCTGGCCCGGCAGTTCGGCCTGCGTGACCACCACCTTCTGCCCGATCGACACGTTTTGCGCGTACGCCTGCGGCAATTGCACATAGACGCGCAGCGGGTCCGACTGCGCGAGCGCGAACAGCGCGCGGCTCGTGCCGCTGCCCGCGTCGATCAGATCGCCCACATCGACGTTGCGCTGCGTGACCACGCCCGCGAACGGTGCGACGATCCGCTTGAACGACTCGAGCTGCTGCAGGCGCTTGACGTTCGCATCGGCGGCGGCGAGGTTGGCGACGTCCTGCGTGTAGGTGCTTTGCCGCTCGTCGAGTTCCTGCTGCGAGACCGCATCGCGTTGGCGCAATTGCTGCCAGCGCTCCAGCGAGCTCTTGGCGAGCCCGAGGCTCGAACTGGTTTGCTGGCGCTGCGCAAGAGCCTGCGCGAGCTCCTGATCGATTTCAGGCGTGTCGAGTTCGGCAAGCAGTTGGCCCTGCTTCACGCGTGCGCCGATATCCGCGTACCAGTGCAGCAGATAACCGGTCGAGCGCGCGTAGATCGGTGACTCCACGTTGCCGCGCAAGGTGCCCGGCAGCAGCGTGCTGCCGCCGCCTTCGGCCTGCGCCGGACTTACCACGTCCACATACTGGGTCGCATTTTGCCGGGTCGTTGCCTCGACCGAACGGTTTTGCAGGACGTTCGCAATCACCGTGCGCAACGCGCCGAGCGCGAGCAGCGCCAGCACGATCCAGATGGCGATCTTCGCGCGCTTCCATTCGCGGTGGCGCGACGGCAATACGTGTCCCGCTTCAGTTTCTCGCGAGGGAATCGCCAGCGATGCATGAGTTTTTTCGGTCATCTTTTAACCATCTCAATCAGCTATCTCAGTCAGCTATCTCAGTCAGCCGTCAGTTAACTTTTACGCGGGCTTGCCGGCGCCGTCGTGCTCTGGCGCCGAGCCATCGTTGCCGCCTTCGTTTCCGTCGCCATGGCGAGCCGATGGGTCTGAGTCGTCATTGCGGTGGCGACGCGCAAGCCAGCTATGAATGCCCGCGAACACGAGCGGCACGAAAAACAATGTGGATACCGTGGCGAACAGCAGACCGCCGATCACCGCACGGCCGAGCGGCGCATTCTGCTCGGCGCCTTCGCCAAGACCGAGCGCCATCGGAATCATGCCGATGATCATCGCGAACGCGGTCATCAGCACCGGCCGGATCCGGCTCGCGCCGGCTTCGAGCGCGGCGGTGAGCGGCGGCGCACCGGCGGAGAGCCGCTGGCGCGCGAACGACACCATCAGAATGCTGTTGGCCGCGGCAACACCCATTGTCATGATTGCGCCGGTCAGGGCCGGCACGCTCAGATGCGTGCCGGTCAGGAACAGTATCCACACGATGCCCGCGAGCGCCGCCGGCAACGCGCTGACGATGATCAGCGGATCGACCCACGACTGGAAATTCACCACGATCAGCAGATACACCAGCACGATGGCCATCGCCACGCCGATGCCGAGCCCGAAGAACGAACTGCGCATGGTCTGCACCTGGCCGCGCACGGTGATCTGACTGCCGCGCGGCAGCGACGCCCGCACGTTGTTCACGAGCTTGTCGACCTGATTCGCGACGCTGCCCAGGTCGCGCTTCTCGACGCTCACATACAGATCGATCACCGGCCTGATGTTGTAATGCGTGACTTGCGCGAACTGGGTGTGCGGCGAGACCCGCACCAGGTTGCCGAGCAGTTGCGTCGGCCCGGTTGCCGAGCCCGACACCGGCGTGCGCAACAGTTCGTCGATCGACGACACCTGATACTGCGGCGTCTGCACCGCGACGTTGTATTCGACGCCGTTGCGGTTGTTGAACCAGAATCCGGGCGAAGTCTGCGAGCTGCCCGACAACGAAATCAGCACGTTCTGCGCGACGTTGGCCGCACTGAGGTTGAGTTGCTGCAGGCGCGTGCGGTCCATCTGCAGGTTGATCGCCGGTTCGTCGAGCTTCTGCTGGATGTGCGTGTCGACGGTGCCGGGAATCAGCCGCACCTCTTTGAGCAACTTGCGCGCGATGTCGAAGTTGCCCTGCTGATCCGCGCCGGAGATCTGCACGTCAACCGCGGCGGGCAAGCCGAAGTTAAGAATCTGCGTGACGATGTCGGCCGACTGGAAGAAAAACTCGACGCCCGGAAAACGCTGCGGCAGGATCGCGCGCAACTTGTCCATGTACATCTGCGTCGGCTGATGGCCTTCGTTCAGCGCGACCTGGATCTCGCCGTCGAGCGTGCCGATCGTGCCCGCGTTGCTGTACGAGAGGTTGATGCCGCTATACGGCAAGCCGAGGTTGTCGAGGATCGTGCCGAGTTCCTTCGGCGGCACCACCTCGCGGATCACCTTCTCCACCTGATCGGCGAGCCGCGCGGTTTCCTCGATGCGCGTGCCGGTCGGCGCACGCATGTGCAGACGGATGTCGCCCGCGTCGACGCTCGGGAAGAAGTCTTCGCCGAGCACGAAGACCAGCCCCATCGACACGATGCAGAAGCCGAGGAACAGACTGCCGAACATCCCGCGGCGCACCAGCAGGCTGCTCAGAATCATGATGTACGTGGAGCGCATGCGCTCGAAGCCGCTATCGAAGCGCCGGTAGAGGCGCGTGAAGAGACTCGGCCTGGCACCCTCCTTCGGCTTGTGCGCGTGGCCCATCAGCAGCATCGCCAGCGTCGGCACCAGGGTGCGCGACAGAATGTACGACGCGAGCATCGCGAACACCACCGCCTCGGCAAGCGGCACGAACAGGTAGCGCGCGACGCCGGTCAGAAAGAACATCGGCACGAACACGATACAGATGCACAGCGTCGACACGAGTGCCGGAATCGCGATTTCCCCCGCGCCGTCGAGAATCGCATCGTGCAGATTGGTGCCCAGATGCAGATGCCGTTCGATGTTTTCAATCGTCACCGTCGCATCGTCGACCAGAATCCCGACCGCCAGTGCGAGACCGCCGAGCGTCATGATGTTGATGGTCTGCCCGAGCGCATGCAGCGCGATCAGCGAGGACAGAATCGACAGCGGAATCGAGATCGCGATGATGCAGGTGCTGCGCCAGTTGCCGAGAAACAGCAGGATCATCGCGGCGGTCAGCGCGGCCGCCACCAGCGCCTCGCGCACCACGCCCTGCACGGCCGCTTTCACGAACACCGACTGATCGAACAGCGCGGTGATGTTCAGATCCGGTGGCAACGCGGCACGTGCGCCCGGCAAAAGCCCTTTGAGCGTATTCACGATCGACAGCGTCGACGCGCTGCCGTTCTTCAGCACCGATATCAGCACACCGCGATGGCCGTTCTGCCGCACGATATTGGTTTGAGGCGAGAAGCCGTCCCGCACGTGCGCGACCTCACGCAGGTAGGTAGTCGCGCCATTGAGCGTGCGCACCGGAATATCGTTGAGTCCTTCGACCGTGGCCGGCGAGCCGTTCATGTTGATCGTGTATTCCTTCGGCCCGATCTTGGCCGTACCGGTCGGCAGGATCAGGTTTTGCGCGTTGAACGCGCTGACCACGTCGGACGGTGTCAGGCCTTTGGCGAGCAATGCGCGCGTGTCGAGGTCGACCGAGATCAGCCGCGACTTGCCGCCGTATGGATACGGTACGGCCGCGCCCGGAATCGTCACGAGCTGCGGACGCAGGAAGTTCAGCGCAGTGTCGTTGAGCGCCTGCTCCGAGAGCTTCGGGCTCGACAGGCCGAGCTGGATCACCGGAATGCTCGATGCCGAGTAGCTGATCACCAGAGGCGGCGTGGCCCCCGGCGGCATCTGCTTGAGCTGCGCCTGTTCGACGGCCACGGTCTGCGCGATCGCCGTCTGGATGTTCGCGTTCGGCTGCAGGAACACCTTCAGGATCGTGATGCCCGCAAGCGATTGCGATTCGATGTGCTCAATATCGTTGACCGTGGTGGTCAGACTGCGCTCGTTGACCGACGTGATGCGGTTGGCCATGTCTTCGGCCGACAAGCCCGTATACGTCCAGATGATGCTGACCACCGGAATATTGATTTCCGGCAGCACGTCGACCGGCGTGGTGAACAGCACGAACGGCGTCGCCAGCACGATCAGAATGGCCATCACGATGAACGTGTATGCCCGCTTAAGCGCTACGTTGACGATCCACATTGAAACGCGCCCGAGAGAATACAGGTAAGGAGAGATGGAAGGAGATGGCTGAATCAGCGCTCATGCTAGAACGCTGGCACCAACGCCTGCATGGCGTGAAAATGGCGGCTTTGTCAGGAAGCTTTATGTAAGCCGGCGCGGCCATTCAGACTCGCGACGGATTGGCGATAAGCAAACGTTTGTTGAAGTCAGATACGCGCTGTTGAGCGCGCGTTGGTTTGCATGACGCGCGGCGACTTCGGGAAATAAACTGAAACATTGCGCCTGAATCGATCTGCGTGAAGCAACTTGCTTCACGTGGCACATCGTATGAAAAAAGGCCGGTCGACCTTGAGGATCGACCGGCCTTTTACCTGGGCCGAAGCATGTAGCGAAGCACCGCGTGCTTTGCAATACGTTTCGCAATAGGCTATTTGGCGAATAGCGACGACATATCCGCAAAGGCCTTGAATTCGAGTGCGTTGCCCGACGGGTCGAGGAAGAACATCGTCGCCTGCTCGCCGACTTCGCCCTTGAAGCGCACATGCGGCTCGATGATGAACTCGATGCCCGCTTGCTGCAGCTTGTCGGCTGCGGCCTGCCATTGCGCCATCGATAGCACCACGCCGAAGTGACGGACCGGCACCGCATCGCCGTCGACCTTGCTGGTGTGACGGTGGCCGACCTCGTCGGGCGCGAGGTGCGCAACGATCTGGTGGCCGTAGAAGTTGAAGTCGATCCACGCCTCCGAGCTGCGCCCTTCGGGACAGCCCAGCAATTCGCCGTAGAACGCACGCGCCGCAGCGAGGCTATGAACAGGGAACGCCAGATGGAATGGCGGCAAAACGTTTTCGGCAACGCTCATGATGGGGACACTCGCTGACTGGAAAGGGGATTGACGTGATCGACGTGGCGGCGCATAGGACGCATGGGACGCATAGCTAGCCCATGAGCCGTACGCGTGGGGCCAAGTTTAACCATGATTAAAAATGGTGGAAAACGATATATATTTGACCTGACCAACACGAAAATCGATCAATCGACCATGCTCGACGAACTCAGGACCTTCATTGCCGTCAGCCAGTACGGCACGTTTTCCGGCGCGGGCGCGCGCATCGGCCTGACGCAATCGGCAGTGAGCGCGCAGATGCAACGGCTCGAAGAAGAGCTTGGCTTCGCGCTGTTCGACCGCACCGGCCGCTCCGCCACGCTCAACGACGCGGGCCGCGAAACACTGGCGCTCGCCGAGGAAATGATGACGCTCTACGCGCGGCTTTCCGAACGCGGCGCAACTGCGGCGCAGAGCGGCATGCTGCGGGTCGGCGCGATTGCGTCCGCGCAAGTGTCGTTGCTGGCTGACGCGCTGGCCCGCTTTCGCGACGACCGGCCCGGCTGGCGGATTCGCGTGATACCCGGCGTGTCGCTGGGCCTGCTCGGGCAAGTGGATTCCGGCGAACTCGACCTGGCGGTCATCATCAAGCCGCCGTTCGCGCTGCCGTCCGAACTCGAATGGCGCACGCTCATCAGCGAGCCATTCGTGCTGCTCGCGTCGAAGAAGCTCACGCGCAGCCAGCGTTCATGGCGCGAGTTGCTCAGGAGCGAGCCGTTCATCCGGTATGACCGCGCGTCGTTCGGCGGCCGGCTGGTCGATCGTTTTCTGCGGCGCTCGCGCCTGAACGTGCGCGACGTGATCGAGCTGGACGAATTGCAGGCGATCGTGCAACTGGTCGCACGCGGTATCGGCGTCGCGCTGATTCCGAATACGGCGGGGCTCGGCAAGTGGCCCGCCGGCGTCGCCGCGCTCGAACTCGGCGACGCGACGTTTCAACGCGAGATCGGACTCGTGCAGCGTCCGCGGCATAGCCGGCAAGCGGTGGTGGACGCGCTGGCCGATTGCATCGGCGCGGCAGCGGGCGGGTGAGCTGACGCCGGGGTTGGCAACTTATTTGGCGGCTGATTTGGCGGCTGATTTGGCGGCTGATTTGGCGGCTGATTCGGCGGCTGATTCGGCAACTGATTTGACAACTGAGTTGCCAACCGCGCTACCGCACCAACGACGATTGTGCTGTTGCGCGAACTATCAACTGTATCTGTGAGATTCGCGCGGCGGCGCGCAGAATCGTCGCTCGCGCATCGTCTCGCATTGCGCGTTCGATCCGTATTGTTCGCGACACGCTCTTCATGCGTCGCGTGGACCCGCCAGCCACCGAGTTCCCGACCATGATCGTCACCCCCTTCGTCACCGCCGATGTCCTGATCGCCTACAGCGCCTACTTCGTCGGCACGGCGAGCCCCGGTCCCAGCAATCTCGCCATCATGTCGCTGGCGATGAGCGCGGGCCGCCGCTCCGCGCGGGCCTTCGCACTCGGCGTGATGTCGGGTTCGTTCTCGTGGGCGTTGCTGGCGTCGCTCGGTTTGTCGGCGGTGCTCGCGAGCTATTCGGAATGTCTGGTCGCGATCAGGATCGCGGGCGGCCTGTATCTGCTGTGGCTCGGCTTCAAATCCGCGCGCTCCGCCTTCAACGCCGGCATGCTGCCCGCCAGCACCGCGCGGCCGAACGAGCCGTTCAAGCGCCTCTATCTGCGCGGCCTGCTGCTGCATCTCACCAATCCGAAAGCAGTGCTGGTCTGGCTGTCGATCGTCTCGCTGGCGATGTCGCCAGCGGGCGGCACGCCGCATGTGCTGCCGGTGGTGCTCGGCTGCATGGTGATCGGCGCCGCGGTGTTCAGCAGCTACGCGGTGCTGTTTTCGACCGCATCAGCGCGGCGCATCTACGTTGCGATGCGGCGCTGGCTCGACGGCTCGCTCGCGATCATGTTCGGGATTGCCGGCATCAAGCTGCTCACATCGAGAAGCTAGGATCGACACGCGCCGCCGCTCTGCGATACTGTCGCCGTGACGATCGAGGCGAACTGGCGAACACGATGAGCGGCAACCATGAGATGAACCCGGCAGCGCGGCGTGCGCCGTTGCAAAAGCGGCTGTATCTGGCGGGTACGGCGGTGCTGCTCGCCGGATTGATCGCGGCGGCGCTCATCTATGCGAGCGCTGCGCCGCCGGACCGCGCGGCCGCGATGTACGGCATCGTCGATCCACGCTATCAGATCGAATTGCAGCGGATCGGCGGCAATGCGGCGGTGTTGATGGCGCAGCTTCATCAATGGTTCGACGGCCTTTGGCACGGCACCGCGCTTGCGTATACCGTGGCCGTGCTGGCGATCGCGCTTGCCGGCGGCTGTTTTTTGGTCGGCTATTTTTTCGCCGACGACGAAGCGCCACACTAGCCCTGCCACCGCACCGGCACCGGCACCGGCACGGGCACCGCCACCGCACCCGCCACCGCACCCGCACCGCGCTGCGCTACGACGCGTCCTTCACATGCGCGTGCGGCTTCTCGATGCCCGCCGCACGCAGCGCCTCGTGCATCGTGCCGAAGATGCAACGCGTTTCAACAATGGGCGTAATCCCGTGCCGGTCCATATCCGAGCGCAGATAGGGGGTCACACGTGCGAACAGGACTTCGATGCCGCGCCGCTTGAGCGCGGCGCACAGCTCGCCCACCGAGCGCGACGCCGAGTAATCGAGGTCGGTGATCGCGCTCGCGTCGATCACGAACCAGCGCACCGCGCTTGGCGCCTCAGCGATCATGCGGCGGGCGTCCGCGGCGAAGAAATGGTCGTTCGCGTAGAACAGATCCGCGCCGAACCGGTAGACGATCAGCCCCGGCGCGGTCTGGACGCCGGGCACGGCGGGCACCGGCACCCACACGCCGTCCTGGCCGGGCGCGAGAATCATCGTGTGCGGCCGGTAACTGTGCCGCACATGACGCAGCAGCGATAACGCCACCGCCACCAGGATGCCATGCTCGACGCCGATCAGCACCACCGCGGCCGCGGTGAACACGGCCAGCGCGAATTCGCCGGGGCTTTCACGGCGCATCGCAATGAGCGTCCTCAGATCGATCAGGCCGATCGCGATCGTGAGCACGATGCTGGCCAGAATGCAGTGCGGCAGGTACTGCAAATAGCGGCTGAAAAACAGCAGCACCACGACCACCAGCACCGCGAACACGAGCTGCGCGAACTGGCTGCGCGTGCCGGCGCGATCGGCCATCGCGGTCTGCGTCGGACTGCCGTTGACCACGAACGCGCCCGAGAACGCCGCCGCCGCGTTGGCCGCGGCGATACCGAGCAGGTCGGCATTGGTATCGACGGATTCCTGATAACGCTCGGCGAACACACGACTCGCGGCAGCACTTTGCGCGACGATCATCACGAAGCAGGAAGCAGCGACCGGCAGTAGATCGAGGAACTGCTGCCACGTCACCGACGGCATCGCCAGCGGCGGCAGTCCGCCCGCGACGGGCCCCAGCACGGCGATCCCGCGTGCTGCGAAACCATAGACGTTGCTCGCCGCGATACCCGCGACGACGGCGATCAACGGCATCGGCGCGCGGGGCAGAAAGCGCTTGCACCCGAGAACCGCGACGACGACCACCAGCGAAATGGCGAGCGTCGGCGCATTGAACTGCGCGGCCCCGCGCACCACCAGCGTCAGCTGGTCGATGCTGCGCGCGGCGTGTCCGGGTACGCCGACCATGTCGCCCAGCATCGCGATTCCGACTTGCACGCCGACGCCGGCCAGAAAGCCGACCAGCACGGTGCGCGACAGGAAGTCGGCAAGAAAGCCCAGCTTGAAAATGCGCGCGATCAGTAGCAACGCAGCGGTGAGCAACGCGACCATCGCGGCGAGCGACGCATACTCGGCGCTCGACGCTGGCGCCATCGTGGAGAGCCGGCTCGCGAAGATGGTGGCGGTAGCGGAATCGGCGGCCACGACCAGGTGCCGCGACGCGCCGAACAGCGCAAACGCGATAAGCGGCAGAAAGACAGTGTAGAGCCCCGTGACGGCGGGCATGCCGGCGATGCGTGCGTAGCCGAGCACTTGCGGAATATCCATCGATGCAAGCTGCACGCCGGCCAGCGCATCGCGCGCCGCGGCGGCACGGTCCAAAGGAAGCACGCCCTTCAGCACGCCGGCGCGTGCCGTGATATTCGCCAGAAAATCTCGCATACGCGATGCCGCCCCAAAATTAGCTTTATCGCGCATCGTGCCGCGACTCGGCACGCTAAGGCAAGACTAGACGAATCAGCGGTCAGAGCGATGGCCACACGCTAACAACAGAAACACCGACAAAAACGGGTACCGTGCGCGACCGGGCCAAGGACACCCGACTCGGAATTCAGCGCCTGAACTGCCCTGTCTTCGGATCCACATGCCGCGCAAAACCGAACAGCGCGACGATGCAAATCGGACAGACAACAAAAAACACGGCCAACATCACACACCCCGTAACAAATTGTTACCGGCAAGTTTAAGCGAATCGCAAGTGAATTGAATGGGGGAAAACGGCAAAGCCCTGTTGCCAACGATTACAACTTTTTTAACAGCACCTCAGGCGGGAAAGATAAAAAACTTCGCATGTAATCCGCCAAACAGCGCGGAAAGCCTCATTCAGCAAGACGCTCGGACTGCTTTGCTTGCGCGCTGGCGCCGGCCTGTCGAGGTCGGCGCCGCTCGACGTCAGGTACGGGATTAGATTAATTCTTCAAGCCGCTCGACGCGCGCTGAGGAGGCTTCGGCCTCCCAGCCGCTACGAAGCGCGGCCCAACCGATCCTCCGTGACGGGCAAAGCCGCCACGGTCGGCACCGGCCCCACCGACTTGCGCATCGTCACGCTCACCGGAAACTCGCGGAAGATCTCCCACGTGGTCCCGTAGCACTGGTTGAGAAGCCAGCGCACCGCATTCTGCGTAAGCTCGGCGGTCGGAATATGCACTGACGTCAGCCCCGGCGCCACATACGCCGCCGAATAATCGTCGTCGTAGCCGATCACGGAAATCTCGTCCGGCACGGCAATGCCCAGCTGGTGGAAGCGCGCGAGCACGCTCACCGCCATCGTGTCGTTCGCGCAGAAGAGGCCGGTCGCGCGCCGCTTCAGATCGATTAGCTTCTGCGCGGCAGCATAGCCGCCTTCTGGCGAGAAGTCCGATTCGATCAGCGCGACCTGCTCGCGCGCAATGCCGTCACGCGCCAACTCGGCGAAGAAGCCTTCGAGCCGGATCAGATTGTCCGACGCGGTGAACGGCCCTGAAATCACCGCGATGTCCCGATGCCCGTAATCGAGCAGCGTGCGCGCCGCCAGTTCGCCGCCACGCCAGTGATCGGCGCAGAACGACGCCTGCGGCAACTGCTCGAACGCGCGGTTGAGGAACACCATCTTCGGATGCATGCCGTGCAGCATGATCAGGTCTTCGTCGTGCAGATCGTGACTGATCACGACCACGCCGTCGCAATCGCGGTCGATCAGAAAGCGCACCGCCTCGATCGCCTGCTCGCGCGGCGACACTTCTCCGCAGCCGGTCGCCACCACGACGTGACGACCCACCGCGCGCAGTTCGGTGTCGGTCTGCTTGAGAATCGTGCCGTAGTAGGAGCCAAAAAACGTCGGCACGAAAATGCCGATGATGCCGAGCGACTGCGTCGCCATGGCCCGCCCGATCGACGACGGACGAAAATTGAGGGCCTCGATCGCCGCCTGCACGCGGGCGGCGGCGTCGGCTGAGATCGGTCCTTTACCGGAAATGGCCCGTGACGCAGTCGACATGCCCACGCCAGCCAGGGCCGCGACATCCTTCAGTGTTGCCACGCAGTTCTCCGTCAAGCCATTTCATTCCAACGACGCCCTGCCCGCACTATAAACGCGCGCCGCCCGCGTCGTCGAACAGGGAGACATGCGCGGCGTCGAACGAAAACGCGACGGTATCGCCAATCGCCACCGGCGTCCTCGTCTGGTCGATCGACGCGACCTGTTCGCCATGATAGTCGAGCCAGATGATGCGGTGGTTACCCATCGGCTCAACTAGCGAAACGTTTGCGCGCTCGCTGAGCCCCTCGCCGATCCGCACGTCTTCGGCGCGCACGCCGAGCACGCACGGCTGCCCGTGCGGCGCCGCGTTCCGGAACGGGTACGCCGAGACGTCGAGCCGTCCGTACGCGGTGCAAAAGTCGATCGAACCGCCGCGCTCTTCCAGCGTGCCCTTGAGCAGATTCATCGCGGGCGTGCCGAGAAAGGTCGCCACGAACAGATTGTCGGGGCGCGCGTAGACTTCGGCAGGCGTGCCGAACTGCTGGATCACGCCGCCGCGCATCACCGCCATGCGCGTGGCGAGCGTCATCGCCTCGACCTGATCGTGCGTCACGTAGATCATCGTTGCGCCGAGGCGCTGATGCAGTTGCTTGAGTTCGCGGCGCAGCTCGGTGCGCAGCTTGGCGTCGAGATTCGACAGCGGTTCGTCGAACAGGAACACGTCGGCTTCGCGCACGATCGCGCGGCCGATCGCCACGCGCTGCCGCTGCCCGCCCGACAGTTGCGACGGCTTGCGCTTGAGCAGCGGCCCGAGCTGCAGCATCTCGGATGCGCGTGCCACGCGCCGCGCGATCTCCGCCTTTGGCGTACCATTGATACGCAGTGCGAACGACAGATTTCGCTCCACACTCATGGTCGGATACAGCGCATACGACTGGAACACCAGCGCGATGCGACGGTCTTTCGGGTCGGCCCAGGTCATGTCTTCGCCGCCGATCTCGATGCTGCCGTCGCTGACGTCGATCAGTCCGGCGATGCTGTGCAGCAACGTGGATTTGCCGCAGCCCGACGGGCCGAGCAGCACGACGAACTCGCCGGCCTGAACGTCGAGATCGAGGTTCTCTATCACCGTATTCGCGCCGAGGCGAATGGTCAGATCGCGCACCGCCACGTTGGCCGGATGCGTGAGATCCGCCGCGTCGGCGACGCGGGGCACGCTCGCGGCGTCAGGCACACCGGCTACTTCAGCCAGCCCGGCTGCCGGATCGGCCGCCACGTTTGCCGCCACGTTTGCAGCCACATTCGCTGCCGCATTCGTCAAATTAGCCATGTTTGCCATGCCTTATCCTTTGACGGCGCCGGACGCAATGCCGCGCACGAACCAGCGCCCGGAGATGAAGTAGACCGCGAGCGGCACCATCGAAGTCAGAATGGTCGCCGCCATGTTGACGTTATAGAGCCGCTCGCCAGTCGTCGTGTTGATGATGTTGTTCAGTTGCACCGTCATCGGCAGGTTCCGTGTGCCGGCAAACACGAGGCCGAGAATGAAGTCATTCCAGATGTTCGTCACCTGCATGATGAGCGCCACCACGATGATCGGCGTGGACATCGGCAGCATCAGCTGCAGGAAGATGCGCCAGAAGCCGCCGCCGTCGATGCGCGCCGCCTTGAACAGCTCCTGCGGAATCGACACGTAGTAGTTGCGAAACAGCAGCGTCATCACCGGCATGCCGAAGATCGTGTGAATCACCACGATGCCCGGCAGCGAACTGAACAGATGCACGCTCGCCAGCACCCGCACGAGCGGATAGACCATCACCTGGATCGGAATGAACGCGCCCATCAGCAGCACGCCGAACAGCAGACCCGCGCCGCGCGGCCGCCAGAACGACAACGCGTAGCCGTTCACCGCGCCGATCATGATCGACAGGATCGTGCTCGGCACGACGATGCGCACCGAGTTCCAGAAGCCGACCCGTATGCCGTTGCATTCGAGCCCGGTGCATGCGGATTGCCACGCGGCGCTCCACGCGTCGAGTGTGAAGTGCGCGGGGAAAGCCAGCAGATTGCCGAGCCGGATCTCGCTCATCGGCTTGACCGACGTGACCAGCATCACATACAGCGGCAGCAGGAAAAACAGCGCCGCCGTGAACAGAAACGCGTAGACGCCGACGCGTGCCGGCGTGAATGCCGAGCGCCGCCGTTGCGGGTGCGCCCGGCTCGGCGTGCCGCCTTTGAGCGGCGGACTGAGCGTGCTCATCACACCTCCTTGCGCAATGCCGCGCGGCTGCGCGCATAGAAAATCGGCGCGAGTATCGCCAGCACCGTCGCCAGCAGCACGATCGACGCCGCCGACGCGAGGCCGATGTTGGCCCGCCCGAACAGATAGTCCATGATGAATTTGGCCGGCACTTCACTCGCGGTACCGGGGCCGCCTTGCGTCATCGCGACCACCGCGTCGTAGAGCTTCACGACCATCACGAACAGCAGCACGAACGCGGTGGACGTCGACGGCCCGAGCATCGGCACGACGATGCTCGCATACACGCGCCAACGCGGAATACCGTCGATGCGCGCGGCCTTCCACAGTTCCTCGTCGATGCCGCGCAAGCCCGCGAGCAGCAGCGCCATCACCAGACCCGAGGCCTGCCACACCGTGGCGATGACGATCGTGTAGATCACCCAGTCCTGATCGATGATCCAGTCGAAGCGCGCATGCTCGAAGCCGAGCCTGTGCAGCACCGCCTGCGCGCCGAGTTGCGGATTCAGAATCCATTGCCAGACGAGCCCGGTCGCGACGAACGACATCGCGTACGGATAGAGAAACACCGTGCGCAGCGCGCCTTCCGCGACCACGCGTTGATCGATGAAGATCGCCAGCAGCAAGCCGATCACCATGCACGCGACAATGAAGCACGCGCCGTAGATCACGATGTTTTGCAGCGACAGCAACCAGCGGTCGTTGTTGAAAAGCCGCACGTATTGCGTGAAGCCCGCGAAGTCGTCGGAAGGAAACGTGCGGGAATTGCTGAGCGATACACGCGCGGTCCAGAACATCGTGCCCACATACGCGAACACGACGGTCAGGACCATCGGCAGCAGCGCCAGCCACGCCGCGATGGAAAAACGCCTTTTAAGCGGCTTGTGCCGGGGCGTGCCGCCGGTCCTGGAACCGGCGGCTGGCAGCTTGAGCGCGTGCATCGCCGCCCCCTAGCCCTTCAGCGCACTGGCAAACGCTTTCTGCGCGTCGTCGATCGACTGGTTCTTGTTCCAGAAGTTCGTCACGACGTCGGTCAGCGCGCCTTGCGTGTCGGGCGACAGCAGCATTTCCGGATTCGGCAACTGACGCGACTTGTCCTTCATGATCGCAATGCCCTCCTTCGCGCAGACGTCGAGGGCGCTCGCGTCCACGTCGGGACGAATCGGAATCGAGCCTTTCTTCGCGCTGAACGCGACTTGCGCGGACGGCGAGGTCATCACCGTGGCGAGCAGGTTCTGCGCCTTGATCGCGTTGGCATTGTCGGTCTTCGGGAACACGAACACATCGCCCGCGACCAGATACGGCGAATGCGGACCGAAACCGGGGAAGCAGCCGAAGTCCTTACCCGCGCTCTGGCTGGCCGCCGAGAACTCGCCCTTGGCCCAGTCGCCCATGATCTGCACGCCCGCCTTGCCCGAGATCACGAGCGCGGTGGCGTCGTTCCAGTTGCGCCCAGGCGAGCCGGGATCGACGAAATCGTGCAGACGCTTGAACGAAGTCAGCACCTTCTTGAACGCATCCGACTTCACCGCGTTCACGTCGTGATCGCGGTACACCTTCAGGTATAGATCGGGACCGCCCACGTCGGCGAACACCGCGTCGAACGTGATCTTCTCCTGCCACGGCTGGCCGCCGAACGCGAGCGGAATCACGCCTGCGCTCTTGAGCTTGCCGAGATCGGCGATGAACTCGTCGTAGTTCTTCGGCTCGGTGGTGATGCCGGCTTTCTGGAACACCGGCTTCGAATAGAAGAACCAGGCCGGCATGTGAATGTCGACCGGCGCCGCGTAGAAATGGCCCTTCACCTTGATGCTGTCGACGATCGACGGCGGGAAGATGCTGTTCCAGTTCTCCTTCGCGGCGACGTCGTCAACGTTGTTCAGCAGGCCCTGATCGATCAGGTCGTGAAACTGTTTGGACGTATTGAATTGCGCAGCGGTGGGTGGATCACCGCCGACAATCCGGTTAATCGCGGTGGCGCGCGCCTGGTCGCCGCCCGCCACCGCGTTGTCGACCCATTGCCCCCCGGCTTTGTCATAGGCATCGGCAAACTGGCGAATCGCGGCCGATTCGCCGCCCGAGGTCCACCAGTGAATCACGTTAGCCTTCAGGGGCTCCGCATGCGCGACGACGCCATACAACGCGAGTGCCGCAACCACGCCTCGCAAGGCCATTCTGCTGCTGTTCATTCCGTCTCCTCCGGGCTCGGCGGCCCGTGTATCAAGTCGAAATACTAACCAGCTCCACCCTTTTATTGACCTGCTATGACGCTTGCGCTTTGCGCTCTTTTAAGAATTTGGCCAGCAACTCCGCGCTGCGTTTGAGCGTGCGCTGCTGCGTGGTGTAATCAATATGCACGATACCGAAGCGCCGTTCGTAACCGAACGCCCACTCGAAGTTATCCATCAGCGACCACACGAAGTAGCCGCGAATATTCACGCCCGCCTTGATCGCCTGATCGACCGCCGCGAGATGGCGCTTGAGATATGAAATGCGCTGGGTATCGTCCACCTTGCCGTCGGTCACCTGGTCGTTCGACGCCATGCCGTTTTCGGTGATGTAGATCGGCGGTAAATTTGCGTAGTTCTCCTTGAAACCGGTCAGCAGATCGCGCAAGCCGTCCGGATACACCTCCCAGCCCATCTGCGTGCGCTCGACGCCTTCGAGCGGCACGTCCGTGAAGCCGTGCGCGCCGTCGGACGCGACATTGGTGCGGAAATAGTAGTTGATGCCGAGGAAGTCCAGCGGCGCAGAAATGGTCCGCATATCGCCGTCGAGCACGAGTGGCTCGGCGCCCGGCCACAACTCGAACAACGCCTGCGGATATTCGCCCTTGAACAGCGGATCGAGAATCCACGCGTTGTGCTGAACCTCGAATAGTTGCGCCGCGCGCTGATCGGCAGCGCTGTTGCTGTTGGCCGTGCCGCGGCCCACGTTGGCGACGATGCCCTTTTGCGAAGCCGGATCGTTGGCGCGCAGCGCCGGCACCGCCAGGCCATGCCCGAGCAGCAGATGATGCAGCGCCTGCGTCGCGAAGCGCTCGTTCGCCAGACCCGGTGCGTGGTGGCCGTTGCCGTAGCCGAGATAGGCCGAACACCACGGCTCGTTGAGCGTCGCCCACGCGTCCACCGTGCCGGCCAGTTCGCGACTCATCAGGTCGGCGTAATCGGCGAAACGGTAGGCGGTGTCGCGGTTGAGCCAGCCACCGCGATCTTCCAGATGTTGCGGCAAGTCCCAGTGATACAGCGTGACGAAGGTCGTGATGCCCTTCTCTTTCAGACGGGTCAGCAGGCGCTTGTAGAAGTCGAGCCCTTTGCGGTTCGGCACGCCCGCGGCGTCCATCACGCGCGGCCATGCGATCGAGAGCCGATAGCCTTGGAAGCCGAGCCCCGCCAGCATATCGATGTCCGCTTCCCAGCGATGATAGTGATCGCACGCCACCGCGCCGGTGTCGCCCGCCAGCACCTTGCCGGGCGTCGCGGAAAAGGTGTCCCAGATGGATGACAGGCGGCCGTCTTCGTGCACCGCGCCTTCGATCTGATACGCGGCCGTAGCGACGCCGAGCAGAAAGTCCTCCCGCCATAGCGACGAGTCGGCAGGCGGCGTGAAGGGATCGGCGAGCGAACCGGGGGAATTGGGGGAGTGTGCGTCGAGGACTACGGACGTGTCGTTTGCCACGGATTCTCCTACGCTGAGGTATTGAACCGGTACGGCGGAAGCCGTCGCGACACCCGGTGGAACGCTCGGGTGGAAGCGCTTCCATACAGACGAGCAAACAATAGCAGCGGCCGATTGCCGGCAGCAATCGGGGTTTGTCTGGAGCGGGGTTGGCATCGTGCACTACGTGATGTAGCGCGCATTCGGCGTGCTTCGCATCATGCGTATCCGGCGTGCACCACCGGGTCGTTGCGCCGCGTTTCGGACCCCTGACAGCATGTGCGAATGGATGCCCGTGCGGGATACCGCGTGCCGTGCGATGCTCACGCGGCGCCACACCTCGGCGCAGGTCTCAGCCTTTGGCCGGCAACCCGAACGCGCCTTGATCGTAGGCTTCGCAATACGCTTTCCAGTCGGCTGCCACCTGTGCCTCGCAGCGCGTCGCGAGATCGATCAACGGCAACTGCCAGTCCTTGCGATTGCCGAATGCAATCAGGTCGTCGGCAATCGACGATTGCTGTCGGCCACTGCTGCGCAGATGCGCCCACGCGCTCAATTCGGCCATGCTGTTGACCACTTCCTCGAGCCGTGGCAGCTTGCCGTTCCAGTCGCTCAACGCGACTCGATCTTCTGAAGGCTGCAGGCCGCGCAACACGTAGGAGCGCTGATTGAAATCGACCGCATGCAGAAACGCCTGCGAGACGGCCTGATTGCGCCGCTGCACTTCAACGACGCGCTGCGCCTGCGTGGACCACTCAGGCTGCGGCGTGCGCAAATGCGGCGCGACCGACGACGGCAGCGCCTCTTTCAGATCGATCAGATAATTGCCGTTCGGCGAACCCTTGCCTTCCACGAGGATCACATAACGATCCACACCGAGGCTGCCGGTGCCGGCAATTCGCCGCGCCACGTCGAGGATGCGATAGAAGTCGGGATTGGGTTCGCCCGCCGCGAACTGCTGCATGAACTTCGCAACGGCCGCGCGCTGCTCGTCGCTCACCGGCAGTGCCTTCTTGCCGTCCGTTTTCAGCACACGGGTCTTGCCTTTGAGGACGGTACGCCGATCCAGATGCGCCACACGCGTGCGGCTCGCCAGTTGGTCGAACAGATCGCGCACCATGCCGATCGCCGTTTCCGCCTCGATCCAGCGCGACTTGCCGACCGCGAGCGCGGCAGCGTATGCATCTACCGCAGTGTGGCAGAGCGCCAGCGCCTGCGCGCGGCTCAGCTTGAGGTCGGCCGCGCCGACCAGCACGCTCGTCAGCAAGCGCACCAGTTCGTAGAGCGCCGGTGCGAGACATGCTTCGTCGAAATCGTTGTTGTCGAAGTAGATCAGGCGATTGTCGGCCTTGTAGCTGCCGAAATTTTCCAGGTGCAAGTCGCCGCAAATCCACACCGGTGGCGCATCGTCGAGCACCTTGTCGCGCGGCAGACGTTCGTAGAAAAGATGGCAGGTGCCGCGCAGGAACACGAACGGCGAAGTACGCATGGCGCTGTATTTCATCGCGAGCCGTTCGGGATCGCGGCCGGCGTTGAAATCGGCGATGATCTTCTCGACGTCGGGCATGTGCGTTCCTTTGAATGAGTGGCACGGAATGGCTCGATGCTGGCGCAGCGAATCCACGAGCGCATCAAGGCTGGGCAGCTTCACGCGAATCGCGCCGCTTTGCGCACTGTCAATATCGGCGATCAGCGTGAACGACAGCGACACCACCAGCGACACGACGCGCTCTCCGTCACGCTACCGCGTGGCGCCCGTCGTCAGATAGTAACGTCTATCGGCGCTCATGTAGCGACCGAACCCGCATGCTGCGACCGAACCCTGCGTGCGCACGTCGAGCGTCTGTAGCGCGGCGAGCCGCGAACTCGCGGACGGTTTAATATTGATCGTGCACCATGCCGACAGGTCGTACTCCGAAGCGGTATGATCCACATATGTCACGTCATGATGTATAGGCAGAAGATCGCTTCTTCCGGGTGCGGGACATGGGAAATTGCAAAACGACTCGCCAAGGCACGGCTTGGTCGTCCCCTGCCCGAGCACTGGGACACTGCCTGTAGGAGATAGCTGCCATGACACTATCCAACCTTCTGCGGCAACCCGTCGAGCAGCGGCTTGCCAGGCTGCCGCTGCCCTGCTCGATCAGCCTTCCTGACGGCCAGCGCATCGGCGCGGCGCAGCCGCGGCTGTCGTTCGTCATCCGCGATATGCGCGCGCTGCTGCATCTGAAGCAAGGCGCGATTGGCCGGCTGGCGGAAGACTACGTGGAAGGCAGGCTCGAGATCGAAGGCGACCTGCACGACCTGATGGCGAGCGCGCCCGCGCTGCTCAGCCGCGAACCCACCGAGGAAGCGCATAACTGGCTGATGCGCCGCGGCAATCGCATCCGCCGCGCGGTCTGGGAGCACACGCATCACAGCCGCGCGGCCGACGCGAAGCAGATCCAGCACCACTACGACGTGTCCGACGACTTCTACGCACTCTGGCTCGATCCCTTGCGCGTGTATTCGTGCGCGTATTTTTCAACGCCCGACCTGTCGCTGGCCGAAGCACAGCAGGCCAAGCTCGACCACATTTGCAGAAAACTGCTGCTGCGTCCAGGCGAGCGCTTTCTCGACGTGGGCGCTGGCTGGGGAGCGCTGCTGCTGTGGGCCGCCGAGCACTACGGGGTGGCCGCGACCGGCATCACGCTGTCGCGCAACCAGCACGCCTATGTCAACCAGCTCATCGAGCAGAAAGGATTGCAGGAGCGCGTGCGCATGCTGCTGCAGGACTACCGCGACGTCGACGAGTCGCACGCCTTCGACAAGATAGCTTCCGTGGGCATGTGCGAACACGTCGGCCGCCCCAACCTGCCTCGCTACTTCGCGAAGATGCATCGTCTTCTCAGACCGGGCGGCCTGATGATGAACCACAGCATTACGGCTGGCGGCGCCGATAACCCGCAACTCGACAGCGGCCTGGGTGAGTTCATCGAGCGATATATTTTCCCGGGTGGTCAACTCGTGCACGTGAGCGTGGTGATGGCCGCGATGGCTCACGGCGGCCTGGAACCGGTGGATGCCGAGTGTCTGCGCCCGCATTACGCGCGCACGCTCTGGCATTGGGTCGATGCGCTCGAGGCTCATCTCGAGGAGGCGCGCCGGATACTCGGTGAGGACGCCGAAAAGATCATCCGCGCGTACCGGCTTTATCTGGCGGGGTCGGCGATGGGCTTCGAACGGGGCTGGACCTCGCTGTTCCAGATTCTGGCAGCGCGGCCGGCTGACATGACCGCACGCCACGATCACTACACCGATCATCTGGGCGTCGCGCGAGGCGGGTATCCGTTCAATCGCACGTACATGTACGAGCAAAATTCAGTCGCCGCAGCGGCGGACCATCGCACGACAACGCACTGACATCGACGGTCCATGGACGCGACCGTTGCCCGATCCGGCGCTGAGCGATTCGCGCGCAACGGATGCATCGACGTGCCGCGCCGACCTACGAATGTTCGACTGGCGGAGCGGTCCCGACGTTGTCCGACGCGCCGGCGATGGCTGGGTCCGCAGCGACCTCGGGCCCCATCGTCACCAGTACGCTGCAACTGACGCGGTCCAGCAACAGGCCATCGCTCCTGCCGGCCCACCAGCGCGCGAGCCGGCTTGTACGACGATGTCCCACGACGATCAGATCGACCTTCAGGTCGTTGGCGAAAAACGGAATCTGCTCCAGCGGATCGCCGACGGCGAAGTGCCCGGTTGCCTGGATGCCGCGTGCCGCAAGCTTCTTCAAACCCTCCTGCAGCAGATCTTTGGCCGAGTCGTTGATGACATCGACTGGGACCGCGGACATGACATCGGCCCCTTGCACCCAGGCAGAGTGGTTAAGCACGGACAGTACGTGCACTTGCGCGTGGAGTTCTTCCGCGAGACAGGCGCCGTCTTTCAGCGCATGCTGCCCTTCGCGAGTCCCGTCGTAACACAGAAGAATACGGTTGAAGGTCGACATGGCACCCCCTTGCGCGCCTTCACGGCAACGCGGCATGGTTACAAACGACCGGCAACCACTCCGCCGCGAACAGCCGCGCTGCAACATGGCCATCTGGCACTGCTCTATTATATATCGCTTTATGACATATATCGGGCTGACGCGTTGATGCGATGCGCCACGATATGGCGATGCAGGCTGCAAAAAGCGCCCGGCCATCAGGCACCCGGTGCAGGCGTATTTCAGCGCCGCGACGTCTAATCACCAGCACGAGCCGGGTGCTTGACGCGAGCTGGCAAAACGTGCCGGAACCGCTCTCGCTCGCGCTCCTCACTGAAAATGGACAGCGACGGTTTGACCAGATCGTGGCGCGAGACGATGCCGACCAGTTGATAGCCGGCTTCGTCCGCGACGACCGGCACGCGATCCAGCCCGCGCGCCGCAAGACGCGCGGCGACATGGCGGCAGGTCTCGCCAGGCAGCGCGATCTCCGGGCGCTCGCCGGTGTACAGATCGCCGACCCGCGCTGCCGCGCGGCCGGCATCGAGCGCGGCGCTCACCGATCGGCGGTCCATCATGCCGATCAGCTCGCCGCGGCGCACGACCGGGAACGCGCGGTGTATCTGCCCGGGACCGAAATGCTGCTCGAGCGTGTCCGCGACGCTGGCGTCGGCGTCGATCGTCTGGACCGCTCGCGTCATCACTTCATCGACGTGATGGCGCTCGAGTGGATCGATGCCGTATTCGCGGTAGATGTGATAGCCGCGCCGCGCGATCTTCTCCGTCAGGATCGACCGGCGCATGAACAGCACCGTAAAACCATACGAAACGGCGGCGGCGGTCAGAAGCGGCAGCAACGCATTGGCGTCGTGCGTCAATTCGAATGCGAATACCACGGCCATGATCGGTGCGCGCATCATGCCGCCGAGCGCGGCCGCCATGAAAACCAGCGGCCAGACCGCGGGATCGCCACCGGGCATCAGTGGACCGAGCACCGCGCCAACGCCGGCGCCCATCATCAGCAACGGTGCGAGCACCCCACCGGAGGTGCCGGACGCCAGCGCGATCACCCAGATCACCGCCTTGACCAGCACGATCGCGAGGACCACGCCGACGGCGAGATGATTCATCAGCAGATCGCCGATCACGTCATAGCCGACGCCGAGCGCGCGGGGCTGAAAATAGCCGCCGATGCCGACCGCGAGGCCGCCGAGCGCGGGCCACCACATCCAGTGCAACGGTAGCCGCGCGAACGCGTCCTCGACCTTGTACAGCCAGTTCGACAACGCCCACGACAGCGCCCCGGTGATCAGCCCCGCCACCGCGCACGAAGCGAGTCCGAGCGCTCCGAGCGGCAGCGTCTGCAGCGGAAAAAGCGGGCCGCTCGCCAGCAGCAACGGCCGCGAGAAACCCGCCACCGCGCACGCAACCGCAACCGGCAACAGACTGCGCGGCCGCAACTCGAAGAGCAGGAGTTCCACCGCTAGCAGCACGGCTGCAACCGGCGTGCCGAACACCGCCGTCATCCCGGCGACCGCACCCGCCACCAGCAGCGTTTTGCGCTCGCCGCTCGACAGATGGAAAAACTGCGCGATCAACGAGCCGAGCGCGCCGCCTGTCATGATGATCGGCCCCTCGGCACCGAACGGGCCGCCGCTGCCGATCGCGATCGCCGAAGCGAGCGGCTTGAGCACCGCCACTTTCGGCGACATCCTGCTCTTGCCGAACAGGATCGCCTCGATGGCTTCGGGAATGCCGTGCCCGCGAATCTGCTCCGAGCCGAAACGTGCAATCAGTCCGACGATCAGCCCGCCAATCACCGGCATCGCGATGACCCACAGGCCCAGCGTGTGGCCCGCGGGCGAGCGGTCCGCGACCGACAGCGTCTGAAAGAAGAACGCGTTCGTGAAGAAGCGGATCAGATGAAGCAGAAAATCGGCGGCGACCGTACTCAGGATGCCGACAACCGCCGCAATCGCGGTGATCCGTAAAAGTCGCGTATCGGTGGCGAAGTCGCCCTTCGATGAATTCATGTGTACTGGGCTCCCGCCGTCAGTGGAGAAACACGATCAAGTGCCGGCCGCACCGCATGCCGGCATCGCGGCAGCCGTCGTTCGACTACATGCCGATATTGCATCATTTTGTGATGTAATAGCGCAATCTGCAACCGACACGGTACCGACCTCGCATAAAGACGGCACCATGCTGGGCATGAAGCGCCGCCGCCCCCATTTAGATCACAATGTGATATATAATAGACCGCAAAGCGATCGTAAGGGTATGCGAAGCGACGCGACGGCGATCGCACCATGCAGGGGGTTCACATGGTCATCGGCAATGATTTTGAAATCGGCTATTTGCTAGTTGCCTTTGCGCTGCTCGGCATCATTCTGATTGGCGGTCTGCTCGATACGCTGCATCTCCACAAACTGCACCCGCGGTTGCTTGGCGCAACGGTCGGCGCGCTGCTGGGATTCGCGCTGATCGAAGCCGTGCCGCTCTTTACCTGAGCGCGTGGCGCTTCGCAGTTGGCGCACCTCGCGCCATCCGCCGTCGACGTGGAAGCACCAATGCTGGCTCCGTTCTCGCGCATTCTGCTGTGTTATGACGGCACACCGGAAGGACAACGGGCGTTGCGCTGCGGCGCGATGCTTGCGCGGCAGTTGCAGGCCGAAACGCATCTGCTGTCCGTGCTGGATACGACCTGCTGGTCGACCGGATTCGGCGTACTGGCGTCGATGAATTTCGAAGTGGACAAACGCGAGGCGGAAAGGACGCTCGACGAAGGTATCGACAAGTTGCGCGCGTGGGGCGTCGTCGCAACCGGTCATCTGGCGGTAGGCGGCGCGGTGGAAAACATCGCACGCTTCGCTCGCTTACTCCATCCTGATCTGATCGTCGTGGGCCATCAGACGCAAGGTATTTTCGCCCGATGGTGGACGGGTGAAAATCACGCAACTCTTCTGGACCGTGTGTCGTGCCGCGTGCTGTTCGAGGTGGTGGACCCGCCCGCCGATTGATCGCGGCTCATCGAAAAAGCAGGAACAGTGCGTTGCATGGGTATGCCGCCGCGCATCGACGCACGTCATGATGCTGGAGGCAACCATGATGGACTTTCTTGTGCAATTGACAGTCGCGCTCGTGCTACTCGCAGCAGTGGTGCTGACGGCCGCAAGGCCCGAGCGCCGGGACAGTCTGCATGAACGGATGCTTCACGCCGGCACGCGCCGGCATTGGTGGAACCGTCATTGAATCAGGCATTGAGTCCGGCATTGAGTCCGGCGTGCGATGCGGTGGCGCTCGGCGGCGGCAACCCGGCACCTATGCGGCCACACCCATGCGGCCAGTGAGCCGATCATCGCCAAGGGCTTGCGCGTTGCGCTACGCGTCGGGCCACAGAAAGAAAATATGTGACTCGTCTCCCTTGGAACTGACGGGTGCAGCGTTTGCAGGATGTCCCACGTGCCAACGGCTGGCCGGCGAACAGCAGCCACCCGGCCACTTCACGAGTACCAACGGGCTACCGGACAGCCCGTCGAGCAAGGTCGCGCCGTACACTCCGACTACGGTGGTCGGAACATCGTAGAAGTATGAAGCCGACGACGACGACCACGCGGCCGGCCGTGCGCTTCGCAGTAGCTTGCGCAGGCTGCCGGTCCAGGAGGTCGAAGCGCGGACAGGTCCTGCATCGTGGTCACTCGCTCGCGCCATTGCGGAACACGTGACAACAGGGAAAACAGCGGGGATGACTGCGCTGACGCACGCCACCAGCATCAGCGAGTAGCACCGCGACGAACGTCGTTTCATCGTTCCATCCTTCCAACCCGACAAGCCGTGCAACGCGGCTGGCCAGCCTCGACGTCTAAAGTCCCCAGATAATGTCCGCATCACTCTTGCGCGCTTCCCGCATCATGTCCAGAAACGGCCATGCGCGCTGCGAGAGCCCGTGGTTCGATTCGCGCTGGTTGCCAGGCGAGCGGTGCAATGCTTCGAGTGCGGCTTGTGCGGTCACATCCTCCGAGATCGCGGCTTCGAGCCGGCCAATCGCGCCGGGCAGCTCATCGCGCCTGATGACCCCGCGCTCACCGAGACGCTTGCCGACCAAGCCCAGCAGATATTGCGCAAGGTCGCGGAGCATCACCACGTCCGGCGATGCCGTCGATTGAAAAGTAATCAGCATGATCGGCTCCTTCTCGATGACGCGCGTGAACACTTGACGTTCCGGACTCCTGCGCGTCTGCCCGGCGCGGCACCGATTCATACATCGCCGCACCAGTCGGTTCCTCTTCAGTCATTTTATATCACAACGTGACAAACCTGAACGGTATGCGGGTCCGCGCAACCGATGCGCGCGTGCCGGGTCCTGCTATAGCAGAACAACCCGACACGTGGCCCATTCTGTAACGCAACAGGCAAAAAGGGCGGGTTTATATCATATTGAAATATAATCATGACCAGAGTGTATTCGCGTTGCCAGGGTTTCCCCGGTAATCTCAGCCCCCGGCATAATCGACTACGTCCCTTTCTATCTTGTCCGCCTCCATCGCTCTTCGCTGGCTTTCCAGCTTCATCCCCGTCCCCGTTACCGTGAAATGGCAGGAACGTGCCCGCTCGTGTCTCGGCGCACTGCTGGGCATCGCGTTTACGGGCGGCTCCATGTACTTGCTGCTGGGGCCTGCGGCGAAGATTCCGTTGCTCGTCGCGCCGATGGGCGCCTCCGCGGTGCTGCTGTTTGCCGTGCCCGCGAGCCCGCTGGCGCAACCGTGGTCGATCATCGGTGGCAATCTCGTGTCCGCGACGATCGGCGTGACTTGTGCCAGCACCATTGCCGATCCGACCTTGGCGGCCGCGCTGGCCGTCGCGCTATCGATCTGCGGCATGTTTGCGCTTCGCTGCGTGCACCCGCCATCGGGCGCTGTCGCGCTGACCGCGGTGCTGGGCGGACCCGCCATTCACGCGCTGGGCTACCGGTTCGTGCTGGAGCCGATCGCGATCCAGTCTGCCGCGCTGCTGTGCGCCGCCCTCGTCTATCACGCCGCCACCGGCCACCGCTATCCGCACGCGGGCCGGCCGGCCCGCAGCGCCGGCAATGCCGCCGACGATGCGGCCCGCGCCGGCTTTACCCGCGCCGACCTCGAAGCGGTATTACGGCGCCGCGGTGAACTGTTGGACATCGATCCCGACGATCTCGAATCGCTGCTGCGCGAAACGCAGCTGCAGGCCTTCGCTCGAAGCTTCAACGAACTGACCTGCGAAGACATCATGGCGCGGCACGTCGTCTCGGTGTCCGCGGACAGCCGCGCAGCCGCCGCGTGGGGTCTGCTCAAGCGCAACAAGGTCAAGGCGCTCCCCGTGACCGATGCCGACCAGCGGCTGACGGGTATCATCACGCGGGCCGACCTGCTCGACAAACGGACATTCGGCAAATCCGCGCCCTTTCTCGCCTACTTCGACGGTTGGCTGCGCGGCGATACGCAGCGCCAGCCGATGGTCGGCGATCTGATGAGCACCGACGTCTGCACCGTCAACGCAGGCGCGCCGATTACCGATGTCGTGCCGATGTTCGCGAACTACGGCCACCACCATATCCCGGTGCTCGGTTCCGCCGGGCGCGTGGTTGGCATGATCACGCAGATGGATCTGATCTCCGGCCTCTACCGGCAAACCGTGCTCAAGGAGCAGCAGGCCGGCTAGTCACGACGCGATACAACGCGCCACAGCACGGCGATTACATCACTTCGTGATATAATCGCCGTTTATTCGCCGGGACGGGTGCCTCATGAAAGTAAAAATTCGCGGCCTGAATAAAGCCGATTTCGAGCAGCTATCGGAGTTTCGCTACCAGATGCGGCGCTTCGAGCGCTTCTCGGAGCAGGCCGCGCAAAGCGAGGGCATCACGCCGCTGCAGTATCTGTTGCTGCTGCATATCAAGGGCTATCCGGAGCGCGACTGGGCGACCGTCGGCGAGCTGGCCGAGCGGCTTCAGGCTCAGCATCATGGCGTCGTCGCGCTGGTGTCGCGTTGCGAAGCGCTCAATCTCGTACGCCGCCAGGTCAGCGCAACGGACCGCCGCCAGGTTGAAGTTCACCTCGAGAAAGCCGGCGAGCGAGTGCTGGCAAAGCTCGCCGAATTGCACCGCGCCGAATTGAAATCGCTCGAGGGCGCTTTCCAGATTCCACAAATCGACTTCGAGTAACCATGAGCATGGATTCCCACAAGCGTGACTTCTCGGCCAATGCGCGGCTGCCCGGCATTTTTGCGCTGGCGGCGTGTATCGGCGTGGTCAGCACGTTTGCCGCCTTCGTATTGCTGAATCTGATTCGTCTGTTCACCAATCTGTTCTTCTTCGGCACGCTGTCGTTCGTCGAGCGTTCGCCGGCCACCAACACGCTCGGCCTGTGGGTGATCGGCGTGCCGGTGCTGGGCGGTCTGATCGTCGGCTTGATGGCGCGCTATGGTTCCGAAAAAATCCGCGGCCACGGCATTCCCGAAGCGATCGAAGCGATCCTGTTCGGCAAGAGCAAGATGTCGCCGAAAGTGGCGGTGCTCAAACCGCTGTCGTCCGGCATCGTGATCGGCAGCGGTGGCCCGTTCGGCGCGGAAGGCCCGATCATCATGACCGGCGGCGCGCTCGGCTCGCTGATCGCGCAGTGCGTGAAAGTCACGTCGGTGGAGCGCAAGACGTTGCTGGTCGCGGGCGCCGCCGCCGGCATGACCGCGGTGTTCGGCACACCGGTCGCGGCCGTGCTGCTGGCGGTCGAACTGCTGCTGTTCGAATGGCGCCCACGCAGTTTCCTGCCGGTCGCGGTGGCCTGCGCGGTCGCCGGTTTCGCCCGCGCGCTGTTCTTTGGCACGGGCCCGTTGTTCCCGCTGCAGACCGCCGCGCCGGATGGCTGGTCGCTGCTTTCCTGCGTGATTGCCGGGCTGTTGTCGGGCGCACTGGCCTCGGGGCTGTCGGCGGCTATGTACAAGACCGAAGATCTGTTCGGCAAGCTGCCGGTCCACTGGATGTGGTGGCCGGCGCTCGGTGGCGTGGTGGTCGGCATCGGCGGGTGGCTCGAACCGCGCGCACTCGGTGTCGGTTACGACGTGATCGGTGATCTGCTGCACCAGCACATCGCACTGCAGATTGCGTTGCTGCTGCTCGCCGTGAAGGCCGTCATGTGGGTCGTCGCGCTCGGGTCCGGCACATCCGGCGGCGTGCTCGCGCCGCTCCTGATGCTCGGCGCCGGGCTCGGCACCGTGCTCGCGCACATCCTGCCGGGCAGCCAGCCGGCGCTGTGGCCGCTCGTCTGCATGGCCGCCACGCTCGGCGCGACGCTCGGCGCTCCACTGACGGCAATCGTGTTCGCTTTCGGTCTCACCCACGACAGCAACGCGCTGCTGCCGCTGTTGACAGCAACGCTAGTCGCGCACGGCTTCTCGACCGTGCTGATGCGCCGCTCGATCATGACGGAGAAGATCGCGCGCCGGGGCTATCACATCTATCGCGAGTACGGGGTCGATCCGCTCGAGCGTCACTACGTCGACGAGGTGATGACGGCCACGGTCGAATCGGTCGACGCCGACATGACGGTCGGTGAGACGCTGCAGCAGTTCTTCGGCGCCAACCAGGTGCGCCGCGCCTATCCCGTCGTGCGCGACGGTATGGTAATCGGCATGGTCGACCGGGCATTGCTCGAACGGTTCTGCGCGGAAGGACCCGAACTCGGCCGCGCGATGAGCCTCGCGCACGTGTTCAGGCAGCAGGCGCCGGCCTTTGCGTTGCCGTCCGAAACCTGCCGGCTCGTTGCGACCCGCTTGGCCGTGCACGGTCTGGAACGGTTGCCCGTGGTCGCGGACCGCAAGACGATGCGGCTCGTTGGAATCGTGTCGCGCAGCGACTTGATCAAGCCGTCGCTCAATCACTTCGAAGAAGAGCACAAGAAGGAACGTTTCCGGCGGCTCGCGCCCGCGCCCGGCAAGCGGCGCTTCAGTCCGGTTCGCAAGACGAGCTGAAAAAAAACACGAAGAGGGTCGCGAGCACGCGCCCTCTTCGAGCGCATGGCATGCAGGCGCATTACATGCAATGCTCACGCGCGCAATGCCAGCCGGGGTTTGTCGCCCCACCTGTGCAACGCGCTTTCCCTCCAGCATACTGCCCGCCTCAACGCGGACAGCCGATCTGACAAGCCCCCAGTAGCACCGCACCGCCAGTCTTCCGATATGCGAACGGCGCCGCCGCCCTATGCCACAAGCAATCGCCGCCCGCCGTTTCCGCGCTCGTTCGGACACGGCGCGCAAAGCACGTGGAAGCGACCCGGAAACAGCGCCCGCGCACGTGACATCTAACTCCATAACCAGGATCGAATTGGACCGGCCCATGTGGGTCAGCCAGATTCCCGACCCGGTTTGGGAGGCATCTCATGAAACTGATCAAGCCTGCATTGTTCGGAGCCTTGGCGCTTGCCGGCTTCGCCAACCTGGCGCAGGGCGCCGGTGTCACCGACCCGCAGATCGCGGCCATCGTGGTAACCGCCAATCAGGTCGATATCGACGCGGGCAAGCTCGCGGAATCGAAAGGCCGGTCGAAGGACGTCAAGGCGTTCGGGCACCAGATGGTCGTCGATCACAGCAGCGTCAACAAGTCGGCCACCGACCTCGTGCACAAGCTGGGCGTCACCCCCGAGGACAACCCGACCAGTCAGGACCTCAAGCAAGGCGGCGACGCGAATCTCGCGAAGCTGAAGACTCTCGATGGGACGAAATTCGATCGCGCGTATATCGATCACGAGGTCAGCTATCACCAAAGCGTGATCGATGCGCTCGACAAGACCCTGATTCCGGATGCGCAGAACGCAGAATTGAAAGCGCTGCTCGTGAAGGTGCGGCCCGCGTTTGTCGCCCACCTCGAGCATGCGCAACATCTGCAGACCGCGATGGGGAAGACGGGTGAGTGATCGTCCGGTCAGTGCCGTTGGCGCGCCGCGCACCGCTATGCGCACGCGCGGATGGAGGCGGGGCAGCGCCGTCGTTGCATGCGTCGCCGCGACGCTGATCTCCAGTGCGGCAGCGGCGCCGGGCACCCATCTGGTCGTCATCGAACAGATGCGTTTCAATCCGCCGACACTGACGGTGCAGCGCGGCGATCGCGTGATGTGGGTCAACAAGGATCTGTTAGCCCACACCGCGAGCGCGACGTCGAAAGCGTTCGACTCCGGCACGATCGCGCCAGACGCATCATGGACCTATGTCGCCCGCGAGCGGGGGAGCTATCCTTATCTGTGTAGCTTCCATCCGGTGATGCGCGGCACACTGACCGTTCGATGACGAAGGTTCTATGCCAGACAGCGCTGTAACACGTTCGATGCCGCCCGCGGCCGACGACCTGGCGATCGTCCGCGGGATGGTTGCGGGAGACCGCGACGCGTTCGAAACGATGATGCGCCGCCACAATCGGCGCCTGTATCGTCTCGCACGCGGCATATTGCGCAACGACGCCGAGGCGGAGGACGCGCTGCAGGAAGCGTATTTGTCGGCCTATAAATCGATCGGCCAGTTTCGCGGCGACGCCGCGCTTTTCACCTGGTTGTCGCGGCTCGTACTCAATGAATGCTTTGGGCGCCTGCGCCGCGAGACACGGCGTCAGAACGTGATTCCACTGGTCGAGCCGGGCACCCACGTCGATCTCGAACTCATGAACGCACACGATCCAGATTCCCCGGACAAGGCCGTCGCGCGCGCCGAATTGCGTGCGATGCTCGAGCGCAAGCTGGACGCACTGCCGGACGTCTTCCGCGTGGTCTTCATGCTGCGTTCGGTCGAGGAAATGAGCGTCGAGGAAACCGCCCAGTGTCTCGACATTCCGGAGGCGACCGTGCGCAGCCGGCACTTTCGCGCGAAGAGCATGCTGCGTGAGTCGCTGGCGCGCGACGTGGATCTCGTCGAACGCGATCTGTTCGAGTTCGGCGGCGCACAGTGCGACCAGGTGGTGATCCGCGTGCTGTCACGGTTAGCCGACGACGTTCCACCTCACAACAGCGGCTAACCAGTTCGAACGGAGAGCGAACCACTTGCGGCGATCCAGCTGCGATTCGCTGCACGACTCGAAGGGAGGCGCAATGAATCACACCATCAGAAGCGGGCGCAACTGGACGGCCCGCGTCAGCGGAGCCAACATCTGCCGTCTATGCGCTTTGCTGGGCGTGCTCGTTCCAGCCGTCGGCATGGGCGCGCAACCGCGCACCATCAACATTGCAACGGGCACCTATGGGCAGAATTGCGGGGCGCCGCGCGGCAACGCGACCCCTGACCTCGCGCATCGGTGCGACGGGCGGCTGAGCTGCAGCTATGCTCTGCCCGAGGCGCCCGAAGGCAAACAGGCCGCGGCGTGCAGAAGGGACTTCGTTGCCGAATGGCGTTGCGACAGCGGCGAATTCCACACCGCCGCGATCGCTCCCGGCGCGACTCCGAACGACACGCTGGTGCTCAGTTGCATCGAAGAGACTGGCGCGGGCAAATAAGAAAGGCAGCCCGCGAGGCTGCCAGGCCCCTGCCTGATCACTGCCTGACCGACTACCCGCTCACACTCGGACCGGCGAACCGGCTCGCTGGCCAGTCGCGCGTGCAAAGCGCCATTTCGATGCCCGGCGGCCCTCACCCCCGTTGGCCGCCGAGCACGCATGTCCTACTACGACGATCAGAAAAATTTGTGTATCGTCATGCGCGTGCCCTTCAATTGTGCTGCGCCGCACATCCCATTCACCCCAGCCCTTCGATCCAATATGCCGACTCCCAACGCCGTCACCGCCGTTCCCGCCGCCGATAGCGCCGCCGCGCTCGCACACTTCCAGGCATCGCTGCAATTCGAAACGGATTGCGCCGACGTCAGCGCCGCGCTCGCGAGCGGCACCCCCGGCTTCGTGCTGCTCGACGTGCGCAGCCCGGCGCTGTTCGCGCAGGGCCACGTGCCAGGCGCGCTCAACCTGCCCCACGGCAAGATCGTCGCGTCGAAGCTCGCCGACTATCCGCCCGACACGCTCTTCGTCACGTATTGCGCGGGCCCGCATTGCAACGGCGCGGCGCGCGGCGCACTGCGTCTCGCCCAGCTGGGCCGCCCCGTCAAGCTGATGGCCGGCGGCGTGACCGGCTGGCTCGACGAAGGCTTCGCGCTGACCCCGCCAGCGGCCGTTCAGGAAACCTTGCGCAGCGCCGATTAGCATTGAGCGAATCAATTTAATAAAAACCGCGAACGGTCGATATCATGTTCAGCCGCGTCCCTACTAGCGGCCGGATCAACCATGCAGAGTTCTTACAATCTTTGGCTCGTGGCCATGTCGTTCGTGGTCGCGACGCTGGCGTCCTACACGGCACTCGATCTCACCGGGCGCATCTTTCTGCTGGACTCGGCGCGGGCCCGGCATGCATGGCGGTTGGGTGGCGCGGTGGCGCTCGGTGTCGGCATCTGGTCGATGCACTTCGTCGCGATGCTCGCCTTTTCGCTGCCCATCCCCCTCGGCTACGACTTCGCGACGACCGCCGCTTCGCTCGGACTCGCGATCGGCGCGTCATATCTGGCGCTATTCGTCACGACCCGTGCGCAGCTCACGCGCGGCCGTCTGCTGGCCGGCGGCGTGCTGATGGGACTGGGCATCGCCGGCATGCACTACACCGGCATGGCGGCGCTGCGGATGTCGCCGGCAATCCGCTATCAGCCGGCGTGGTTCGCGGGCTCGCTCGCGATCGCGATCGGCGCGTCGACCACTGCACTGTGGATGGCGCGCGCCCTCAGTGACGACGACCAACACCATGTCGTACGCAAGCGTTTCGCGGCGGCACTGGTCATGGGCATCGCGATCACGGGCATGCACTACACCGCCATGGCCGCCGCCGACTTCGCGCCCGGCGCGGTGTGCGGCGCGGCCCGGGGCGTGAACGCCACGTGGCTCGCCAGTTCGGTGATCCTGCTCACGTTCGGAATACTGATCGTCACGCTGATCCTGTCGCGCTTCGACGCGCGCACCGCCTTTCTGGCCGGCGCGGTGTCGAGCCTGAATGGCCAGCTCCTGCGGCTCGCCACGCTCGACACCCTGACCGGCCTGCCGAACCGCAGCACGCTGACCGAGCGCATCGAACGCGCGATCGATCGTGCGCACCGTCAGCGCCCGCTATTCGCGATCCTGTTCATGGACCTGGATGGCTTCAAGACCATCAACGATTCGCTCGGCCACTCGGCTGGCGACGCCGTGCTGTCCGCGTTCGCGCAGCGCCTGCTACGCTGCGTGCGGGCGCATGACACCGTCGCGCGTCTGGGCGGCGACGAATTCGTGGTGCTGGCGGAAAACCTGGATGCGCGCGAAGACGCCGGCGCGCTGGCCGAAGGCGTGCTCGAACGGATGCGCAGCGGTAGCTGGGCCGATTCGCAGCCGCTGCAGGTGATGCCGAGCATCGGCATCGCGCTTTATCCGCACGACGGCGATACCGTCGAGACGCTGCTCAAACACGCGGACACGGCGATGTACGAAGCCAAGCGCGCAGGCCGCAGCACCTATCGCTTCTTCGAGCGCAGCATGAACGAGGCCGCCACGCGCACGCTGCAAGTCCAGAGCGCGTTGCACCACGGGCTCGCCGCCGATCACTTCTGGCTGGAGTTCCAGCCGAAGTTTCATGGCGGCAGCGGCTCGCTGGCAGGCGCCGAAGCGCTGCTCCGTCTGCATGATCCGCAACTCGGCCGCCTGACGCCGCGCGAGTTCATTCCGATCGCCGAGCGCTCCGGTCAGATCGTGGAGATCGGTTACTGGGTCGTGCGCGAAACCTGCCGGCGAATTCGCGGCTGGATCGAACAGGGCCTGCCGGCGACGACGGTGGCGATCAATCTGTCGCCGCGTCAACTGCTTCACCCTGATCTCGTCGCGACGATGCTCGGGATCGTCGAAGCCGAGGGCGTCGCGTGCGAGCAGATCATGTTCGAAATCACCGAGACCGTGGCAATGCACGACGCGCCCAGAACCGTCGAGATAATTCGCACGTTCCAGGCAAACGGCTTCGCGATCGCAATCGACGATTTCGGCACCGGCTATTCGAGTCTCGCCTACCTGCAACGCTTCCGTGTCAAGCAACTGAAGATCGACCGCTTCTTCACCAACGGTCTCGACGCGCATGGCCCGGAAGGCAGCGCGATCGTGGCGGCGATCATTGCGCTCGCGCACTCGCTGGAAATGGACGTGGTGGCCGAGGGCGTCGAAACCGAATCGCAACTCCACCTGCTGCGCTCGATGAAGTGCGATCAGATGCAAGGCTTCCTGCTCGGCAAGCCCGTCAGCGCCTACGATTTCGGCGAACTGCTCAGGCGAACCATGATGACTGCTTGAGCATGCCGTGACCGCCGCGCTGTCGCGCGTGTTCAGGGCGGTCATTGCTGCTGCGACGCTCGCGCTGCCAAAGCCGCCTGCTGATCCGGGCGGCCACGCGCGAGCTGCGCGCCGCCGCCGCGATTCGCAACATCCACACCGGCCAACAGTCTGGTCACGCCAATCGTTCGGTGTCCTGCGTGATTACGTGGAAACCCGCGTCGAACCCCGCGTCGAACCCATCCAGCGCGCCAAGCCGCGCGGCAAGCGCATCGCTGGCACGCGTCATCGGCATGCGCAGTTCGTCGCGTATCAGTCCTTGCGCGGCGAGCAGCGCCTTCACCGGTGCCGGATTCGGCTCGGCGAAGGCCGCCTGGATCAGCGGCACGAGTGCGTGAAAGATGCGCCGGCCTTCGTCGAGCCGGTCCGCCGCCAGCGCACGATACAGCGCGACGAAGCGCTCGGGCCGCAGATGCGCGGACGCCGCGATCGCCCCGCTGCCGCCCAGACACAAGGTGTTGAAGATCGCGATGTCCTCGCCGGCGAGCACTTGCAGGCGGCCGTCGCGGATCAAGGCGAGCGTGGTGTCGAGCGAACCGGCGCAATCCTTGATCGCGCGAATCCGTGGATGCGCCGCGAGCGTGAGCAGCGTATCGAGTTCGAGCCGCACGCCGGTCCGGTACGGGATGTCGTACAGCACGACCGGCTGTTCGCTCGCATCGGCCAGCGCAGTGAAATGGCCGACGATGCCCGCCTGCGAAGGCCGGATGTAGTACGGCGCGGCGATCAGCACGCCAGCGATCGGCAGCGGATTCAATTGCTCGATACGCTCGCGCATGCTCGCCGTGTGATTGCCGGCAACGCCGACCAGCACCGGCAGCACGCGCGCAGCGGCAGCGTCGTGCGCGGCGGCGTGGGCCGCGTCGAGAATCGTCGCCAGCACGGCGTCCTGCTCGGCGGCGTCGAGCGCGGCCGGCTCGCCGGTGGTGCCAAGCGCGACCAGCCCGGCGATGCCCGCGTCGGCATAGCGGCGCACCAGCGCGCGCAACGCGGCGTGATCGACCGCGCCGCCGGCGAACGGTGTGATGAGCGGAACCCAGATACCCGAAAAGTCAGACATGTCTCTACCTCGATGACGACCGTATCGATTCCGAACAGCGGTGCGAGGGAGATAACACGGAACTGGCCGCGGGCGGGCGGTTGACCGGCTGTTCCGTCGCACATCTGACGGAACAGCGCGCTCCGGTCAGATGAGCGACTGTTTTTTGGCTTTGGCGCCGACGTTCGCGCGGCGGTCCGCGCGTGTGAGCGCGCCGTTCGCGAACGCGGAACGTGCGAGGGTCGATGGGCGCAAGCGCAACGTTGGGCTGAAGTGCATGGACCGCAGTGTAACCGGGTACCGCGCCGTGTGGCAAAGCTGGCAAAGCACTTCGCAAAAAGCGCTTGACTTCCGCCACGGGGAAACTAATATACGCACCGCGTACATTCGCCGCACAACTCCCTTCCGACAGGTGCTTCCATGAGCGTCCCGCAACAAGCCTTCCTACGCGATGCGATGCGTCGCCTGAACATGACGCGCGACACGTTCGCCAGCCGCATCGGCGTGTCCCGCCGGGCGCTCGACACCTGGCTCCTGCCGGACGACTCGCAGGAGTCGCGGGCCATGCCGGAGATCGTCGAGCGGTTCGTGTCGGAGATCGTCGTACAGGGCGATCCAGGCGAAAAATATACGCAGAGCGTAGATTCGCAGTCGCTCGCCAGCCAGATGCTGTTCGAAGGCAGGCCGCAGTTGCTGTCGGTGGATCAGTTCTCGCGCGACTCGGTCGAGGCGCTGTTCAGAGTGGCGGACATCATGCAGCCGATCGCGCGGCGCCGCAAAATCTCGCGCGTGCTCGAAGGCGCGGTGCTCGGCAACCTGTTCTTCGAGGCCAGCACGCGAACCCGCGTGAGCTTCGGCGCGGCGTTCTGCCGGCTGGGCGGCTCGGTCTGCGACACCACCGGCTTTACGTTTTCGTCGATGGCCAAGGGCGAATCGATCTACGACACCAGCCGCGTGATGAGCGGCTATGTGGATGCGCTGGTCATCCGCCATCCGGAGCAAGGCTCGGTGGCCGAATTCGCACGCGCCACCAACGTGCCGGTGATCAACGGCGGCGACGGCCCGGGCGAGCATCCGAGCCAGGCGCTGCTCGATCTCTACACGATCCAGCGCGAGTTCTCGCGGCTCGGCAAGATCGTCGACGGTGCGCATATCGCGCTGGTCGGCGATCTGAAATACGGGCGCACCGTGCACTCGCTGGTGAAGCTGCTGGCGCTCTACCGCGGCATCAAGTTCACGCTGATCGCGCCACCAGTGCTCGAAATGCCGGCTTACATCATCGAGCAGATTTCACGCAACGGCCACGTGATCGAGCAGACTCACGACCTGCGCACAGGGTTGCGCGGCGCCGATGTGGTGTACGCGACCCGCATCCAGAAAGAGCGCTTTACCGACGAATCGTTCGAGGGCTACACGCCGGATTTCCAGATCAACCAGGCGCTGGTGGACAGCGTATGCGGCGCTGACACGCTGATCATGCACCCGCTGCCGCGCGACAGCCGGCCTGGCGCGAACGATCTGAGCGTGGATCTGAATCACGATTCGCGGCTGGCGATTTTCCGCCAGACCGACAACGGCATTCCGGTGCGGATGGCGATTTTCGCGGTGCTGCTGGGTGTCGAAAAACTGGTCCAGCATTCGATGCGCGACGCCGCGTGGCGCCCGCCCGCCTATCTCGGCCCGGACGATGCGGTGTTTCACGGCATCGACTGAGCGGCGCATCGGACGACGCTCAGATCGCGGCGTGGGTCGCATGACGCAGCGCGTGCCTGAACGCCCCGGCAAAAAACAGCACCTGGTACTGCACCGCATTCGACCAGTACCGCCACGTGTGGCCGCCAGGCCGCTCGGCGTAGTCATGCGGCACGCCGAGTTCGACGAGCCGTTCGTGCAGCGCGCGGTTGGCCTGCACCAGTGTGTCGTTCACGCCGCAATCGATCGTCAGCGCAAGATGCGCGTTGCCCAAACTCCGCGCATTCTCGACGATCGCCTCGTTGTTCCAGAAGTCGGCATCGGCCGCCGGGTCGCCGAACACCTGATCGATGCCGGGCTCGTCCTCGCAGCCGCGCGGGTCGACCGCGCCGCTGATGCTGCCCGCGGCGCCGAATGCGTCCGGCCGGTCCAGCGCGATGTGCAGTGCGCCGAATCCGCCCATGCTCAGGCCGGTAATCGCCCGCGCCTGTTTCGCCGCAATCGTGCGGAAGTGCTCATCGATATAGGCCACCACTTCCGTGCCCACATAGGTCTCATAGCGGCTGCCCGGATCGACCGGGCTGTCGATGTACCAGCTCTCGCGCCCACCGTCGGGCATCACGAGTATCACGTGATAACGGTCGGCCAGCTTGCCGATGTGCGAATTCCCGGACCAGTCGGTATAGTCGCCGCCCGAGCCGTGCAGCAGATAGACCACAGGGAAACGATCGGCCGCGTTGCCGCGCACATATTGATCGGGCAGCACCACCATCGCGTCGAACGACTGGTGCATGGCGGCGCTGGGAATGCTGACGACGAGCGACTGAAACGCCCAGGCGCGAGACGTGACCAGCAGCATCAGAATGAGCCAGAACGCGTGAACTGGATTCATGGTGTGTCGCTCTCTCCTTCAGGTCTGCGAAGAACACTGTCCGGCATACGGCGCCAAGCTGCTGTGCGACGACTCTAGCAATGGCGACTTACAGCCAAATTTCAGCGAAACCTTCGATCCCGTCAGGCGAAAGCGCAATTCATGAAGCGTGCAAAGGCGTGCAACCGCTCGCGCCCCACTCGTGCGCTCACTCGCGGCTTACCACTGACATATCACTGACGCGCCAGCTCCGCGTCGACAAGCTGTTCGACGTGTGCCGCGAAGCCTATGCGATGCGGCGCGAGATCGTCCCGCAACGTCAGGGCCGGGATCGTGTACGCGCCGCCGTTCTGCGGCCGGAACGGGATCGGCGCCGTCGTCCACAGATCGTCCAGACGCCGCCCCAAAGCATCGCGGACTTCGCCATAGTTCGCCTCGTCGATGCGGCTCGTCCGATAGACCACGAACGGCGGCAGCACGTCGAAGCCGGGGTAATACAGAATGCCGTGCTGGATCGGGAACAACACATCATCCATCGGGCCATTGATGCCGCGCGGACTGTAGTGCGATTCCCAGCCGCCGGTCGTCACCACCAGCATCGCGCGCTTGCCCGTGAACTTGCCCTCTCCATAGCGTTGGCCCCAACGCGCGTCGGAGTGCTCGCCCACGCCGTAAGCGAAGCCGTACGCGTAGACGCGCTCCACCCAGCCCTTGAGGATCGCCGGCATCGAGAACCACCACAGCGGAAACTGCAGGATCACCGCATCCGCCCACGTCAGCTTGTCCTGCTCGCGAGCGATATCTTCGCTCTGCAAACCATTCTCGAACGCATGTTTCGATTCGCGCGACGGATAGAAGCGCTCGCTGGACTGGCGCTCGATGCTGTCGTGCGGATCGAGCAAGGCTTTCCATTTCATCGCGTACAGATCGGAGACCTGCACGGCATGTCCGGCGCCCTCCAGACGCTTGACCGCGAAGTCCTTGAGGGATCCGTTCAATGATTTGGGTTCGGGGTGCGCATAAACGAGAAGAACTTTCATGACCGTGCCTTTGCCTTCGTGACTGAAAGAAACCACGATAGGCCGCGCCGGGGTATATTGGAAATGAATTCCCAATATGCCAGCTATTGCGATGCTTAATCTGCGCAAGCTCGACCTCAACCTGCTGGTCACGCTCGACGTGCTGCTGTCGGAGCACAACGTGACCCGCGCGGCCGAACGGCTGAATTTTTCGCAGCCGTCGGTCAGCGTGCATCTTGCCAAACTGCGGGACCTGTTCGGCGATCCGCTGCTGCTGCCCGGGCCGCGCGGCATGCGGCCCACCGCACGCGCCGAGGCGTTGCGCGAACCGCTGCGCGAGGCGCTCGAAGCGCTCGAACGCGCGGTGGCGCCGGCCAGCCCGTTCGATCCGGCGGTGGCCACGCACACGTGGCGCGTCGCCGCAAGCGACTACGCCGAATCGACGATCGTGCTGCCCGCGCTGGCCGCGTTGCGCTTGGTCGCGCCGGGCACGCGCCTCGCGGTCGTCGAAGCGGCGCCGCCGCGCATCGCCCGGCAAGCGGAACGGGGCGAGATCGATCTGGCGTTCCACACGAGCCATGGCGCGCCCGAGGGCTTGCGTCGGCGTGTGCTGTTTGCCGAACGCTATGTTCTGGCCGGCCGCGCCGGTCATCCGCGCCTGAAGCGCCGGCCGACGCTCGCGCAGTTCTGCAAGCTCGAACACGTGATCGTGTCGCCGGATGGCGGCGGGTTTGTCGGCGTCACCGACGAGGTGCTCGCGAAAACCGGTCTCACGCGCAAGGTGGTGCTGTCCGTGCCGCATTTCCTGATCATGCTGTCGGTGCTGGCGCACACGGACCTCGTCGGCATGCTGCCCGCGCGGCTGGTTCGCGAGTCGAGCGCGGTGCAGATGGTCGAGCCGCCCGTCGAGGTGCCCGGCTACGAGATGGCGATGCTCTGGCACGAGCGCTCACATCGCGATCCGGCGCATCAATGGCTGCGCGACACCATCGCGGACTCGGTGTGACGCGGCGGCGACGCAGCGCCGCTCATGCCACCATCGCGCCCAACGCTTCAGCTAGTACGCGCGCCCTCTCAAGAACTGGTGCCCAAGGTTTCCGGGCTATCCCCCGCACTACCCGAGCCGTCGTCAATCTTCGCGGGCGCTCGCGATTCGGGTCGATGCGTTGCGCTATTGGCCCGCGCAAGCCGCGCTCTGACGTGCCTGCGCATCGGCTCTTCATAGAAGCGCAGGCACACCAGACTCGCCAGCACGCAGAAGACGATCACCATCCAACCGTTCGACCGTCCGAATCCAAGCATCAGCGACAACAGCGCAATCGGCAGATGCGTGAGGTAGAGCGAATAACTCGCGTGACCCAGGCGCACCAGCGGCCGCCAGCTCAGGATGCCGAGCACGGGCCGCTCCATGAGCGCGAGGCCGAGTATCAACGCGGCAAAACACGGTGCGTCGAGAAAGAACGATGGCGCGATGGGCCTCCACATGCTGAGCGTCACGAGCACCACCAGCGCGATGCCGACCAGCGCGGTGCCCCGCACATGCTGCGACGTGCCGCGCGAGCGCAGGTGCAGATAGCAGAGGGCCGCGGCGATCCCCAGCACGAACTCCGCGAGCCGCGTCAGCGGCATCGCGTAGATCATCGCGCCGCTGCGCGCGAGCGGCATGTACCGATGCAGGAACGCGATCCACGCACCGGTCGCGAGCCATACGGCGACACACACGAGTGCAAGCCGAACCGGCTTCAACACGGCCAGACGCCGCAGCAGATACGGGAACAACGCGTAGAAGAACGCTTCGCAGGAGACGCTGTCGGATGGTCCGTTCCACGGCTGGTTGAGCGCCGAAAAAGGAAACCATCCGTTGAGCAGCAGCAACTGGCAGATCAGGCTGACGGTCAACGCCAGGTGGATCGCGTGCTTGAGCGCGTACCACTTCAGCATCAACGACGCGTTGCCGGTGTAAAGCAGATAGATCACCACGGGAACGCACAGCAGCAGACCGAGCAGGACCACCGGATAAATCCGTGCGACGCGTGCCCCGTAAAAAGAACGCGTGCCGCCATGCACGAGTTTGTCGCGATAGGTGAACGTGAGAATGAAGCCGGACAGCACAAAGAACAACGACACCGCCGAGCGGCCGCCGTCGATGAAATCGAATATCGACGATGGCAACGGCAGCAGGTCGTTTTCCGAGAAGTGGGAGATGACGACCGCGAACGCCGCAATAAAACGGATGCTGGTCAGAGCAGGGAAAGCACCACCCGACTGGTCTGAGTCCGTCGCCATCGACGCCTCCCGCGATTGTGCGGGGTCGAATTTACCACTCACGCCCGGGCAGCAAATATCCTGTCAGGCCATTGTTGCCGCAATGGCGGTAACGTCCGCGTTATTGGCGCGAACGGGCGGGTCGGCGGCGCCACGCGCATGCGCCGCCTCGCCCCGCGCGATCAAGCCGCGCCGCTGGCGCTACCGATCGCCTTCAGTTCGTCGAGCACCTTGTCGGGTAAGCTCAGGCGTGCCGGACCATGCGCCCGGCTAGAATGCCGCAGCGCCACGCGTGTGCGCATGACGACGCCGCCGCGAGGCACCTCAATGCCTGCGCTTGCCCAGTTGCGCAATCGTCGCCAGAAAAAGCTCCGCGCTAACCGGTTTTTGCAGGCAGACATCCCAGGGAGTCCCATCGCCAAGCGGCGGCGGCACGGCGGAGTGCACGAGAACGGGCACGTCGGCGAGTTGCGGCAGCGCTCTCAGACGACGGTACAGTTCGGCCCCGTCCATGACCGGCATCATCCAGTCGGTGATAACCAGGTCGGGAACGTTGCTTGCCGCTCGCTCGAGTGCTTCGGCGCCGTTGCTCGCACAACGCACCTGGTAACCTTCGTCTTCCAGAATCAGACGCCACGCCGCCAGAATTTCCGGCTCGTCGTCCACTAACAGGATTGAATGCATCAGGGACCGCCTGAATCGTCGGGTTAAACGTCTTGGGGCTCCACCACCGCGCCGCAACAAACGTTCCACAAACCCCAATTGCGGTGATAATGGGCAAACCGACGGCGCGGCAGCGCTGCTTCGGGACGCCGACGAGCCCGGCGCGCGGGCACGCTCCGCGGTCGCATGCGTCGGTGTAGTTCGAGCACATGTAAGTTGTAGAAACTTCACCCCAACGTCCTATCATGACCGACACACACGTCAGTCCGCTGCGCAATTTTTCCAACTTCGTTCGCGCCGAACAGACCCGGCTCACTGAGCAATGGACGCATGCCGTTGCCAGCGACATCCACCTCGTCGAAGCCGACAGGCTCACGCACCAACAGCTTGTCGATGATCTTCCGGAGATACTCGGCGGAATCTGCGCGGCCCTCGACGCAGAAGACCTCGATTGCGTCGAGCCGTCGATCGAACGCAACGCGATCAAACATGGCAAGGTGCGTTGGCGTCAGGGCTACCGGATCGAGGAACTCGTGCGCGAGCTCGATCTCTTTCACGAGGTGCTCGTCGAAGCGCTCGAAACGTTCGCCCTACGCAACAACACGTTCACGCGCCGTCATGAAAGCCGCGCCCGACGGTTGATCGCCGAAGCGTTCAGCATGCTCACGCAAGCGTCGATCAAGGAGGTGGTCAGCGAGCGCGACCGCAGGATCGACGAGTACACCGGCAGACTCGAACGCGCCAACCACGAACTCATGCTGAAGCAACGGCTCGTGAGCGACCTCTACGAGTCGCGCATGCAGATCACCCGCAGCGTCGCGCACGATCTGCGCAATTTTCTGAACGCGTTTTCGATCGCGCTGCAACTGATCGAACGGGCGCCGTCCAAAGCCGAGACCGCATTGACGCTCGCGAAGCGCCAGGCGGCGGACATGAAGCAGCTGGTCGACCAGATGGTCGAGTACGCCGTCATGCTCGGCGACAGCAACCCGCTGACACTCGAACAGGTGGCCCCGCGCGAGCTTTACGATGAACTCGTCGCGTCGTCGCGTCCGCTGATCGAGGCGAAAGGACTGACGTTGCACGCATCCTTCGATCCAGCGCTCTCGACGGTTACGTCCAGTCGACTGAAGCTCAAACAGATCGCCGTGAATCTGCTTTCCAATGCGACCAAGTACACGAAGTCCGGCCAGATCGAACTGCAGTTCGCGATGGCCGGTGACAGGCACTGGTCGATGCGCGTCGCCGACACCGGCGTGGGCATCGCGCCCGCGGACGCGGATCGCGTGTTCGACGAATTCGAGCGCGCCGCCGGCGACGATATTCCCGGCACGGGCCTGGGTCTTGCGATCGTCAGGGAGTTGTGCCGCGAGTTGCACGGACAAATCAATTTCGTGTCCCGCGAGGGTGTCGGCACCTCGTTCCAGATCCGCTTCCCGCTAGTGCTCGAGCAATCGCCATGAAGCCCGCGCGGCAATGACGCTGCGGCGCACGCGTACCGTTAAACTGCCTGCCTGCATCCGAAGCGCAGCCAGCACTGCGCCGTATCCAGACAGTTGACGAGAGACGTGCCCATGATTCACATCCGGAGCGCCCGGTTTCCTGAACAACTCGAAGTCGTGCGGGCCATCTTCCGCGAATATGCCGACAGCCTGGGCATCGATCTGAGCTTCCAGGATTTCGAGTCCGAGCTTGCCGGCTTGCCCGGCAAATTCGCCGCGCCGCGCGGCGAGGTGCTGCTCGCTTATCACGCTGAGGACCTGATCGGCTGCGTCGCGATGCGCCCACTCGACGAAACGACGTGCGAGATGAAACGCCTCTATGTGCGTCCGTCGGGTCGCGGCCTGCAGGCTGGCAGGCGATTGGCGACGCGCATTTGCGCGAGCGCGCGGCAGTCGGGCTATCGCCGCATCCGTCTCGACACGTTGCCGACCATGCACGCGGCGCGTCGACTTTATGCATCGCTCGGTTTTGAACCGATTCCGGCTTACGTCTTCAACCCGATCGCCGGCACGATCTTTCTGGAGTGCGATCTGACTCGCGACGTAGACCCGCGGCCATCGCGACGCGGCGCTTCGCGATGAACGGCGCCGCACGTTCACTGCACCGCGCGGCTGCCGCGAGCTGCCGGCAGGCATCCGCTCAGCGCGCCGCCGCGCTCGCTCAGCCCGCGCACCACGACCTCCGACGATTTGCCGTCACGCCTCGCCAATTCGGCAAGATCGAGCAACGCGGCGTATCGGGCCGAGCAGTCTTGCGATGCGTCGATCGCGCGATTCGCGCGAGGGCCGTGAGCCGATGCGATGAGCCCGCCTGTCGCGGCCATCAAACCCGCTGTGGCGATCAGCGCCGCCAGCCCAACGGCCTGGCGGACCTTCCGTCGCGGCGGCGCTTCGCAACGCGCTTCACGCTCCGTGTCCCAGCCCTTGCCGTCTCTCGCATCCCGACGGGTTCGCAGCAATGCGATGCAGGATTTGAGTCGCATGGCCGCGCCCATCATGACCAGTGCGCCGGCACCCAGACACGCCCGACCCAGTGGCCCGGCACCCACACCACTGGGCGGGGCGCCGGCGCGACATACACGGTGCGCGGCGCGACATACGCAGCAGGCGGCGGTGCGTAGACGACGGGCGGTGGCGCAACGTACGCGACCGGCGGCGGCACCACGACCGGCTTCGGCGGCACATAGACGGCCGGCGGTGGCACATAGACGACCGGCGGCGGCACGACCACCGGCTTCGACGCCACCACCACCGTGGTCCCGCCTGTCGCGACAACGCCGCTCGTGACCACCGTGCCGCTCGTCGTCACCGTGTTGCTGTGCGTGCCGGTCACGCTGGTGGAGGTCGTCACGACGCCCGGCGCGACTCGCGTGGCCGTGCCGGAATGATTGACGGTCCCGCCATCCGTGCCGGTCACCGTGCCCGAGCGTGAGCACGTCGAGCCGGCGCAACTGGTCGATGCCGAGTGCTCGACCGTGTTGCCGTTCGCGCCGGTGATCGAGCCCGACGACGAATACTGCCCCGCTGCGGTCTTCGTCACATCGCCGGAGGTAGTGGCCGTCTTGCCGTCCGGTCCGGTCAGTGTGCCGGTGTGCGCACAGGTGCCGCCGGCGCAGCTGGTGTCGCCTGCGTGCTGCACCGAGTTGCCATAGCGTCCTGTCGCCGTGCCCGAGTTCGAGAACTGGCCCGGCGCATTGCGCGTGACGGTGCCGGTGTTGCTCGCGAAGCCGCCATAAGGACCGACCACGCCGCCCGCATGCGAACAGCTGCCGCCGCCGCACGAGCCGTAACGCGCGCCGTTATAGATGCCGCGCGACGTGTACGCGGTGCCGTGCTGCGACCACGCGAACGCCGATGTGGTGCCGAGCGCGAGCACGCTGACGGTTGCGCCGAGGACGAGCTTGCGCAGCGCGCAGCGCGCGGATGAGGCAGAGATGGATGATGCAATACAGGCTGAAGCGGCCGGGACGGCGAACCAACGATTTTTCACGGTATGTCCTTGCTGATACCAGCCATGCGTTTCACTGCTGCGTGGCGACAAGCGGACTATAGAAGGACGTGCCGCGTAAATCAGCAACGAAGATATGTCATCTTGTGTCACCGTGGCCAGCAACCGCCAGACGCCCGGTGGACAAGGGTCTGCGGACAATGTGCTAAAGCCGTGACATGTTTCGACATAGAGTGTTGCCGTGCGCGAGGATCGACGCCGGGAGTCTTCAGCGTGCCGATGCGCCACCGGTATGCGGCAAGCAGACCTTGCGTGAACGGATGTTCGCGCGTCAACCAGCATTAGGCGTTACGTGTTGCGAAACGCCTGGCCGCATCAGGCGCGCGTTGCACGATGCATACCTGTCGCGTTATCGCATCGACGGCTTGTCATATTTTTATTGACAAGCCATGCGGCAAAACGGCACACTCGTTTCCATGTTCACGCACACCTCCATCGCAAAGCGATTAATCATTGGATGCGAGCCATCATCGGCTGGCCAATGGGAGCATGTGCGCGTTAGCAGTCTGAATCTGCAAGCAAAACCCCCAAGGCCCCGCCGGTAACGGAAGGGGCCTTTTGTTTTGTGGGCGCTTCCGTCAGCCGGCTCGATGACGGAGAAGAAGATGGATCAGGCAAGCCCGCAGTGCATGGATGACGACTCGAGTCTGGCTGCATATCAGCACGACGAGCGTCCGCCAAGAGTGGTCGTGCTTTTTTCCGTAGTGCCAGGCACGACGCTGACCTGGCGTATCGACGCCGACAGCACGCTTACGGTTCAGGGCGCGCGCCTCTGGCTCACGCGCATTAGTTCTCCTTACGATCACTGGCTCGCGCCGGGCGGCGAGATCCGGCTCTATCGCGGCGAACGCGTGTGGCTCAGCACGGATGGCGATCGCGCTGCGCGCGTGTCATTGACTAGCGCGCTGCCGGCGCGACGCGGGCTGATCGGACGCTGGCTCGGACGGCTCGCGTGGTTGGGCGTCGAGGCGCCTACGCCGCGTTGATGTGGTGAGTGGTGAGTCGTGAGTGGTGAATAGTGAGCGGTGATAGGGGCGACGTTTCCCATATCGTGCCCCGCATGCCGTGCCGTGCACGTTGTGCTGCGCATGCCCTGCTCCTGCCGCACACCGCTCACTGCGTCGCGGGCGTGAGCTGCACCGCTGCTGCCGACACGAACACGGCATGAATCGTATCGCCCACTTTGAGCTCATTCAGATCGACACCGGGACCGGCTTCGAACACCTGCGTCTGATACGCGCCGCGCAACGTGACGAGCCGCTTCTTGTGATCGATCTTCTGCACAGTGGCGAGCGTTTCGGTCTGACGCACCGACTCGGAACCATCCGAGGCCGGCGTGGACATCTGTTTATCGGCACGCTTGCGAGTCTGCTTGTCCACGCCGGTGACCTTTTCGGCCTTCACGAGCAGCGCATTCCTGTAGAGCACATCCACGCGATCGCCCGCCTTCAGTTGGTCGAACGCCTCGGCCTGCTGGCTCACCAGCACCACCACAGTATTGCCGCCGGGTCCTTTCAGCGTGAGCGTGCGGCTGCCCGGGTCGATGCCGACGATTTCCGCGTTCAGGTGTACCAACTGTACCGCGTCGATCGCACCTTGCGCGGTACTCGCCATGTCATCTTGCGCGCACACCGGTTGAGCCGCGGCAAGCGCCGCGACGATCAGTGCTGCGCGAAGCGTCGCTGCTTTCATCTGCGCCCTCCATTCTTCAAACGGCATGACGCAACGATCGTACCCGCCCTATCGAACGCGCCGATCACGCGATGGAGTGATCTGCTGCGCCCGAAAAAAAAGCCCCATCGCACGAGCGATGGGGCTTTTCATGATGCTTGCGAAACAGATGCACCACAAACGGCGCACCGCACGAGGCGAGCTAAACCATCACACGCGCTCGATCGCGATCGCGATGCCCTGGCCGACGCCGATACACATCGTGCACAGCGCAAAACGGCCTTGCGTGCGTTGCAATTGATACATCGCGGTCGTCACCAGACGTGCGCCGCTCATGCCGAGCGGGTGACCGAGCGCGATCGCGCCGCCGTTCGGGTTCACGCGAGCATCGTCGTCGGCGACGCCGAGCGCGCGCAGCACCGCAATGCCTTGCGACGCGAATGCCTCGTTCAGCTCGATTACGTCGAACTGATCGATGGTCATGTTCAGGCGCGCCAGCAGCTTCTGCGTGGCGGGTGCCGGGCCGATGCCCATCACGCGCGGCGCGACGCCGGCCGTGGCGATACCCAGCACGCGCGCACGCGGCGTGAGGCCGAAGCGTTTCGCAGTGGCTTCGTTGGCCAGCAGCAACGCCGCCGCGCCATCGTTCACGCCCGATGCATTGCCCGCCGTGACCGTGCCGTCCGGACGCACGACACCCTTCAGTTTCGCGAGCGATTCGAGGCTGGTTTCGCGTGGATGCTCGTCTTGCGACACCGTGATCGGATCGCCCTTCTTCTGCGCGATCGTCACGCCGACGATTTCCTGCGCCAACGTGCCGTCGCGTTGCGCGCGAGCGGCTTTCTGCTGGCTGCGCAGCGCGAACGCGTCCTGATCGGCGCGGCTGATGTTGTAGTCGGTCGCGACGTTTTCGCCGGTCTCCGGCATCGAGTCGACGCCGTACAGCTGCTTCATCAGCGGGTTGACGAAACGCCAACCGATCGTCGTGTCATGGATGTCAGCCTGGCGCGAGAATGCGCTGGTCGCCTTGCCCATCACGAACGGTGCGCGGCTCATGCTTTCGACACCGCCTGCCACCATCAACGCCGCTTCGCCCGACTTGATCGCACGCGCCGCGATGCCGACCGCGTCCATGCCCGAGCCGCACAGACGGTTCACCGTCGAGCCAGGCACGTCCTTCGGCAAACCGGCCAGCAACAGCGACATGCGCGCGACGTTGCGGTTGTCGTCACCGGCCTGGTTCGCGCAACCGTAGATCACGTCGTCGATCGCGCTCCAGTCGACGCTCTTGTTGCGCTCCATCAGCGCCTTCAGCGGCACCGCGCCCAGGTCGTCGGCGCGCACCGACGACAGCGAACCCGCATAGCGGCCAATGGGGGTGCGAATCGCGTCGCACAGGAATGCTTCGGTCATGTGATGTCTCCAGTTGAAGTGCTGCGTGCGCTACGCCATGGCGGGCTAGCCAAGGTGGCGCGGGTCCGATGCGTTCAGGCGTCGGCCCGGCGAGCGCCAGCAAAGCGGCGGCACGACAGCCGTCACGTCAGAGCAGCTTAGCGCAGGATGGTAAACGATGGGCTCGAGATTGCCGCCATTTGTTCTATATACGAACACAAGGTCATATATCGAACAACCAGCCTCGATAATAGGCGCGTGCGCGAAACCGTGTCAAGCGCGGCCAGTCCCGCACCAGGGAATACGTGCAGGTTACGTGCAGGCCCAGGCGGTCGTCGCGAAGCATCGGACGAATGGCGTGGCGGTGTTGGCGG
>NZ_CYGX02000010.1 GCF_900019265.1 Paraburkholderia ribeironis
TTTCTGGGTCAACTTCAGTTATGGAGCCGAGTATTGAGTACCGGCGCGCGCATCACCAACGCTTAATTACTGCGCTATTTGGTTCGGCCCATAGCCTGCATTCGAGCAATCTTCCGGTTCGCGGAATTCCGGATAGAGCGTTTGCCATATCGCTGCGGCATCGAGGACCGATGGGACCACCCCATGGCCGCCTTTTGGTCCCGGAGGTCCTCTTCGGGCTTTGCCGAATTTTCGTTGGCTTCGTTCCAGCGGTCGTTCCAGTCGTGCCGGAAAATGTGGGGGTGCAGTGGCGCTAGTTCGGGATACCGCTGCTCGAGCGTCGATATGATATCTCTCAGGCCACGGTCGGTCAGCTCTTCACCCTTGTAGTTCACGAACACGTACGGATGCTTTCGCGCGTGCGGGAACTTGCTGCGGTCTGAACGCTGATAGGTTATCCACTCGTCCAGCAGGTCCCGCAAATCATCGTCAAGCGACAGGATGCGCGCATTCGTTTTTGTCGTCGCCGGGTTCTCCCGGTAGTCGTCAGGGTCGTCGTGCCGGCGATGAATCGTGAAGTTGGCCGGCTGGACACTGAAGTCGAAGTCGGCGCATTTCAGACCCAGTAACTCACCTGCACGAGGGCCCAGTTCATAGGCCAGCTTGAGCAGCGCACAATTACGGACCTGAAGCTTGAGGCTGTAAGGATTGCCCGGGTCACCGGGCTGAATTACCCGTAGGAACAACTCCCTTTGTGCAGGGGTCATTCCGAGTCGCTCTTTCGGGCTCCCGTCATCGTTCGTCGAATGAGAATCCGATTTCGGAGCGAAGCGCTTGACGCGCCTTTTGAATCTCTCCAATGCGGCATTGGCAGCATCGTGCTGGACGGCGTCCGCGATACGCGCGATGACCGGTTCAGCGACGAACTCGATATAGTCCGCGCACGTGAGATAGCGGGTCTTGGCGTAGTGCGGGTCGACCAGGCGGGAACCGAACTCAGGTTCGGAAATGCGGCAACGCTCGGCGAGAGCAATAAGCTCGTCGCTCGACAAGAAGCGCCTCTGCGCCACGCGCTGAATGAGGTCAATTCCAAGGTCCGCAAACACGTCAAGGCCGAGCGCAACTGCGCTCAATGCCTTGCGCATCGTCGCGGGTGCGGCACTGCGTGCCCTCAACCGGAGAGCATAGGGCACTACGGGTATCACAGGGAGCCCTCGGGAACCGTGCACCAGTAGGGCCATCCGCTCACCCGAATTCATCCGGAAGGTCCGAACTCTCAAAGGCGACATGGCATCAGCCTCCATCAGTTGAAGTTGAGGCCAATTTACATGCTTTGGCTGCTTCCGTTTATCGAAACCAATCGTCCAAAGGAAAGGGCCGGCAAAACCCTACGTAACCGATTGATTACATGAGATTTTCCGGCCCAAATCTAACAAAACGGACTGTGGTTCCGCCTAGAACGGAATATCGTCATCCATCTCATCAAAACCGCCGCCAGCCGGCGCGCTCGGACGGCTCGAAGCACCACCGCCGCTGCCACCACGCGAACCGCCACCCGACATCGCGCGGCCACCGCCACCTCCACCGCTACGCTCCGACGGCTCACCGCGGCTATAACCGCCCTCATCACCACCGCCGCCGCCCATCGAACCACCACGCCCGCCCAGCATTTGCATCTGCTCGGCGACGATTTCCGTCGAGTAGCGATCGGTACCGTCCTGCGCCTGCCACTTGCGGGTGCGGATACGCCCTTCCAGGTACACCGACGAGCCCTTCTTCAGATATTCCGAAACGATTTCCGCGAGGCGGCCGAAGAACGACACGCGATGCCACTCGGTGGTTTCCTTCATCTCGCCGGACGCCTTGTCCTTATACCGGTCCGTCGTCGCAAGGCGGATGTTCGCCACTGCGTCGCCGCTCGGAAGATAGCGAACTTCCGGATCGGCGCCGAGATTGCCGACGAGAATGACCTTGTTCACGGATGCCATGAGTTTCTCCTGTTGATTCCGTTGCGGGCGGCGCGGCAATACGCGGTTCGCGTCTCATGGCCGGCAGGCCCGAGACCAGAACAGCGCCTCTGCCCGCCGCCGGATGAGTTCTGGGTGAGTTCGGGGTATGCCCCCGAGTGCACCGCGAGTGTTCCCTATTACGCTTTGCGCGGCGGCTGTTTCATCTTTGCGGCGATTATAAGCCAGCAAAAGACAAGCCCCGAACAAGCGAAGAATACGGCGCTCTGACCATCCACTTTGAGCAGCCAGCCACCGATCATCCCGCCCAGCGCAAGACCGATCGACTGGGTGGTGTTGTACACGCCGGCAGCCGCGCCCTTGCGGGTTCCCGGCGCCAGTTTCGACACCAGCGATGGCTGCGATGCCTCAAGAATATTGAAGCCGAGAAAGTACACGAAAAGGATCGCCGCCACACTCAGGATCGTATGCGCAGCGACGCCCAATAACAACTGTCCGATCAGGATAAGACCGATCGCGGACAGCAGCACGATTTTCATCTTGCCGCGCTTTTCGGCGGCGATGATCGCCGGCACCATCATCACGAAAGACAGGCCCATCACCGGCAGGTACACCTTCCAGTGCGACGCGACCGGCAAGCCGCCCGCTTCGAGAATGCGCGGCACGACGAGGAACAGCGCGGTTTGCGTCGCGTGCAGCACGAGCACACCGAAATTCAGGCGCAGCAGTTCGACGTTGTGCAGCACTTCGGCGAACGGCGCGCGCACATGCACCGGCTTTGGCGCATCGGGCACCACCCACAGTACGAGGCCGATCGCAAGGATCGAGAAAATGCCGACCAGCATGAACAGACCGCTCATGCCGACCCAGTGGAACACGATCGGCGCGCCGACGATCGCCACCGCAAACGACACGCCGATACTGCCGCCGACCATCGCCATCGCCTTGGTGCGATGTTCTTCGGCGGTAAGGTCGGCGATGAACGCGATCACCGCGGACGACACCGCGCCCATCCCCTGAACCACCCGTCCGACGATGATCCACGTCATGTCATGCGCGCCCGCCGCGATGAAGCTGCCGAGTGCGAAGATCAGCAGGCCCGTGGCAATGACCGGCTTGCGGCCGACCTTGTCGGAGATCCAGCCGTAAAAGATGTAGAGCATGGACTGCGTCACGCCGTACGCGCCGAGCGCGATGCCCACCAGCAGCACGTTGTCGCCGCCCGGAATGGTCTTCGCGTAGATCGAGAACACCGGCATGATCATGAAGAGACCGAGCATGCGCAACGCAAAGATAGCGGCAAGCGACACGGTCGCGCGCAGTTCAGGCGCGCTCATGCGTGTTGAAGTAGCGGACGGATTGGACATCGGGAGCGTTCTTTGAATGAGCTGGACGGCACACCGCAGACAGTCAGCCGGTTGATACGGCAACAACCCGGCCACAACCAGGCGGCTTAGCACGGAATGTCGGGGTGCCTGTCGCGCGGCGTTCGCGTCGGCGACCTTCGCACCTCCGCTAGCGCCTCGCGGTGCCTTGTACTTGCGGAAAACGGCCCCAGTTAGACCTTTTTCCCGCGGCGCTGAACCGCTGCCTTACAGCTTGCCTTGCGCCTTGTTCCAACTGTCAGGAAGCCGTAACGGCGGCCTTGAAAAGTCGTTATAGTAGCAGGTTTAGCCTCTTTCTCTTTCCGCCAGTTCATGGAATAAATCCGTGGAACAAATCCGTATTCGTGGGGCTCGCACCCACAACCTGAAGAACGTCAACCTCGACCTACCCCGTCACAAGCTCGTCGTCATCACGGGCCTTTCCGGCTCGGGCAAATCGTCGCTGGCGTTCGACACGCTCTATGCGGAAGGACAGCGGCGCTACGTCGAAAGTCTCTCCGCCTACGCGCGCCAGTTCCTCCAGTTGATGGAGAAACCGGACGTCGATCTGATCGAAGGCCTGTCGCCGGCGATCTCGATCGAACAGAAAGCGACCTCGCACAACCCGCGCTCCACGGTCGGCACCGTCACCGAAATTCACGACTATTTGCGGCTGCTGTTCGCGCGGGTCGGCACGCCCTATTGTCCCGATCACGAAATTCCGCTCGAAGCGCAAAGCGTGTCGCAGATGGTCGACGCGGCGCTCGCGTTGCCGGAAGAGACCAGGCTGATGATCCTCGCGCCCGTGGTGACGGACCGCAAAGGCGAGCACGTCGAGCTGTTCGAGGACATGCAGGCGCAAGGCTTCATCCGTTTCCGCGTGCGCTCGGGCGGCGGCACCGCCAATGAAGGCGCCGCGAAGATCCATGAAGTCGATGCACTACCCAAGCTGAAGAAGAACGACAAGCACACGATCGACGTCGTCGTCGACCGTCTGAAAGTGCGCCCGGACATGAAGCAGCGCCTCGCAGAGTCGTTCGAAACGGCGCTGCGGCTCGCCGACGGCCGCGCAATCGCGCTCGAAATGGACACGGACAACGAGCATCTGTTCAGCTCGAAGTTCGCCTGCCCGATCTGCTCGTATTCGCTGCAGGAACTTGAGCCGCGCCTGTTCTCGTTTAACAATCCGATGGGCGCCTGCCCGGAATGCGACGGCCTCGGCCAGATCACCTTCTTCGATCCGAAGCGGGTGGTCGCGCATCCGTCGCTGTCGCTCGCGGCGGGCGCAGTGAAGGGCTGGGACCGGCGCAACCAGTTCTACTTCCAGATGCTGCAAAGTCTCGCGGCGTTCTACGACTTCGACATCGATACAGCGGTCGAAGACCTGCCCGAGAAAGTCCGCAAGATCCTGCTGTTCGGTTCGGGCAAGCAGGAGATTCCGTTCTCGTACATCAACGAGCGCGGCCGCACTTCCGTGCGCGAGCACGTGTTCGAAGGGATCATTCCCAATCTCGAACGGCGTTACCGCGAGACCGATTCGGCCGCGGTGCGCGAAGAGCTCGCCAAGTATCAGAACAACCAGCCCTGCCCGGCCTGCGCCGGCACGCGGCTGCGGCGCGAAGCGCGCTTCGTGCGGGTCGGCGCGGACGGCGACGCGCGTGGCATCTTCGAAATCAGCGGCTGGCCGTTGCGCGATGCGCTCGGCTATTTCCAGACGCTGCGGCTGGAAGGCTCGAAGCGCGAAATCGCCGACAAGGTCGTGAAGGAAATCGTCGCGCGCCTGATGTTCCTGAATAACGTCGGGCTGGATTATCTGTCACTCGAACGCAGCGCGGAAACGCTGTCGGGCGGCGAGGCGCAACGGATCCGCCTCGCATCGCAAATCGGCTCGGGGCTGACCGGCGTGATGTACGTGCTCGACGAACCGTCGATCGGCCTGCACCAGCGCGACAACGACCGGCTGATCTCCACGCTCAAGCATCTGCGCGATCTGGGCAACTCGGTGATCGTCGTCGAGCACGACGAAGACATGATCCGCATGGCCGACTACGTGGTCGACATGGGCCCCGGCGCGGGCGAGCACGGCGGCATGGTGATCGCCGAGGGCACGCCCAAACAGGTGCAGGCGAACGCGGCGTCGATGACCGGCCAGTACATGTCCGGCGCGCGCACCATCGAATTCCCGGACCAGCGCAAGGACCCCGACGAGCGCCGGCTGCGCATCGTCGAGGCGTTCGGCAACAATCTGCGGCACGTGTCGCTGGATCTGCCGGTCGGTCTGCTCACGTGCGTGACCGGCGTGTCCGGTTCGGGCAAATCGACGCTGATCAACGACACGCTGTATCACGCGGTGGCGCGGCACCTGTACGGCTCGGCCACCGAGCCGGCGCCCTATGAATCGATCGAGGGCCTCGAGCATTTCGACAAGGTCATCAACGTCGACCAGTCGCCGATCGGCCGCACGCCGCGCTCGAACCCGGCCACCTACACGGGTCTGTTCACGCCGATCCGCGAACTGTTCGCGGGCGTGCCCGCGGCCAAGGAACGCGGCTATGACCCGGGCCGTTTCTCGTTCAACGTGAAGGGCGGCCGCTGCGAATCCTGCCAGGGCGACGGCGTGCTCAAGGTGGAAATGCACTTTTTGCCGGACGTGTACGTGCCGTGCGACGTCTGTCACGGCAAGCGCTACAACCGCGAAACGCTCGACGTTCAGTACAAGGGCAAGAACATCAGCGAAGTGCTCGACATGACGGTGGAGGCCGCGTATGAGTTCTTCAAGCCGGTTCCGGTCGTCGCGCGCAAGCTGAAAACCTTGCTGGACGTGGGTCTGGGCTATATCCGGCTGGGTCAGTCGGCCACCACGCTGTCGGGCGGCGAGGCGCAGCGCGTCAAGCTATCTCTGGAACTGAGCAAGCGCGACACCGGTCGCACGCTATACATTCTCGACGAGCCGACCACCGGCCTGCACTTCCACGACATCGCGCTGTTGCTGGAAGTGATCCATCGATTGCGCGACCAGGGTAATACCGTCGTGATCATCGAGCATAATCTCGATGTAATCAAAACAGCCGACTGGGTCATCGATCTCGGTCCTGAAGGCGGTGCGGGTGGCGGGCAGATCATCGCTCAAGGCACGCCCGAGCAGATTGCGAAGTCGAAAGCAAGTTTTACCGGCAAGTATCTGGCGCCGCTGCTCAAGCGCGCCGCCAGCAATAAGTAACGCTGCACAACACGGGTTGGAGACGGGATAAGCCATGGCCAAGCGGAATCAGGCGCGCGACGAAGGGCAGGGGCAGGTGCAGGACCTGCGCCCGCGCCCGGTCAGGCTGACTAGCGACATGAGCCTGCCGAAGCTGTCGGCAGTCGAAATCGGCAGTTACGTCCTGATGTTGTTCGGTATGTGGGCGGTCATCGAACTGAAGCTGCTCGGCGCATTGCTCGCCGGGCTGCTGGTGTTTCAGCTGGTCCACACCATCGCGCCGCGCATCGAACGCCATATGTCGAGCATGCGGGCGCGCTGGCTCGCGGTGGTGATCCTGTCCACGCTGATCGTCGGCGCGCTCACGGGGCTCACACTTGGCATCATCGAGCATTTCGAGAACGACGTGCCGAGCGTGCAAAAGCTGCTCGACCAGGCCATGCAACTGATCGATCAGGCGCGCGGCCGGATTCCGCAATTCATCGCCAACTATCTGCCAGTCGACACCGAACAGATGAAGGCCAAGGCGGAAGAGCTGATGCACACGCACGCCAACATGCTGCAACAAGGCGGCACGACCGCGGCGCGCGCCTTCACGCACATCCTGATCGGCATGATCATTGGCGCGATCATCGCGGTCGGCGCGCAGAAGCATATGCAGCGGCTGCCACTGTCCACGGCGTTCGTCACGCGCGTGACCCGTTTCGCCGACGCATTCCGCCGCATCGTGTTCGCCCAGGTGAAGATCTCAGCGATCAACGCTGCCTTCACCGCCATCTTCCTGCTGGTGATCCTGCCGATCTTTCACGACCAGTTGCCGCTGTCGAAAACACTGGTGCTGGTGACGTTCATCGTCGGCTTGCTTCCGGTGATCGGCAATCTGATCTCGAATACGATCATCGTCGCGGTGGCGCTCTCGGTGAGCTTTCCGGCGGCGGTCATGTCGCTGGTGTTTCTGATCCTGATTCACAAACTCGAGTACTTCCTGAATGCGCGAATCGTCGGTGGACAGATCGAGGCGCGCGCTTGGGAATTGCTGATCGCGATGCTCGTGATGGAAGCCGCGTTCGGCATGCCCGGCGTCATCGCGGCGCCAATCTTCTACGCGTATATCAAGCGGGAACTGATCTACCTGCGGCTGGTGTGAACCGGGCGCCTGAACGGGCAAAGCGGGGCGGCACTGCAGTGCCGCTTTTTTTTGCCCTTCGCTTGCGCCCAGGCAAAGCGCAAGCGACAGGTCGCATCGACGGGAAACTTGCGGTAGATCGCGTCAGCCCCTAAGATGCGAATAATTCCCATTTACAGAATACCTACCTCGTGACACCCCGTCAGAATTCCTGCTCGGCCCGGCCGGCTCGCGCATGAGAAGCCAACTCGTCCGTCTGCACCGCTGGTTTGGCGTCGCCACCGCGCTGTTTCTGTTCATTGCCGGCCTCACCGGCGCGATCATCGCGTGGGACCACGAGCTCGATGCGGCGCTGAACCCGTCGTTCTTCAAAGCGCGCACGGCCGGCCCAGCGCTGTCCGGCCTGGAACTGGCACGCCGTGTGGAAGCCGCCGATCCGCGTCTGCAGGTGACCTATCTGCCGCTCGCCACCGAACCCGGCCACACGCTGCAGATGATGGTGCTGCCGCGCACTGACCCCGCGACGAAACAGCCCTACCCGCTCGACTTCAATCAGATCGCCGTCGATCCGGCCACCGGCCGCATTCAGGGGCGCCGCGAATGGGGCGCCGTATCGCTCGCGCGGCTCAACCTGATTCCGTTCATTTATAAGCTGCACTACACGCTGCACCTGCCGTTCACCGGCGGCATCGATACCGGCACGTGGCTGATGGGGATCGTCGGCATCATGTGGCTGTTCGACAGCATGATCGCGCTCTGGCTGTCGTTTCCGAGCTTCAAGGCGTGGCGCAAGTCGTTCGCGTTCCGCCTCGGGCGCGGCGGCTATGCGCTCACCTTCGACCTGCATCGCTCCGGCGGCGTCTGGATCTGGGGCTTGCTGATGATCGTCGCGCTGACCTCGGTGTCGATGAATCTATCGGCACCGGTGGTGCGGCCAGTCGTCTCGACGCTGTCGACGCTCACGCCGGACCCGACCAACAACCCCGAGATCCTGCGCGCTCCGCAGCCCGGCGATCAGGTGTTGAGCCGCGAGCGGATCGCGCAATTGGCCGAGCAGGCCGGCCGCGCGATGAATCTCGCCGTGCCGCCGGGCGGCATCTATTACGCGCAATTGCTGCACGTGTATGGCGTGGGCTTCTACGCGCCCGGCAACGATCACGGCGACATCGGCCTCGGCAACCCGTGGATGTATTGGGACGCCATCACCGGCAAACCACTCGGCGCGCAGATTCCCGGCAAGGGCACAGCGGGCGACATCTTCATGCAGGTGCAATTCCCGCTGCACTCGGGACGCATCCTTGGTCTCGGCGGACGGATTCTGGTCAGCGCGGTCGGCCTCGCGGTCGCGGTGCTGAGCGCAACAGGACTGCTGATCTGGCTGAAGAAGCTGAACGCGCGCCGCCGTTCGGCACAAAACGCCGCTCTAGCGCGGCACACGGGCGGGTCGGCGGCACGGTCGTAGGGTGAGGTTGCACCGGCATCGTTCCAGGACCCCGCCTCTGGCGGACGGTATGGGGGGACGCCGCCGCTTGCTAAGCGCGCATCGAGCACATCGAGCACATCAGCCGCGCCTACCGGAACACGACCGTCTTGCTGCCGTTCAACACGACGCGATGCTCCACATGCCACCGCACCGCACGCGCGAGCGTCACGCATTCAACGTCGCGGCCGATCGCCGTCAATTGCTCCGGCGTCATGCTGTGATCGACGCGCTCCACTTCCTGCTCGATGATCGGACCTTCGTCGAGATCCGTCGTCACGTAATGGGCAGTCGCGCCGATCAGCTTCACACCGCGGTCGAACGCCTGGTAATACGGCTTCGCGCCCTTGAAGCTCGGCAGGAACGAGTGGTGAATGTTGATCGCGCGGCCGGCGAGCGCTTCGCACAGCTTCGGCGACAGAATCTGCATGTAGCGCGCAAGCACCACCAGATCCACCTGATGTTCGTCGATCACTTCCAGCACGCGCGCTTCCTGCGCGGCCTTCGCGTCGGGCGTGCCGCCCAGCAACGGAAAATGATGGAACGGAATGTCGTAGCTGGCGGCGAGCTGATAGAACTCCTTGTGGTTCGAGATGATCGCCGGAATCTCGATACCCAGTTGACCGGTGCGGTAGCGGAACAGCAGATCGTTCAGGCAGTGACCGATCTTCGACACCATAATCACCACGCGCGGCTTCACCGACGCATCATGCAGTTCCCAGCTCATGCCGAACTGTTCGGCGAGCGTCGCGAACGACTTGCGCAACGCCTCCAGGCCCGGATCGCCGCCCACCTGCTGAAAATGCACGCGCATGAAGAACTCGCCCGTGCGGATATCACCGAACTGCGCGGAGTCGAGAATATTGCTGCCACGCTCGAACAGAAAACCTGACACTGCGTGAACGATGCCGGGCCGGTCGGCGCACGACAGTTTGAGGATAAAGCTGTGATCGGTCGACATGACCTGGGTGACTCCCTTCTTCAATGCGTGGTTTGTTCAGTCTGTACTGCGTGAAGGCGATGAAGGCGAGCGCCTGAGCGAACACCTAAGCGAACGCCGGCGGCGCGAACAACGCTTCGATGCCCGCGCACGCATCTTCATCGATCCAGCGGCGGCGCAACAGGCAATCCAGCGTGGCGAGACTCGCATCCACCGTCAGCGCGCCCTCTTCGATCCAGCGCGCCACTTCATCGATTCGCGCAAGCTGGTGTTCGCCCACTTCGCCGTCCTGATTGCGCGGCGCGAAATCGGCCGGCAGCGTGAGGTCGTAGATGAAGATCTGTTCGGCCTGCGTGCCTTCCGGCAGCGATTGCAGCACGTGCGCGGTGCGGCCCGCCACGGCGCGCGCCGCAATGTGCTCGGGAATGCCGGCTTCTTCCCAGCACTCCTTGATGATCGTCGCCTCGATGCCGAAGCCCCAGCCGATCCCGCCCGCAACGACATTGTCGAGCATGCCCGGGTCGGTCGCCTTGGTGTCGCTGCGGCGCGCGATCCACAATTGCGGCGCTCGATCCGCGTATTCTACGACGCCGTTCAGATGCACCGCGTAGGTCTGCGTGCCGAAGAAGCGCGACGCCGCGCGTTCGATATACGCGAGCGGCGGCGCATCGAACGCATTGCGGATCGCGTAAGTCTCGTCGCGCCAGCCGGGAATGCGGCCTTCAGCAGCGAGCGCACCGATCACGGAGCCGAGCGCTGCGCTACGCAGATCGACGGTATCGAACGCACTGGCGAGCGTGACATGGCCGCCGTCGGTCTCGAACACATCGGGCCAGCGCGCGAGCAACGGCACATCGCTCGCGCGAATCCAGCCGACCTGTTCGGCGCCGATCCGGAACGGCCGATGCGCGTCGGCATCGAAGCGGCGCGCGGCGGTGATGCAAGGCAAAGTCATTCAAAGCTCCAGCTGGTTCAGGTACGCACCCCGCAGACGGCGATCGCCCGCTCGCCCAGGTCAGTCACGCAACGCGACGCGAACCCCGATCGCGATGAACGTCGCGCCGGCCAGACGATCGAGCCACATGCCCACGCGCGGCCGCCGCTTGAGCCAGCCGCCGATGATCCCCGCGCACACGCCGAACAGCGAAAACACCACCACCGTCTGCAACATGAACAGCACGCCGAGTTCGAGCATCTGCAGCGTGACGCTTTGCGTGCCGTGCGGCTGCACGAACTGCGGCAGGAACACGACGAAGAACAGCGTCACCTTCGGGTTGAGCAGATTGCCGAGCACGCTCTGGCGAAACACCGTGGTCAACGGCTGCGGCGCGCGCTGATGTGCGGTCGCGAGGCCCTGGCTGCGCAGCGCCTTGATGCCGATCCAGACCAGATATGCGGCGCCGGCCAGCTTGATCGCTTCGAACGCGAGCGGCGACGAGCGCAGCAGCGCGGCCACGCCGAGCGCGGCCAGCGTCGTGTGAACCGTGATGCCGGCCGCGAAGCCGAGCGCGGCAACCAGTCCCGCCGCGCGGCCCTGCGAGATGCCGCGCGCCAGTACTTGCAGATTGTCCGGACCGGGCGCCACGGTAATCGCGATCGACGTGGCGAGAAACAGCAGGAAGTTGGGCATCGTCGTTACCTTCTAGATGTGCAGCGGAACGCGCTTCGCGGCGCTCGCTCAATGACCGTCGAAACTGATCGCCGTATAGAGCGCGAGGCCGCCGTCGCGCAGCAGCTGCGAGCCGCCGAGCTCGGGCAGATCGATGATCGCCGCGCCTTCGACGACGACCGCGCCGAGCCGCTCGAGCAGCAGCTTGCCGGCCATCATCGTGCCGCCGGTCGCGATCAGGTCGTCGATGATAACGATCCGGTCGCCGGCCTTGCAGGCGTCCTCGTGAATCTCGACGGTCGCGGTGCCGTATTCGAGTTCGTACGATTGCGACAGCCGCTTGTACGGCAGTTTGCCGGCCTTGCGGATCGGAATGAAGCCGAGGTTCAACTCATGCGCGAGAATCGGCCCGATGATGAACCCGCGCGCATCCAGCCCGGCGATGTAGTCGAGCTTCGCGTCGATATAGCGCTGTACGAACAGGTCGACCAGCACGCGCAACGACTTCGGCTCCTGCAGCAGCGGTGTGATGTCGCGAAACTGCACGCCCGGCTGCGGCCAGTCGGGCACCGTGCGAATGTGGCTTCTGATGTATTCGGCCGCATCGAGCGGCGCGCTCTCGAGCGCGTTGGACATGATGTCTCCAGATGGACCTCGATGGGTCCGATGAAAAGCCAGTAGAGGGCCGCGGGGCGCGAGCCGCGCCACTTCGGGCGCCTGCGTCAGGCCGCGGCGGCGCCCGCGCGGCGGTGCTTCGAGAGCCGTTCCTCGGCTTGCGCCAGTTGTTCGGGCAGGCCGCGCAACACCACGATGTCGCTCGCGCGCAGCTTGGTGGACGGGTCCGGCTCGACGCCGCGAATGCCGTGCCGCCGGATCGCGGTCACTTCCACACCCAGCTCGAACAGGCCGAGATCCGCCAGTGTGCGGCCCACCGCGTCCGCGTTGGCGTCGATCGGCACCGATTGTAGCCGCACCTGTTCGTGACCGTCGTCGTCTTCCATGTCGTCGGCGCCGTGGAAGTAGCCGCGCAGCAGCGCATAGCGTTCGTCACGCATTTCCTCGACGCGCCGCACCACGCGCCGCATCGGCACGCCCATCACGACCAACGTGTGCGAGGCCAGCATCAGACTGCCCTCGACGATTTCCGGAATCACTTCGGTCGCGCCGGCGGCCAGCAGCTTTTCCAGGTCGGCGTCGTCCACCGTGCGCACGATCACCGGCAGGGTCGGCTCCAGCTCGTGGATGTTGTGCAGAACACGCAATGCGGACGGGGTGTTCGCGTAGGTGATGGCGATCGCGGCCGCACGATGGATACCGGCGGCGAGCAGCGACTCGCGCCGCCCCGCATCGCCGAACACGACCGATTCGCCGGCCGCGGCAGCCGCTGCGACGCGATCGGGGTCGAGGTCGAGCGCGACATACGACAAACCTTCGTGCTCGAGCATGCGCGCCAGATTCTGCCCGGCCCGGCCGTAGCCGCAAATGATGACGTGGCCGCTCTGCTTGAGGCTTTGCGTCGCGATGCGCGTCATCTGCAACGACTGCATCATCCATTCAGTCGACGACAGCCGCAGCACGATCCGGTCGGCGTTCTGGATCAGGAACGGCGCGGCCAGCATCGACAGCAGCATCGCCGCGAGAATCGCCTGCAGCAAAGTGGCGTCGACCAGATGCCGGTCGAGAATCAGATTGAGCAGCACGAAGCCGAATTCGCCCGCTTGCGCGAGGCCGATACCGGTGCGCATCGCGACGCCCGGCGTCGCGCCGAACACGCGCGACAGCCCCGTGATCATCACCGCCTTCAGCAGGGTCGGGCCGATCAGGAAGCCGAGCACGACCAGCGGATGCTCCCAGATCACGCGTGGATTCAGCAGCATGCCGGTGGTGACGAAGAAAAGGCCGAGCAGCACGTCGCGAAACGGCTTGATGTCCTCCTCCACCTGATGCCGATACGGCGTCTCGGCGATCAACATGCCGGCGATGAACGCGCCGAGCGCGAGCGACAGCCCGAACTTGTCCGTGATGAACGCCGCGCCGAGCGTCACCAGCAGCAGATTGAGAACGAACAGTTCCTGCGAGCGGCGCCGCGCGACCACGTTGAACCAGCGCGTCATGAAGCGCTGCCCGACGATCAGCAGCAGCGCCAACGCCACGACGATCTTGATGGCCGCGACCCCGAGCGCGCTGACCAGGTTTTCCGATCTGCCGCCCAGCGCCGCGATGATGATCAGGAGCGGCACCACCGCCAGATCCTGAAACAGCAGCACGCCGAAGATATTGCGGCCATGCTCGGTTTCGATCTCGAGCCGCTCGGCCAGCATCTTGCTGACGATCGCCGTCGACGACATGGCGAGCGCGCCGCCCAGCGCCACGCTCGCCTGCCACGTGATATGCACCCAGCGCTCCAGCACGAAGCCGAGCGACACCGCCACCCCGATCGTGCCGAGCACCTGCAACAGACCGAGACCGAACACGGCCCGGCGCATCGTGCGCAGCTTGGACAGCGAAAACTCCAGCCCGATCGAAAACATCAGGAACACCACGCCGAATTCGGCGAGGTTCTGCGCGCCTGCCGAGTCGGGAATCAGACCGAGTGCGTGCGGCCCGACGACGATGCCGACCGTCAGATAGCCGAGCATCGGCGGAAGATTCAGAAAGCGAAAAATCACCACGCCCGCTACCGATGCCAGCAGCAGGAAGAGCGTCATCTCGAGCGGGGAAATCATCGGCAAAAACGCATCGGTAAAGCGTCCTCGTTCGTCAGCGGAACCGCGTACGCGCAACACCGCGCGACAAGGTTGAGGGGCCGGTAAAGGCAGCGGCTTGGCACAGCAGGCCCGGCGCGGCGAACAAGCGCCTTTGCTATACTCCGCGCATGATAGCGAAAATCAATGGCGACCGGGCACTCATGCTCGCTCGTGACGTGCTCGACATCGAAGCGGACGCCGTACGCGCCCTTCGCGACCAACTCGACGATGATTTCGTAGGGGCGGTCGATTTCATCCTGGGTTGCCGTGGGCGCGTGGTCGTCTCCGGCATCGGCAAATCCGGTCATGTGGCCCGCAAGCTCGCGGCCACGCTGGCCAGCACCGGGACACCCGCGTTCTTCGTGCATCCCGCGGAAGCCAGTCACGGCGACCTCGGCATGGTCACCGAGGACGACGTGTTCCTCGCGCTGTCCAATTCCGGTGAAACCGAGGAACTGGTGGCCATCCTGCCGCTCATCAAGCGGATTGGCGCGAAGCTGATTGCGATGACGGGACGTCCGTCATCGAGTCTCGCACAACTGGCCGACGTGCACCTGAATTCCGGCGTGGCGAAAGAAGCCTGCCCGATGAATCTCGCGCCGACCGCCAGCACCACCGCCGCGCTCGCGCTCGGCGACGCGCTCGCGGTCGCGGTGCTCGACGCACGCGGCTTCGGCCGCGACGATTTCGCGCGCTCGCATCCGGGCGGCGCGCTCGGCCGGCGCCTGCTCACTTATGTACGCGACGTGATGCGCACCGGCGACCAGTTGCCACAGGTCGCGCCCGACGCCACCGTGCGCGACGCGCTGTTCCAGTTGACCGCCAAGCGCATGGGCATGACCGCGATCGTCGACCAGGACGGCCGTGTGACGGGCATCTTCACCGATGGAGACCTGCGCCGCGTGCTCGAACGCGACGGCGATTTCCGTCAATTGTCGATCGCTTCGGTGATGACCGCCGGCCCGCGCACCATCGGTCCGGACCATCTCGCGGTCGAAGCCGTGGAACTGATGGAGCGCTATCGCATCAATCAGATGTTGGTCGTCGACGAAGCAGGCAAGCTGATTGGCGCACTCAATATGCACGACCTGTTTTCGAAGAAGGTGATCTGATGGCCATCGCTCCTCCTACCGCTACTGAACGCGCCAGCCGCGTGAAGCTGATGATTTTTGACGTCGACGGCGTGCTGACCGACGGCGGTCTGCTGTTCACGGCGGAAGGCGACACGATGAAGGGCTTCAACTCGATGGACGGCCACGGCATGAAGCTGTTGCGCCAGGCCGGCATCGAGACCGCGCTCATCACGGGGCGCAAGTCGGGCATCGTGGCGGCACGCGCGAAGGAAATGAACATCACGCACGTCTATCAGGGCGTGCAGGACAAACTTCAGGCGTTCTCGGACCTTTTGCAGCAAACCGGCATGAGCGCGCAGGAATGCGGCTACATGGGCGACGATTGGGTCGATCTGGCCGTGATGCTGAAGGTCGGCTTCGCGGCGGCGCCGGCCAATTCGCATCCCGAAGTGATCGCGCGGGCTCATTGGGTCAGCGAGGCACGCGGCGGCTACGGCGCGGCGCGCGAAGTCTGCGACACGCTGCTGCGCGCGCAGCACAAATATGAAGCACTGCTCGCGGCAGCCTGTAGCGGCGAACAGCGAGGCCTCGTCGGATGAACCAGTTTCGCCTGACCTCGCTGATTCCGCTGGTCGCGATGGCCGCGCTCGCCGGTATCACATGGTGGTTGCTGCAAGCCACACAGCCGCGCCAGAACGAAGGCGCCGCGCGTCCGAAGGAGCACACCCCGGACTACTTCGCGGACAATTTCTCGGTTTCCGAACTCGATCAGTCGGGCGCCACGCAATACCGCCTGACCGCCCAGTCGCTGATCCATTACGAGGACGACGAACTGAGCGACCTCGTCAAACCGGCCATGCGCGCCTTCCAGCCCGGCAAGCCGATCGTCACCGCGACCGGCGACACCGGCACGGTGAATGCCGATGCATCGATCGTCGATCTGTACGGCAACGCGCGCATCCTGCGGGCGCCCGGCAGCGGCGATCCGCAGATGCAGGCGGATTCGGAGCATTTCAGGGTGTTGGTCAACGACGATGTGATCGAGACTGAAAAGCCGGTTAAACTTCAGCGCGGCATTTCGGTGATGACTGCCAGCGGCATGAACTACAACAATGTCACCCGGTTGATGCAGCTGTTCGGCAACGTCAGAGGCGCGATCGCCCCGTCCGACACCGGCGGTAATTCGCCCAAGCAACCCGGGTAATCCATTCCAGGCGTGACTGCATGAACGATTCGTTCCCCCGTTTTGATACCGGCCGCTCGCGCGCCGTGTCCGCGTGCCGCGCCGGACTCGCTGCGCTGCTCGTCGCGTTGCCGCTCGCCGGCTTCGCGCCGCTTGCGCACGCGGACCGCGCCGACAAGGACAAGCCGCTGAACATCGAAGCGGACAACATGACTTACGACGATCTCAAGCAGATCACCATCTTTACCGGCCACGTGGTCGCCACCAAAGGCACCATCGTGATCAAGGCCGATCGCGTCGAAGTGAGGCAGGACCCGCAGGGTTATCAGTACGCCACCGGTACCTCGAGCGGCGGCAATCTGTCGTATTTCCGCCAGAAACGTGAAGGTCTTGACGAATACATCGAAGGCACGGCCATCCGTATCGACTACGACGGCAGGCAGGATCTGACCACGCTCACGACGAACGCAACGGTCCGGCGCCTGCAGGGCCTGTCGACCTTGCTCGACCAGGTGCACGGCAGCGTGATCACGTATGACGGCCAGACCGACTTCTACACTGCGAAGGCGGGCAAGGACGTTGCCGGCCCGGGCAACCCGACCGGCCGCGTGCGGGCGATGCTGTCGCCGCGCAACGCCGGCGCCACCCCGCCGAGCGGCGGTGGGGCCACGCTCGCGCCGTCCACCACGATCCAGGGAGCGCCGAACCAGTGAGCACCGAATCTGTGAGCGCCGTCGCGTCGCTCCCCAATCGCAAGCCGGCCGGCACCAGCAGTTCGCTGGTCGTGCGCAATCTGAAGAAACGCTACGGCTCGCGCACGGTCGTCAAAGACGTTTCGCTCGACGTAAAAAGCGGCGAAGTAGTGGGTCTGCTCGGCCCCAACGGCGCCGGCAAGACGACCTCGTTCTATATGATCGTCGGCCTCGTGCCGCTCGATGCGGGCGAAATCGATCTGGACGGCAAGTCGATCAGCCTGCTGCCGATCCACAAGCGGGCTTCGCTGGGCCTGTCGTACCTGCCTCAGGAAGCCTCGGTGTTCCGCAAGCTCACCGTCGAAGAAAATATTCGCGCGGTGCTGGAGTTGCAGCACGAAGACAACGGCAAGCGGCTCAGCAAGGACTCCATCACGACCCGCACCGAAGCCTTGCTCGACGAGTTGCAAATCGCGCACCTGCGCGAGAATCCAGCGCTGTCGCTATCGGGCGGCGAGCGCCGCCGGGTCGAAATCGCCCGGGCACTGGCCACCAATCCGAGCTTCATCCTGCTCGACGAGCCGTTCGCGGGCGTCGATCCGATCGCGGTTCTGGAAATCCAGAAAATCGTCAAATTTTTGAAGCAGCGCAATATTGGCGTGCTGATCACCGACCATAACGTGCGTGAGACGCTCGGCATCTGCGACCACGCGTACATCATCAGCGACGGCAGCGTGCTGGCCGCCGGCGCGCCGAGCGAAATCATCGAAAACGAAAGCGTGCGGCGCGTGTACCTGGGCGAGCATTTCCGCATGTAAGCGCACACGGGATTGCCGGCGGCGCCAGCGCGCGTCCGTCGGCTCCCCTGCGGCGGGCGCACATCCGCATTTTTGACCGGGCCGTCTCGCGGCCGGCATCCGTCGAAAACGGGTGTATACGTCATTGCGAATGTCGCACGGTATATCGCGGTCGTGGCAAACTCTCTACAATGAATCTCAACTTGCCATGAAAGCCAGCCTCCAACTCCGCCTATCGCAGCATCTTGCGCTGACGCCACAACTGCAGCAGTCCATTCGGCTGCTTCAGCTGTCCACGCTCGAACTGCAGCAGGAAGTCGCAACGGCGATCTCGCAGAATCCGCTCCTCGAGAGTGAGGACGACTGGATCGCGAGCCCCTTGCGCGTGGCGGCTGACGGTTCGCTGATCGCCCAGGCACCCAATTCCGCCCCGCCGCCCGACCAGATGGGCGGCAACGGATCGTCATCCAGCACCAGCGGCAGCGAGCGCGCCGAAAGCGGCGAACCGCAGGGTGTCGACGAATATAACGGCTTGTCGGGCGACAGCAACGGCGACGCCTCGCAATGGAATCTCGACGACTACGGCCGCTCCGGCACCGCGTCGGACGACGACGATCTGCCGCCGCTGCAAATCCATGAATCGAGCACCTCGCTGCGCGACCACCTGATGGCGCAATTGCGCGTCACCCAGGCGGGTCAACGCGACCGGGCGCTGATCACGTTCCTGATCGAATCACTGGACGACGACGGCTACCTCGCCGCCACATTCGACGAAGTGCTTGCGGATCTGCCTGAAGAGCTCGAAGTCGACCTGGACGAATTGAATGCCGCGCTCGCGCTGCTGCATAGCTTCGATCCGGCGGGCGTCGGCGCACGCTCTGCGTCGGAATGTCTCAAGCTGCAACTGTTGCGGCTCGATCCATCTCCTACAAGAACACTGGCGCTCGACATCGTCGCCCACTACCTGGAACTGCTTGCGGCACGCGATTTCACGCGCCTGCGCAAACACTTGAAGGCGAACGACGACGATCTGCGCGACGCGCATATGCTGATCCGCTCGCTCGAGCCGTTTCCCGGCGCTGCTTATGGCAAGGCGGAAGCGGACTATGTGGTGCCGGACATCATGGTGCGCAAAACGGCCCAGGGCTGGCAGGCCGAACTGAATCCGGAGGTGGTGCCGAAGCTGCGCATCAATCACCTGTACGCGAACATTCTGCGCAATAACCGGGGGGACCCGGGCAGCGGTTCGTTGCGCCAGCAACTGCAAGAAGCCCGTTGGCTGATCAAGAATATACAGCAGCGTTTCGAGACGATCCTGAGGGTCGCGCAAGCGATTGTCGAGCGTCAGAAGAGCTTTTTCGTACACGGCGAAATTGCCATGCGCCCCTTGGTTTTGCGGGAGATTGCTGATACGCTGGGCCTACACGAGTCGACTGTCTCGCGTGTGACAACCGGTAAATACATGCTGACCCCATTCGGGACGCTGGAGTTCAAGTACTTCTTCGGATCGCACGTTTCGACCGACACAGGCGGCGCGGCCTCTTCCACGGCCATTCGCGCGCTGATCAAACAACTGATAGGAGCGGAAAACCCCAAAACGCCTCTCTCAGACAGTCGCATAGCCGAACTGCTGGCGGAACAGGGCTTTGTGGTCGCACGGCGTACCGTTGCGAAGTACCGCGAAGCGCTCAAGATCCCGGCAGTCAACCTGCGCAAGTCTCTGTAGCCCGTCGCCTTCCGTGATGGGCATTTACCGGCCGCCCCGCAGTTGGCGGACAGGCCGGCCGATGCGACCTGCCAGATGTCAGTCACCGGGGGGCGACTCAGGCAAGCCGAACGATCGACCGGGCTTTTGTCATCGTGCGGAACAAGCGGCCACTAGCTTGGAGAAGCACTATGAATCTCAAGATCAGTGGACACCACCTCGAAGTAACGCCTGCGTTGCGCGAATACGTGATCACCAAACTGGATAGGGTGCTAAGACATTTCGATCAGGTAATCGACGGCAGTGTGGTCCTCTCGGTCGACAACCACAAGGAAAAGGAGAAGCGTCAAAAGGTTGAAATCAACCTGCATCTCAAGGGCAAAGACATCTTTGTCGAGAGCTGCGACAGCGATCTCTACGCTGCAATCGATCTAATGATCGACAAGCTCGATCGGCAAGTGATACGCCACAAGAGTCGCCTGCAAGGCCATCAGCATGATGCGATCAAGTATCAACCGGCGCCGCACCTGGATGTGCCGCCGCAATAAGGGAAATTAGAGGGCTGCCTTCATTTCTCTTAGCCTGGCAAAACCGCCCAGAATCGGGCGGTTTTTTCGTTTTTGGACGCTCTTTTCGCAGGTCGGCGCAACTCGCGGACCGAGCCGATAAAAACCCATCGCGCATCGATGGCGCGCCGCACCATCTGCGGCTCCCCTGTTCTATAATGTTCCGGTTACCATCGGGGTCAAGCCAGCGCACGCGGAAAAAAAGTCGGCCGGCGGGAGTCTTGTGCTTTCAGACTCCAACGCATGTCTTCGCGAGCATCGAACGAATGGAACGCCACTCAAACGCCCTAGCGAGGAAAACCCAGGCCACGTTTTCGCCTGCCAACATGAATCGTTTAGCCAAATTTCTTCCCCTCGAGAACGTCGTCGTCGGACTATCGGTCACCAGCAAGAAGCGCGTGTTCGAGCAAGCGGGCCTGATCTTCGAGAACCAGAACGGTATCGCCCGCAGCACAGTCACTGACAATCTGTTTGCGCGCGAGCGCCTCGGATCAACGGGGCTCGGCGAAGGCGTCGCGATTCCGCATGGCCGGATCAAAGGCTTGAAGCAGCCGCTCGCCGCGTTCGTCCGCCTCGCCGACCCCATCCCCTTCGAGTCGCCCGACGGTCAGCCGGTTTCGCTGCTGATCTTTCTGCTCGTACCCGAACAGGCCACCCAGCAGCATCTCGAAATTCTTTCGGAAATCGCCCAGTTGCTGTCTGATCGCGAGGCCCGCGAGCGCCTGCATACGGAAGAAAACCGCGAATCGTTGCATCGCCTGCTCACTCAGTGGCAACCTTGATGCATCGGCGGTTATCCGCTCGCATGCGAGTACCGTCGAGGAATACGCGCGGCTCGCGATAGGGCGTCCGCCTGTTTGTCCGGCAAGCGACCCACACTGGAGTCACTGACTCATGGATACGTCCAGCATCAACGCCCAGAGCATTTTCGACGACAACGCCGCCATGCTGAAGCTCAGCTGGCTGACGGGGCATGAAGGCTGGGAACGCGGCTTTTCTTCCGAATCGGTTGCAAATGCCACGTCAAGTGCCGACCTCGTCGGCCACTTGAACCTGATCCACCCAAACCGGATCCAGGTGCTCGGCGACGCCGAAATCGACTACTACAAACGTCAGACCGACGAAGACCGCTCGCGCCACATGGCCGAGCTGATCGCGTTGGAACCGCCGTTCCTGGTGGTGGCGGGCGGCGTCGCCGCGCCGCCGGAACTGGTGCTGCGCTGCACGCGCTCGTCCACGCCGCTGTTTACCACGCCGATGTCCGCCGCCGCGGTGATCGACAGCCTGCGGCTGTACATGTCGCGCATTCTCGCGCCGCGGGCGACGCTGCACGGGGTGTTTCTGGACATCCTCGGCATGGGCGTGCTGCTCACGGGCGACTCGGGCCTCGGCAAGAGTGAACTCGGGCTGGAACTGATCAGCCGCGGCCACGGCCTCGTCGCCGACGACGCGGTCGATTTCGTGCGCCTCGGTCCGGACTTCGTCGAAGGGCGCTGCCCGCCGCTGCTGCAAAACCTGCTCGAAGTGCGCGGGCTCGGCCTGCTCGACATCAAGACGATCTTCGGTGAAACAGCGGTGCGCCGGAAAATGAAGCTGAAACTGATCGTGCAACTGGTACGCCGTCCCGATGGTGAATTCCAGCGGCTGCCGCTGGAAAGTCAAACCGTCGACGTGCTCGGCCTGCCGATCAGCAAGGTCACGATTCAGGTGGCCGCGGGCCGCAACCTTGCGGTGCTGGTCGAAGCGGCCGTGCGCAACACGATTCTGCAATTGCGCGGCATCGACACACTACGCGACTTCATGGATCGCCAGCGCCTCGCGATGCAAGACCCCGACAGCCAGTTTCCCGGCAAACTGATCTGAGCCGGTAGCGCGATGCAGCGCCCGCAGCCGGGGCTGGCCGCAGGCACACGCAGGAGACCAGATGCTATGATGAAATGTACGGTTTCGACGACGCCATGCGCATAATTCTGATCACTGGTATCTCCGGCTCCGGCAAGTCAGTTGCCCTGAACGCGCTCGAAGACGCAGGGTATTACTGCGTCGACAATTTGCCGCCGCGCTTTCTGCCGCAACTCGCCGCCTATCTCGCCGAGGACGGGCAAGACCACCTCGCGGTCGCGATCGACGCGCGCTCGGGCGGGTCCCTCGACGAAATGCCTGCGATGATCCGCGACCTGTCGCGCGCTCACGATGTACGCGTGCTATTCCTGAGCGCCAGCACGCAGTCGTTGATCCAGCGCTTCTCCGAAACGCGCCGCCGCCATCCGCTCTCAGGTTCCACCGCGCACGACGCCGACGTCGGCCTGCTCACCTCGCTCGCGGAAGCCATCGAACGCGAACGCGAGCTCGTGGCGGGTCTGGCCGAGTTCGGCCATCAGATCGACACCAGCAATCTGCGCGCGAATGTGCTGCGCGCGTGGGTCAAACGCTTCATCGAGCAGAAGGAAGCTGGGCTCGTGCTGATGTTCGAGTCGTTCGGCTTCAAACGCGGCGTGCCGCTCGACGCGGATTTCGTTTTTGACGTACGCACGCTGCCGAACCCGTACTACGATCATGAATTGAGACCGCTCACGGGCCTCGACAAACCGGTGATCGATTTTCTCGATGCACTGCCGGTCGTCCACGAAATGATCGACGACATCGAGAAGTTTCTGTCCAAATGGCTGCCGCATTTCCGCGACGACAATCGCAGCTATCTCACCGTCGCAATCGGTTGCACGGGTGGCCAGCACCGCTCGGTGTTCATTGCGGAGACGCTTGCCGCGCGTCTCGCAACGTCGGCGAATGTGATTGTGCGGCACCGCGATGCGCCGCTCGAAGTTGGCGAATCATCGAAGCTGGTGGCTTAACCGGCCGCATCGCGCGGCCTCAACCCGAAGCGTTGCGCCATGTCTTCTACTCCTACTGTGCTTGTCGATGTGCCGCTGTTTCCGCTGCACACGGTACTGTTTCCCGATGGACTGCTGCCGCTGAAGATTTTCGAAGCGCGCTACCTCGACATGGCGCGCGAGTGTTTGCGTGAAAAAACGCCGTTCGGCGTGTGCTTGCTGAAGAGCGGTGCGGAAGTGGCGCGCGAAGAAGAGCCTTCGGTACCGGAAGCAATTGGCTGTCTTGCCGAAATCGAAGAATGCGATGTCGAGGCGTTTGGCATGCTGCTGATTCGCGCCCGCGGCACGCGGCGCTTTCGGCTGCTGTCGCATCGCGTGGAGAGCGGCGGGCTGCTGGTCGGCATGGCGGAGCCGATAGCCGACGACGCGCCGCTCGAGGGCAACGAGTTGCTTGCCAAATTCGGCGCGTGCGCGGAGGTGCTGGAAAGGATCATCGCGACAATCCGCGAACGAGACCCGGACAGCTTGCCATTCGCGGAGCCATTCAGGCTCGACGATCCGTCGTGGGTATCGAACCGTCTCGCCGAAGTGCTGCCGATCGCGTTGCGTGCGCGTCAGAAGTTGATGGAACTACAGGACGCCGGCGCGCGGATCGACGTCGTTCATCACTATATGCAACAACATCAACTGCTCTAAGTGCGGCCACGCATCTGAGAACTCGACGCAATCCGATTCGTTAGATCAGCGAACCCTGCAAACCGTCCAGCAGTTTGCGCACCGGCGCGGGCACACCGAACGAATTGAGATCGCTGAGCGCAACCCATGCGGTATCCGCGTCACCCAGTGCGGCCAAGCCGCCGACGCGACGATCCAGTTGCGCGAGCCGCGGCTCGATATCCAGCTTGAAATGCGTGAACACGTGCGTGAGCGACGCGAGCGGCGAGACCACGCCGTCGCTGCCGAAGGCGCGCGCACGCTCGGCGAGCGCGGCTTCATCGGTGGCTTCGGGCAGGCTCCACAAGCCGCCCCAGATGCCCGACGGCGGCCGCTTCTCGAGCATCACCGCGTTGCCGTCGCGCAGCACCAGCATCCACGTGCGGCGTGTCGGCACAGCCTTCTTCGGACGCGCCGTCGGCAATTCGCGCTGACGTCCGGTCACATTGGCTACGCAGTCGACGGCGAACGGACAGCGCAGGCAGTCCGGTTTGCCACGCACGCACAGGGTTGCGCCGAGGTCCATCAAGCCTTGCGTGTACGAGCTGACGTCGTGGTCCGTTGCATGCGACGGAAGCAGCGACTCAGCCAGCGTCCACATGGCGTTCTCGACTTTCTTCTCGCCCGGGAAACCTTCGACGCCGAATACGCGCGCCAGCACCCGCTTCACATTGCCATCGAGAATCGTCGCGCGTGCGCCGAAGGCAAATGATGCGATCGCCGCGGCCGTCGAGCGGCCGATGCCCGGCAACGCCGCGAGCTCGTCGACCGATGCCGGAAACGCGCCACCGTGCTGCTCGACCACCACTTGCGCGCAGCGATGCAGATTGCGTGCGCGCGTGTAGTAGCCGAGGCCGGCCCATAATGCCATCACGTCGTCCACCGGCGCCGCGGCGAGCGCCGCGACATCCGGAAAACGCGCAACAAATCGGGCGTAGTACGGAATCACCGTCGATACCTGAGTCTGCTGCAACATGATTTCCGACAGCCAGATGCGATACGGGTCCCGCGTGTTCTGCCACGGCAGATCGTGACGGCCGTGCTGGCGCTGCCACGCGATCAACCGCGCGGAAAAATCGGCCATGACCGCAAACGCGGGTGCATCGGGAGCGGTAGGTGAAGTTGAACGCGACGTGGTACGCGGTGTTAAGCGGGAAGGCATTGACGATTTAGCGCTGACAAGTGGGACAGAAGTACGTGGAGCGCTGCCCCTGCACGATCTGTTTGATCGGCGTTCCACACACGCGGCATGGCAGCCCGGCGCGATCATAGACGAAATAGTCGAGCTGGAAGTAACCGCTTTCGCCGTCACTGCCGACAAAATCGCGCAGCGTGCTGCCGCCCTTCTCGATCGCGGCGGCGAGCGTCACGCGCACTGCGTCCGCGAGCAAATCGTAGCGAACCAGCGAGACGCGGCCGGCCGCGGTGGTCGGTCGGATGCCGGCGCGAAACAGGCTCTCCGACGCATAGATATTGCCCACGCCCACCACGATCTCGCCGGCCAGCAGCGCCTGCTTCACCGAGACCTTGCGCCCGCGCGTGAGCCGGTGCAGTAGCGCGCCGGAGAACGCCGGCGAGAACGGTTCGACACCGAGCCCCGCGAGCAGCGGATGATCCAGTATGTCGCCCGCTTCGCGCGGGTGCCACAGCACCGCGCCAAAGCGACGCGGATCGCGATAGCGCAAAATGAACTCGTCAAAGATCCAGTCGATGTGGTCGTGCTTCGCAGCGGCCGGCGGATGCGGCACATGACGCAGCACCCGCAGTGTCCCAGTCATGCCAAGATGCACAATGAACCAGCCGGCGTCGATTTCGAACAGCAGATATTTGCCGCGCCGCTCCACCTTGTGGACGATCTGGCCGCGCAAGGTTTTCGCGAGGTCTGCGGGAATCGGCCAGCGCAGCGTGGGCGAACGCACGTCGACGCGTTCAACCTTGCGCCCGGACACATAGGGTTCGATTCCACGTCGGGTAACCTCAACTTCTGGTAACTCTGGCATGTCTAACTGGTCTGCAACTTGCGGGAGTGGTTGTGCGCGTATTGTAGCGAGCGCGTTACAATCGTCCGAAACATTGAACGGATTTCCATGAACTTGTCCTTCGTGAAGCTGTTTTCGAAGCGCCCGGCTCGCGCATCGCGCGTGCCGCACGCCGTATCCGCCCGCCGGATGCTTGGCGCCGCCGCGCTCGCCGTCTGGGCGCTGGCCGCGGGGCCCGTGTACGCGCAGGGCCCGGGGCCGGATTCGGATGACAGCTCGGTCACGCTGCCCGACACGCTGGGCCCGACTTCGGCGGAAGATCAGAAGTCGCTGCCCGACGTGCCGTTGTCGAGCCAGATCGTCTTCCAGGTGCTGGCCGCCGAAGTCGCCCTGCAACGCGACCAGCCGGCGCCCGCCTATCAGACCTACCTCGCCCTCGCCCGCGACACGCACGACCCGCGCATGGCGCAGCGCGCCACTGAAATCGCGCTGGCTGCGCAAAGCCCGGCGGACGCGTTGGCTGCCGCGCAATTGTGGCAGCAGTATGCACCGAGTTCGGAGCGCGCCGCGCAAATCGACGCGTCGCTGCTCGTGCTGTCCGGCAAACCCGACGACGCCGCGCCGATTCTCGCCCGCGAACTGGCGAAGGTGCCCGCGGACAATCGCGGCAGCGCGATCCTCGCGCTGCAGTTGCTGCTCTCGCGCGGCCCAAACCGGGTCGGCGGGTTGCACGTGTTGCAGGATTTGCTGCAGAACGACATGAACCGGCCGGAAGCGCAGTTGGCCATCGCACGCCAGCAACTCGTGGCGGACGACGCGCCCGGCGCGCGCAAGTCGCTCGAACAGGCGCTGACGCTGAAGCCCGACTATTTGCCGGCGGCGCTGACGCTGTCGCAGATGGGCCCGGAAGAGCGCAAGGAAGGCATTGCGTCACTCGAGAAGTACGTGCAGCAGAATCCGAAGTCGCATGACGCGCGTCTTGCGCTCGCGCAGATGTATCTGGCGAGTGACCGGCTGGACGATGCACAGAAACAGTTCGAAATCATGCACAAGGCCAACGCGAACGACCTCACGCCGCTGATGGCGCTCGCGCTGATCAAGATCCAGCAGAAAAATTTCAACGACGCGCAGGCGTATTTGATCCAGTACGCGCAGCAGGCCGAAAAAACGCCGGGCGCCGATGCGGGCCAGGGGTACATCTACCTTGCGCAACTATCGCTCGAACAGAAGAACGAAGCGGCGGCGAGCGACTGGCTGAACAAGATCTCGCCGTCGAGCCAGCAATACGTGCCGGCGCAAATCACGCGCGCGCAATTGCTCGCCAAGCAGGGCAGGCCCGACGACGCGCGCAAGCTGCTGGCCAACCTGCAGGTATCCGATCCGCGCGACCTCGCGTTGATCGCGCGCACCGACGCCGCGGTCCTGTTCGACGCGAAGCGCTACCCGGAGGCGGAATCACGCCTGCAACAAGCCACCGCTGCCTTCCCCGACGACCCCGATCTCACCTACGACTACGCGATGGCCGCCGAAAAGAACGCCCATTACGACGTGATGGAGGCGCAGCTACGCAAGCTGATCCAGACGCAGCCGGACAATCCTCAGGCCTACAATGCGCTCGGCTATTCGCTGGCTGATCGCAATCAGCGCCTGCCGGAAGCGGACAAGCTGGTCGAGAAGGCGTCTTCACTGGCGCCGAACGACGCATTCATCATGGACAGCGTGGGCTGGGTCAAATACCGGATGGGCAATACGTCGGATGCGATCAAGCTGCTGCGCAAGGCATACAACCTCCAGCCGAACGCCGAGATCGGCGCGCATCTCGGCGAAGTGTTGTGGAAAAGCGGCGACCAGGAGCAGGCTCGTGCCGCCTTCCGCGACGCGCGCAAGCTCGAGCCGGACAACGACACGCTTGTCAAAACGCTGCAACGTCTCCAGGTAAACGATCTTTGATGCATCTTGCCCGTTTGATTTTCTCTCCCCGGGCGCCGCGCGGCGCGCTACTTGGATTCGCTGCGGCGGCGCTCGTCGTGTTGGCAGGCTGTGCATCGGTGAAACCGCAGGGGCCATCCACGTCGAATGCCGCAACCGCGGTCACCGCGCAAACGAGCCGCGCTTACCAGGGCCGTTTCGCAGTCCAATACAACGACCAGAACGGCCAGCAGCGTAACGCGTATGGCAACTTCTCGTGGCAGGAAACGGGCGACACGGTGACGCTGCAACTGCGCAATCCGCTCGGCCAGACGATGGCAATCGTCACGTCGTCGCCGGCTTCGGCTACGCTGGAGTTGCCCAACCGTCAGCCGCTCACCGCGGACAACGTGTCGACACTGATGCAGAATGCGCTCGGTTTCGCGCTGCCGGTGGAGGGGCTGCGTTACTGGCTGCAGCCTTCGCCGGCACCCACGTCACTCGCCAGAACCGAGAAGGATCCGGAGCAGCCGTCGCGTCTGAAGCAGATCACACAGGATGGCTGGACAATCGACTATCTCGCGTATGCCGATGCGCCGGCCACCGGCGTGAAGCGCCTCAACCTGAGCCGTGCGGAGCCGCCGCTCGACATCAAGCTCGTGCTGGATCAGTAACCCGCGTCTGTTCACGCAACCTTGCCGCCTGTTTTGCGCCACCTCGCGCATGGTGCCTCGACTCATGATTGAAACAACCGATTCGCTGCGCGATTGCCTCGCGCCAGCGAAACTCAACCTCTTCCTGCACATCACCGGCCGCCGGCCGGATGGCTATCACACGCTGCAAACCGTCTTCCAGCTGCTTGACTGGGGCGACACGCTGCACTTCACACGACGCGCCGACGGACTCATCACGCGCAGCACGGAGATCGCCGACGTGCCGCCGGAACACGATCTCACTGTGCGCGCTGCGACGCTGCTCAAGGCGCATTCCGGCTCGCCCGAGGGCGTCGATATCGAGATCGAGAAGCGCCTGCCGATGGGCGCCGGTCTCGGCGGTGGCAGCTCCGACGCGGCGACTACGCTGCTCGCGTTGAATCGCCTGTGGAAACTCGACTTGCCGCGTCTGGAATTGCAGGCGCTGGCATTGAAGCTCGGTGCGGACGTACCGTTTTTTGTTTTTGGAAAAAATGCGTTTGCCCAGGGTGTCGGAGAATCTTTAGACGTTGTACAATTGCCGCCGCGTCACTTCCTGGTAGTTACGCCGAGGGTTCAGGTTCCGACTGCAGCGATTTTTTCCGAAAAAGCGTTGACAAGAGATTCAAAGCCTCTCATAATTACGGACTTTCCTGCAGAACTTAGCTGCAACACTGAATGGCCGGAGAGTTTTGGCCGGAATGACATGCAGCAGGTTGTCGTAGGAAAGTACGCGGAAGTAGCGCAAGTGCTGCGATGGTTTGAAAACGTCGCGCCAGCGCGGATGTCCGGATCAGGTGCAAGTGTCTTTGCAGCGTTCCGTAGCAAAGCTGAAGCAGAAGCGGTGCAAGCCAAACTGCCAGGCGAATGGAACAGCGCAGTGGCCGCCGGTCTGGATCAACATCCACTCTTTACTTTCGCGTCATAAGTTTTGCATCGCCGAATGAAACTCCACGTTCGGCGGAGCTCGAAGTTAGTGTAGGGGAGTCGCCAAGCTGGTTAAGGCACCGGATTTTGATTCCGGCATGCAAAGGTTCGAATCCTTTCTCCCCTGCCAAAAATTCTCGCATTACCCCTCGCCCCCCAGCCTGAAGCAGGTGCATGATGAGCAGCCATGACGGCCTGATGGTTTTTACTGGCAACGCCAATCCCGCGCTTGCACAGGAAGTCGTCAATATTCTCGGTATTCCCCTCGGCAAGGCCATGGTCAGCCGTTTCTCGGATGGCGAAATCCAGGTCGAGATTCAGGAAAACGTGCGCGGCAAGGATGTCTTTGTCCTGCAATCCACGTGCGCACCGGCAAACGACAATCTGATGGAACTGATGATCATGGTCGATGCGCTCAAGCGCGCATCCGCTGGCCGGATCACCGCTGCCATCCCGTACTTCGGTTATGCCCGTCAAGATCGTCGCCCGCGTTCCGCGCGCGTCGCCATCTCGGCGAAGATCGTGGCGAACATGCTGGAAATCGCCGGCGTCGAGCGGATCATCACGATGGATCTGCACGCTGACCAGATTCAGGGCTTCTTCGATATCCCGGTCGACAACATCTATGCTACGCCTGTGCTGCTCGGCGATCTGCGCAAGCAGAACTACGAGAACCTGCTGGTCGTTTCGCCGGACGTCGGCGGCGTGGTGCGCGCCCGGGCATTGGCCAAGCAGCTCAATTGCGATCTCGCGATCATCGACAAGCGCCGCCCGAAGGCCAACGTTGCCGAAGTGATGAACATCATCGGTGAAGTCGAAGGCCGCACCTGCGTGATCATGGACGACATGGTCGACACCGCAGGCACGCTGTGCAAGGCGGCACAAGTTTTGAAGGAACGCGGCGCGAAGCAGGTGTTCGCTTACGCGACCCACCCGGTTCTGTCGGGCGGTGCCGGCGAGCGTATCGCCGCTTCCGCACTCGACGAACTCGTTGTCACGGACACGATCCCGCTCGGAGAAGAAGCCCGCTCGTGCGCAAAGATCCGTTCGTTGACCAGCGCCGGCCTGCTTGCCGAAACGTTCTCGCGGATCCGCCGCGGCGATTCGGTGATGTCGCTGTTTGCTGAAAGTTAAGTATTTGCGAAGGCGCGGTATATCGCACACGCGGTACGCTGCGCTTTTGCACAATCGGCATGAACGAACGAAGGTTCGTGCCGCAGCTCTGGGGCCTCAGCCATAACGGCTTGCAGGCCCCGTTTTTACTGCCTGGTCGCGGGCAGTGCATTGGAGATTCAACATGAAAGTAGTCGCTTTCGAGCGTTCTTTGCAAGGTACGGGTGCGAGCCGCCGCCTGCGTAACTCGGGCAAGACCCCGGGCATCGTATATGGCGCTGGTGCTGAAACGCAATTGGTCGAACTGGACCACAACGCGCTGTGGCACGCGCTGAAGAAAGAAGTTTTCCATTCGTCGATTCTCGACCTGGAAGTGGCAGGCAAGACGCAACAGGTTCTGCTGCGTGACGTGCAATACCACCCGTTCCGTCAGCTCGTGCTGCACGTGGACTTCCAGCGTGTCGACGCGACGAAGAAGCTGCACACCAAGGTGCCGCTGCACTTCATGAACCAGGAAACCAACCCGGCGGTGAAACTGTCGAGCGCGGTGATCTCGCACGTCGTCAATGACCTGGAAATCGAGTGCCTGCCGTCGGCGCTGCCGGAGTTCATCGAAGTCGACCTGGCGAAGATCGAAGCAGGTCAATCGGTTCACGCTAAAGACATCCCGCTGCCGGCAGGCGTGTCGCTGGTTGCTCACCTCGAAGCAGAAAACCCGGTGGTTGCATCTGCAACGATCCCGGCTGGCGCGATCGCTGAAGGCGAAGCCGCTGCTGAAGGCGAAACGCCGGCTGCTTAAGGGCCTGCCAGGTTTCGAGCAAGCAATCCTCTCGATCCGTTTTCAATGAAACGGTCGACGTGACCCGCCGAGGTTCTCCCCGGCGGGTTTTTTTTCGGTTTTTTTCGGCCCGGCTGCGTGCGCTGCGGGCTAGATGGACCTACTCAACATGATCAAGCTGATCGTCGGGCTCGGCAATCCGGGCGCCGAATACACCGCGACGCGCCACAATGCCGGCTTCTGGCTGGTCGATCAACTGGCGCGCGAAGCAGGTGCGACGCTGCGCGACGAGCGGCGCTTTCATGGCTTCTACGCGAAGGCCCGACTGCACGGCGAGGAAGTGCATCTGCTGGAACCGCAGACGTACATGAACCGCTCCGGGCAATCGGTCGTGGCGGTCGCGCAGTTCTTCAAGATTCTTCCCGACGAGATCCTGGCCGCGCACGATGAGCTCGACATGCCGCCAGGCAGCGTCAAGCTGAAACTCGGCGGCGGCAGCGGCGGCCACAATGGCCTGAAGGACATCACCGCGCATCTGTCGTCGCAGCAGTATTGGCGGCTGCGGATCGGCATTGGCCATCCGCGCGACCTGATCCCCGAAAGCGCACGCGCCGGCGCAAAGCCGGACGTCGCCAATTACGTGCTGAAGCCGCCGCGGCGGGAAGAGCAGGATGCGATCGACGCGTCCGTTGAACGCGCGCTTGCCGTGATGCCGCAAATCATCAAGGGCGAGCTCGAACGCGCGATGATGCAATTGCATCGCAATTCCTGATCCGCGCCGCCCGCAATAGCATCGCCGTATTGCCGCATCGCCATCACCATCGACAGGAGAGTCGCTTGAGCCGCTATTGGAGTGACATCGTTCACCGTCTGACGCCGTATGTGCCGGGCGAGCAGCCCGTGGCCGCGCATCCGGTGAAGCTGAACACCAACGAGAATCCCTATCCGCCGTCGCCGCGCGTGCTCGATGCGATCCGCCAGGAGCTGGGCGATGCGGGCGAGTCGCTGCGTCGCTATCCCGATCCCACGGCGCTCAAGCTGCGCGAAACGGTTGCTGCGTACCACGGCATTCGCGCCGATCAGGTGTTTGCAGGCAACGGCTCGGATGAAGTGCTGGCCCTCACGTTCCAGGCATTGCTGAAGCACGACGAACCCTTGCTGTTCCCGGACATCACGTACAGCTTTTATCCGACCTACGCGCGGCTCTTCGAAGTCGACTACCGGACCATCAGGCTCGACGAGAGCTTCGCCATCAACGTCGACGACTACGCGACGCCGAATGGCGGTGTGCTGTTTCCGAACCCGAACGCACCGACTGGCCGTCCTCTGCCGCTCGCCGACATCGAGCGGCTGGTGGCGCGCAACACCGGGTCGGTCGTCGTGATCGACGAGGCCTACGTGGATTTCGGCGCTGAATCGGCGATCGCGCTGATCGACCGCTATCCGAATCTGCTGGTGGTTCAAACGATGTCGAAGTCACGTTCGCTCGCCGGCATGCGCGTCGGCTTTGCGTTTGGCCATCCGCAACTGATCGACGCGCTGAACCGCGTGAAGGACAGCTTCAACTCCTATCCGCTCGACCGGCTGGCACAAGTCGCTGCCATCGCCGCCTATCAGGACGACGCGTGGTTTCGCGCCAGTTGCGCCAAGGTGATCGCGAGCCGCGAGCGGCTGGCTGCGGGATTGACCGCGCTTGGCTTCGAGGTGGTGCCGTCGGCGGCCAATCTGCTGTTCGCGCGCCATGAAGGCTACGACGCGGCGACGCTCGTGTTGCGGCTGCGGGAAAAGGAAATTTTCGTGCGCCATTTCAAGGCGCCGCGTATCGACCAGCATCTGCGGATCTCAGTCGGCACCGACGCCGAATGCGACATTCTGCTGGACGCGCTGCGCGACATCTTCAGCGCTTACGTCGGGTAATGCGGCGCGCGGCGCAACGCGTCGCGGCAAAATAAAACGGCGAGACCGCCATGGCCTCGCCGTTCATTCGCGCATCGAAGTTCACGCGCCTTTCGCGGCCTGCAGCGCGTGGTACTTCGCCATCAAACCTTCGGGCGTTTCGAGATGTTCCGGGTCGCGCGGGATGCATTCGACCGGGCACACCTGGATGCACTGCGGTTCGTCGAAATGGCCGACGCACTCGGTGCATTTCTTCGGGTCGATCACGTAGATTTCCGGGCCCATCGAAATCGCGTCGTTCGGGCACTCGGGCTCGCATACGTCGCAATTGATGCACTCGTCGGTAATCATCAAGGCCATACTTCTCTCACTTCACGCCGGCCGCAGCCGGCTTTGATCCGTCAAACCGACAGTTTACGCCTGTTACGGTTGCGCCGCCGAGGCGCCGTTGTTCGGATCCATCGCGGCCACCTTCTCGTGCAGCCATTTTTCGACCGACGGAAACACGAACTTGCTGACATCGCCGTGCAGCTGCGCGATTTCGCGCACGATCGTGCCCGAGATGAACTGGTACTGATCGGACGGCGTCATGAACATGGTTTCGACGTCGGGCAGCAAATAGCGGTTCATGCCCGCCATCTGGAACTCGTACTCGAAGTCCGACACGGCGCGCAGGCCACGCACGATGACCCGCGCGTTATTGCTGCGCACGAAGTCTTTCAGCAGCCCCTTGAAGCTCATCACGCGGACGTTCGGGTAGTGCCCTAGCACTTCGTGAGCAATGTCGAGGCGCTCTTCGAGCGTAAAGAACGGCTTCTTGTTGCGGCTGTCGGCGACGCCCACCACCAGCGTGTCGAAAATGCTCGACGCGCGCCGAACGAGGTCTTCGTGACCGCGCGTCAGCGGGTCGAACGTGCCCGGGTACACGGCGACTACCATGAGACTTCTCCTCTCTTCAGACAAAAGGGCACGTCAAAGCGTCCTGGCGACGCATTTGGCACCGACCGCGCACGTGACGGCCCACCGCCCGGCGCTTGTTTTAGAACGCGCATTATTCCTCATTTTCGCGCTGCAGCAAATGAAAGTGGACAGCGGCCGCTTTCCCTTGCCGGACGATTTCCCAGCCGGTCAGCGCTTCGTTGCCTTCCGGTTCGAGCGCCTCGCCAGTTTCCACATAAAGAAAACCACCAGTGCTGACGAGCGGCGCTGCAAGCGCAAGCGCCTTGGCGAGCAGGTCGTCGCCGAACGGTGGATCGAGGAACACGACGTCGAACGATCCTGGCGGCAGACTCGCGGCAAGCCGCAAACCGTCTGCTTCGGCGATTTCGATCATGCGCGCCGCCAGGCGCTCCTGATTCGCGCGCAACTGGGCGGCCGCGCGCGCGTTGCGCTCCACCATCAGCACCCGCGCCGCGCCGCGCGACGCCGCTTCGAAGCCCAGCCCGCCACTGCCGGCGAACAGGTCCAGACAGCGCTGGCCGTCCAGACGCTGACCGAGCCAGTTGAACAGGGTTTCGCGCACCCGATCGGGCGTAGGGCGCAAACCGTCGAGATCGAGCACGGGCAACGGCGTGCGCTTCCAGTCACCGCCGATGATCCGGATCGCGTGCGGCTTGCCGCCTTTGGATGAAGCGCGCTGAGCGCGTGAAGAGGCGGAATGAGGCATGCAGTTTCAATAACCAGATAAATGCGCCCGCCGTGTCGATGCATGCGGGCTGGAGCGCCAACGTTACCACAAGGGCGCCGTGCGTCTAGCCTGGCCGTTCGGCCGATACGACGGGCGGCGGCGCGCCTGATAAAATGTGCGGCTTCCAGCGCCTTGCATCCCGCATCGCAGCGCTGCGTGCCGCTCCCGCCGGTCCCGTACCGGATGCGCACAGCGGCGCGCCCTCACTACGCCAGATCATGTTCAGCTTTTTCAAACGATTCAAGGGTTCGAAAGAGTCCGATACCGCAGCCGATGAATCGCAGACCGCGCCGGAAGTCACGACGCCCGAACCGGCCGCTCGAGCACCGGCAGCGCCTGTCGCGCCTGCGGCCCCGAGTCCGGCGGCTCCAGTTCGCGCCGGCACGCCGCCAGCCGCGCCGTTGAAAATTCAGCCGGAGCCCGAGCCCGAACCGGAAGAATCCACACTCGAAACCGTCGAAATCGTCCCGCCGCCCATCCTCGATGCGAGCGCCAAGCGCTCGTGGCTGACGCGCCTGAAGACCGGTCTGTCGAAGACGAGTTCGAGCCTGACCGGCATTTTCGTCGGCACGAAGATCGACGAGGATCTGTACGAAGAGCTCGAAACCGCGCTGCTGATGTCGGACGCGGGCGTCGAGGCGACCGAGTTCCTGCTCGAATCGCTGCGCGAAAAAGTGCGCAACGACCGCCTCACCGACCCGCAGCAGGTCAAGGGCGCACTGCGCACGCTGCTGGTCGATCTGCTCAAGCCGCTGGAAAAGTCGCTGATGCTCGGTCGCGCGCAGCCGCTCGTGATGATGATCGCCGGCGTCAACGGCGCGGGCAAAACCACCAGCATCGGCAAGCTCGCCAAGCATCTGCAAAGTTTCGATCAATCGGTGCTGCTGGCCGCGGGCGACACGTTCCGCGCCGCCGCTCGCGAGCAGCTGGCCGTCTGGGGCCAGCGCAACAACGTGACCGTGGTGGCACAGGAGAGCGGCGACCCGGCGGCAGTGATCTTCGACGCGGTCGGCGCCGCGCGCGCGCGCAAGATCAACGTGATGATGGCGGACACGGCCGGCCGCCTGCCGACCCAGCTGCATCTGATGGAAGAGCTGCGCAAGGTGAAGCGCGTGATCGGCAAGGCGCAAGACGGCGCGCCGCACGAGGTGCTGCTGGTGATCGATGCGAACACTGGCCAGAACGCCCTCACGCAAGTGAAGGCGTTTGACGATGCGTTAGGCCTCACCGGCCTCGTCGTCACCAAGCTCGACGGCACCGCGAAGGGCGGCATTCTCGCCGCGATTGCGCGGCAGCGTCCGATTCCGGTGTACTTCATCGGCGTCGGCGAGAAGGTTGAGGACCTGCAGCCGTTCAGCGCGGAAGAATTTTCGGACGCGTTGCTGGGCGGCTGAACGCCGGCGCGACGTTTGTCGCGCGCACCACGCAAAAGGGGCACTCCGCGGAGTGCCCCTTTGCTATTCAACCCATCATTCAGCCCGTCATTCAGAGCGTCACTCAGAACGCCAGGCGAACCGCCGCGTCATTCCGCATCGGGCTGCACACCGGGCGCCGCATGGGCAAACGCGTCGAGCTGCATCGCGTGATCGTAGATGCGCTGGATCGTCGGAAACTTCGCCGTGTCGACCTTGAAGCGCTGCGCGTTGAACACCTGCGGGATCAGGCACGCGTCGGCAAACGTCGGCGTATCGCCGAAACACAGCTTGCCGGTACGGGCGGAACCGGCCAGATGGGCTTCGAGCGTCGTGAAGCCCGCTTCGACCCAATGCCGATACCAGCTGTCTTTCGCGTCGTCGTCGACACACAACGTGTGCTTCAGATACCTCAGCACGCGCAGGTTATTCAGCGGATGAATCTCGCACGCAACCTGCAATGCCACCGACCGTACATACGCGCGGTCGGCCGGCGCCTTGGGCAACAGCGGTGGCTCGGGATGCGTCTCCTCCAGATACTCGATGATCGCGAGCGACTGCGGTATCGCCTCGTTGCCGTCGACGAGAGTCGGCACGATGCCATCCACGTTGATCTTGCGGTACTCGGGTTTCAACTGCTCGCCGCCGCCGCGCACGAGGTGAACCGGCACGTAGTCATACGGCAGGTTCTTCAGGTTCAGCGCAATGCGCACGCGATATGACGCCGAACTGCGGAAATAGCTGTAGAGCTTCATGTTGTCCGTCGCCTCCCACTCACCGCCCATCAAACGACACGCACGGCCAACTCGCCGAGTCCATCCACGCCGCCCTTCATCAGGTCGCCCCGCACCACCGCGCCGACGCCTTCCGGCGTGCCGGTGAAAATCAGATCGCCGGGTTGCAGCTCGAACAGCGTCGACAGATAGGCCACTGTCTCGGCCACCGACCAGATCAGCTGCGACACGTCCGAGCTTTGCTTGCGCTCGCCATTCACCGACAACCAGATCGCGCCGTTGCCGACATGGCCCACCGTCGCCGCAGGATGAATCGGGCCGAGCGGAGCCGAATGATCGAAGCCTTTCGCGGTATCCCATGGACGCCCCATCTTCTTCGCTTCGGCCTGCAGGTCGCGGCGCGTCATGTCGAGACCGAGCGCGTAGCCGTAGACGTGGTCGAGCGCGCTCGCAGCGGGAATGTCCTTGCCGCCCTTGCCGATCGCGGCCACCAGTTCCATTTCGAAGTGAACGTTGCTGGACTGTGACGGATACGGAAATTCGCCAGTCGCGCCGGGCGCGACGTACAGTACAGCATCGGCCGGCTTGGTGAAGAAGAACGGCGGCTCGCGGTCGGGATCGTGGCCCATCTCGCGTGCGTGCGCCTCGTAGTTGCGCCCCACACAGTAGATGCGGCGCACCGCGAACTGCTCGCTGGACCCTGCGACCGGCACCGCCACTTGCGGTGCCGGTGCAAATACGTAGCTCATGCCGTTCTCCGTTTTCTTGATATGTGCCGCGTGCGCGGCGATAAAGCGTCGAGTGTAACGCGCGGCAAAGCGCGCTGCGCGCCAGTCTGGCAGACGCGCGCCACGCCGGCGCCGCAGGCGCGCCTCTGGGGTATCGTCTCGCGCGATCGCCATAGGTGCGATACTCACACTGAATAGCGTCCTTGAATAGCGTGGCGACCGCTGCATCGCGGCACGCCACCACGTCCCCTAGCTCCTGATGACCGACTCCGCCACCGACACCCCCTTCCCCTGCGCCCGCTTCATCAAGGAAATCGGCCGCGGCCCGAACGGCGCCCGCGCGCTGACCGCCGACGATACGCGCACGCTGTACACCGCCATGCTCGACGGCCGCGTAGGCGAGCTCGAACTCGGCGCGATACTGCTCGCCTATCGCGTGAAGGGCGAAACCGCCGACGAACTCGCCGCGATGCTGGCCAGCGCGCATGCGTCTTTCGAACCCGTCCAGTTGGCACACGGCGCCTTCCGGCCGGTGTCGATCCCCACCTACAACGGCGCGCGCAAACAGCCGAACCTGGTGCCGCTGCTGGCCCTGCTGCTGGCGCGCGAAGGCGTGCCGGTGCTGGTGCACGGCATCACCGAAGATCCCGGCCGCGTGACCAGCGCTGAAATCTTCACGCATCTGCGGATTGCACACGCGGGCTCGCACGCCGAGATCGAAGACAGTCTCGCCGAGCACCGTCTCGCCTTCGCACCGATCGACGTGCTCGCCCCGCAGCTCGCGCACCTGCTGGCGCTGCGCCGACGCATGGGCGTGCGCAATTCGACGCATACGCTCGTGAAGATCCTGCAGCCGTTCGCGCCCGCCGGATTGCGCCTCGTGAACTACACGCACCCACCTTATCGCGATAGCCTGACGCAGCTGTTCAATACGCATCCGGACGCAGCCGCGGGTGGCGCACTGCTCGCGCGTGGCACCGAAGGCGAACCGGTGGCGGACACGCGGCGCCAGGTGCAGATCGACTGGCTGCACGACGGCGTGTGCGAAACGCGCGTGCCGCATCAGCGCTCGTCGCCCGACGCGCCGGAAGTCGACTTGCCCGAAGCGCGCGACGCCGCGACCACGGCCGCGTGGATCGGCGCTGTGCTGCGCGGCGAAGCGCCGGTGCCAAGCGCGATCGAACGGCAGGTCGAACTGATCGTGGATGTCGCGAAAACGCCAGTGTGACGCGCGCCGCGCGAACTACCCTGGCGCTCCCGCAGCAGCGGCTGTCGCACGAAACGTGACGGCCGCGGGTTGACACGCCGCTTCGTGCCGTCATACATTAGCCGGATGCGTTCCCTTCCGAACACCCTCCGAATTATCTCCGGCCGCCTGGCGCGGCCCCTATCGCTACGCCTGGCGTAAGTCACGCTAGTCACGCGTAGCGCCGCGCGGGGCAGTTCAGCAGTTTCCGTTTCACCCCCAATCGTCGCTTTTCACAACCAGTAGTCGTTTGCATTCGTCCGCTTTACCGAGCGCACGATTCGCGAGGGTCAAATGCACGTTGCCTGGGCATCATTCACGTCTGCTTGCGTCGTCACCATGACGCTGTTCGTTCGTGCCCGCTCGTTGTTGCCGCTAGCCATCGGCTGGCGGACCGTGCACCCGTGGCAGTCCGCCACCCGCTTGACGCCACATCCCTTCGCATACGACATCACGAACGAGGCACCTCATGTTGCGCAATCCCGCCGAGAAATACCGTCCCTTCCCCGCTGTGCGCCTGACCGGCCGCAAATGGCCGAGTCGCACGATCAACCAGGCACCGGTCTGGATGAGCACCGATCTGCGTGACGGCAACCAGGCGTTGATCGAACCAATGAACGCCGCCCAGAAGCTCGAATTCTTCGAGATGCTGGTCCGCATCGGCTTCAAGGAGATCGAGGTCGGTTTTCCGTCGGCCTCGCAAACCGACTTCGATTTCGTCCGCAAGCTGATCGAAGAACAACGCATTCCCGATGACGTGACGATCGAGGTCTTCGTGCCGTCGCGCGCAGACCTGATCGCGCGCACGTTCGACGCGCTCGAAGGCGCGCCGCGCGCAATCGTGCACCTGTACAACGCGATCTGTCCGTCGTTTCGCCGGATCGTCTTCAATCAGTCGAAGGCCGGGGTCAAGGCGCTGGCGGTGGACGGCACGCGCATCATCAAGGAGCACGCGCAAGCACGGCCCGGCACGCACTGGACCTTCCAGTACTCGCCCGAGACCTTCAACACGACCGGGCTGCCGTTCGCCCGCGAAGTGTGCGACGCCGTCGCGCAGACATGGCGGCCCACGCGCGAGCACAAGATGATCGTCAATCTGCCGGCGAGCGTCGAGGCGGCGACGCCGAACGTGTTCGCCGACCAGATCGAATGGATGGACCGCAATCTCAGCTATCGCGACAGTATCGTGCTGTCGGTGCATCCGCATAACGATCGCGGCACCGCGCTGGCCGCGGCTGAACTGGCGCTGCTGGCGGGCGCGGACCGCGTCGAAGGATGTCTGTTCGGCAATGGAGAGCGCACCGGCAATGTGGATCTCGTCGCGCTCGCGATGAATCTCGACGCGCAAGGCGTCGACAGCGGGCTCGATTTCGCCGATATCGCGGCGATCCGGCGCGTTGTGGAGCGCTGCAATCAGATCCAGGTGCATCCGAGGCATCCGTACGCGGGCGATGCAGCGATGCGAATGGCCGGCGCGGCTCGCCGGGCAGACGTCGCCGCCGATGCCGATCAGAACGGCGTGGTGACCGCCATCGACGCGGCGCAACGTCCCGGGTGCAGCGAAGAGGAGCGGCAGCACGTGGCCGCCTGAGATTTCAGCGAGAGTGCGTACCCCACACTCTCATGCCGCCGCCGCGCTCACGAGGCGCGACCGGCCCGATAACGTGAGCTCACGAGGCTCACTCGATCGCACAACGGGTCGCCTGCCAGGCAATCAGACGCCATTGCCCGTCTTCTTCCTGCGTGTGAATCGCCGTGTAGGCGATCGGGAACAGCAGCGCGCCGTTATTCGCTTCCATCTCGATCAGCGCTCGGCCGGTGACGACGCACGTCTCCCGCCCGACCGGCAGCACATGCTGCGACTGCACCTCGATCTGCCGATAGCGGCGGCGCCCTCCGGTAATCCCGTCGATGAACTGCCGCTTCGTTTCACGCTTGCCGTTCGTATGAACATAGCTCACGTTGTCGGCCAGCAGCGTGTCAAGCGATTGCCCGTCGCCGTCGACCATCGCACGAAAGCGCTCCCGTTCGAGCCCGCGAATCGCTTCGATCATCTTTGCCGCCATTGCTCAGCCCCCCGCACCGGTGAGCCGCACGCGGCCACTCGGTCTTCAGAAGTTATATTGCAAATATAGCTGGCTGAAATTTATACCAGGATTGGGCTCTTTGATACCGCCGTTGGAAATATGCTGGAAGCGGTAGCCCGCGAGATACTGCTGGCGGCTGCCGAACTGCAGGCCCACGCCCGCCAGATTGGCGAACTGGAACGCAGTGCCGAGCGTGAAGGTCGAAGAAATCCGCGGGCTCGACAGCAGCCGGATGCCTGCCCCAACCTCGACGAACGGACGGATCGATCCCGATCCCTTGATGAAACGTATGACCGGTGTCACGCCCACTTCACCGATGTCATTGTGCACATCCCCCTCATTAGTGTGCCACCAGGCTGCATGCGCCTCGCCGATCAGCGAGAAATGCCAGTCGCCGATCTGCCACCAGGTCAGACCCGGGTCCCAGGCCACGCCGAGATCGAACTTTTTGACGTGCTCGTCGCCCGCCCCGGCGGCCACCTGCACGCCGAACTGGTCGGCCGAAGCCAATCCACAAGCACCTGATAGCACCGCAGCCAAGGCGCCTTTGCAAGCTCGACCAGGTAATCCATTCTTTTTCCTGTTCATCCCACATACCTGACGAGGTCGCCGGCCGGTCGTTACTGTGTCGTCTATTCTATATACAAATCAAGTCGGTGAATTACGCAAAAAATTACAAATTTCAGCAATTAATCACTTCAAATTATCTAAACGCCGGTTATTTGTTATGAGGAAAAGGCGATAGCAGGTAAATTCTACGGCCTCTTCGCGACGCTCAGCAGGTGTGTCAGATAGCTATTGAAACCAGAATCTCAATAGTAATTAGGGAACTTGGATGACCTTACGTCCTCTAAGTGTTAGCACTCAGGAATTCAGAGTGCTAACATCGACCGCTGGAGTCGTTTACTGAGTACGCTTTTGTCTGATTCCAAAGGAGTTTCCTACGTGAGCCATGCAATGATCCTTCCGAGTACTTTGAGCCTGTCGCCGGCTAAGGCCGCTCCGGCAGGTGCACTGGCGCTCTCGCATTCCTCATTGCTGCCCGGTCAGCTGGGCAATATCGACGCCTACATCCAGGCCGTCAATCGGATTCCGATGCTGACGCCGGCAGAAGAACGCCAGTTCGCCACCGAGTTTCGCGAGCAGGACAACCTCGAGTCCGCGCGTCGTCTGGTCCTGTCGCACCTGCGGCTGGTCGTGTCGATTGCGCGCAACTATCTGGGTTATGGACTGCCGCACGCCGATCTGATCCAGGAAGGCAATATCGGCCTGATGAAGGCTGTGAAGCGCTTCGACCCGGAGCAGAATGTGCGCCTCGTGTCGTACGCGATGCACTGGATCAAGGCTGAGATTCACGAATACATTCTGCGCAACTGGCGGATGGTGAAGGTCGCCACCACCAAGGCGCAGCGCAAGCTGTTTTTCAACCTGCGCAGCCACAAGCAGGGTCTGGGCGCGTTCACGCCGGACGAGATCGACGGTCTTGCGCAAGAACTGAACGTGAAGCGCGAAGAAGTCGCGGAAATGGAAACGCGGCTGTCCGGCGGTGACATTGCGCTGGAAGGCCAGGTGGAAGACGGCGAGGAGTCGTACGCGCCGATTGCCTATCTGGCCGACTCGCACAGCGAGCCGACTGCGGTGCTGGCTTCGCGTCAGCGCGACAGGCTGCACAGCGACGGCATCGCAAATGCGCTGAATGCACTGGACGCCCGCAGCCGCCGCATCATCGAGGCACGCTGGCTGAAGGTGGAAGACGACGGTTCGGGCGGCTCGACACTGCACGAACTGGCAGACGAATTCGGCGTGTCGGCCGAGCGTATCCGGCAGATCGAAGCGAGCGCAATGAAGAAGATGCGCGGCGCGTTGACCGAATATGCGTAAGGCCTGAAGGTCGTCAGCCCGCCGGTTCGCCCGGCGCGCTCCTCCGTCTGTACCCATCCCCGCCCTCGTAAGACGGCGGGGATTTTTTTGTCCACGTTTTGCCCATGCGGCGGCGCATTCGCGCTCGCCCACCCCATGCGACACCCACTCAGTCAGCTCCCCCGGCCACTATGCGTTTCTTGACGTATCACAAATCAGACAGCAATACTGACTGAGAGCGGCAAGTTTCGCGACCCAATGCCGCACTGCCGAATCAGTGCGTATCGGGTTCCGCTCCTAAAATCGGGTGCACTCGCTGGACCGCGTGAGCGGCCTGGACCTAGCCGGATTCGCCGGTGTGAAGTCGCCTTCGACCGATCATGACCATAGCCCTCAATCGCAACATCACCCTCCGGTCGCGCTGGCACAAGCGGTTCACTGGCTGGGTGCGCGGTCCAACGATGGCGCGTGATATCGCCATCGTCCTCGCCATCAAATTCGTACTGCTGATGGTGCTCAAATACACGTTCTTCAATCATCCGCAGGCGCAGCACATGTCGCTGCCGCCTGAACAGGTCGCGCAGGCGCTGTTGTCCACGCCTGCCTCGCATTCGTCTCAAGGTGATCAACATGCCCGTTAGCGAAGTCGTAGAACTGTCGCGCCTCCAGTTCGCCATCACGGCGCTTTATCACTTCCTGTTCGTGCCGCTCACGCTCGGCCTCGCCTGGTTGCTCGTCATCATGGAGTCCGTCTACGTGATGACCGGCAAGCAGATCTACAAGGACATGACCCAGTTCTGGGGCAAGCTGTTCGGCATTAATTTTGCAATGGGCGTCGCCACGGGGCTCACGCTCGAATTCCAGTTCGGTACCAACTGGGCGTACTACTCGCATTACGTCGGCGATATCTTCGGCGTGCCGCTCGCCGTCGAAGGGCTGATGGCATTCTTCCTCGAGTCGACCTTCGTCGGCCTGTTCTTCTTCGGCTGGAACCGGCTCTCGAAACTGCAGCATCTGATCGTCACGTTCTGCGTGGCGCTCGGCTCGAACCTGTCGGCGCTGTGGATTCTGGTGGCCAACGGCTGGATGAACAATCCAGTCGGCGCCCGGTTCAACTACCAGACCATGCGCATGGAACTCGACAGCATCTTTTCCGTGCTGTTCAATCCGGTCGCGCAGGTCAAGTTCGTCCATACGGTGTCGGCCGGCTACGTGACCGCGGCGATGTTCGTGCTCGGCGTGTCGTCGTGGTATCTGTTGAAGCGCCGCGATACCGAGTTCGCCCTGCGCTCGTTCGCGATTGCCGCTGGTTTTGGTCTGGCGTCGGCGCTGTGCGTGATCGTACTCGGCGACGAATCCGGTTATCGCACTGGCGAGGTTCAGCAGGTGAAGCTCGCCGCAATCGAATCCGAATGGGAAACCGCCCCTGCACCGGCACCGTTTACTATCTTCGGCATTCCGAATCAACAGGAACAGCGCACCGACTACGCGATCCGGGTGCCGTACGCGCTCGGCATCATCGCTACTCGCTCGCTCGACGAACCCGTGGTCGGTCTGCGCGAGCTGATTGCGCAAAACGAAGTGCGCGTCAAGAGCGGCATGCTGGCCTACAGCGCGCTGCAAAAGCTCAAGGAAGGCGACGCCACCGACGAAGCGCACGCCGCCTTCGAGGCCCACAAGGACGATCTCGGCTACGCCCTGTTGCTCAAGCAGTTCACCGCGAGCGTCACCGACGCCACGCCGGACCAGATTGCCCAGGCGGCCAGGCGGACGATCCCGCCGGTCGCGCCGCTGTTCTTCTCGTTCCGTCTCATGGTCGGCCTCGGCCTGCTGTTTCTTGGCACGTTCGTACTGGCGTTCTGGTTCTGCGCGCAACGCTCGCTGCTGCTGGAACGCCGCCGCTGGTTCCTGCGTTGGGCCGTATGGGCGATTCCGTTGCCGTGGCTCGCGGCTGAACTCGGCTGGATCGTCGCTGAAATGGGCCGCCAACCGTGGAGCATCGCCGGCATTCTGCCGACCAGCCTGGCCGCTTCGAATCTGACGCCCCGCGACCTGTATCTGAGTATCGGCGGCTTCGTGCTGTTCTACACGGTGCTGTTCATCATCGAGATCATGCTGATGTTCAAGTACGCGCGGCTTGGCCCATCGTCGCTGCACACGGGCCGCTATCACCACGAACTACAGCCGCCGCTGACCCAGCCGCTGTCGCCCAACACGGCAGCATGACGCGCCGCCATTTTGTTCAGGGGAAAAAACTATCATGGACTATGCAGCCCTCAAACTGATCTGGTGGCTTTTGATCGGCGTACTGTTGATCGGCTTCGCGCTCACCGACGGCTTCGACATGGGCGCGGCGATTCTGCTGCCGTTCATTGCCAAGACCGATGGCGAACGCCGCATCGTCGTGAACACGGTCGGCGCGACGTGGGAAGGCAATCAGGTATGGCTCGTCACGGCTGGCGGCGCGATGTTCGCCGCGTGGCCGCTGGCCTACGCGGCATCGTTCTCCGGTTTCTACTTCGCGATGCTGCTGGTGTTGTTCGCGCTGTTCTTCCGACCGGTCGGCTTCGACTATCGCGGCAAACGTGATGACCCGCGCTGGCGCAGCGCCTGGGACTGGGGACTGTTCGTCGGCGGTTTCGTGCCGGCGCTGGTGTTCGGCGTCGCGTTCGGCAACCTGCTGCAAGGCGTACCGTTCTCGTTCGACACCGACCTGCGTGTCACGTATCACGGCGGCTTCTTCGGTCTGCTCAATCCGTTCGCGTTGCTGTGCGGCCTCGTCAGCGTAGCGATGCTGACCGCGCACGGCGCAGCCTTCGTGAAGATGAAATCGGACGGCGTAGTGGCCGAGCGCGCGTCGCTGGCGCTGCGGATCGCATCGGCAACCGGCGTGGTGCTGTTCCTCATGGCCGGCGCACTGATCGCCACGATGATCGGCGGCTTTCAGGTCGTCGACGCGCCGCCGCTCGACGCGGTCGCCAATCCGCTGATGAAGACCGTCATCGGCGCGCCTGGCTTGTGGCTCGCCAACTACGCGCTCTATCCGTGGATGATTCTCGCGCCGGTGGCCGGCCTCGTCGGCGGCGTGCTGGCCGCGCTGCTCGCACGCTCACGCTTCGAGACAGGCGCGTTTCTATCGACCTCGTTGATGATCATCGGCGTGATTCTCACCGCGGGCTTCTCGATGTTTCCATTCATCATGCCCTCGTCGCTCGACGGACGCAGCAGCCTGACCATGTGGGACGCGACCTCGAGCCGTCTGACGCTGCAGATCATGCTGGTCGCAGTGATCGTGTTCCTGCCGCTGATCCTGCTCTACACGGGCTGGGTCTATCGCGTGATGCGCGGCAAGGTGACCGCCGCGGCAATCACGGAACATCACCATTCGATGTATTGATCGGCACTACGCTTAACAGGAGTTTGTGATGTGGTATTTCAGTTGGCTGCTCGGTATCGGCGTCGCGTTGGCGTTCGGGATCATCAACGTGATGTGGCTCGAATCGCGCGGGCCGTCGCAAACGGCAAAGCCGAAGACGCGCTAACGCGGCAGATGCCGGCCGCGCGCCGGTAAACGCAAAAGCAACGCAAAAGCGGCACCTTGAACATTCAAGGTGCCGCTTTCTTATTGCAGCGTGATGGGTGCTGCGTCATGGGTGCCGCGTCATGGGTGCCGCATTACCGATACGGTGTACCGAATGCCGCGTCACTGAATGCCAGGCTGCGCGCGCCGGTTGCCCGACAGCGCACGTGTCATGCCGGCACAGGCGTCGCGCCGCCGCCTTGCTCCGACATGCGCGACGCCAGCCTCGCTGCATAGCGCTGCGCGGCCTCGCCGACGACGATATGGAACGTGTCGGCGGAAACCCATACCGTGTCGAGCGTAGCCAGACGCTGGCGATCTACCGCCGACGGATCGCGCACGACGATCCGCAAACGCGTCGCCGCCACTGCATCCAGCGACACCACGTTGCCCGCGCCGCCGAACACGGCGAGCCAGCGCAACGGGTCCGGGTCGAGCGGGCCGCCTTGCGTATTCGCGGCAATCGGCGCAGATGCAGCAGCTGCAGTCGCAGCCGCGACCGGCACCGGCTTCGCCGTAGCGCCGCCCTGCGCGATCACCGTGCGGATTTCGTCCGCAATGATGTCCGCTTCCGGTCCGATGATCACCTGCACGTTGCCCGTGCCGCGCTTGAGTACGCCACGTGCGCCGAGCGTCTTCAGTTCGCTCTCGGAGACCTTGTCCGAATCGACCACCGACAGGCGCAAACGCGTCGTGCATGCATCCACCACCGACAGATTCGACGCGCCGCCCAGCGCCGCGATATAGCGCTGCGCGCGGGGCACCGCTACACCGGCTGCCGGCGAAACGAAACCGCCGGCCACAAACGAATCGGCCTGCTCTTCAGCGGCCGCGGGTTCACGGCCCGGCGTCGCCATGTTGAATTTGCGGATGAAGAAACGGAACAGCCCGTAATACACCACCGAGTACACGAGACCGAGCGGAATCGCCCACCAACCCTTGGTGGACAAACCGAAGTTCAGCACGTAGTCGATGAAACCCGCGGAGAACGTGAAGCCAAGGTGAATGCCGAGTGCCGAGCAGATGGCGAGCGACAGCCCCGTCAGCAGCGCGTGGATCGCGTACAGCACCGGCGCGAGGAACATGAAGCTGAATTCGATCGGCTCGGTCACGCCGGTCAGGAACGACGTCAGCGCCATCGAGAACAGCAGCCCGAACACCACCGCGCGGCGCTCTTTCGGTGCCTCGTGAAACATCGCGAGACATGCCGCCGGCAGGCCGAACATCATGACCGGGAAGAAGCCCGTCATGAACGTGCCCGCGGTCGGATCGCCGGCGAAGAAGCGATGCAGGTCGCCCGTCACGGCGGCGCCGCCCGCTGGCGTGAAGGTGCCGAACACGAACCACGTCAGCGAATTGAGGATGTGGTGCAAACCCGTGACGAGCAGCAGGCGGTTCAGCACGCCGAACACGAATGCGCCGAATGCGCCCGCCGTGGTCAACCAGTGCCCGGCCGTATCGATCACGGCCTGCACCGGCTGCCACACGTAGCCGAATGCGATGCCGAGTCCGAGACAGACCACCCCCGTGACGATCGGCACGAAGCGTTTGCCGCCGAAGAACGCGAGGTAGTCGGGCAGCTTGATGTCCTTGTACCGGTTGTATAGCAAGCCCGCGACGATACCCGCCACGATCCCGGACAACACGCCCATGTTGAGCTTGTCGTTGATGTCCTTCATCACCGCGACCTGGACCAGATAACCGATCGCACCCGCGAGCCCCGACACGCCATTGTTGTCTTTCGCGAAGCCGACCGCCACGCCGATCGCGAACAGCAGCGGCAGGTTGTCGAAGATCGCACCGCCGGCATCGGCAATCATCTTGATGTTGAACACATCGGGCTGGCCGAGTCGCAGCAGCAGTCCAGCCACCGGCAGCACCGCGATCGGCAGCATCAGCGCGCGTCCCAGGCGCTGAATCTTCAGAAACGGATTCCCATCCATTGATATCTCCAATCCATGTCTCGTTGTCGACGGTCGTCGTCGGGTTGTGCCGCCAGACGTATTGACCGCATTGATTGAGCGAAGCTGGTTGCGGACCGTGTGAGGTTCAGTCCAGAGGCCAGGCTTCGCGGCTTGCTGCTCTTACCGCCTGCGCCGATTCGAGCGCCAGCGCATGCTGGGCACGTTGATGGCACAGTTGATAATCGAGGTTGCGCACAAGCGCCTTGATGCCCGGCACCGACACCGGGTCCACCGACAGCTCGGTCACGCCGAGGCCGACGAGCAGCGGCATCGCGAGCGGATCGCCCGCCAGTGCGCCGCACACGCCGACCCACTTGCCATGCTTTTCGGCGCCTTGCACGGTGGCCGCGATCAGGCGCAACACCGCCGGGTGCAAGCCGTCGGCTTGCGCGGCGAGGTCGGCCTGGCAGCGGTCCATCGCCAGCGTGTACTGCGTCAGGTCGTTGGTGCCGATCGACAGGAAGTCCGCGTGCTGCGCCAGTTGATCGGCCAGTAGCGCCGCTGACGGCACTTCGATCATCACGCCGACTTCGATCGGTTCGGTGCGGCCCAACTCGCGGGCGAATTCGTCGATACGCTTGCGGATGCGGATCAGCTCACCGACGTCGGTGACCATCGGCAGCAGGATGCGCACGGCGCCGAACGGCTGCACCGCCAGCAGGCCGCGCAACTGATCGTCGAGCAGATCCGGTCGCACCTGGGCGAGGCGAATGCCGCGCAGGCCAAGCGCCGGATTCGGTTCGGGCGGCAAGGTCAGATAGTCGACTTCCTTGTCGGCGCCGACATCCAGCGTGCGAATGATCGCGGTGCGGCCGCTCAACGCATCGACGATGGCCTGGTAGCTCTGACGGTGTTCGTCCGTCGTCGGTGCCGCCGCGCGATGAATGAACAACAGTTCGGTGCGCAGCAAGCCGACCGCGTCGGCGCCGTTGTCGACGGCGGCTTTTGCATCGTCGAGCGTGGCAATGTTGGCGGCCACTTCGATCGCGCGGCCATCGGCGGTCACGGCCGCCTGTTGCGAGGTACGGCGATTCGCTTCGCGCACACCGGCGAGGCGGCTGCGCTCCGAACGCGCACGCTCGACGTCGAGTTCGCTCGGGGCGAATTCGAGGCGGCCGCTCGTGGCATTCACCACCACTTGCGTGCCTTGCGCAATCGCGAGCAACGCGTCGCCCATTGCGACCAGTGCCGGAATGCCCGCCTGGCGCGCGAGAATCGCCGCGTGCGAAGTCGCGCCGCCGCGCGCCATCACCAACGCGGTGACTCGCGAGCGATCCAGCGACGACAGATCGGACGGCGTGAACTCCTCGGCCGCGAGCACGGCTTCTTCCGGCAGCGTGCGTGCCGCCGCGTTCGTATAGCCGAGCGAGCGCAGCACACGCTTCTCGATGTCGCGCAGATCGGCGGCACGTTCGGCCAGCAACGCGTCTTCCATATTGCTAAGGATTCCGATCTGTGTGCGGATCGCCGCGCGCCACGCGAAGCCGGCGCTCTTGCCGAGACTGATCAGATCGCGGGCGGCATCGAGCAGCGTCGGATCTTCGAGCAGCACGCGATGCACCGCGAAAATCCCCGCTTCGCCGTGCGCACCGCGTTGCGACGCGTCACGCACAGTCGTGTTGAGGTCGGCGTCAACGCTGGCAATTGCCTTGTCGAGCAGACGGCTCTCTGCGGCCGACGTGCCGCTCGCCTGCTCAGGCGGATCGATGTCCGCATCGTCCCACCGCACCAGCTTGCCGACCGCGACGCCAGGCGCCGCACACACGCCCGCGAGCGTATTCGGCGCGAGCGGTTCGCCCACCGGGCGTGATACCACTTGTGGCGCCAGCGAGCTTTGACGCGCCGGCGTCTCTTCGACTTCGCCATGCGCTTCGCGCGTCAGTTCGTGAGCGATCGCCTCGATCGCGGCCTGGGCTTGCGGGCCGACGCCGAGCAACTCGACCGTCGCACCTTCGCCCGCGCCAAGGCCAAGCAAACCGACCACGCTTTCGATTGCCGCTTTGCGCCCTTCATAACGCACTTCGACGCGCGCATCGAAACCGCGCGCCGCTTGCCGCGCCCGCGCCGCGGGGCGCGCATGCAGACCGCCCGCGTGGACCAGCGTAACCTGCTGGCGGGCTTCCTCCATCACGTTGGTCGCGCTGGCCTCGCGCGCCGCGTCGGCTACCACGCCGTCGCGGGCACGCAGCACGAGCAGCGGCGTCTCACCCGCCCTCAACACACCGCGCGGCGCACGCTCGACGATCTCGAACGCATCCGAGTTGGCAATCGCGATCACCGACACGAGGCTCGGCGCACTCAACGCGACCCGATCCTGATCGAACTCGATCAGCACGTCGCCGGCACGCACATGCGCGCCTTGCTCGACCATCGGCGCAAAGCCTTTGCCGTTCAGCTCGACCGTATCGATACCGACGTGCAGCAGAATCTCCACGCCTTCGGCCGTCGCCAGCGTGAGCGCGTGATGGGTGCGCGCGAGATGGGTGACGATGCCGTCGCAGGGCGCGACGAGCCGCCCCTCGAGCGGATCGACACCGATGCCGTCGCCGAACATGCCACCCGCAAACACCGGGTCGGGCACGTTCGCGAGCGGCACGACCGGCCCGGTCAGCGGCGCGAGCAAAACAATGTGGCCCTCAGAATGGCTCTTCAAACGGGATTCCTCGACACGTCGCATCTCATTCCTCGTCAGTGAGTTTCGGTGACTTTGTTGAGTCAGTGAGTTTCGGTGACTTTGTTGAGATGGCGCGGCGCATCGGGATTGCGCCCGCGTGCGGCGGCAAGGCCGGCAGCCATCACGTAAAAGGACAGGATTGCGGCGATCGGGTCGAGCGCCGCGTGAGCGGTGTTGGCGAGCGGCAAGGTGGCATGCGGCACGTCGTCCGGCGCGGCGAGCAGCACGCGCGCACCGCGCGCCTGCATGTCGCGGGCGAGTTGAAGCAGGCCGGCCTGCTCCGGTCCACGCGGTGCGAAGACCAACAGCGGATAGTCGCGATCGATCAGTTCCATCGGACCGTGGCGCACTTCCGCGCTCGAAAACGCTTCTGCCTGAATCCCGGAGGTTTCCTTTAGCTTCAGCGCGGCTTCCTGCGCAATGGCCAGACCCAGACCACGGCCGATCACGATCATGCGCTCGATGCCGCGCAGCTCATCCACGGCATTCGACCAGTCGAGCCTGCCCGCGCTGTGCAACGCATCGGGCAGCGTATTCAGCGCGGCGAGCAGATCGGCATCCCGCTGCCAATGCGCGACCAGTTGCGCGGACATCGACAGCATCGCGATATAGCTCTTGGTGGCCGCGACGCTCAGCTCCGGACCGGCGACGAGCGGCAGTTGCCACTCGCATGCATCGGCCAAAGGCGAGTTCGGCGCGTTCACGGCGGCAACGGTCAGCGCGCCCGCGTTGCGCAGCGCTTGCATCGTGCCGACCAGATCCGGGCTCTTGCCCGACTGCGAGAACGCCAGCGCGAGCTGGTCGCGCACCTGCAGCGGCGCCTGTTGCAGCGTCGCGACCGACATCGGCAGCGACGCGACCGGCACGCCGAGGCGGCTCATCGTCAGGGATGCGAAATAACTGGCCGCGTGATCCGAGCTGCCACGCGCGACCGTCAGCGCGACATGGCGCGGCTGTGCGGCCAGCGTTGCCGCGAGGGCCTCGACGCGCGAGGTATCCGTGAGTTGCGCGGCGACCGTTTCAGCGGACGCCAGCGCCTCCTTAAGCATATTCGACAATTGCTTCTCCTTCGACGTAAGTCGCGGTCAACGCCAGATCACGATCGAACACGACCACATCGGCCCACGCACCGCGTGCGATACGGCCGCGGTCCTCGATGCCGAGATAGTCGGCGGCGTAGCGCGACAGACGGTTCGATACATCGTCGATCGGCAGGCCGATCGACACGAGATTGCGCAGCGCCTGGTCCATCGTCAGGGTGCTGCCGGCGAGCGTGCCGTCGGCGAGTCGCACGCCGCCCAGGCACTTCGTCACATGCTGGCTGCCCAGGCGGTATTCGCCGTCGGGCATGCCGGTGGCCGAGGTGCTGTCGGTCACCACGTACAGACGCGGAATCGCGCGCAGCGCGGCGCGGATCGCACCCGGATGAACGTGTAGCAGGTCGGGAATGATTTCGGCGAACTCGGCATGCGCGAGCGCCGCTCCGACCAGGCCGGGATTGCGGTGATGCATCGGCGACATCGCGTTGAACAGATGCGTGAAGCCGCACGCGCCGTGCTTGAGCGCGGCGACGGCGTCGTCGTAGGTGCCGAGCGAATGGCCGAGCTGCACGCGCACGCCGCGCGCCGCCATCTCGGAGATGATCTCCATATGACCGGCGATTTCCGGGGCCAGCGTGACCACGCGGATCGGTGCGATCGACAGGTACTTCAGCACTTCGTCCATCACCGCCGAGACGGCGGCGTCCGGTTGCGCACCAAGCTTGCCGGGATTGATGTACGGCCCTTCGAGGTGCACGCCGAGCACGCGCGAGCAGCCCGGTGTGCGCACCCGCGCGACGCCACCGAGACCGGCAACGACGCTCATCAGTTCGTCGCGCGGCGCGGTCATGGTGGTGGCGAGCAGGCTCGTCGTGCCGTAGCGCGCATGGGTGCGCGTGATGGTTTCGATGGCGTCGCCGGCTTCCATCACGTCGGCGCCGCCGCCGCCATGCACGTGCAGATCGATGAAGCCGGGCAGGATGTACGGCGCGTCGTTGGTCGACGGATCGACGCGGGCACCGGTGAGCGCCGTAATGCGGCCGTTTTCGTATTCGAGCGTGCCGTGAATCCACCCATCGGTGGTGAGTATGTTTCCGGTCAGCATGAGTCTCTCTGGTGAGGCGTGATACGGGTGTGACTGATTTGCGCTCGCCGGAGCAGCAGCTGGCGGCTGGTCATGCGACCAGCCCGGCTGCTCGATCCGGTTGCGCAACGCGAGTCCAACTCAGGTGCGCAGTTCAGCGACGAAGTCGTAGTGATCGTCGCGGCAATAGGTATCGGTCAGTTCGATCGCGCGCTGGTCGGCGCTGTAACCGATACGGGTAATGACCAGCAGAGCCGTGCGCGGTTCGATATCCATCAACGAAGCGATCTCGCTCGACGCGTTGACCGCCCGAAAGTGCTGCAAGGCGCGCACGACGGCCGCGCCACGTTGCTCCAGATAGCTGTACAGCGACACGCCGATCGCGTGCGGGTCGGGCACGATCGCCGCGGGCAGCGCCGAATGCTCGACCGCCATCACAATGCCGTCCGCGCGCCGCAGCCGCCGCAGGCTCGCGACCGCCGCGCCGGGCGACAGCCCGAGTTGAACCAGCTCGTCACGGTTGGCGGCGCGGATCGCGCGCTCGAGCCACACCGAATCCGGCCGGAAGCCGCGCTGTTGCATCCTCTTCGTGAAACCGGTGAGGCGCGACAGCGGATCCTCGACCCGCGGCGTGATGAAGCTGCCCGCGCCGCGCGCACGCCGGATCAAGCCCTGCTCGACCAGCAACTCGATGGCCTTGCGCGCAGTGATGCGCGACACGCCAATCGCGTCGGAAAGCGTGCGCTCGGATGGCAGCGCCTCGCCGGCCGACCATACGCCGCAGTGGATCGCGGTCGCCAGATTGCGCGCGAGCTGCAGATAGACCGGCGTGACGTTGCGAGCGTCAGGCATCAGGGCAGACCAGCGAGTTTCCATGGGGCTCCGGCGGCCGCAGCGAAGAGTGCGGCCTGCGAAAATTGAGAGCCCATTATATAACCAACATAATACCAGTCAACAGATTGGTTCCATGCTGGTATAGATGGCGCAAAGCCTTGCTGGACAAGGCTCGCAGAGGTTTGGTGAGGCATTCCAGAGCGCGATTCGGCGCTAAGGATTTACCCGCATGCGAATTCGGAGCATACCAGTGCGCTTCCTCCCGATTCGTTCGGCATATAGCCAGACGTCCGAAGCGATACCTTTTTGATACCAGTTTGATACACACGGAGCCGGAGTGGCTTTATGAACGCCATCCGTTCCCATATAGTGCGATGTACCAAACCATAACAATTCCCCGAGAGAGCCCGCACTTGACAGATTCCGAAGCGCTGCGGCGCGCGCAGGCCGTCCGCCATTTCAATCGGTTCTATACGCAGCACATTGGCGCGCTGCATGAGCACCTCGCGAGGAGCAACTTCTCGCTCACGGAGGTGCGCGTACTGTACGAGCTCTCTCGCGCACGCGCGCTGACGGCCTCGGTACTGGGCCGTGCTCTGGGTCTCGACAGTGGTTATCTGAGCCGCCTGCTGACCAGCTTCGAACGACGCGACCTGATCACGCGCCGCCCGTCCGACTCTGACGCGCGCCAGTCGTTGATCGCCCTCACCGAGCGCGGCCATGCGGCCTACGCGCCGCTCGACACGACCGCCATCGACGAAGTGCTCGCCGTGCTCGGCGGCCTCACCGTACTCGCGCAGGAACAGTTGATCGGCGCGATGAAGCTGATCGAGCGGCTGCTCGACGACCAGTCGAAGCATCGACTCGTGACGCTGCGGCAGCCGCACGCGGGCGAGTGCGGCTGGCTAGTGCATCGGCAAGCGCAGTGGTTCGCGGCGCAATACGGCTGGGATCGATCGTTCGAGGGCTTGCTCGCGCGGATCGTCGCCGATTACACGCAGCGCGACGATCCGCTGCGCGAGATGTGCTGGGTCGCCGAACAGGAAGAGATGGTGGTCGGGTCGGTGTGCATCATCGGCATATCGACGACGGTTGCGGGCGTGCGCCTGCTGTGGGTCGAACCGGACGTGCAGCGGCTGGGCATCGGCACGCAAATGCTCAGCGAATGCGTGCGGTTCGCGCGACGCGCGGGCTACACGAAGCTCACGCTGACCACGGCCAGCATGCTGCTGGAGACGCGGCGTTTATGCGAGCGGGCCGGCTTCAAACTTGCCGGCGCGACCGCCAAGCGCCGCTTCGGCCAGGATCTGACGATCGAAAGATGGGAACTGGAGCTGTAGAAGCCGACGCGGCGCGCACATCGGCGGCGCGCACCGGCTCGCGGCATTCGCCGCTTAGAACGACGGCACCATCGAACCCTTGAACTGGCTCTTGATGAACTGGCGCACGTCTTCCGACTGGTAAGCCGCGACCAGCTTCTTGACCCACGGCTTGTCCTTGTCCTGCGCGCGCACCGCGATCAGGTTCGCGTACGGGCTGTGAAGGTCTTCCAGCGCGATCGCGTCTTTGGTCGGCTGCAGGCCGGCGGCCAGCGCGAAGTTGGTGTTGATCACGGCGGCGTCCACATCCGCCAGCGAACGCGGCAATTGAGCGGCGTCGAGCTCGACGAACTTGATCTTCTTCGGATTCTCGGCGATGTCGAGCGGCGTGGCGTTATTGCCACCCGTGCCCGCGCCGGCCTTCAGCTTGATCAGGCCTTGCGCCTGCAGCAACAGCAGCGCACGGTTCTCGTTCGACGGATCGTTCGGCACCGCGACCTTCGCGCCCGGCTGCAGGTCCTTCAGCGACTTCAGCTTCTTCGAGTAAGCGCCGAGCGGCGAGATATACGTGAGACCGGCATTGACCAGCTTGTAGCCGCGCTGCTTGATCTGGCTGTCGAGGTAAGGCTGGTGCTGGAAGCTGTTCGCGTCGAGGTCGCCCGCGTCGAGTGCGGCGTTCGGCTGCACGTAGTCGTTGAATTCGACGACCTTCACGTTCAGGCCGTCGCGCCTGGCCACTTTCGTGACGACTTCCCAGATTTGCGCATCGGGGCCGCCGATGGTGCCGACCTTGATGACTTTGTCGTCGGCGTGCGCACCGAAGCTGGTCAGGATTGCCGCAGCGGCGATGACTGTGGAGAGGGCTTTGAGGATGTTTCTGCGCTGCATGTAATTCTCGCTGTTACTAATCGACTCTCTGATCGGTGTCAGAGTCGGGTGAAAGCCGGCGGTCTCGCTCGCGCGAGTGCGCCGCCAACTGAACCCGGGATGGTCTCATATGCCAGGCAAGATGGGAAATATCACGATCGCATATGGTTATGCGCGGGTTGTGTGTGCGGGACGGCACGGGATGGCGTGTGCGATCAGAACCCGCACGGCAGCCCACCTTCGCGCGATGCCGCAGGATGTACCGCTGACGGATCGGATCCTCGCCAGCGCCCCCTTCGCCCAGCAAAAGCTCGCGCGTTACGAGGTGACCGAGTTCAAGACGACGCGTCTCGCGCCAGGATTGAATTTGCCGCTACCGGCTTGAGGGTTACAACGGGGGAAGTTGAAACGGGCGCGGTCGAGTGACGCCGGGTCACCGAGCGTTGCGCGCCCATCTACGTTCTGCTGCGCTCGTGCCGTGTATCAGTCGAGCAGCAACTTGATATCGTGCACCCACGGCGTCGCGCCCTGACCATCGCGTGCGAACAGACGCAGCTTGCCTTGCGTATCGAATACATAGCTCGCGGCCGTGTGATCCATCGTGTAGCTGTCTGGCGTCTTGCCGGGCACCTTCGCGTAGTAGACGCGGAAATCCTTCGCGACTTTGGCGAGTTGCGCGTCGTCGGCGGGACGCAAACCGATGAAGGTCGGATTGAACGCCGGCACGTATTGCGCCAGCAACGCGGCCGTGTCGCGCTCGGGATCGACCGTAACGAACAGCACCTGCACGCGCTTCGCGTCGTCCGGGCCGAGTTGCTGCAACGCTTGCGACAGCTCCGCCATGGTGGTCGGGCAGACATCCGGGCAATGCGTGTAGCCGAAGAACAGCACCACCACCTTGCCCTTGAAATCCGCCATCGTGCGAATCTTGCCGGACGTGTCGGGCAGCGAGAAGTTGCTCGCGAATTGGGTGTTGCCGGTGATGTCGAGATTCTGGAACGCCGGCGGCTGCTTGCCGCAGCCGGCCGCCAGCAACGCGCCGCCGAGCGCGCAAGCCATCACAGCAGCACGCGTCACGCGCGCAAAGCGGTTTCTGAGCATGGGATTACGCGCCGATCACGACGCGCGCATAGTGGTCGATCAGCAGCGCGGCGAACAGCAGCGACAGATAGACGATCGAGTAACGGAAGGTTCTGCGCGCCAGATCGTCCGAATACTCCCGATAGATCTTCCACGCATACGCGAGAAACACGGCGCCCAGCAGCACCGCCGCGCCGAGGTACACCACGCCGCTCATGCCGGAGATGAACGGCATCAGCGCGACCGCGAACAGGATGATCGTGTACAGCAGAATATGCAGCCGCGTGTATTGCTCGCCGTGCGTGTTCGGCAGCATCGGCAGGCCGGCGTTTTCGTAGTCTTTGCGACGATACAGTGCGAGCGCCCAGAAATGCGGCGGCGTCCACACGAAGATGATCAACACCAGAATCCATGCGTCGCCCGGCACGTGCCCGGTGACCGCAGCCCAGCCGAGCGCCGGCGGCATTGCGCCCGACGCGCCGCCGATCACGATGTTCTGCGGCGTGGCTGGCTTGAGCAGCAGCGTATAGATGACCGCATAGCCGACGAAGGTGGCCAGCGTGAGCCACATGGTCAGCGGGTTGGCGAACGTGTAGAGCGTCCACATGCCGAGGCCGCCGAGCACGCCCGAAAAGATCAGGATCTGCGCGGTGGTGATCTCGCCGCGCGCAGAGGGTCGCCACGACGTGCGCCGCATCTTCGCGTCGATTTTCTGTTCGACGAGGCAATTGATCGCGAAGGCCGCGCCGGCCAGCAACCAGATGCCGACCGTGCCGCCGATCAGCACCGTCCATGGCACCATGCCCGGTGTCGAGAGAAACATGCCGATCACGGCGCAGAACACGGCGAGTTGCGTGACGCGCGGCTTCGTCAGGGCGATGTATTGGGAAACCCGGCTGCCGGGCGTTTGGGAGAGTGTTGTGCTGTCCATGTGGAGTCACGCTGGCGCGGCGTCGCGTGCAGGGAGCACGGCGCGGCCGGGACGGCTATAAGCGATTCGAAAGTTTAACATAACGAGCAAAAGCAGCAGGATCGCGGCCCCACCGTTGTGCGCGACCGCAATCGGCAACGGCCATTGCAGGACGATGTTCGACAGCCCAGTGACGAACTGGATCAGGACCACCAGCAGCACGCCGTTCGCCGGCCGCCGCAGCGACTCGAAGCGGCGCAGTTTCAGCGCGAACCACAGCAGATAGGCAATCACCACGATCGCAAACGTGCGATGCGTCCAGTGAATCGCCACCAGCGCATCCTGGGTGATCACGTCGCCGGCGCCGGTCATGCCGAGCGCGCGCCACAGGTGGAAACCGTGCGCGAAGTCCATCGGCGGAATCCATTGGCCGTTGCAGGTCGGGAAGTCGGTGCACGCGAGCACCGCATAGTTCGTACTGACCCAGCCGCCCAATGCGATTTGCGCGACCAGCAGCGCCAGACCCGCCAGCGCCGCCACGCGCCAGCGCGCGGCTTCGGGTTCGTCGGCGGGTAACGGCGTCAGCCGCGCCGCCAGCCAGCCGAGCGTGCCGAGCAGCGCGAGGCCGAGCAGCAGGTGCGTCGTCACGATGATCGGCTGCAGCTTCATGGTCACGGTCCACGCGCCAAATGCGCCTTGCACCAGAATCAGCAGCAGCAGCGACGTCGGCCACCACGGCGACACGTGCAACGGACGGCGCCTGATGCGCGCCGTCCACGCGATGATCGTCTGCGCGATGATCAGCACGCCGATCGCCATCGCGAAGTAACGGTGGATCATTTCGATCCAGGCCTTGGCCATGCTGACCGGTCCGGTGGGCATCGCCTGATACGCAGCTGAAATGGCCGCGTGCGCGATGAACGGCGACGAGGTGCCGTAGCAGCCCGGCCAGTCCGGGCAGCCTAGCCCGGAATCGGTGAGACGCGTGAAGCCGCCGAACATCACCAGATCGAGCGTCAGGAAGGTCGTCAGCCAGACCAGCTTGCGGAATTTGTTGTCGTCGGCCTTGACCCACACGTAAGACAGCGGCAACAACGCGATACACAGCCCGATCAAGGCCAGTTGCAGTACGAACATCGTTTCTTACCCTGGTTGCGGCATCAGCCGATGTTCGACCATTTGAGCAGCTTGGTCACGTCGCCCTTGATCTTGCTCGGGTTCGGATCTTTCGGGAAACGCATCATCAGATTGCCGTTCGGATCGACCATGTAGATATGGTCGGTGATCTGGGTGCCGGTGTCGGCGGGCAGCCAGGCAGACACCTGCGCCGGATCGGCGATCAACATGTTGGTGTCGGGATAGGCCGTTTGTATCATGTCGGCGACCTTGCCTGCGTCGGTGCGCAGCCACACCTCCACGACGCGCTCGCGTTCCGGTCCCTGGGCTGCGCGGATTTGTCGCATGAAGTAGAGCTTGGTGACACACGCCTTGTCGCACGCGCTGCGGTCGACCGAGATCAGCAGCCAGCGCCCGCGCAACGTGGCCAGCTTGAGCGGCTTGCCGTCCTCGCCCGTGACCACGAGCGAGTCGGGAATCGGCCGTTGCGGTTCGACCAGCGTGCCGTAGCTCGTGCTGCCGCCGGTCGGCTTGACCACGTAGTACATGAAATACGACACGGCGATCGGCGCCGCGCAGATGATCGCCAGCAATAGCAGAACCCAGCGGCCGCGTCGCCACGAGCCCTTGCCGTTGGATTGGCCGGGCAGCGCTTGTGCCGCGGCGGATTTGCCGGCTCGCGGTGAACGGGGAGATTGCATCGACACTACAGGACCTCTTTCAAATGATTGTGCGGTGCCGGCCCTTCGGCGGGCGGCAAGCCGCATGTACTGCGTATAGATCGCGCGTTTGCGACGGCGGTTGCCACTGCAATTGCTACTGCATTTGCCTCGCTACTCGCGCGTGGCCACGTTACGCGCCTCGCGCGTGCTCTTTTCGGGCGGCACGGCGCGCGGCATACAGGCCGAATGCGAGAGCCGCGGCCGCCATGCCCCACCACTGGAACATGTAGCCATAGTTACGCTCGACGCCGCTGGTCGGCGCGGGCCAATCGCGCACCAGTGTGTCGCCGTCGTCGCTCAGTTGCTGTATCACGAACGATTGCAGCGGCAGCCCGGTTTCCGCCGCATAGGCGGCGACGTCCAGATTCTGGCGGATCAGCTGATGCGCGGCCGAGCCGCCCTGCCCCAGTTCGAAAGCGCGCGATGCGTCGGCGCGCGCAATCCCTTCAATTTCGATTTCGCCTTGCGGCGTGCCGTAAGGCGCGATGGTCTCGCGACTGCTCATGTTGCGCGGCAGCCAGCCGCGATTGACCAGTACGTAGCCGCCGTCGGTCAACCTGAAAGGCATCACGACGTAGAAGCCCGGCTGGTCGTTATACGGACGATTGTCCAGGTACACGACCTTGTCCGTGACAAAACTGCCGCGCGCCTTTACGCGATGAAATTCGATGTCCTTCAATTCGACCGGTGCGGCGCTCACAGGCCGCGCCGGTGCGTTTTCGAACTGCGTGATGTGTGCTTCGAGCGCTTCCTTCTGATGCGCACGATCGAGCTGCCAGAAACCGAGCCGCACCGTCACGGCGACCACGAGCACAATCAGCAGCGCGGGAATCAGACGGATCTTCATTGAACGCGCTCCAGCCACGCTTGCGGTGCCGCCTGGAACTTGCGGCAAACGCCCGCACGCGGTGCGATAATAAACGCCTTGCCTTTGCGCTTTCCGGTTTCAGCGGGTTCCATGCACATTATCGTTCCCATCGCCTTTGTCCTGATCATCGCCAGCATGGTGTCGGCGCTGTATTTCATGATGCATGACAAGGGCAAAACCAAGCGGATGGTCTGGTCGCTCGCCACGCGGGTGGGCCTGTCGATCTCGCTGTTTCTGTTCATCCTGTTTGCACACTGGATGGGCTGGATTCAGGCGACCGGTATTCCTTACGGGCGTTGAGTCCGGCGCAGCAATCCTCACACCGCCAAACAAAACGCCGCCCTGACACGGTCGAGGGCGGCGCTGCATAAGTCCTTGCAAGCTGTTCGCGCGCCCCGCCCCGCAGGACGTTGCGCGCAGCCCGCACTCATTCCGGCAGCCGGCCGGTGCGGGCCAGACTGCGTTACAGCCAGTACACGACGACGTACAGCCCGAGCCACACCACGTCGACAAAGTGCCAATACCAGGCGGCGCCTTCGAACGCGAAGTGATGCTCCGGCGTGAAGTGGCCGCGGATCAAGCGCACCAGCACCACCGCGAGCATCGTGCCGCCGAGGAACACGTGGAAACCGTGGAAGCCGGTCAACAGGAAGAACGTCGAACCATACACACCCGACGCCAGCGTCAGATTCAATTCGTTGTACGCGTGGAAGTATTCGAAGGCTTGCAGGAACAGGAAGCAGACGCCCAGCACGAGCGTAGCCGCCAGCCAGGCGATCGCCTTGTTGCGATGATTTTCACGCAGCGCGTGGTGCGAAACCGTCAGCGTGGCGCCCGAGGACAACAGAAGCGCCGTGTTGATGGTCGGCACCGGCCACGGCTGCATCGACTTGTACGTCGACACCAGCGCTGCCGGGCCGTTGTTCGGCCACACCGCCGAGAAATCCGGCCAGATCAGCTTGTAATCGAGACTGCCCAGCTGATGCATTGCGATTGCACGCGCATAGAACAGCGCGCCGAAAAACGCGGCGAAGAACATCACTTCGGAGAAGATGAACCAGCTCATGCTCCAGCGGTACGACTTGTCGACATTCTTGCCGTACATGCCGCCTTCGGACTCGGCGATCGCGTCGCCGAACCAGTGCCATAGCGTAAAGAGCAGCCACAACAAACCAGCGAAGACGCCGAGCGGCGCCCACGTATGGTCGTTGATCCAGGCCGCAAGCGATCCGAGCATGACCAGCAATCCGGCAGCGGCGCTGATCGGATGCCGCGACGGATGCGGTACGAAATAGTACGGGCTCTCGTTTTGACCGCTCATTCTTGATTCTCCACTTCAGTCCAGTTGTTCCGGAATCTCCGGCTGTATCTTCGGCGGCGCGTCGATACCGCACCGCTTCACTCTAATTCGTGGGCCCTGCTGCCTCGCCCGGTCCTGCCTCGCCCTTGCCCTGGCGATGCACCGACGCTCAACCCACCACGGCGCGCACGATCAGGATCAGCACCACGATCAGGATAGCCGCACTGATCAGCGCCGCCAGGATCACATGCAGCGGGTTCAACTGCGTGGCGTCCGCTTCCAGATCGCGGCGCTTGCGCACGCCGAAAAACGACCAGAACACAGCACGCATCGACTGACCAAAACTGCTCTTGCGCGGGCTGCCGCCGTTATTGCTCATCTTCTCCCGTCTCCCTTCGGTCGCGGCACGAGTCGTCAGGCCGGATTGGCGGTGCTTGCCGCCGTGTTGGCCGTGGGCGCCGCGCCGCCGGCCGTCGCCGCTGCCGGCGTGTTCAATTCAAAGAACGTGTACGACAACGTGATCGTTTTCACATCCTTCGGCAACTTCGGGTCGACCACGAATACCACCGGCAACCGCTTGCTCTGATTCGCCGTCAACGTCTGCTGCGTAAAGCAAAAACACTCGATCTTCCTGAAGTACTCGGTGGCCTGCTTCGGCGCGTAGCTCGGAATGGCTTGCGCGTGAATCGTGCGCGCCTGTTCGTTGCTGACCTCGTACATGACCGTTGTCACTTCGCCCGGATGCACGTCGAGGCTGCGCTGCTCCGGCTTGAAACCCAACGGGCCGCGTGCGTTCGCATCGAGTTCGATCGAAATCGTGCGGCTCATGTCGACCTGCGTATTCTTCGCCTCGCGCGCCGTCGTATCACGCTGCACGAGGTTGTTGACGCCGCTGATCTCGCAGATCGCGCGATACATCGGCACCAGCGCGAAACCGAAACCGAACATCATCAAAGCGACGATGAACAGCTTGATCAGCATCGAACGGTTGAAAGAGCGGTCGGCCTGAGCCGGCGGTTGCGTCGACATCTCAATCCTCAACAAACCTGCCAACAGACTTCCACGCCTGCCTCAGGTAAACCACCACTGCTTGATGATGACGCTCGCGAAAAAGACCGCCGCGATAGCGAACATCACCCAACCTATCCGCCTGTTGCGCGCGCGGATCTGCTCCCGTGTACGTCGTTGCTGTGAATTGCGCGTCATGCTGACTTCTGAATACTTTTCGTGACTGGCGGGGTGCAGTCTGCGTCTCGTGGCTGCCGGTTCCCGCTGCGACCTACCGCGCCGCGGGAGCCGGGCACCTCACCGAACGCCGCTTACTCGACGATCGGCGGATGTTCGAACGTGTGGAACGGAGCCGGGCTCGGCACGGTCCATTCGAGGCCAGCTGCACCATCCCACGGCTTGTCGCCAGCTTCTTCGTGCTCGCCGCCGCCACGGTAGGCCGGCAACGCAACCGCGAACAGGAAGTAGACCTGCGCCAGACCGAAGCCGAACGCGCCAATCGAGATGACCTGGTTCCAGTCGGTGAACTGTGCCGGATAGTCAGCGTAGCGACGCGGCATACCTGCGAGACCGACGAAGTGCATCGGCAGGAACGCGAGGTTGAAGAAGAACATCGACGCCCAGAAGTGAATCTTGCCGCGCGTTTCGTTGTACATCCAGCCAGTCCACTTCGGCGACCAGTAGTACCAGCCGGAGAACAGCGCGAACAGCGAGCCGGCCACCAGCACGTAGTGGAAGTGCGCCACCACGAAATAGGTACCGTGATACTGGATATCGAGCGGCGCCATCGCGAGCATCAGACCCGACAGGCCGCCGAACGTGAAGACCAGCAGGAAGCCGACTGCGAACAGCATCGGCGTTTCGAAGGAGAGCGAACCGCGCCACATCGTCGCGACCCAGTTGAACACCTTCACGCCGGTGGGCACCGCGATCAGCATCGTCGCGTACATGAAGAACAGTTGGCCCGTGACCGGCATGCCGGTCACGAACATGTGGTGCGCCCAGACCATGAACGACAGAATCGCGATCGACGACGTTGCATACACCATCGAGCTATAGCCGAACAGCGGCTTGCGCGAGAACGCCGGGATCACCTCCGACACGATCCCGAACGCCGGCAAGATCATGATGTACACCTCGGGGTGCCCGAAGAACCAGAAGATATGCTGGTACATCACGGGGTCGCCGCCGCCGGCCGCGTTGAAGAACGACGTGCCGAAGTGACGATCGAACAGCACCATGGTGATTGCGCCTGCCAGAACCGGCATCACGGCGATCAGCAGGTACGCGGTGATCAGCCACGTCCAGACGAACATCGGCATCTTCATCAGCGTGAGGCCGGGCGCGCGCATGTTCAGGATGGTCACGACGATGTTGATGCCGCCCATGATCGACGACGCACCCATCAGGTGGACCGCGAAAATCGCGAAGTCCATGCCCGGGCCCATCTGCGTGGACAACGGCGCGTACAGCGTCCAGCCCGCGGCGGTCGCGCCGCCCGGCGAGAAGAACGAACCCACCAGCAACACCGCCGCCACCGGCAGCAGCCAGAAACTGAAGTTGTTCATCCGCGCGAAAGCCATGTCCGATGCGCCGATCTGCAGCGGCACCATCCAGTTCGCGAAACCGACGAACGCCGGCATGATCGCGCCGAACACCATGATCAGGCCGTGCATGGTGGTCAACTGGTTGAAGAACTCGGGACGCATGATCTGCAGACCCGGTTCGAACAGCTCGGCACGGATCATCAGCGCCATCACGCCTCCGGAGAGGAACATGGTGAACGAGAAGATCAGGTACAGCGTCCCGATGTCCTTGTGGTTGGTCGCGAACAGCCACCGACGCCAGCCATGCGGCGTCTCGTGGGTATGGTCGCCGTGCACGTGCTCGTGGCCCGCGACTACATCGTGTCCGATGCTAGACATGACAATCTCCTAAAGCGAATAGTGCGGTGCTGACCATGAACACGTCAGGCAGCCGGGCTGATCTGAACACGCCGGGCTTCTTTGGCGTCGGTGCCGCCCGTGATCGTTTCCGGCTTCTTCAAAATAATATGGTCTTCGGCAATGCCGGCTGCTTTCAACGCGTCGCGCACGGCTTCGGCACGACTCTTCGCGAGCTTCGCGTTGAGGTCGGCGGAGCCAGTGGCGTCGGTGAAGCCCGACAGTGTGAATTTCGCATCCGGATGTGCCTTCGCGTAGGCCGCGGCCGCGTCGACCGCCGCTTGCGCGTCGGCCGGCAGCGTGCTCTTGCCGGTATCGAAGTAGATGCTGGCCGGCAGGGTTGCCGCCGCCGCGCTTTCCGAACCGGCCGCCGCAGCTTCAGCACCGGAAGCGGTCGCTGCGCCGCTCGCTGCTGCGCCCGCTTCGGCCAGATGGTTGCCACCTTCCGGCAGCTTGCCGTTACGGGCGTCCGTAACCTGCTTCGGCTGGAGAATGTCGCCGGTGTGGTTGCCCCACGAGTTACGTTCGTACGTGATCACCGACGCGATTTCGACGTCGTTCAACGTCGGCGCCCATGAAGGCATCGCGTTCTTGCCCTTCAGCACCAGGCTCACGTGCTCGGCGATCGGACCGTTGGCGATCTTGCTGCCGTCGAGCGCCGGAAATGCACCCGCGCCCTTGCCGGTCGGCTGGTGGCAGACCGCGCAGTTCGCTGCGTACACTTTGCCGCCGCGCTCCATCAGCTCGGCCAGCGTGTAGTTCTTGTTCGGATCGTCCTGGCCGGCGGCCATTTTCTTCTTCTGCGCGTCGACCCACTTCGCGTAGTCGTCGGCGGACAGCACCTCGACCACCACCGGCATGAACGCGTGTTCCTTGCCGCACAGTTCCGTACAGAAGCCGCGGAACGTGCCGACCCGGGTCGCCTTGAACCACGTGTCGCGCACGAAGCCGGGAATCGCGTCCTGCTTCACGCCGAACGCGGGCACGTACCAGGAGTGGACCACGTCGTTCGCGGTGGTGATGATGCGGATTTTCTTGTCGACCGGGACGACCAGCGGATTGTCGACTTCCTGCAGATACAGCGTGGAAATCGGCTTGCGGCCTTCGGTTTCGGCACGTGGCGTAGCCAGCGTGGACAGGAAGCTGATGCCCTCGCCCGGGCCCTTCACGTAGTCGTAGCCCCATTTCCACTGGTAGCCGGTGACCTTGACGGTGAGGTCGGCGTTCGTGGTGTCCTTCATCGCGACGACGGTCCTGGTGGCGGGCAGCGCCATCAGCACGACGATGATGAACGGCACGATCGTCCAGATGATTTCGACCGTGGTGCTTTCGTGGAAATTTGCAGCTTTGTGGCCTTTCGATTTGCGGTGAGCAAAGATCGAATAGAACATGACGCCGAACACGCCGATGAAGATCACCGTGCAGAGCGCCAGCATCAACATGTGGAGGCTGAAGAGCTCCTCAGCGATTTTTGTCGCAGGCGGCTGGAGATTGATGGCGTTGACGGCAGGGCCGCCCGGAGCATCGCCCACTGCCAGGGCGGCACCGGCGAAAAGCAGTCCGCTCATCGCCAGCGCGCCCATGAGCGCTCGCTTGATTGTTTTCATAGCTTCCTTACCCAAATTTTCCATTCAAACCCTCGACCCCGCTGTCAGCCTATCCCGCGCTCCCCCTGAACGCCGCGTGCCTGCCAGATCTAACAACGTGCAAGCCACATGCGCAATTCGCCTGCGAACTGCGCGCGCTGATACTGCGCGAGATGTTGCCCGATCATGATCGTCTGGCCGCGCGAGACCAGTTTGATCTGGTCACGCGGCGTTGCGCCCGGCTCTATCCGCACCCAGCGCGGATTGAATTCAAACTGCGTGTGCTGCTCGGCACTGACCTGCTCGATCACCAACCGGTTTGGAAACAGCCGGATGCGCTCGTAATCGACAGCATGACGCGCGTAGACGGCGAACGCGATGCCCACCGCGAGCAATTCGATACCGGTGAACGGCAACACCAGCCATGCGCCGATCAGACCCAGCATGAAAGCAATTGCCAACGGGAACAACGCAAGCGAAACGTAGAGACAGACGAACTGCCGGGGCGATAACGAACAGTTGCGCTTCATCGTCCAGTCTTTGAGAACCGGATCTGAATCCGCCAGCAGATCTGACGCGCCCACCGCTGCCTCCTGCGAACCACCGCTTTCGGCCAATCCTTGCGGCCGCCGATGCCGGCCGCGCGGACCCTACCGCATCACTTCGTGTTGCAACCCTGCGCCTCGGGCCTGCCGCCCCAAATGTGGGAACTGCGGGCGACAAACTGACGCATTATAGGCGCGATCCATAGCATCCACAAGCAAGCCCCGATTGGCCCACAAGCCACGTGCGACAAGCCTCCGCGCCATTTTGACGCAGCCTTTGGGGAGCTTCCGAAGCGCAAATTCCGGAGATAACAGACGTCCCCTTTACCGCTTCAGCGATTCCTCGACGGGCCTCGTCCGATGTCCTCGATCCGCACGATGCCGTGCCCTTCGGCCGTGGTGCGCGGCACCGCTTTCCATGCGTGTCCGTAGATCACCTCGAAGGTCAGCGCGATGGTGCCGTCGGCGCGCCGGCGGGCTTCGAGGGCGGCCAGCAAGGCCTTGTACAGTCTGCGCGAGGCAAGGTTCGACGACGCGTCGCGCTCGAACGGATACGCGCCCCAGCGGCGCACGTCGCCGAGCAGCGACGCAGGCGACTTGTAGGTGATCGTGAGCGTTTCCTGGTCCATCACGGGGATTTCAAAGCCGCTTTCGACCAGCATGTCGCCGAGGTCATGCATATCGACGAAGTCGATCACATGCTTGCGCGATGCAACGCCATGCGCGGCTTCGACTTCGGCGTAGACGCCGCGCAACTCCTTGAGGGTGTCGGGACCGAGCGTGCTGAACATCAGCAGGCCGTTCACTTTCAGCACGCGCTGCCACTCGGGGAACACGAGATCGGGCCGCGAATGCCAGTGCAGCGCGAGATTGGACCAGATGAATTCGAAGGCGCCGGCCGCGAATGGGAGCGCCGAGAAATCGGCTTGCGCGAAGCGCGGGCCGCGGGCGCCCAGCGCCTTGCCGAGCGACGCCGGCAGAAAACGCCGCCAGCTGGTGTCGCCCGCATCGTGATGCAACGCGCGCATCAGCATGCCGTGCGACAGATCGGAGCCGAACACCGGCGCCTCGGGAAAGCGCTCGCGCAGTGCGGGGATGTCGTCGCCCATGCCACAGCCTGCGTCGAGCACGCTCGACGGCGTGACCTTGATGTAGTCGAGACGCTCGCGCATGCGCTGCGCGATCTCGCGCGGCAGGAACGCCACCTCGCCGAAGGTTCCGGCACGGCGGTCGAAAATACGCCGGAGGCGCCGGGAATCATAGGCCGGACGGCCTGATTGAGCGGGAGTCTGGGGCATGAGTGTCGTGCTGGCGTGGAGCACGAAGTATACTCGTTCGCTTCCCGGCAATCAGCGTGCAAGGCCCTCGCGGGCGTCCATTCGTGTCATTCCGACCACTTTCTTCGTCTTCAGGCGGCAGATTCGCGCGTTTCGCACGTGGCTTGCATTCGGCGTGGCCGCACGTGATGCATGCGGTATTGCCGAACCTCTGCGCACTCTGCGGCAATTTGTCGCATAAGACGTTGTGCGCTGGCTGCGACGAAGCTTATTGGAACCAGAGCCGGTTGCGCTGCACCGTGTGCGCCGTCCCTTTAGCAGCCACGCGTCGCGCGGCTCATGCGTGCTATCGCTGCGCGGACTGCATCGCCGAGCCGCCGCCGTTCGACGCCACGTTCGCGCTCGCTGACTATCGCGCCCCGCTCGACACGCTGGCGGTCGGCCTGAAATTTCGCGCCCGGCTGATGCTTGCGAGCGAGTTCGCGCAACGCCTCGCGCGGCTCGCGCAGGACGCCTGGCGAGATGAATCCGACTGGCCCGACGTGATCGCACCGGTGCCACTCGCTGGCCAACGCCTGAAAGAGCGCGGCTACAACCAGGCATGGCAGATCGCCAGGCCGCTCGCTCGCGCGCTGCAGGTGCGCAGCGACGCCACCTTGCTGCGCAGAGTGATCCACACCGTCCCGCAGTCGCGGCTCGATCTCGACGCGCGTCGGCTGAACGTCGGCCGCGCATTCGTGGTCGCGCAAGCGGTGCGTGGCCTGCATGTCGGCGTGGTCGACGATGTGATGACGACCGGCGCGACGCTCGAAGCGCTGGCGCGCACGCTCAAAGCTGCCGGTGCGCGGCGTGTGACGAACTTCGTCGCGCTGCGCACACCAAAAAACTAGTCTCCACCTGGTCTCACTATGTTCAACGTCGTTCTCGTCGAACCGGAAATTCCGCCGAACACCGGCAACGTGATTCGCCTGTGCGCCAATACCGGCGCCCGGCTGCATCTGATCGAACCGCTCGGCTTTCCGCTCGACGACGCCAAGCTGCGGCGCGCCGGCCTCGACTATCACGAGTATGCGCAGATGAACGTGCACGCCGATTGGGCCGCGTTCGTCGCGAAAGAAACGCCGGACCCGGCGCGCATGTTCGCCTTCACCACGCGCGGCTCGGGCCGCTTTCACGAGCATGCGTTCCAGACCGGCGACTGGTTCGTGTTCGGCGCCGAAACGCGCGGCCTGCCCGACGCGGTGCTCGACCAGTTCCCGAACGAGCAGCGCGTGCGCCTGCCGATGCGTCCCGGCAACCGCAGCCTGAATCTGTCGAATACCGTCGCGGTGGTGGTGTTTGAAGCCTGGCGTCAGACCGGCTTCGACGGTGGCGCCTGACGGCGCGTCAACTCCGCCTCGTAGCGCACGAACATGGCGTCGTCGAAACAGGCGAACAGCACCTGTTCGATTTGCGGCACACGCGGCAACGTGTCGAGCACGGTGGCGACTGCAATGCGCACCGCGTCGTCGGCGGGGAAATGGTAGATGCCGCAACTGATCGCGGGAAACGCAATGCTCTTGCATTGCGCGTCGCGCGCCACCTCCAGTGAGCGCCGGTAGCAGGACGCGAGCAGGTCGGCTTCGCCATGCGCGCCGCCCCGCCATACCGGGCCGACCGCATGAATCACGTGGCTGGCCGGCAAGCGGTAGCCGCCGGTCAGCTTGGCATCGCCGGTCGCGCAGCCGCCCAGCGTTTCGCATTCGCGCAGCAAGTCCTTGCCCGCCGCGCGATGAATCGCACCATCCACGCCACCTCCGCCCAACAGCGACGTATTCGCGGCATTGACGATCGCATCCACCGCGAGCGTCGTGATGTCGACTACGCGCGCCTCCAGCGTGCAACGATTGAGAATGAGCATGAGAACCTCGCTATCCCGAAGCGCCGATAGCAACGTGGACAGCGATGGGAGGCAGCCGTTCAACGCCAAAGCGCGCCAAACGGCTGAAAGACAAGCTTTATTCGGCTTTGGAGTCGCGCCGCAGCAGGGCGCTGACGGCATCGCGAGGCGCTACGCCATCGAACAGCACGGCGCATACCGCTTGCGTGATCGGCATCTCGATTGCGTGAGCGCGGGCAATCGCGAGTACCGCTTGCGCGCAACGCACGCCTTCGGCCACGTGGCCGAGCGCGCCGAGGATGTCGTCGAGCGTACGGCCCGCGGCGAGTTGCACACCGACCGTGCGATTGCGCGACAGGTCGCCCGTCGCGGTCAGAATCAGATCGCCGAGGCCGGTCAGGCCAGTGAACGTTTCGGCCCGTCCGCCGAGCGTCACGCCAAGGCGCGACATCTCGGCCAGCCCGCGTGTAATCAGCGCCGCGCGCGCGTTCAGACCGAGTCCCAGACCGTCGGCAATACCGGTCGCAATGGCCAGCACGTTCTTCACCGCGCCGCCCACCTCCACGCCGACGATGTCGTCGCCGGTGTAGATGCGCATCGCGCCATGATGGAACGCGGCGACCGTGTGCTCGCGGCACGCCGCCGACTGGCTCGCAATGGTCAGCGCGACCGGCAGACCCTGCCCGACTTCGCGCGCGAAGCTCGGACCGGACAGCACGCCGTTACTGCGATGCGCCGGCAATTCAGCCGCGACCACCTGATGCGGCAACAACTGCGACTCGGCTTCGAAACCCTTGCACAACCACACCACAATCGCCGGCACCTTGCCCGCGTCGCGCATCGTCCGCAACAAGCCGCGCAGGCCGACCACGGGCGTCGCCACGACGCACAAGGCGTCGTCGGCGAGCGCATGGTCGAGCGCGGCGCTCAGGTCCGCTTCGTAACGAAGCGCCGGCGGCAACGCAACACCCGCCAGATAGCGGGCGTTTTCGTGCGCAGAGGAAAGCTCGGCAATGAGCGCGGACTCGCGCGCCCACAACACCGTGTCGTGCCGTAAGGCCAGATGGCCGGCGAGGGCCGTGCCCCATGCGCCAGCACCGAGGACAGCAACCTTCATGGCCGGCACTGCCTGCGACATGTTAGTGCGTGACGCCGTCGTGTTGCGCCGCGCCGTCCTGGCTGCCCATCTGCGCGAGACGTTGCTCGTACAGCGCCTGGAAGTTGATCTCGGCGAGGTGGATCGGCGGGAAACCGGCGCGCGTGATCGCATCGGCGATGTTCGAGCGCAGGTACGGGAACAGGATCGTCGGGCATGCAATGCCGACCAGCGGATCGATCTGCTCGGTCGGGATGTTGCGGATGTCGAAAATGCCGGCTTGCTTGGCTTCGATCAGGAACGCGACCTTGTCCGACACCTTGGCCGTGACGGTGCCGGTGACGAGGATCTCGAACACCGTGTCGGCGAGGCGTTCGGCCTTCACGTCGACTTCGACTTCGACCGACGGCATTTCCTGCTCGAGGAAGATAGCCGGCGAATTCGGCTGCTCGAGCGACATGTCCTTTAGGTAGATGCGCTGGATATTGAAGAACGGCTGGTTGTTCTCGTCGGACATGATTGAGTAATTCCCTGATAGGTATGCATGGCGGCGGTCCATGATTGCATGGGTCGCCAGATCGTTGCGGCGCATGGCCCGCCCATCGTGGCAGGCATACGCCGGCTTGTATTACACCCAGCCGCCCGCTTGCGCGCCGGCCGGCGGGCGAATTCAGGCGGCTTCGAGCAGCGGCATCAAACCGCCCGCGCGGTCGAGCGCGGACAGGTCATCGTACCCGCCAACATGCGTCTCGCCGATGAACACCTGCGGCACCGTGCGACGACCGGTCCGGGTCATCATCTCGTCGCGACGGGACGGGTCCTTGTCGATCAGTACCTTCTCGACGTGCGCAACGCCGCGCGACTTTAAAAGACGTTCGGCCATCTGGCAATACGGGCACACCTGGGTGCTGTACATGATCACTTTGTTCACTTCGCTGCTCCTTGTTTCACAACCGGCATACCGGCTTTCTGCCAGGCGTCGACGCCGCCTTCGAGAACATGGACTTCCGCGTATCCTGCATCCTGCACGATACGCGCTGCCTTGTTCGATTGCTGGCCGGTCTGGCACACCAGCAGCACCGGGTTGCTCTTGTTCTTCACGAGCTGCGCCACCTTCGCCTGCAAGTCCGCGAATTCAAGGTGCCGTGCCGCGGGCAAATGCCCTTTGGCGAAATCGGCGGACGGCCGCAGATCGATGACCGCCGCGTTGCGCCGGTTGATCAGTTGGGTCGCTTCCGCGGCCGACAGGCCGCCACGGCCACGCCGGCTGATCGTCGGCCACAGCAGCAACCCACCGGAGATGAGGACGATCGCGATCAGTACAAGGTTTGTGTAGTCAGTGAAAAACTTCACGGAAAATCCGCCGAAAAAGAGGGAAATCGAAAAGGACAATCCACCCATTATAAAATAACCGTCTGACGCGATGGCGGCGCTCCTCTAGAGGAACCTCGCAGCGCTTTACCGCTTCCTCACTACCGACCGGCAATCTCATGTACAAACTCGTTCTCATCCGCCACGGCGAATCGACGTGGAACAAGGAAAACCGCTTCACCGGCTGGATCGACGTCGACCTCACCGAGCAGGGCAACCGTGAAGCGCAGCAGTCGGGTGTGCTGCTCAAGGAATCCGGCTACACGTTCGACATCGCCTACACGTCCGTGCTCAAGCGCGCGATCCGCACGCTGTGGCACGTGCAGGACCAGATGGATCTGATGTATCTGCCAGTCGTCCATTCGTGGCGCCTGAACGAGCGCCACTACGGCGCGCTGTCGGGGCTGAACAAGGCGGAAACCGCCGCCAAATTCGGCGACGACCAGGTGCTGGTCTGGCGCCGCAGCTACGACACGCCGCCGCCGGCGCTGGAGCCGACGGACGAACGCGCGCCGTACGACGATCCGCGCTACGCGAAGGTGCCGCGCGAACAGCTGCCGCTCACCGAATGCCTGAAAGACACGGTCGCGCGTGTTCTGCCGCTGTGGAACGAATCGATCGCGCCGGCCATCAAGTCGGGCCGCAAGGTCTTGATCGCCGCGCACGGCAATTCGATCCGCGCGCTGGTCAAGTACCTCGATAACATCTCGGACAGCGACATCGTCGGCCTGAATATCCCGAACGGCGTGCCGCTCGTCTATGAACTCGACGAGAACCTAAAGCCGATCCAGCATTACTATCTGGGCGACCCGGAAGCGATCGCACAGGCGCAAGCCGCGGTCGCCAAGCAAGGCAAGGCGGGCTGATTCCGCCCTCGTGCCGCGGCTTTGCGCTGAAGAAACCCAGCGCAGCCGCGGCGCAGAACCCGCGCCGACCAACAACGAGCACCGGTGGGCGCGGCCGGCCTCGCGCGAGTGGGGTGCTCCAGATGTCAGCGGCGTATTACCGCAGATTACTTCGCCATCGAGGGCGCGATCGCACGAACCCGGTCGGGTCCCTGTTGTCGAATCACGATTGCCTGCGCCTTCCCCTGTCAAGGCGAGTGTGCAGTTATACTTGTCCGTCCAATTTCCTCTACGCTGCCACGCGCTTCCGACCGCAACAGACTCTATGCGAAAGAACCTGAAAAATATCGGCCTGATCGCCGCGGGCCTTGCTACCGGTGCATTTGCCACCCTGCAACTTTCCGCCTCGGCCCAGCAACCCGCTAGCGCGGCCGCACCGCTGCCGCTAGACCAACTCAGGCTCTTTGCCGAAGTCTTCGGGCAAATCAAACACGAATACGTCGAACCGGTCGACGACAAAAAGCTCCTCACCTCTGCGATCAAGGGCATGGTGTCGAGCCTCGACCCGCATTCGTCGTACCTCGACAAGACCGACTACGAAGAACTGCAGGAGCAGACCAAGGGTCGCTTCGCCGGTCTGGGCATCGAAATTTCGTCGGAAGACGGTCTGATCAAGGTCATTTCGCCGATTGAAGACACACCTGCGTTCCGCGCCGGCATCCGTCCGGGCGACCTGATCACACGCATCAACGACAAGCCCGTGCGCGGCATGACGCTCGACCAGGCGGTCAAGCAGATGCGCGGCGAGCCGGGCACCAAGGTCACACTGACCATCTTCCGCAAGACCGACGACCGCACGTTCCCGCTCACCGTGACGCGTGCGATCATCAAGGTGCAGTCGGTCAAGGCGAAGATTCTGGCGCCTGGCTTCGCGTATGTGCGTATCACCAGCTTCCAGGAACGCACCACGCCTGATCTGGCCGCCAAGCTGCAAGACATTGCGCGCCAGGAGCCGAACCTGAAGGGTCTCATCCTCGATCTGCGCAACAACGGCGGCGGTCTGCTGCAAAGCGCGGTCGGCGTGGCCGGCGCGTTCCTGCCGCCGAACTCGGTGGTGGTGTCCACCAATGGACAGATCCCGGATTCGAAGCAGGTCTATCGCGACACTTACGACAACTACCGCCTGCAATCCTTCGAGAACGATCCGCTGAAGGACATCCCGCCGATCTTCAAGACCGTGCCGATGGTCGTGCTGACCAACGCGTACTCGGCGTCGGCGTCGGAAATCGTCGCGGGTGCGTTGCAGGATCAGCATCGTGCGCTGATCCTCGGCAAGACCACCTTCGGCAAGGGTTCGGTGCAAACCGTCCGACCCATGACCGCGGAAACCGCGCTGCGCCTGACCACCGCGTACTACTACACGCCGAGCGGCCGTTCGATCCAGAACAAGGGCATCCGCCCCGACATCCCGGTCGATCAGTACGCCGAAGGCGACCCGGACGACGCGCTCGTGACCCGCGAAGTCGACTACTCGAATCACCTTGCGAACACGCAGGACCCGAACGAGAAGAAGGAAGCGGAACAGCGCGAACAGGAACGCATGGACCAGCTGCGCCAGCTCGAAGAACAGAACGACAAGAAGACGCCGGAACAGCGCCAGAAGGATCGTGAGCGCAAGCCGGTCGAATTCGGTTCGACCGACGACTTCATGCTGCAACAGGGGCTGGGCAAGCTCGAAGGCAAGCCGGTTCAGGAATCGAAGTCGCTGACCGAGCGCCGTCTCGCGCAGAACAAGCCGGCCACGTCGGCGTCCGCGCCGGTCGCGGTGAAGCCAACGCAACCGGTGCCGGGCGCATCGGTCCCGGCTTCGGCGCCGGCTGCGCAAGGCAAGTAAGCAGCCCGCCCTGGTGTGTGTCTTCGCAGCGCATCGAGCTGCGAAGACACACGGCAACACCCGCAACGCCCCCCCACCCTTCGCGCGATTAAAATAACAGCCACACCACGCGCGCGGCGGACCGCAGGTCTGCGTCCCGATGCGCGGCACACTGACGCGCCCCGCCATGAATGACGATCAACTCCTTCGCTACTCCCGCCACATCCTCGTCGACGAAATCGGCATCGAGGCGCAGCAGCGCTTCATCGACGCGCACGCGATCATCGTCGGCGCGGGCGGCCTGGGTTCGCCTGCTGCGATGTATCTCGCGGCAGCCGGCGTCGGCCGTTTGACGCTGGTCGATGCCGATACGGTCGATCTGACCAATCTGCAGCGGCAGATCCTGCACGTCAGCGCATCGATCGGGCGCAAGAAGGTGGAGTCCGGGCGCGATGCGATCGCACAGCTCAATCCCGAGGTGGCGGTGAACGCGGTGGCCGAGCGCGTCGACGATGCATGGCTCGATCGCGAGGTCCCGCACGCCACCGTCGTGCTCGATTGCACCGACAATTTCGCGACGCGCCACGCGATCAATCGCGCGTGCGTGAAGCACGGCGTGCCACTGGTGTCGGGCGCGGCGTTGCGCTTCGACGGCCAGATCAGCACCTTCGATTTCCGCGACGCCGCGTCGCCGTGCTATGCGTGCGTATTTCCGGAAGACCAGCCATTCGAGGAAGTCGCATGCTCGACGATGGGTGTGTTCGCGCCGACGGTCGGCATCATCGGCTCGATGCAGGCCGCTGAAGCGCTCAAGGTGATTGGCGAGATCGGCACGCCGCTGGTGGGCCGCCTGATGATGCTCGATTCGCTGCGGATGGAATGGAACACGATGCGTGTCGCGCGCCAGCCGGATTGCCCGGTGTGCGGGCAAACGCATCACGCTTGATGCCTGCGAAACGCTGAACGCCACATGAAAAAACGCCGCACGACGGGACGTGCGGCGTTTTCCGTTTGAAGCCACCAGGCTGGCGTTTCACGCCTGCGCGACGCGTCTGAGCGCCGCCTGCACTTCTTCCGGTTCGAACGAAGCCAGTACATCGGCGACCGGCTTTTCAAGCGTCTTCAGATGCGAGCGCAGCACTTCCTGCTTGACCACCAGCAACTGGCTCGGATGCATCGAGAACTCGGTGAGACCCATGCCGAGCAACAGACGCGTCAACGCCGGATCCCCCGCCATCTCGCCGCACACCGACACGGGTACGCCCGCGCGCTTCGCCTCGCGCAACGTGAACGCGATCAGATGCAGCACCGCCGGATGCAGCGGGTCGTAAAGGTGCGCAACCGAGTTGTCCGCACGATCGATTGCCAGCGTGTACTGGATCAGATCGTTGGTGCCGATCGACAGAAAGTCGAGCCGCTTCAGGAACAGCGGCAACGCAATCGCGGCGGCCGGAATTTCGATCATCGCGCCGACCTGCACATTCGGATCGTAGGCGATGCCCGCGTCGTCCAGTTGACGCTTGGCTTCGTGAATCAGATCGAGCGTCTGGTCGATTTCCTGCGCGTGCGCGAGCATCGGAATCAGAATCTTCACCTTGCCGAACGCCGACGCGCGCAGAATCGCGCGCAACTGCGTGAGGAACATTTGCGGCTCCGAGAGACTCCAGCGAATCGCTCTGAGTCCCAGCGCCGGATTCGCGGCGGGCTCATAGTCATCGCCTGCGCTCATCGAGTCGAGCGGCTTGTCGGCGCCGACGTCGATGGTGCGAATCGTGACCGGCAAGCCGTTCATCAACTCGACCGCCCGACGGTACGCGGCAAACTGCTCCTCCTCTTCCGGCATGCGGTCCTTGTGATTCATGAACAGGAACTCGGTGCGGAACAGGCCCACGCCAGTTGCCCCCGAGTTGACCGCCGCGTGTGCGTCTTCCGGCAGCTCGATGTTCGCCCACAGGTCGATGCGCGTGCCGCACAGCGTTTGCGTCGGCGAGAACTTCAGCCGCTGCAGCTTGCGCTGCTCGAGCTCCTTCTCGCTTTGACGGTATGAGTATTCCTCCAGCACGATCGGCGCGGGATCGACGATCACGATGCCATGATCGCCATCGACAATGATCAGGTCGTCCTGACGGATCAGCGAGCTCGCGTGCTGCACGCCGACCGCGGCCGGGATGCCCAGGCTGCGCGCGACGATCGCCGTATGCGACGTGCGACCGCCGAGGTCCGTGACGAAGCCCTGAAACGTCTGCGTCTTGAACTGCAGCATGTCGGCCGGCGCGATGTCGTGCGCGACCACGATCATCTCGCTGCACGCACCGTGCACGCCATCGGCCAGCGTCGCCGATGCGCCCGCAAGCGCCTTCAGCACGCGCTCGACGACCTGTTCGATGTCGGCTTTGCGCTCGCGCAGGTACTCGTCTTCGATATCGTCGAAATGGCGTGACAGGCGCTCGAGTTGTTCGGTTAGCGCCCACTCCACGTTGTAGCGGCGCGTGCGGATCAGGTCGATGGTTTCCTGCACGAGCATCGCATCGTTCAGGATCATTGAATGAACATTGATGAATGCGCCCATTTCGCTCGGCGCATCCGCGGCGAGATCGGCGCGCAACGCGTCGAGCTCGTGATGAACGTGTTGCTGGGCCGCGCGAAAGCGCCCGACTTCCCCGTCGATCTGCGTGGGTTCGATCAGATAGTGGTCCACGTCAAGTGCTGCCGGGGCGATCAGATAGGCCCGCCCAATGGCGATACCGCGTGACACGGGAATTCCATGCAGCGTGAAGGACACGCGCACCTCCTCTAGTTGTGTGATGCCGCGGCAAACCGCTGCAATGCGCTCAGACTCGTGTCGTCATTATAAATTCCGCACCCTCGGCAGATAGCCCGGGGCTGTGTGCAGCGCAGCACGAATTGTCGTAATCAACACGACCCTATGCCTTCAGCGCGCTTGCGTTCCGCCGACACGCATCCGGCATGCATACACGCTAACGGGCAGGTCGATTCACGCGCCGTCTCGCGAATCAATGGACCGCCGAAGTGCACTCAATCATGCGCTAAAAAAAACGCCGCGGACAGCCGCGGCGTTGGCGCTCATCGCAAACGTGCACGCGTTGCTTATTGTCCCTCGCCGAATTTATCCGCGATCAGTTTCAGCAATGCGTCCATCGCCTCTTTTTCGTCAGCGCCTTCCGTTTCGATCAGCACGGTGCTGCCGATGCCTGCAGCCAGCATCATCACACCCATGATGCTCTTCGCATTGATACGGCGGCCATTGCGGCTCATCCAGATTTCCGCCTGGTAGTTGCCCGCGAGTTGCGTCAACTTGGCCGACGCGCGTGCGTGCAGCCCCAGCTTGTTCACAATAGTCGTTTCGTGTTGCAGCATGTGGTGGTCCGAAGCGCGGGTAAGTGTGGTTGTGAAGAGTGAAACTGCAAACCTGTGGCAATGCGATTGAAGCCTTGACAAGCCGGTCGCGTGGCTTTTCCGTGCTGCCTCGCTGTGCTGCCTCGCGTGCTACCTATAAACCGGCCGAGTCGGCCTTCTGGGTCAGATCCGCATCGGCCGGCAACGCGGGCAGACAATCGCCGGGCGCCGCATCGGGCGGCAGAGCCGCCACGCATTCGCCCGCAGCCGTGGCAGGCTCGGCGCACGCGGGTACCGCTGGTCCGATCGCATGCACGCCCTTGGTCGCGCCGGCGAGCGCCTTGTCGACCAGCGTGTCGAGCGGGGTAGCGCGATAACAGACCGCGCGCACCAGCATCGGCAAGTTGACGCCGCACAGTACGCGCACATTCGGCACCGTGGCAAGCCGACCCGCGATATTCGCTGGCGTTGCACCGAACATATCGGTGAGCACGAGGGCGCCGTTCTCTTCCTTGAGACGCTCGATCTCCGTGCTCGCGACCACAACCATTTGGGCGGGATCGCAATCGGGCGATACATCGATCACACCGATCCGCGCCGGCAAGCCACCATAGATATGCGAAATACAATCGCGCAACGCAGTGGCGAACGGAGCGTGCGCAATGATCAGAATGCCTGCCATGTCAGCCTTGCTGCAAAAGAACGGCCCCGAACCAACGGCCGGGACCAAGCCCGGCTCGTCAGCGCCCTCGATCGGCCGTGGACCATGAGAGCTGGAACGCACCATTTAACGAGCGGCTCGCAGCGCTTGACGCCATGCGGGCGCCGCCAGGAAAACTGCCCGTCCACAGTCCGCACTCCGTACCGGCGACACCCATCAGAAGCCATCGTCCGGCTTGGCGCGGAGGAGCGGGCATTGTAGCAGGCTCATTTTCGCGCCAAAGCCGGCGCTGCGCTCGATGCGGATTTACTACACAGCTTGGGTGTCACGGCGGCCATTCAAGGGGCGGGCTCGCACCTTAGCCCGCTGCGCGCTCCAGTGCGTCGATGAACATCGCGGCCACGTCGAAGCCAGTCTGGTCCATGATCTCGCGGAAACAGGTCGGGCTCGTCACGTTGACTTCGGTCAGCCAGTCGCCGATCGCATCCAGCCCGACCAGCAGTAGGCCACGTGCCGCGAGAATCGGCGCGAGCGTGTCGGCGATCTTGCGATCTTGTCCGGTGAGCGGTCGCGCCACGCCGAGACCACCGGCCGCGAGATTGCCGCGCACTTCATTACCCTGAGGAATTCGCGCAAGCGAATACGGCACCGCTTCGCCGCCGATCAGCAGTATGCGCTTGTCGCCGTCCTTGATCTCGGGGATGAATTTTTGCGCCATCACCGAGCGCGCGCCGTCGTGGCTCAACAATTCGATGATCGAACCGAGGTTCATGCCGTCGGCCTTGACGCGAAACACACCCATACCGCCCATGCCGTCGAGCGGCTTGAGGATCACGTCGCCGTGCTGTTCGTGGAACGCCCGCAGACGGGTGGGGTCGCGCGTGACCAGCGTGGGCGCGACGAACTGTGCGAACTCGGCGATCGCGAGCTTTTCCGAATGGTCGCGGATCGCCTGCGGCTTGTTGAAAATGCGTGCGCCGCCGCGTTCGGCCATTTCGAGCAGCCACGTCGACGTGACGTATTCCATGTCGAACGGCGGGTCCTTGCGCATCACCACCGCGCTGAAACTCTTCAGCGTGCGCGGCGCGGCCGGTTCAGCGGCGTACCAGAAGTCGCGATGCAAATCCGTGACGTCGCCGACGATCGCCACACGCTGCACGTTCGCCTCGACGTCGCCGCCCGTCCACGCCAGGTGCTTCGGCTCGCAGGTGTAGAGCACGTGACCGCGGCGCGCCGCTTCGGCCATCATCGCGTAGGTCGAGTCTTTGTAGATCTTGAATTGCGCGAGCGGATCGGCGATGAAAAGAATATCCATGAAGGTTCCGGTGCGCCCAGACGGGCTTGGCATTGAACGTAATAGTGTGGTCGAAAATGGCGCTGGCGGCACGCGTGCCGCCAGCGCCCACGGTCAGACCTGGATGGCTTCCGGATCGGTCTTTTCCAGTTCGACCGATGCAGCGAGCAGCCCGAGCCGCGCCACCACCCCGTACATGTAGAAACGGTTCGGCGGCGCCGCGCCAGGCTTCGCATGCGCGTCCGGCAGCGCCGTATGCTCGAAGCCGAGCGGCACGAAGTGCATGCCGGGTGCGTTCAGGTTCTGGTCGCGCTCGCGGCTGCCGTGCACGCGATAGAAACCGCCCACCACATAGCGGTCGATCATGTAGACGACCGGCTCGGCGACTTCCTCGCCGATGCGCTCGAACGTGTACACGCCTTCCTGCACGATCACGTCATGCACTTCGAGGCCGTCTTTGGTAGCCGCCATCTTGGCGCGTTCACGCTTGGTGAGCGCGGCCACTTCCGACGCGTCGTGCAGGGTCATGACACCCATGCCATAGGTGCCCGCGTCCGACTTGATGACGACATACGGTTTCTCGGAGATGCCGTACTCGCGATACTTCTTGGCGATCTTTTTGAGGACGCCGTCGATTGCGTCGGCGAGCGCTTCCTCGCCGGTGCGCTGCTGGAAATCGACGCCTTCGACGTGCGCGAAGTACGGATTGATCATCCACGGATCGATCTCGACCATCTTCGCGAACTTCTTCGCGACGTCGTCATAGCAGGAGAAATGCGTCGATTTGCGGCGCACGGCCCAGCCCGCATGCAGCGGCGGCAGCAAATACTGCTCGTGCAGGTTTTCCAGCACGGGCGGAATGCCGCCCGACAAGTCGTTATTCAACAGAATCGAGCACGGATCGAAATTCTTCAGCCCGAGGCGCCGCGGCGAGCGCTCGAGCGGTTCGAGCACGAGCTTCTGGCCGTCCGACAGCGCGATCGTGACCGGTCCGTTGATGCTTTCGTCGAGCGTGCCGAAACGCACGTTCAAGCCCGCCTGGCGCATGATCGCGGCCAGCCGGGCGACGTTTTCGAGGTAAAACGCGTTGCGCGTGTGGCGCTCGGGAATCACCAGCAGATTCTTGGCGTCCGGGCAGATCTTCTCGATCGACGCCATCGCGGCCTGCACGGCGAGCGGCAGCACTTCCTGCGGCAGATTGTTGAATGCACCGGGGAACAGGTTGGTGTCGACCGGCGCGAGCTTGAAACCCGCGTTACGCAGATCGACGGAGCAATAGAACGGCGGCGTGTGCTCCTGCCATTCGAGCCGGAACCAGCGTTCGATGGCCGGCGTGGCGTCGAGGATCTTCCGCTCGAGGTCGAGCAGCGGGCCGTTTAACGCCGTAACTAGGTGCGGAACCATTGATCACTCGCAGACTGGAGAAAAAAGATTGTAGAGCAAATGCTTTGTCCATTTGGGGACGGTTTCTCCATTCGCAAGCAGACACGAATGCATTCTCCCTATTGTGATGATAGGCGCGGAAAAATAGCGTTTCCAAGCCAGCGCGCAAGAAAAAAGCCCGCCATGAAGGCGGGCCAAAGTCGCTGTGCTCGTTCGTCATCCTTCGAGCCCGGGAGCGCGGGCTCGCGGAGCATTCCTTATTCGACGCGTTCGCCGTGCAGGCTCACGTCGAGGCCTTCGCGTTCCTGCTCTTCCTTCACGCGGATGCCCATCACCATGTCGATGACCTTCAGCAGGATGAAGCTCACCACGCCGCTGTAGATCAACGTCGTCAGCACGCCCTTGGCTTGCAGGACGAGGCTACCGTCGAAGCCGCCGATGTCCTTCACTGCGAACACACCCGTCAGCAACGCACCCACGATACCGCCGATGCAGTGCACGCCGAACGCGTCGAGCGAGTCGTCGTAACCGAGCTTGTGCTTGAGCCACGTTGCCGACCAGAAGCAGACCACGCCGGCCACGATACCGATCACCAGCGCGCCGAGCGTACCGACGAAGCCCGAAGCCGGCGTGATCGCCACCAGACCCGCCACCGCGCCCGACACGATACCGAGCACCGACGGCTTACCCTTGGCCGCCCATTCGGCGAACATCCATGCGAGTGCTGCCGCTGCGGTTGCCACCTGGGTGGCGAACATCGCGAAACCGGCACGGCCGTCAGCCGCCACTGCCGAACCCGCGTTGAAGCCGAACCAGCCCACCCACAGCATGGCGCCACCGATCAGCGTGAGCGTCAGGTTGTGCGGCGCCATCGGTTCCTTGTTGAAACCGATGCGCTTGCCGAGCACGAGGCAGCAGACCAGACCGGCGATACCGGCGTTGATGTGCACCACCGTGCCGCCCGCGAAGTCGAGGATGCCCGCGGTAGCCAGCCAGCCGGTCGGTTCCCAGACCATGTGCGCGATCGGCGAGTAGACGATGATCGACCACAGCGTCATGAACACCAGCATCGCCGAGAACTTCATGCGGTCGGCAAACGCGCCCGTGATCAGCGCCGGGGTGATGATCGCGAACGTCATCTGATAGACGAAGTAGACCGTTTCCGGGATCGTCGGGGCCAGGTGGCTGACGGTCAGCGTGGTCGCCTTGTCGCCCTTGATGTAGTTCATGCCCGCCATGAAGACGCGCGAGAAGCCGCCGATGAACGAGCCGCCCGGCGTGAAGGCGATGCTGTAGCCCACCACCGTCCAGACGATCGTCACGAGGCAGGTGATCGCGAAGCTTTGCATCAGCGTCGCGAGCACGTTCTTCTTGCGGACCATGCCGCCGTAGAACAGCGCCAGACCGGGGATCGTCATGAACAGCACGAGCGCGGTGGAGGTCAGCATCCAGGCGGTGTCGCCCGAATTGATCTTCGACGAATCGACCGAGAACGGCGCGGTCGGCGCAGCCGGTGCGGCGGCGGATGCTGCCTCCGGTGCGCTGGCAGCCGCTGCGGCGGATGCCTCAGCGGCCGGTGCCGAAGCTGCCGCGGCAGCCGGTGCGGCCGACGCCGGCGCGCTGGCCGTCGCCTCGGGAGCAGCTGCCGAAGCGGCTGCGGGAGCGGAAGCGTCGTCCGCGAGGGCGGCGCCGATACCGCCCGCGAGCAGCGAACCGGCCATCAGCAGGGACATCAATAATTTGCGCATCTTTCGTTTCCTCTTGTCGCTATCTGTGTCGCTATCTTTTGGTATTACAGGGCGTCCGCCCCGGTCTCCCCGGTACGAATCCGCACCACCTGCTCGATCGGCGTGACGAAGATCTTGCCGTCGCCGATCTTGCCGGTGCGTGCCGCGCGCTCGAGCGCCTCGATCGCCTGATCGACGATGTCGTCCGAGACGGCCGCCTCGATCTTCACCTTCGGCAGGAAATCGACCACATATTCGGCACCCCGATACAGCTCCGTGTGCCCCTTCTGCCGGCCAAAGCCCTTGACTTCGGTCACCGTGATGCCCGAGACGCCGATGGCCGACAAGGCTTCGCGCGCCTCATCGAGCTTGAACGGCTTGATGATTGCGGTGATGAGTTTCATGAAATCCCTCGCTAAGTTGCGTAAACCCGTTGCGTAACCCGTTTTGCGTACCGGTAACCCGTGTCGCGTGGTCTCATTTGCGTTGTCGGTAAAAAGCTTCCGACAGGGCGCGCGGGGCAGTAACAGCAACTCGCATGCCATGTTGTGTAAGACTGCGCCTCGCCCATGCTGCCCAAGACGCTCAGGCCGCCCTGGCCGGACGGCCAACGATGGCTGGGCACGGTGGCGCGGCGTATGGATCGTTGCTAGAGTGTTCGAAGGTTCCGGACGCGCGGCCGCGCACCAAAGGCGCTCATACAGCGACGGCACGCAACGAAGCACGCACCAAGACGGCCCATTCGCCGAAACCGGGCACGGACGTAATGAAACATGCACATTTTTTGTGCATCAAGGGGAACACCATGAAACAACCGAACGACGTTTTTAACGACTTCCAGGCGCGCATGAGCGAGCTGTTCAAGAACTCACCGGCCAAAGATATCGAGCGCAACGTCAAGGCCATGCTGTCGCAGGGTTTTTCGAAACTCGACCTGGTCACGCGCGAGGAATTCGATACCCAGACTCAAGTGCTGGTGCGCACCCGCGCTCGCCTGGAGGAACTGGAGCGGCGGGTCGCCGAACTCGAGCAGAAGCTGCCGGTCACGACGCCAACATCGTAAGCCCTCGCTCGCAGCGCATTCGCTGCGCAGCGCTGCACATCACAGGCAAGCGAGCCGTGACGTCATCAGCGTTTTAGGGGACCTGCGCGCGCCTCGCGGCGCGCCGTCCGACGGGAGAAAACATGTCGCTTGCCGTGGTGCGCAGCCGCGCGCCGGCCTCTGGCCGCGCGCCCGAAGTAACCGTCGAGGTACACCTCGCGAACGGATTGCCCTCGTTCTCGATCGTCGGCCTTCCTGATCTGGAAGTGCGCGAAAGCCGCGAGCGCGTGCGCGCGGCGCTGCAAAACTGCGGCTTCGATTTCCCCGTCCGGCGCATCACCGTCAATCTGGCTCCCGCCGATCTGCCGAAGGAATCTGGCCGCTTCGATCTGCCAATCGCGCTGGGCATACTCGCGGCGAGCGGCCAGATACCCGCGGATTCCCTGCTGCATCGGGAGTTTGCCGGCGAACTGTCGTTGACGGGCGCGCTGCGGCCCATGCGCGGCGCTTTCGCGATGGCATGCGGAACGGCGCGCAGCAGTGCCGCGCATACCAACGGCGGCAACGGAGCCGCCGCCACGCTGGGCGCACCTGGCTCAGAGTTGGCAGCGAGCCCGACGTCGCACCACACCCCGCCACAGCTCTATCTTCCCGCGGCAAGCGCCGCGGAAGCGGCACTCGTACCCGGCGTCGACGTCTATGGCGCGACCGATCTGCCGTCGCTGTGCGCCCATCTCGCGGGAACGCCCGACGCGCGGCTCGGGCCCGTCGCCGCCCCGGACCTCGCGCAGATCGCATCCGCCGTCGTTCCCGACATGGCCGACGTGATCGGCCAGCGCGCCGCACGCCGCGCCCTCGAAGTCGCCGCGGCCGGCGGACATCATGTGTTGCTGATCGGGCCGCCCGGCGCCGGCAAGTCGATGCTCGCCGCCCGCCTGCCCGGCCTGCTGCCGCCGATGACCGACGACGAAGCGCTCAGCTCCGCGGCGCTGCTATCCGCCAGCCAGGTGGGCTTCAACCCGTCGCAATGGCGACAACGGCCGTTTCGCGCGCCACATCACTCGTCGAGCGCGGCGGCGCTGGTCGGTGGACGCAATCCGCCGCAGCCCGGCGAGATCACGCTGGCCCATCTGGGCGTGCTATTCCTTGATGAGTTGCCCGAATTCGATCGCGTGGTACTCGAAACGCTGCGCGAGCCACTCGAAGCCGGCCGCATCACCATCTCGCGCGCCGCTTTACAGGCCGATTTCCCCGCGGCCTGCCAATTGATCGCCGCGATGAACCCCTGCCCATGCGGATGGCGCGGCGATCCTGGCGGCCGCTGCCGCTGCACGCCGGAGATCGCGGCGCGGTATCTGCGCAAACTGTCCGGGCCGTTGCTCGACCGCATCGACATCCAGCTCGAGGTTCCGGCGCTCACACCGGCGGAGCTGTCGGCCCGCTCGAGCGCGCCAGGCGAAGCGAGCGCACCGATCGCGCGACGGGTGCACGCCGCACGCGAGCGGCAACTGATCCGGCAGGGCAAAACCAATCGCGAACTGGGAGGACGGGAGGTCGACGAGGTCTGTCGTCCCGACGGGGCAGGTGAGGCGCTGCTGCGTGAGGCCGGCGCGCGCTTCGGCTGGTCGGCACGTACCTATTACCGGGTGCTGAAGGTGGCCAGGACCATCGCCGATCTTGCCGGCGCCGCCATGCCGAGTGCCCAGCAGATCGCTGAAGCGATCCAGTATCGCCGGGCTGTTGGTTTGTTCTGAGGAGAAAAAATATGCTGTCAAGACTTGACTTATGCACATGTGGGCATGCCCGTTACCTTTTGATACATCTGCAAGAGGCATCGAAAGGCAGGCTACAAAATCATTGATTTGATTGACTTTTTTAAAACATGCCAAGTTCGCGAAAACCGATGGGATGCCCATGGGATGGGCATTTGCGGAAAATGGTGCGAAGTTCTCAACAGAGTTATCCACAGCATCTGTGCGCAAGAGAAAAACTTCAACGTAAACCGGCAATTAGCGCGTAATCTTACGAAGAAACTTTCACTATGTGCGATAATCTCCGGTGCGCCGGACTGGCCAAAAATACCGGTCTCAATAGAGTTGGAACGACGAAAAAAACTGCTCGACCTGTTCCTGCGGCAACGGCCCCGAAGCGATGATCGCCGCCTGATAGACGTGCCGCCCGCGTGCCACCAGCCGCGCGTAGACGGTGCGCTTTTCGTGTTGCGAACCCGCTTCGCCGCTGACGTTCATCTCCAGGCCGAGCACCTGGCCGCCCGCTGCGAGCGGGATTTGCACGGCATGCGCGTCAGGCGCGGCGCCTACGTTGCGGGCGAGACCCGCGCGCAGGAATTCGAGCGCCGCGCGCTGCGTGGCTTCGGCATCGTCCGGCAGCATCACGGTGCCGACCGCGAATACGGCATTGCCGGCTTCGGCCGTTTGCATCGCCATCTGCATCGGTGTGCCGCCCACCTGCACCGCCCGCTGATCGTTGCCGGGCTTGGCCGGAAAATCGACGGTATAGCCGCGGTCGTTGTTCATGACGATGCGCCAGTCGAAGGTCGGCGAACAGGCGCCGAGCGCGACGCCGAGCGCCAGCGCGCAGGCCGCCGTGCCCGCTGCCGCGCGCACCCGCGTGAAGCGCGCAGGAGCATCGAAGGAAACGGCTGGCCTATTGCCAGCCAACCGGGCAGTGCGGAAACGGCTACGACGGGATAAGCAACCAGGCAGGCAGGCGAGAAAGCGGCTGAGGCGACAAGCAGTTCGGAACATGGAGACGGAAGATCGCGCTGACGAGGACGTAAAGCCGTATTATCCGCTCCCGCCCCGCCTCCTGCCGCGCCGCCGGAACCGGCTAATGGAGCTACAATAGCGACGCTGTCCAGCACCGGGCCCAACGCCCCAGACCGACCCAATGTCCCGCGCGCTCCGCGCGACTCCCGAGGTTCCGTTCATGAGCTCCAATCCATCCACCGCCGCCCGACGCGCAAGCCCGCTTCGCTACCTCATCGCAGGCGCCGTGGTCCTCGCGCTGGTCATCGCCGGTTACTTCGCGTTTGCTGGCCAGCAGCGCGTGCCAGATGCGACGTTCACGCTGCTATCGGGCCAGAAAGTCACCACCGCCGATCTGAAGGGCAAGGTCTATCTGGTCAACTTCTGGGCGACGAGCTGCGATACCTGCATGAAGGAAATGCCGCAGATGGTCGAGACCTATAACCGCTTCAAGGGTCGCGGACTCGAATTCGTCGCGGTCGCGATGAACTACGATGCGCCGATGTACGTCGCCAATTACACGCAAACGCGCCAGTTGCCGTTCAAGGTGGCGATGGACGACGGCTCGGCCGCCAAGCAGTTCGGCAACGTCCAGCTCACGCCGACCACCTTCCTGATCGACAAGGACGGCAAGATCCTGAAACGCTATGTCGGCGAGCCGCAGTTCGCGGAACTCGACCAGCTGCTGGAAAAGGCGCTGAAAACGTAACGCCTGCCTGTTTGAACCAATCTGGTTCAAATGCGCCGGCGCCGCATCGTGCCGCCGGCGCCGTCCATCCTCACCGCTCCGCTTCGCCTTTGGCCGCAAGGCCATAGCGCTTGATCTTCTCGTAGAGCGTGGCTTTACCGAGTTGCAGCCGGTCGGCCGCCACTGCGACCGCTCCGCCCGCCTGCTCCAACGCTTGCGCGATCATCGCCCGCTCGAATTGCTCGACGCGTTCCTTCAACGGCTGCGTGGCCGTTTCATCGTCGGCGAAAGTCATGACAGGCTCGTCGGCGATGCCGAGTACGAAGCGGTCGGCCGCATTGCGCAATTCCCGCACGTTGCCCGGCCAGTCGCGCTGCATCAGGCTCGCGCGCTGACGATCAGTGAGCATCGGCGCTGGGCGTTGATAGCGCACCGCCGCATCCAGCAGAAAGTGCTCGAAAAGCGGCACGATGTCCTCACGTCGCTCGGAGAGCGGCGGCAGCGCGATCGTCACCACGTTCAGCCGGTACAGCAGATCGCGCCGGAACGAACCGTCCGCCACATGGTCGGCCATATCGCCCTTCGCGGCGGCGACCACGCGGCAATTCACGCGAATCGGCTGATTCGAGCCGAGCCGCTCCAGCACGCCGTCCTGCAACACGCGCAGCAGCTTGACCTGCAACGCGAGCGGCATGCTCTCGATCTCGTCGAGAAACAGCGTGCCGCCTGACGCGTGCTCGAGTTTGCCGATCCGACGCTTGGCCGCGCCGGTGAATGCGCCCGGTTCGTAGCCGAACATCTCCGACTCGAACATCGGCTCGGGCAGCGCCCCGCAGTTGACCGCGATGAACGGCTTGTCACGCCGCGGCGACAACTCATGCAGGCTGCGCGCGATCAACTCCTTGCCCGCGCCGGTGTCGCCGTTGATCAGCACGGACGCATCGGTCGGCGCGACGTTGGCGATCAGCCGCCGCACCTGTTCGATTGCGGGACTGCGGCCGATGATCCGCGGCGCGACCGTGTTCTGCTCCGCCAGCTCGCGGCGCAACGCGAGGTTTTCGAGCACCAGCTTGCGACGCTCCAGCGCGCGCCGCACGGTTTCGATCAGACGCTCGGAGGCGAACGGCTTTTCGATGAAGTCATACGCGCCGTCGCGCATCGCCTGCACGGCCATCGAAATATCGCCGTGACCCGTGACCAGGATCACCGGCACGTCGGGTGCGCGCTCGTGGCACTGCGCAAGCAGATCGAGTCCGCTCGCGCCGGGCAGGCGGATGTCGCTGACGATCACGCCGGAGAAATCCGCGCTGATCGTCTTCGCGGCGGACTCCACCGACGCGTGGCCGATCACGTCGAAGCCCGCCAGTTGCAAGCTCTGGACGCTCGCGCGCCGCACCAGTTCGTCGTCTTCGATATACAGCACTTGCAGGCCGTTGTTCTGCATCGCGTTTTCCATCTGGTTCAGGAACCGGTTGTCAGCGGGTTCGCTGGCGGGTTCGCTGGCGGGTTCGCTGGCGGGTTCGCTGGCGGGTTCGCTGGCGGGTTCGTCTGAGCGCGCGCACGGCGCAGCGTCAATACGAATAATGCACCGCCGTCCGGCGCGTTGCGCGCCACCAGCGTGCCGCCGCAATCGCGTGCGATCGACGACGATATCGCCAGGCCGAGACCGAGCCCGTGGCCCATTTCCTTGGTCGTGAAGAACGGCTCGAACAGATGCGGCAGCACGTCATCGGGAATGCCGGGGCCGTTGTCGCTGACCGCGATCGACAGGTTCGCCTCGGCGACTTCGATCACGATCGAAATGCGCGGCGGGCTCATCCCGGCCGTCGCGTCGAGCGCATTACCGAGCAGGTTGATCAGCACCTGTTCGAGCCGCAGGTCGTCGCAATGCGCGACCGGTTCGGGATGGTCGTCGGCGAGACTGAGCGGCGTGCGCGTGCCGCTTTGCGCATCGAGCAACGCGTACTCGACTTCGACGCCCTGCAAGCGCTTCTGCAGCAACGCGACGACGTTGCGCAACGCCCGCACGATCGGCGCCCGCGCACTGCGCGGCCGCGCCCGCCCGACGAACAGCTTCAGCTGATTGGTGATCTTGCCCATGCGCTCGGTGAGCGCCGCGATCGCCTCGAGATTCTCGCGCGCCGACGCCTGGTCGCCGCGTTCGAGCAGCACGCGCGTGTTGTCGGAGAAACCGCGCAATGCGGCGAGCGGCTGATTGAGTTCATGCGTGATGCCGGCCGCCATCTGACCGAGCGCGGCGAGCTTGCTCGCCTGGATCAGTTCATCGTGCGCGGCGCGCAACTCCTGCTCGGCGCGCGTGCGTTCGGCCACTTCCTTCTGTAATTGTTCGTTCGCCTGAGAAAGATCGACGGTGCGCTCGGCGACCCGCTGGTTCAGCTCCGCGTAGGCCTTTTGCAGCAACCCGCGGCTACGCATCACTTCGCGCACGCGCGCACGGCGCATTCTCCAGTAGAACGCGAGCAGCACCAGCGAGACGTAGCCGAAGCCCGTGACGATGGTCGCGTTGCGCGCGTCGGCGTCGACCGGAGCGACCGGCGACATCGTGATCAGATGCCAGTCCGGTTCGCCCATGCTGCGCCGCGACGCGAGATAACGCGGCGCACGGCGTCCGCCGCCGATGCGCACGATCTGCGCATTGCCTTCGAGCACGCGCTCGATGGTCAGCGGCAGCGGCGCGATCGGCTGCTGCGCGTATTGCCGCGCCTGGTAGATCGAATCGGCGACCTGCCCCGACAGCGGCCGTATCGTGTGATATTTCCACGCCGGCACCGAGGACAGAAAGATCACGCCGTGATCGTCGGTGACGACCAGCGGCTCGGACGCATCCGCGCCCTGAAACCATTCGAGATCGAGTTTGACGACCGCCACGCCGACGATCTTGCCGTCGCGCCGCACCGGCTGCGAGATGTAATAGCCCGGCGCCTGCGAAATCGTGCCGATGCCGAAGAAGCGGCCCACGCCGCCATTGATCGCGTCGAGAAAATACGGCCGGAACTGATAGTTGCCGCCGATGAAGCTGCCCGGGCCGCGCCAGTTGCTGGCGGCGACGCAATAACCGTCGAGCGGAATGATGTAGGTGACCGTGGCCCGCGCGTGGCGGTTCAGGTCCTCGAGATACAGGTTGGCGCGCTTGACGTTGGCCGGACTGGGATCGACCAGCACGTCCTGCACGATGGGATGCTCCGCAAGCAGATAGGGCAGCGACTCGTAGCGCTCCAGCGTGCTTTTCAGCGTGCTGGCGGTGCGCTCGACACGCGCCGCAGCGTTCTGTCGCAAGTTGTCGATTCCGCTTTGCCACGCGACGCTGTAGGTCAGCCAGCACGCCGCCACGAGCCCGGCGACGAGCGCGAAGAGGATCAGCAGGCGGCGCGTCACGTTGGCAAGGTCCGATTGGTAGGCATCGGACATTGTGGCATAAGGCGACGCGTCGTCGGCGAGGGCAAGGCCTGCCGACGACGCCGACGGTCGGCGCGCGGTCACCGGGGTCATACGCGGGTGTCCGCGGCCATCATGAAGAGTGTCTTGCCGGTGCGCGGCTCAAACGCCGGCGGGTTCTTTGACCGCCACGTCGCCGCGCAACGCCGCGTTCAGCTTGCTGCGGTCCAGTTCCTTTTCCCATGCCGACACCACCACCGTCGCCACGCCGTTGCCGACGATGTTGGTCAGCGCGCGGCATTCGCTCATGAAGCGGTCGATGCCGAGAATCAGCACCATGCCCGACAGCGGAATGGTCGGCACCACGGCGAGCGTCGCGGCCAGCGTGATGAAGCCTGCGCCGGTCACACCGCTCGCGCCCTTCGAGGTCAGCATCGTCACCGCCAGCAAAGTGAGCTGCTGCGTCCACGTGAGGTCGGTGTTGGTCGCCTGGGCGATGAACAGCACGGCCATCGTCATGTAGATGTTGGTGCCGTCGAGGTTGAACGAATAGCCGGTCGGCACCACGAGGCCCACCACCGAGCGCGAGCAGCCGAGCTTTTCGAGCTTCAGCATCAGTTGCGGCAGCGCGGCTTCGGACGAGCTCGTGCCGAGCACGATCAGCATCTCTTCCTTGATGTACGCGACGAAGCGCAGGATGTTGAAACCCACCACGCGGGCGATGATGCCGAGCACGACCACCACGAACACGATCGAGGTCAGATAGAACGTGCCGATCAGCTTGAGCATCGGCAGCAGCGAGCCGATGCCGTACTTGCCGATGGTGAACGCCATCGCGCCGAACGCACCGATCGGCGCCAGCTTGGTGATGATGCGCACGATGCCGAACAGCACGTGCGAGAGGCCTTCGATGAAATTCGTCACCGGCTTGCTCTTCTCACCGGCCGTCGCCAGCACCGCGCCGAACAGCAGCGCGATCAGCAGGATCTGCAGGATTTCGCCTTGCGCGAAAGCCGACGACAACGTGTCCGGAATCAGATGCATCAGGAAGTCGACGGTCGTCTGGCCGTGCGCTTTCGCGGCATACGACGCAACCGCCTTGCCGTCCAGCGTAGCCGGGTCGATGTTGAAGCCGGCGCCGGGCCTGAGCAGGTGCGTGGCGACGAGGCCGAGCACCAGCGCGAAGGTCGAGACGATCTCGAAGTACAGCAGCGCCTTGCCGCCGACGCGCCCGACCTTCTTCATGTCTTCCATGCCGGCGATACCCGTCACCACCGTGCAGAAGATGATCGGCCCGATCACCATCTTGATCAGCTTGATGAAGCCGTCGCCAAGCGGCTTCATATCGACGGCGAGGTTCGGGTAAAAATGCCCGAGCGCGATACCGATGATGATCGCCACGATCACCTGGACGTACAGCACTTTGTGGATAGGTTTCTTCACGATGGTTCCTGCTAGGGGGATGAGCTCATGGCCTGCGACGCTGCGCATCATGCGAACGAATGGTCGTCGCGCTGTGCACGGCGTCAGGCCGCGACAAGACGACGAATTCAGAAATACCGGGAAGGGAAGTCAGACATCGTTGTCTCCTTGCTTTAGTTGTCGGTCCGTTGCGGCCGCGTGCTCTATTTTGCAAGGTCGATGCCAGCTTGGCGCTGACGCTATGTATTTGATTTTTATGGCCGTTCTATCCCATTGACGACGCGCGCCGTCCGGGATTCCGGAAATCCGGACAAGGGCTGTCGGGGAATCCGGAATTCATTGAGGCGACGTTTACGGGAAAACCCGAGCGCTGTCTGGATGCGCGGCGTGCGCGGCGTCAAGACGTGGGTGCCGGTGTCGGTCGGCCCTGGTCGGTCCATTCAATCGGCCAGCCCGGCCAGTGCTCAAACCCCGCCTTCTTCGAGCACCAGCAGATTTTCGTGCGAGAAACCCAGCGACACCGGCTGCCCCCGTTCCGGCAGACCGCGATTCGGATCGTTGAACACGTCGAGAGAAATCACCGCGTCGCTCACGCGCGTTCGGATACGCACCACCGCGCCGAGGAAGTTCACCTCTTCGACGACCGCGTTCAGCGTGTTGCGGCCAGCCGCGGCCGGCTCCAGCACGATCGCCTCGGGACGCAGCGCAAGCAGCCGCCGCTTGCCCGCGTCGTCCGGCGGCAAGGGCTGGGTGGTGGTCAGCTCCTGACCGTCCACCGCCATCCTGCCGGTCGCCGGATCGACCACGTGCCCGGCCAGAATGTTCAGCGTGCCGACGAACGACGCGACGAAGCGGGTGCGCGGATAGTTGTAGATCTCGGACGGCGAGCCGATCTGTTCGATACGGCCTTCGTTCATCACGACGATGCGGTCAGAAATCGACAGCGCTTCTTCCTGGTCGTGCGTGACGAAAATCGACGTGATGCCGAGCTCGCGCTGCAACGCGCGAATGTCCTGCCGCAAGGCAATGCGGATCTTCGCGTCGAGCGCCGACAGCGGTTCGTCGAGCAGCAGCACTTCCGGCTTGCCGGCCAGTGCGCGCGCCAACGCCACGCGCTGCTGCTGGCCGCCCGACAATTGCCACGGATAACGCTCGCCAAGCTGCGGCAGTTTGATCAGCTCCAGCATCTCCTGCACGCGCTGGCCGATCTCGGCCTGTGGCCGATGCGCAACCTTCAGTCCGAAGCCGATGTTCTCGGCGACCGTCATGTTGGGAAACAGCGCGTACGACTGAAACACCATGCCGACTTTGCGTTGCCGCGTGCGAAGCTGCGTGACGTCCTTGTCGCCGATCCGGATGGCGCCGCGCGTCGGCGTTTCGAAGCCGGCGATCATTCGCAGCACCGTGGTCTTGCCGCAACCGGACGGTCCGAGAAACGTGATGAACTCGCCGCGTTCGATCTGCATGTCGAAGTGATGCAGCGCCGTGTTCGCCCCAAAGGACTTGTGCAGACTTTCGATCTCGAGGAATGCCATGATTCGCTGCCTCAGTCCATCAAACTCAGTGCGTCAAAATTTTCGGCCGCTGATCGCGCGGGCCGAGCCGAATACCTGAATCAAACCCATCGACGCCCACGTGACCGCGAACGCGATGATCGCGAGCGCCGACGGTTCATACGCGCGGTTCGCGCCGATCAATTGCAGATACGGCCCGAACGCGGGCCGGTCGAGCAGACTCGCGATGGTGAACTCGCCGATCACCACGGCAAAGGTGAGAAACGCGCCGGACAGAATGCCCGAGCGGATATTCGGGAAGATCACCTTGAAAAGAATGGTCGGCCAGTTTGCACCGAGACATTCGGCCGCTTCGGTGAGCGAGCGCACGTCGACGGCGCGCAGGCCGGCATCGACCGCGCGGTACATGTACGGCAGCGACAGCGTCACGTAGCCGAACACCAGCAGCAGGTCGGTCGCGCGTTCGTGACTGGTGAGCGGCAGAATCGAACTGCTGTTGTAGATGCGCAGATAGCCGAACACGATCACGATAGCCGGCACCACCAGCGGCAGCAGCGTGATGAATTCGACCGCCGGCCGCAGCTTCGGCAAACGCAGTTGCACCCAGTACGCGGTCGGCACCACCAGCAGCACGCCGACGACGATCGTCAGGACTGCCATCAGAATCGAATAGCCGAACGAGGCCTGAAAATGCGGATCGGCCAGCACGACGCGATACGCTTCGAAGCTGTACGTGCCGCGCTTCATTCGCAGGCTGAACTCGAAGGTCGCGATCAGCGGAATCAGAAAGTACAGCGAGCCGACCACCACCGCGGTCCACGCGCCCACCCGCGACTGGCTTTTCATCGACGCCCCCTTTCGGCACGCGAGCGCAACCAGATGTAGCCGCCGTTCGACAGGCCGGTTACGACCACCATGCCGAGCGCGAGCGCATAGCCGAGGTTCTCGTTGTGCATCACGTCGCCGCGAATCTGCGCGAACAGCAGGATCGTGACGATGTTCAGCGAGCTGCCGGTCAGCGCGTAAGCGGTCGCGACCGCGCCGAACGAATTGGCGAACAGCAGCAGCGTCGCGCCGAGCACGCTCGGCCACAATACCGGCAGCGCGACGTAGCGCCAGTATTGATAGGCGGTGCCGCCGAGGCAATCGCACGCTTCGCGCCATTCGCGCTTCAGGCCGTCGAGCGCGGGCGTGACGATCAGCACCATCAACGGAATCTGGAAGTACAGATAGGTCAGCGTCAAGCCGGAGAAGCTCAGAATGCTGAATCCCGTTGCGTACAGATTGAAGCCGAGGTACTTCTTCAGCAACACGGTGACCAGCCCGACGCGCCCCAGCGTGGCGATGAACGCGAAGGCGAGCGGCACGCCGGCGAAGTTCGACGCGACGCCGGAAAACGTCATCAAGGTCGGACGAATCCAGCCAGGCAGTTTGCCCTGCACCGCCGCCCACGCGAGCAGCGAGCCGAGCGCTGCGCCGCCGAGCGAGGACGCGGCGCTCACCTTGAAGCTGATCCAGTACGCGTCGAGCACGGTCGGCTGCAACAGCGCGCGGAAATTGGCGAGCGTGAAGTGGCCTTGCGCATCCTGGAACGCGCCGACCATCAGGAAGCCGGTCGGCAGAATCAGAAACATCAGCGCAAACGTGAAGAACGGCACCATGCCGATCCAGGCAAGCAGTGGCGACGCACGGCCCGGCCCGTTCACGCGCGGCGTTGGCGTGGGCACCGGCGGAACCAGCAGTTCCGGCTGCACCGATCCGGCATCCGATGAAGCGCTCATAACTCACCCTTGGGGCTTTCTGGCTGACGCGGCACGCCGCCCGTGACGAGCGGCGCGCAACGGCAGCACTTCACGCTACAGTGCAATGTCGCGGCACAGGCGCTCCATCGCCGCGACTGATCACTCGGTCAGGCCGCTTACTTGACGTTCGCGCCGACCGCTTCATCCCAATGCTTCGTGACGGTTTCCTTGTACGCGTCCTGTTGCGACAGCGTCGGGAACACCACGTTCTTGTACGACGACGGCGGCGGCAACTTGTCGAGCAGCGCTTGCGGCACCTTCTTCGCGCTCACCAGTTCGTTGTAGCGCATCGGGTGGCAGTAGCCCGTCAGCCAGCCGATCTGCCCTTCGTCCGAATACAGGTATTCCATCCACAGCTTGGCTGCGTTCGGGTGCGGTGCGTACGCGCTGATTGCCTGAACGTACACACCGGCGAGCACTCCGGACTTCGGAATCACCACCTGCACTTTCGGATTGCCCTTTAGCGTATCGCGGTCGGCGAGCGCGTTATAGTCCCAGCGCACGATGATCGGCGTGGTGCCTTGCGCGAGCGATGCAGCCTTGCCGATCACCGGCACGAAGTTGCCGCTCTTGTTCAGGTCGGCGAAGAACTTGAGGCCGGCCTGGTCGGCCTTGCTCGCGTCGCCCTTGCTTTGTGCCAGACCGGCTGCGTACACCGCCTGGATCGCCTGATTGGCCGAGCGCGGGTCGCCTGCCAGCGAGACGGCGTTCTTGTAGTCGGACTTGAGCAGATCGCTCCAGTCCGACGGCGTCTTGTCGATCATGTCGGCGTTCACTTCAAACGCCAGCACGCCGTAGTAGTCGCCGTACCAGTAGCCATCGGCATCTTTCGACTCCTTGGGAATCGAGTTCCACGTCGCGACCTTGTACGGCTGCAGCAACCCCGCGGCCTTCGCGGACGGACCGAACGACAGACCCACGTCGATCACGTCCGGCGCCTGCGGACCTTTGTTGCCCTTGTTCGCCTTGATGGCTTCGATTTCATCGCCCGAACCCGCATCCGGATTCAACTCGTTGATCTTGATGCCGTACTTCTTCTGGAATCCCGCCACCAGTTGCCCATAGTTGCACCAGTCGTGCGGCAGCGCGATCACGGTGAGCTGGCCTTCCTGCTTCGCGGCGGCGATCAGTGCGTCGAGCGGCGCGGCCGAAGCGCTGCCGACAGCGGCCGCGGCGACACCCGCAACGGCCGACATCGAAAATAAACGGGCTAACGCGGTGCGGTTCATGGTCTTCCCCATCCTTTGCCGAAATTGCTGCGTTTGGAAAATTTCTGATTCGACTTCAGGGGGCGCGCCAGTGCCGAGTCGTCTGCGCGCCCGCGCCATGCTCAAGCCGGGTTCGCCGGCGTGGACAACATATCATGTGGCAAGCGGTCGATGCGATCGGTGCAAATCATATCGACTCCCCATTGCGCGAGCCGCCGCGCACGCGCCGGGTCGTTCACCGTGTAAGCCAGCACGCGCAGCCCGGCCGCGCGGATCTGCGCGACCAGCGGCTCACTCAAATGGCGGTGGCTCGCGTGCAACGACACGCAGTCGAGTTCACGCACGATGCGCAGCCAGTCGGCCGGCACCTCTTCGAACAGCATGCCGCGTTGCAGCGACGGCGCGGCATCGCGCGCCGCAGCCAGCGCCTCGAACGAAAACGACGACAGCAGCGGCGGCGTCTGCCCTTGCCACAACGTCAGCGCGGCGCTCGCCACCCGCGCCCCGGTGAGCGCGTCGCGGCCCGGACACGGTTTGATTTCGATGTTGGCGGCAATCCCATCGAGCGCGCATCGCTGCGCCGCATCGGCGAGTGTGGGCAGGCGCGTGCCGGCGAATTGCGGCCCGCGCCACGCGCCGGCGTCGAGCGCGGCCAGTTGCTGCCATGTGTGTTCGGCGGCGGCGCCGTGGCCGTTGGTGGTGCGATCGAGCGTGTCGTCATGCAGCAGAAAGAGCTCGTTGTCCGCGGACAGCTTGGCGTCGAATTCGACCATCCGGTAGCCATAGCGCACGCAGGCGTCGAAACCGGCCAACGTGTTCTCCGGCGCCAGCGTGCCGCCACAGCGATGCGCGACCAGTCGCGGATAAGGCCACTGTGCGGATGAATCGCGATCAATCCCATTTGCCACGTCGCGTTACCTTCCAGATAGAGCGGTTCAGTTTGCTCTCGACACGTTTTCAGGCTGCCGTCGCCAGCACGACGACATGGTTCGGCTGCGCCAGCCACCGCAGAATCATCGTCGGGATGACGAAGCATGCCGCATGCGCACATTCGCTCTTCCAGACACGCGCAGCGCCTTGATTTGCAAAGGCTAAGTTGAAATACCCAAACTTGCAAGCCACCAAAAAAATACAACACAATCCGCGTAAAGTAGTACGCTTGACATCGTGCGGACACACATCCATGCCCACGATGTCGCACCGATCATCAGCAATCACCGGGCGCTTTGATCCCCAGGAAACCATGCATGTGGCAGGAAGATCGTCACCAGAGAATTCGCGCGCTGCTATCCACGCTGCAACGCGTGTCGACCGAACGGATCATGGCGGACCTCGGGGTATCGCGCGAAACCGTGCGGCGCGATCTGCTCGACCTCGAAGCGCTCGGTGAACTGCGGCGCGTGCATGGCGGCGCGATCAAGCCCGCCGACGAAGCGCCGATCGCCGAGCGCGCTCACATGCGCGTCAAATCCAAAACGGCAATCGCGAAGGCAGCCACCGGTTTGATCGCGAGCGGCCAGACGCTTTTCATCGACGCGGGCACCACCACCGCAACGCTGGCCGAAGAGCTGGCGAAACTGGCGAACCTGACCATCGTCACCAATTCGATCGACGTCGCGCTGAAAATGCGCGGCGCGACGGAACAAACTGAAGCCGCGAACGAAGTCATTCTGCTCGGCGGCTCGATCAGCGACCGCGCGATGGCGACCACCGGCGCCACCACCGTGCTCGACATCCAGCGCTATCGCGCGGACCTGGCGCTGCTGTCGCCGGTCGGGATCGATCACCGGCATGGCGCGACCAATTACGATCACGCGGAAACCGAAGTGGCGCGTGCGATGGTCGCCAACGCGGACCGCGTGGCGATCCTCGCCGACTACAGCAAGATCGGCCAGCGCAGCCGCATTTCATACTGCCCAGCCGAGCGGATCGACGTGCTCGTCACCAACAAAAAGGCGGCCGAAGCTGCTGGCTTTGCCGCGCTGAAAAAGAAGCTCGCACAGATCATTCTGGCTTAGGCGCGCGGCTTATTCCTTCACGTGCATCGTGTCGAGTGTGAGAATTCGCGCCATCAGCGCGGTGCCGACGTCCGCGCCGAGCATGATGGCGAGACCGCTGGTGAGCGGCAGCAGCCCCTGCGCCGCGAACGACGTGACGATCATCGCGGTGGCGTTACTGCTCTGCACCAGGCTCGTCACACCGACGCCGGACAGAAACGCGCGCCAGCGGCTATTGGTGCTGCGTCCCAGCACGTCGCGCAGATCGGCGCCGAGTACCCGCAGAATGCCGGTGCGCACAATGTGCGAACCCCACACGAGAAGCGCGACGCCGGCCAGAAGGTTTAGGAGAATTAACATAAAGCACTGCGCCTTCGATACTGCTGCCATAACCCCAACCGCATGCCACGCGAATCGGCACCCGGCGTGTAGGAGCGTAGTGTTGCACAATTTTGCCTTATTGTAATTTTGTGCTTTTAACTATACGCTCGTGTCGACTGGAGATGACTGCGCGCCGGCTCTCACGGCCAACCCTCTGCCCCGAGTGACGCGCGCCGTTCGACCCTCTGCTCACGAGGACGCTGGATGCGCCGCAATCTTGCGCTGTTCGACCTGGACCACACGCTGCTGCCGCTCGATAGCGATCAGGCATGGGCTCACTTCATTGCGGGTCTGGGTATCGAAGGCGCTGCGCGGCACGCCGAGGACATCGACGGTTACTACCGGCAGTACGTGGCCGGCACGCTCGATATGACCGCGTATCTGAACTACACGCTGGCGCCGCTCGCGCGCCACTCCCGTGAACAGCTCGACGCGTGGCATGCGCGATTCATGCGGGACGTGATCACGCCGGCCATCCTGCCGGCAGCGCGCGAACTCGTGCAAGGTCATATCGCAGCGGGCGACCTATGCTGCATCGTCACGGCGACCAACGTGTTCATCACCGCGCCGATCGGCAAGGCGCTCGGCTTCGAGCATCTGCTTGGCATCGAACTCGGCACTGAAGGCGATGATCCATTGGCGCGTTTTACGGGAGCGTCGGTGGGTGTGCCGACCTTTCGTGAAGGCAAGATCGCGCGCACCGAGAGCTGGCTCGCCTCGCTCGGTTATCGGTTGCAGGACTTTGCGCAGAGCCGGTTCTATAGCGATTCGATCAACGACCTGCCGTTGCTCGAACGTGTCACGCACCCGGTCGCGACCAATCCCGATCCGCGCCTGCACGCGATTGCCACCGAGCGCGGCTGGCCGGTGCTCGAACTGTTCACCTGAAGCGCGACGTGACGCGACTTGACGCGACGTGGCATGACCTGACGCGACGTGGCATGAAGTGAGGTGACGCGCCTGGCCTTTTTGATCAGCGAAGAAAGGCTTGGCAATACGCGAAGGCAATAGGCGAAAAAAAGCCCGCACGTGCGGGCTTTCTCAATGCCGAAGACTCCGAACCCGGTCTCTCAGACCACGCCGGCTCCGTGCGCCTGCAAGTCGGCGTGATAGCTCGAACGAACCATCGCCCCCACTGCCGCGTGCGTGAAGCCCATCTTGTACGCTTCTTCCTCGTACATCTTGAAGGTGTCCGGATGCACATACGAGCGCACCGGCAGGTGGTGTTCCGACGGCTGCAGATACTGGCCGATCGTCAGCATGTCCACGTCGTGTTCGCGCAGATCGCGCATCACCTGCAGAATTTCTTCTTCGGTTTCACCCAGCCCGACCATCAGGCCGGACTTGGTGGCGACGTCCGGATGCAGCGCCTTGAAATCCTTCAGCAGCTTCAGCGAATGCGCGTAGTCGGAACCCGGACGCGCTTCCTTGTACAGGCGCGGCACCGTTTCGAGATTGTGGTTCATCACATCGGGCGGTGCGGCGTTCAGAATGCCGAGCGCGCGATCCAGACGGCCGCGGAAATCCGGCGTCAGGATTTCAATGCGCGTTTGCGGCGACAACTCGCGCGTCTGCCGGATGCATTCGACGAAGTGGGCCGCGCCGCCATCGCGCAGATCGTCACGGTCGACGCTGGTGATCACCACGTACTTCAGCTTCAACGCGGCGATGGTGCGTGCGAGGTTGGCCGGCTCGTTCGCATCGAGCGGATCCGGGCGGCCGTGACCGACGTCGCAGAACGGGCAGCGGCGCGTGCACTTGTCGCCCATGATCATGAAGGTTGCGGTGCCCTTGCCGAAGCATTCGCCGATGTTCGGGCAGCTCGCCTCTTCACACACCGTGTGCAGATTGTGCTCGCGCAGGATCTGCTTGATTTCGTAGAAGCGCGAATTGCCGGTGGCCGCCTTGACGCGGATCCAGTCCGGTTTCTTCAGCTTTTCGAGCGGGACGATCTTGATCGGGATACGAGCAGTTTTGGCTTGCGCTTTCTGCTTCGCGGTGGCGTCGTAGGCAGCGGCGGAAGCCGGCACGCCTTCGGGCGCAGGAGAGGTTGAGAGGTTCGCGGTAACGTCAGTCATTCGTTCGGTCCAGTCAGGCGGTGAGCGCACCGGCCTGCGGTTGGGCGACGGCCGCGGGACTGCCGTCGAGGTTGGCGGTGAGGCATGCTGCAAAGGTACGGGCCACGTCGTCCCAGCCGGCCGCAACGCCCAGCGTTGCCATGTCGACCGTTTCGAGCCCCGCGTAGCCGCATGGATTGATGGCCAGAAACGGCCGCAAATCCATCTTCACGTTCAGGCTCACGCCGTGATAGCTGCAGCCGTTGCGGATTTTCAGACCCAGCGCCGCAATCTTGGCGCCGGCATGGAGCCCGGCGTGCGGCCCGGGCGCCACGTAGATTCCAGGGGCGCCCGCCTTGCGTTCTCCGGCGAGATTATACGCCGCCAGGGTGTCGATCACGGCCTGCTCGATCCGCGTGACCATCTCGCGCACCATCAGCTTGCGGCGCCGCAAATCGAGCAGCAGATACGCCACCACCTGTCCGGGCCCGTGATACGTGATCTGGCCGCCCCGGTCGACCTTGACGAGCGGGATGCCGCTGTCGGCGGCCAGCAGATGGGCCGGATCGCCGGCCTGGCCGAGCGTGAAGACGGGCGGGTGTTCGACCAGCCAGATTTCGTCGGAGGTATCGGCGGTGCGCTCGTCGGTGAACGCGCGCATCGCTGCGAAACTGGCTTCGTAGGGCTCGCGGCCCCGCCAGCGCAGCGTGAGCGGCGCCGCGACGGGCAATTGAGACGGGAAAACCGGGGTGGCGCACATAGTCCCGGCAGTTTACCGAAATCTCGGAATCCGCGCCGGACGTGACTGCATCGGCGGTGCCAGGCCGCGGTAGTGGGAGGTGTTGAGGCGAAGATTTGTCGCGCGATTGCCGCCTGTGCGCGCCGTTCATGACCACGGCGGCGCGTCGCCCCTCGCGCGCCGCCGGCTTGCCGTCAAACCGTGCACCAGCCTCCGCGCATGCGCGTCACCAGCCGTTCGCCGACCCGCGCGAGCCAGTTCAGCGCGCGCTCGTCGCAGCGCGTCGGCACCGAGAACGCCACCTTCGCGTGCGTGGTGCCCTCGGCGCTCAGCCAGAGCCGCTCACCGCGCCGCAACCGCAGCGTGTGACCTGGCTGCAGCCAGTAATCTTCCGTGTCGTCGCTGCGCGTGACCCAGATCGCACCGCCGTGCACCACCAGCTTGGTGCTGCGCACGACCTTCATCGACAGCGTCTCGCCGTTACGGATTTCAAACGCGATGCTAGAGGAAATTTCCCGCATAATGCCCTCGCCAAAAATCGGTTCATGGCTACAATCGTAGACACAGCAAGGGTTAACGCAAAACGATCAATTTTCACCTCTATGTGAGAAATATTGCGATGGACCTCCGGCAACTACCGGCGCTGAACGCGATCAAGGCGTTCGAAGCCGCCGCCCGCCACGAAAGCTTCTCGCGCGCCGCCGACGAACTGTTCGTCACCCACGGCGCGGTCAGCCACCAGATTCGCGCGCTCGAGGCCGATCTCGGCGTCTCACTGTTCGCCCGCGACGGCAAGCGCGTACGCCTCACCGAAACCGGCCGGCGCTACGCCACGCACGTGCGCACCGCGCTGGTGGCGCTCGCCGACGCCACCCGCCAGATCCGCGCCGGCGATCGCGAGCGGCGCCTCGTGGTGTCGATGCTGTCGTCGTTTGCGGCGCGCTGGGTGACGCCGCGCATCGGCAGCTTTATCGAAGCGCATCCGCAATGGGACCTCGAGCTGCTGTCCACCAATGCGCTGACCGACTTCGCTCGCGACGATGTCGACGTGGCGATCCGCTTCGGTTTCGGCAAATATTCAGGGCTGCACGCGGAGCTGTTGCTGGAGGAGATTTTCTTTCCGGCCTGCTCGCCGGATTTCAACGGCGGCGAGCTGCCGCAAACCCCGGCCGATCTGGCCAAAGTCCCGCTGCTGCGCTCCGACGACGAACTGTGGCGTCCGTGGTTCGATGCCGCGGGCCTCACCGACTGGCCGGAGCCGAAGCGCGGCGTGCTGTATCAGGATTCGTCGAATCTGTTGCAGGCGGCCATCGATGGCCAGGGGGTCGCGCTCACGCGCCGCTCGCTGGCCATGCACGAGATCGCCGCGGGCCGCCTCGTGCGGCTATTCGACGTGGCCGCGCCGAGCCCGTGGCAGTACTACTTCATCTGCCCGCCGCAAATGCTCGAAACCGCCCGGGTCAAGGCGTTCCGCGAATGGGTGTTCGACGAGGTGGGACGGTTCAAACAGCTGTTCGACCGGGCTTGCGAAGCGGGACCCGCCGCAAGCGCCAGTCGGGCGGCGCACGCATTGCGCGTCACGCCGTAACGGTGCCGTAACGGTGCGGCAAGCGACGCGTTAAAGCACCACTTTGACCATCGGATGGCCGGTCAGCGCGCGATAGATATCGTCGAGATGCTCGCGGCTCGTGGCGCGCACCGTGACGGTCAAGCCCGTATAGTTGCCGCCGCTGGACGGCCGCGTTTCGACGCGCGACGCGTCGACTTCGTTGTCGAACTGGCGGACCACCGCGACGATCGTCTCGGCAAACTCCGGATGCGATTTGCCCATCACCTTGATCGGGAAATCGCACGGAAAATCAAACAGTGAGTCGTTCGCGGGATTCATTTTCCACTCCTTGCTGCGCTTGTTGCGCGGTTTGCGCTTCTTGCGCCTGCTTTGCCTTGGCTCGCTGATACGCTGCATACAGCGCCGCAAAGACCGCGCCCGGCTTGCCTGCGCCGACCGGCTGGCCGTCGAGCCGCGTGACCGGCAACACTTCCTTGGTGGCCGAGCTGACGATGATCTCGTCGGCCGCGCGCAATTCGGCTTCGGTGATCTCGCGCGCTTCGAAGCGGATGCCGCATTCGGCTGTCAGCTCTTCGATCAGACCGTAGCGTATGCCTTCGAGAATCTTGTGGCTGCGCGGCGGCGCGTACAACACACCGCCCTTCACCATCCAGACATTCGACGACGACCCTTCGGTCAGCACGCCGTCGCGAAACTGGATCGTCTCGAACGCATCGTTTTCTGCGGCGTATTGCGCCATCAGCACGTTACCCAGCAGCGACACCGACTTGATGTCGCAATTGAGCCAGCGACGATCCTCGGCGCTCACGCAATGCACGCCCTGCGCGGCGTCCGGCAGATGCAGCGGCGTGACCATCACGAACACGGTCGGCTGGATGCCAGCGGGAAACGCGTGGCCGCGCTTCGCGACGCCGCGCGTCACCTGAATATAGGCAAGCGCGTCCTGATCGGCGCGCAAGCCGCCGTGCGTCTGGTTGGCCGCGACCACGCGGTCGATCAGGTCACGCCAGCCGGCGTCGTCGAACGGATTGGCGATGCCGATCTTGCCGACCGAGCGGGCAAGGCGAGCCAGATGCTGCGCGAGGCGAAACGCGCTGCGGCCGCCGGCATGCGCGTAAAGCGGTGCGACTTCGTAAATGCCGTCGCCGAAAATAAAGCCACGGTCGAGCACCGGCACGCGCGCTTCGGACAACGGCACCAGCTCGCCGTTCAGATAAACGATCGGCTCGGGCGATACATCGGAAACAGCGGTCATCGCGGTCGGGCTCTTACTTTTTCTTGTTGAACATCAGCATCAGCGAATCCCACACGCGGCCGACCACACCCGCTTGCGGCACGGCCTGCAAGGCGACCACCGGGAATTGCGCGAGCACCTTGCCGTCGGCGACCAGCTTCGCGGTGCCGACCTGCTGACCGTTCGCGATCGGCGCAACCAGCGGATCGATCTGCTCGATCTGCGGCTTCGCCTTGTCGCCCATGCCCTTCGGCAAGGTGATGTACTGGTCGCTCTTCACGCCGATCTGCACGCTGTCCAGCGTACCCTTGTAGACGCGCGGCGTGCCCACCACCTGGTTCGCCTTGTACAGACGCACGGTGTCGTACGCGGTGTAGCCGTAGTTCAGCATCTTCAGGCTGTCCTGCACGCGGTCGTGTTCCTTGGTCTCGCCCATCATCACCGAGACCAGACGGCGCGACGCGTCGGTCGTGCCCGGCAGCGAACGCCTGGCGCTCGCAATCAGGCAGTAGCCCGCGCCTTGCGTGTGACCGGTCTTCAGGCCATCCACGGTCGGGTCGATCCACAGCAGGCGATTGCGGTTCGGCTGCTTGATCTTGTTGTACGTGAACTCCTTGACCGAGAAGATGTTGTAGTAGTCGGGGTAGTCGCGAATCAGACGCGCCGACAGCACCGCGAGGTCGCCCGCCGTCGTGTAGTGCTGCGGATCGGGCATGCCGTTCACGTCGGCGAAATGCGTGTTCTTCATGCCGAGGCGCTGCGCTTCGGTGTTCATCATGTTGACGAACTGCGCCTCGCTGCCGCCGACCAGTTCGGCCAGCGCAATCGCCGCGTCGTTACCCGACTGGATGATCATGCCGTACACCAGATCGTGCACGGTCACCGGCTTGTTCGCTTCGATGAACATGCGCGATTCGTCGTTGCGCACGCGGCGTACCGCTTCGCCCGGCATCACCGTCTGGTCCATCGTGATCTTCTTCGTCTGCAGTGCTTCGAAGACGAGATACGCGGTCATCAGCTTGGTCAGCGACGCCGGTTCGACGCGCTCGTCGGCATTGCCGGAAGCGAGCACCTGGTTGCTGGTGGCGTCGACGAGCACCCACGAGCGCGCGTTCACGCCGGGCGGTGGCACCTGCGCGAACGCGGTGCTGGCGACGAGGGTCGCCGGCAACACGATGCCGAGGGCGACAGCGCGGCTAAGCTTGACGGGAACGAAGGAAGCAACTGACGGGAATGACGTGCGGCCGGTGGTGGAGAAACGCATAGGGTCGATTCGTGCGGAAAATAAATCGCGCAGGGCGCATTGTTTGGAAGAGCCGGTCGGCGGGCAGCTGGCCGTAAAACGGCGCGGCGCCCATTGGACTTCCGGCGACGCGATCGGTTCGCGCAGCACGCCCCGCACCCGGCACCGCTGCGCGCGAAACGACGCCACGCGACGCGCGAACTGCCGGATGGGCGGCACTGCGCCCAAAAAAGAGCGCTCATTATACGCGCGCAATTTCAGCAATCTTGTGCAAGGGACGGCGATTAATTTGCGTTTGCGCGCACCTGTACCCCGGAAAACGCGCACAACGCCCGCACCGCCAGGCTCAGCGCCACGCGTCGAGGATGATCCGCTTCAGAACGTGCAGCTTGCGATGCAGGAAATGTTCCGCGCCCGGAATCACGACGACCGGCAATTCCTGCGGACGCGCCCAGTCGTAAACGGATTGAATGGGAACCGTCTCGTCGGTCTCGCCGTGGATCACGAGCGTGTTCTGCGGCACGGGCGCCACCTCCCAACGGCTCGCGGCGGTGCCGACCAGCACCATCCGCTCGATCTCCTGACCTTCTTCGCGCAGTTGCGCGGCCACATGCGACAGCACGAAGGTGCCGAACGAAAAGCCCGCCAGCACGAGCGGCAAATCGCCCTGCCCGGCTTCGGCGCGCATGTGATCCAGCACGGCGCGCAGATCGTCGCGCTCGCCGATGCCCGCGTCGTGCTCACCTTGTGTCTGGCCGACACCGCGAAAATTCGAGCGATACGTCACGTAGTTCAACTGCACCAGCGTGCGGGCGAGTGTCTGCGCGACCTTGTTGTCCATCGTGCCGCCGAACAGCGGATGCGGATGCGCCACCAGCGCGATGCCGCGCGGCGGAGTGCCGTTCTCGCGCAGCTCGTCTGGCAGATCCAGCGCGACCTCGATCTTGCCGACCGGGCCGTCGATCAGATACTTCTTCGTGTGTACGTTCATGGCGACGCTTATTGATCGATTTTCAGACGCTCGACGATCTTGCCGTTGGCGAGATGGGAGTCGACGATCTCGTCGATGTCGGTTTCGTCGATGTACGTGTACCAGACGCCTTCCGGATACACGACGAGCGTCGGGCCGAGCTCGCAGCGATCGAGGCAACCGGCCTTGTTGATGCGCACCTGGCCGGGGCCGGCGAGGCCAAGTGTCTTCACGCGTTTTTTCGCGTACTCCTGCATCTGCTGCGCATTGCAGTTTGCGCAGCTCGGGCGATCGGCGCCGGGCTCGCGTTGATTGACGCAGAAAAACACGTGGTACTTGTAGAAGGAATCCATGATGTCCGGTGGGAGACTGTAAGGATGGGCCCGTGGCCCTGTGGGCGCGGCGGCGCGCCTGTCGTGCGACGATTATAACGAGCGGTGCCAGCAGTCGCCGGCATCGGCTGCGGCGAATGGCGCACTTCATGCGCACTTCAAGTGCAGGTCAAGCCTGCTCCAGGTGTGCTTCAGGTGTGCTTCAGATGCGCCTAAGGTGCGCTTCAGGCCTGCGTCGGACGCCGCTTCAGCCACACCTGTTCGACCGCGAACGCGAGCCATACCAGCGCCGCGTACGGCCAGATCCACGCGAGCCATTGCGCGAGCCCGTTGAAGTGCAGATAGCGCCCTTGCCGCCAGTCCGCCAGCACCACGTCGAAATACGGATTCACCGGCAGCAGATTGACGAACACCAGCGCGACCACCAGCGCCATGCCCGCGAGCGCCGCACGCGAGCGGCGCCGCCAGCGCAACGCAACGAGTGCCATGACGGTACCGCACACGAGTCCCGTGAGCGCGCCGGGGGTCGCCCAGTCAAAGGCGAGACCCGATTGCGACTGCAAAAACGTGGCGCCCGCCTTCACGCACAAAGCCGTCACGATAAACATGAGCAACAGACGCACGCGCGGCGCATGGCGGCGCACCGTCAGCGACGCGAGCGCGAGCGCGGCGAACAGGTTGAGCGTGGTGATGACTGCTTCCCACGCGCCGTCGGGCAGCCACGCGGCGACCCATGCCGGCCACGCGCCGACATGCCAGGTTGGCGGCGTCCATGCGAGCAGTGCGTCCTGGGTCGTCGAATCGAAACGCAGCCAGAGCGCGTGCGGCCAGTTGCCGAGACCGAACATGCGCGGCGCCGGATACATCGTCGCAAACGGCCACGCGGCAACCAGGCACGCGAGCGCCGCGCGATCGCGCTCGAACCACAGCAGCCGCAAGCGCCTCAGCAAGCCGCGATCGAGCAGCGCGCCGGTCGCGGGCGACATGATCGCCGCGCCGAGCAAAGCGCCGAGCGCATTGGCAGCGAGATCGAGATTGGACGCGACGCGCGTCGGCAGATAGGTTTGCACGGCCTCCATCACGCCCGACAGCAGCCCGCCGAGCACGAACGCCAACCCGACCGCCAGCGGGCCGCGCCAGCGCGGATAGACGGCGAGCACCACCAGCGCGCCGAACGGCATATAGCCGAGCACGTTGGTCACGACGTCGAACGCCGTCAGGTACTGCGGCATCGGATCGAACAGATAGGCAAACGGCGCGAGGCCAAGCGACCGCCAGCCCGAAAACGGATACCAGGAACCGTAGACGATCAGCGCCGCATACAGCAGCAGCGCTTGCCGCGCCAGCACCGACGGACGGCGCAGCCAGGCTCGTTCGCTCATGCAGCGCTCCGTCGCGTGCGCTGCGAGCCCGTCATTGCGCGGCGACCTGGGCCTGCGCGCCGAGCCACGCGACGATCTGCGCGACGAGGTCGTCGCTGGCCGTGGCGAGCGCCTGCGCGCCGCCGGCGGCGTCCGCCGAACTGGCCGGCGCGCGCTCGCTGAAGGTGCGCTGGCCGATCACCTTGCCGCCCTGCGTGAGCGTGGCACGCGCGGTGATCGCCGCGTGGCTTTCCGACTGGCTGTCGAAAACCTGCTCGAACTCGGTCAGATCGACTCTCAGCACCGGCGCGGCCACCCCGTCCGCACCCGTCAGCACGGTGCCGCGCGAACTGAGCGCGCCACGCAGACGCTGGGTCAGCAACTGCGACGGCATCATGGTCCAGTGGCTATTCGCGTAGGCCGCGGTCTGCTGCGCGTGGGCATAGCTGAGCCGGTAGATCAACCGGTCCGATTCCAGCATGCCGGGGGCGCTCACGTCGAGCACCTTCACCGCCGGCAACGTACCTGCCGACGCCACCGGGACCGGCGGCCCGAAGTCGTAGCGGATGTCAGAGAGCGCCGCGGACGTGCCCGCGCAGCCCGCGGCCAGCACGCCGAACGCGAGCAGCACCGCCAGCGCGGCACGCGAGCACAACAGCCGGTGAATCGAGCGTGACATGTGAGCGTTCCTTTCTTCAAACCATCAGGTTCATCGGGCGGCGCCGGCAGCGGGCCACGTAAAGCCGGACTCGCCGGGGCCGGGCGCCTCGCGCGGCGCGCCGAACAGCACACTGCGCGGACTGGTGCTGAACGTGTCGGCGGCGCGGTCGACCGAGCGGGCCGCGGAGCGCGCGTCTTCGGCGAGCGAATTGACACGCGGCAGCGTGTCGTAGCCGAGTCGTGTCGTCAGGTCCTGCAACGAGCCGTTCATCGCCGTCAGCGCGTTGCCCGCCTGTTGCGCGGCGGCGCCGACCTTGTTCAGGTTGGTCTCGAGCGGGCCGTTCGGGCGGCTCAGGCTGGTGACCAGCTGGTTGGTCGACGCCAGCGTGCGATCCAGCTGGTCGATCGTGCCGGGCAGCTTGCCGGCGGCCGGCGTCATCTGCTGGGTCAGCCTGGCAATGCCGTCGGCGGCTTCATGCATGCTGGCGAGCGTGCCGTGCAGCTCGGCGACCATCTCCGGCGACAACACATTGTTCACATCGTCGGTGACTCGTTCGAGCTTGCGCAGCAGAATGTCGCCGCGCAGCTGCAGTTGATCGAGCAGGCCGGGACGCATCGGCAGCTGCGCCACCTGATGAATCGACGACGCCAGCGGCCGCGGATCGCGCCCCGTGTCATCGAGTTGAATGAAGGCGATCCCCGTCACCCCCTGGAGTCCGAGGCTGCCGAAGGTCGAATGAGTGATCGGCGCGTGCATATCGACGAGGATGCGCACCAGAATCTGCCCCGGATGGCTCGGGTCGAATTTGATCGACTGCACCTTGCCGACGTCGAGCCCGCGAAAGCGTACTGCGGCATCGGCAAACAGTCCGGTCACGTTGGTGCGCGCGATCAGATCGTACGGCACCCGCACGGCCCGGTCGACATTGAACAAAAACGCCGTCACGGCGATGGCCGCCAGCAGGACGATCGTGAAGAGTCCGGCCCAGAAGGCGTGGGATTTGTTTTCCATGGTCAGGTTCCCTGGTTCACAGCGGCAGTCCGGAAGGCGCCGACTCGAGCGCCGCACGCGGCAGCCTTGCGCGGCGCTCCGGCGGCAACGCCTGCAATGCGCGGCGTCCGCGCAGGCCGAGGAAATATTCGCGGATGAACGGGTGGTCGACTCCCGCCGCCTCTTCGACCGGCGCGGCGACCAGCACCTTGCGATCGGCCAGCACCGCCACGCGCGTGGATAGCGCGACCATCGTGTCGAGGTCGTGCGTGACCATCACCACAGTCAAACCCAACGCGCGATGCAGCCCGGAGATCAGTTCGACGAATTCTTCGGACGCCTCAGGGTCGAGCCCGGCGGTCGGTTCGTCGAGGAACAGCAGCTCGGGTTCGAGCGCGATCGCGCGAGCAATGCCGACCCGCTTGATCATCCCGCCCGAGAGCGCCGCCGGCATCTTCGACGCATGCTTGCACGGCAGGCCGACCATCTCGAGCTTGAGCATCACGATGTCGCGCAGCAGGTCCTCGGGCACCTTGCCGAGTTCGCGCACCGGCTGCGCGATGTTGTCGAACACCGACAGCGACGAGAACAGCGCGCCACGCTGGAACAGCATGCCGGAGCGGCTGCGCATCAGCAGCGCGGTTTCCGGCGAAATGGTCGCGAGGTCCTCGCCGAACAGCTTGATGGTGCCGGACGAGGGCCGCTCCAGACCGAGCATCTGCCGCACCAGCGTGGTCTTGCCGGAGCCCGAGCCGCCGACGATCGACACGATCTCGCCGCGCCGCACGTCCAGACTCAGATGCTGATGCACGATGGTGCGGCCATAGCGCTTGGTGATGTCGATCACTTCGATCACCGGCTCGGCGATCGAGGGCATCGGGTGGCCGCGAACGGCCTCGGTGAGTGGCGCGGTCATCCGAGCCCCACTTTCTGGAAGAGGATCGCGAACACCGCGTCCGCGAGAATCACGATGGTGATCGAGGTCACCACCGAACTGGTCGTGCCTTCGCCGAGACTCTGCGAATTGGCCTTGATACGGAAACCAAAATGACAGCCTACGATCGCGATCAGCATGCCGAACGCGACACCCTTGCCGAGGCCGATCCACAGATTGGCGATCGGCACGACGTTGGGCAGTTGTCGCGCGAAGAAGCTCATGTCGATGCCGAGCACGACCTGGGCGGCGAGCGCGCCGCCCGTCAGCGCGATGACGTTGGTCCACATGACCAGCAAGGGCATCGCCACGCCGAGCGCAATCACGCGCGGCAGGATCAGCCGCAGGCCGTGCGGAATGCCCATCACGCGCATCGCGTCGAGCTCCTCGGTCACGCGCATCACGCCGATCTGCGCGGTGATCGCCGAGCCCGAGCGGCCCGCCACGAGAATCGCCGAGAGCACCGGGCCGAGTTCGCGAATCACCGCCAGTCCGAGAATATTGACGATGAACTGGTTCGCGCCAAACAGCCTCAGCTGCTGCGCGGACAGATAGCTGAGCACGATGCCGATCAGGAACGCGACCAGCGCGGTGATCGGCAACGCCCGCGCCCCCGCGTTGTAGACGTTCGCCGAGATCTCGGTCCACGGCGTCATGACGGGCTTGCGCACGATCGTCAGCAAATCGAGCACGAAGCGCCCGAGCATGGCGACGCCGCCGTACAGATGCTCGATGAACGAGAAGATTGCGAGGCCGAGGCGCGTAAACGGGTCGAACTTGACGACCGGTTCGGCCCTCTCGCGCGCCGTGTCGAGCAAAGCGATACGCTCGAAAATGTCGCGCTGGGTATCGGTGAGCTCAGTGTCGGGCGGCATCTTGCGGCCCCACACGCGCCACAGCGCCTGGCCGCCGACGTGGTCCATCCTGTCGATGCGCGACAGGTCCCACTGGCCGATGCCCTGGGCGCCGGTCAGCGAGCGCAACTGCGGGATCACGTGCCCGGTGTCGCGGTCGCGCGCAAGCGCGAGCGCCGTCCACTGGCCCGACAGACGGACGATCTTGCCTTGGCTGCCAGCCGCGACTTCAAGGCCGGGCGGAGTGTCGTAGTTCAAGGATCGCGAGAATCTGATGATCGGATTAGGGGCAATTGTAGCGAACGCGCGGCAGATGAGCCGTGCTCAAAACGCCGTCGAGGTCGCTATCGCTACAATATCCGCTATGAACGCCTCCAGGACTCCCCCCAAGGCCGCCGCGGTTGCAACCGGAACCGACTGGCGCATCGACCGCGAGCGCGCCGTTGCGCTATTCGGCCCGCACGCGCATGACTGGCCGATCGAAATCGTCGAGGAAACCGGCTCGACCAACGCCGACCTGATGGCCCGTGTCAAAGCGCTGCCGCGCAAAGCCGGCGCGCTGCCGCGGCCGATCGTGCGGGTCGCGTATCTGCAAACCGCCGGCCGCGGCCGGCGCGGTCGTCCGTGGTATGCGGAGCCCGGCAATGCGCTGCTGTTTTCCGTGGCGTGCGTGCTGCCGCGTCCGCTCGAAGGGCTGGCGGGCCTGAGCCTCGCGGTCGGCGTCGCGCTGGTCGACGGGTTGCGCTCGCTGCCGGTCGCCGGTCCCGGCCAGATCGCGCTGAAGTGGCCGAACGACGTGCTGCTCGAAGGCGACAAGCTGGCCGGCATCCTGATCGAAACCGCGTGGAGCACCGAGCACGCGAGTGCCGTGGTGATCGGTATCGGCACCAACGTGAAGGGCGCCGACGAGCTCGCCGCCAAGGTCGGCGCGCACAACGCCGAGGTGCCGCCGCAGGCGCGCGGCACCGTGCCGACCGCGCTGCAACGCGCGCTGCCCAACGCCAACCTGACCGACACGCTCGCCGCCGAACTGAACGCGCTCGAACCCGCCTTGCAGCGCTTCGGCGCCGAGGGCTTCGCGCCCTTCCAGGCGCGCTGGAACGCGGTGCACGCCTACGCGGGCCGCGAAGTCGTACTGCTGGAACAAGGCGAGGAACTGGCGCGCGGCGTGGCAGCCGGCGTCGACGAACGCGGCCAACTGCTGCTCGACACCGCCGCCGGCCGCCAGACCATTGCGACCGGCGACGTCTCGCTGCGTCTGGCCGACGGTGCCGCATGACGAGCAGCGCGCCTTATCTGTTGATCGACGCAGGCAATAGCCGGATCAAGTGGGCGCTCGTGCGTGCGGACCGCACGCAGCTCGCGGCCGGCGCATTGACACATGGCGGCGCCGATCAACCGGACTGGTCGAACTTGCCGAAGCCGGGCAGCGCATGGTTATCGAATGTTGCCGGCGAAAGCGTCGCCGCGCGGGTCGCCGCGCTGCTCGACGCGTACTGGCCGCAACTGCCGCTCACGACGATCCGTGCGTGCGCGCAGCAATGCGGCGTGACCAATTGCTACACCACCCCGCACGCGCTCGGCAGCGATCGCTGGGCCGGCATGATCGGCGCGCACGCGGCGTTTCCCGGCGAACATCTGCTGCTTGCAAGTTTCGGCACGGCGACCACGCTCGAGGCATTGCGCGCGGACGGCTGCTTTATCGGCGGGCTGATTGCGCCCGGCTGGACGCTGATGATGCGCTCGCTCGGCGAGCACACGGCGCAACTGCCGACGCTCGACGCAGCCGCCGCACGCGGCCTGCTCGATGCCGACAGCGCGCCGGCCGCGTCGCGCCGCGGCCCCTTCTTCGCCACCGACACACCGCGCTCGCTGTCCGCCGGATGCACGCTGGCGCAAGCCGGCCTGATCGAACGGATGTGGCGCGACTTGCAGGATGAGTGGCAGGTGCCGGTGCGGCTCGTGGTCAGCGGCGGCGCCGTGGATGAAGTGGCGAGCGCGCTCAAAGTGCCGCATACTCGCCACGATTCGCTCGTGCTGTCCGGCCTCGCGGTGATCGCCGCCGAGCACGCGGCGCAACACGGCGCGTGAAGCGCGGCCCTGCAAACAATAACGGTTCAACTTCTTCTGGACGGGACATCCAATAATGCTTCGCTGGCCGATCGCCATTCTGTTTCTTGCCAACATGCTGGCATTCGTCGCGGTGCGCGGCGTATTCGGCCCGTCGCCGACGGCCGGTGGCCGCGAGCCTAATCACCTGAACCGGCAGATTCATCCGGAGTGGTTGCGAGTGCAGCCGGTCTCCGCTGCCGAAGCGGTCGATCAGGCGGTCGTCGGCGGCCCGGCGCCCTCAGCGCCGATCGCGGCGTCGGCGTTGCAGTAGTTGCGGTAGTTGCAGCAGCGAGGAAGTTTCGAGCGGACGACGGCGCCGGCGCCATCGCGTCACGCGATACCTCAACGCTATGCGCTCAGCGGCAGTCAGCCCTGCGTGCGGACCTTCTTTAGCAGGGCGGTGGTCGAGCGGTCGTGCTCGAACGGAATGGCCAGTACCTTGCCGCCCCAGCCCCGCACGATGGCCGACTCGGGCAACACGTCCATATCGTAGTCGCCACCCTTGACGAGCACGTCCGGCCGCAGCGCCGAAATCAACTCGACGGGCGTCTGCTCGCCGAAACAGACCACATAGTCGACGCTTTCGAGCGCCGCCAGCAACGCCATCCGGTCGGCCTCGTTATTGATGGGCCGGTCATCGCCTTTGCCAAGCATGCGCACCGACGCATCGCTATTCACGCCGACGATCAGGCAAGCGCCCAATGCCCTCGCATCGGCCAGATACGTCACGTGCCCGCGATGCAGGATGTCGAACACCCCGTTGGTGAACACCACCGGCGCACTCAACGAGGGACGCAGTTGCACCAGTGCACCGCGCGTCAGAATCTTGCGTTCGAAAATAGCAGCCATGACAGAGTCGGAAAGAGAAAAAAGCCGTCACGATACACGGCGCGCGCCATCAAGCAAAACGGTCCGGCAAGCTCGCGCCCGCCAGACCGTTTCCCATACCGTAGACCTGTTCGCAGCAGACGCGCCAAAGCACATCTGAAGCCGCGAACCCGGATCACGAACTCAATCTCGTCAAGCCGGTTGTTCAGCCGACTTCTGCTCCGCCTGCAAGCGCGCCACCACTTCCTTGCGATAGCGGTTCAGTTCCTGCGCCGTGTTGAACGTGCGCTCGAACAGGATCGACAGGTTATGCAGGATGCGCTCGACTACCTTCTTTTCCCAGCCGTCGTCGAAACGGATCTGCTCGTCGAGCCAGCGCTCGAGCCACTCCGGGTCCGGCAGACGCGATTGAATCGTGTCGCGCGGGAACAGCGCCTGATTCACGTGCAGGTTGGTGGGGTGCAGCGGCTTTTCCGTGCGGCGCGCCGATGCCATCAGGACACCGATCTTCGCGAACGCGGCGCGTGCGATGTCGCCGGTTTGCGCCATCGCTTTCTTCATGTAGCGCAGATATGCGCCGCCATGACGCGCTTCGTCGCGCGAAATGGTTTCGTAGATATGCTTGATGACCGGCTCCGTGTGCCATTCGGCCGCGCGGCGATACCAGTGATTCAGACGGATTTCGCCGCAGAAATGCAGCATCAGCGTTTCGAGCGGCGGCGCCGGATCGAACTCGAAGCGCACCGCATGCAGCTCTTCTTCGGTTGGGACCAGTTCCGGCTTGAAGCGACGCAGATACTCCATCAGCACCAGCGAATGCTTCTGTTCTTCGAAGAACCACACGCTCATGAACGCGGAAAAATCGCTGTCGTGATGGTTGTCACGCAGAAACATTTCCGTGGCGGGCAGTGCCGACCATTCGGTGATCGCGTTCATCTTGATCGTCGCGGCCTGCTCGTCGGTCAAGAGCGATGCATCGAACTTGTCCCAGGGAATGTCTTTCTCCATGTCCCATCGAACGGATTCGAGCGATTTATAAAGTTCCGGATAAAGCATGGTGTTCATAGTCCCACCCCTGTTCTGCGCATACTGTGTGTGTCTGTCACTGCTACGTGTAGCACTTTTTTGCTCACGACGAACGAACGCCCTGCTCGTCGGCCAACATTGAATTTTACGCGGTAATCGGGCGCCCAGATGCACTGTGCGGCAAGAAGTCCGGCATTTTTGCGCCAGCGCGGCTAACCGTCAGTTATGCGCAACGAGGCCAACCGTGGGTGAGGGATGTCCTATGCCTGAGGTTGAGCCAGTCTGCGATGAAAACCGCACCGCCCAGCCCTGCACCGGTGGTACCGGCGGCAAACGAAGCAAGGGCGGCTGGATTGGTTGTTTTCAGCGTACGCCCAAAAGCCAAGTAAAGCTTACACGATGATAGCACGCTGATTTCGCCGATTCGCCGCTCCGACAGCCGCAAGTCCGCTGCCCGCTTGACCTCTCTCAATAAAGCGCGCGATCGCGCAGTGTGACGGGCAATTGGGGGCAAAACCATGACAAGCGGCGAATTATTCATGTGGTGTCGCACCGGAATGCGAGGCTTCACACCTTGGCGCATGGCTTGCCCCGCCGCCTTGCAGCCTCGTCTCAAGCTGGCTTTTTCGCGGTCGACGCGTTCACATTCGCGCCACTCGTGCGTTTCGCGGCCGTCGATGCGCGCTTCGCCGCGGGTCGCTTGGCGGCAGGCCCGGCGCTTTGAGCCGGCGCACGCGGCGGGTCGGTCGCTGCCGCGGCGCCTGAGCTGGCGCCGGGATTACCGGACCCCGCGGGCTTCGCTGCATCCGGCGCCGCGCCGGTTGCAGCGCCGCTCGCCGCCGCAGCCGCCGCCGGCTGCGTCATCGCGAACTGGGCGATCTGGTTGAACTGCGATTGCAGCAAATTCCACCATGCGGATGCGTCGAACGCAGGCGTAGCGGGCGCTTGCGTTTCGCCGTTGGCCGATGCAGCAGAAGCAGCAGAAGCAGCGCTGTTAGCGGGAGCCGCGGCTTCGGCGGCCGGCGCCGTCCGATGCGGCCAGCCGCTCGCTGGCGCGGGACTCGGCGCGGCGGACGCCGCGGCCGGTTGCGCCATCGACGACTGCGCGAACGCGCCAAACGCGCGCAGGGTCGCGACCGTTGCGCGCTGCACCTCGAGCGCCTGAATCGCGGACTGCAGCATGCTCAGATTCAGCTTGAGCCATTGCTCGACCGCGCGCATGTCGGTGATGCGCTTGTCGAGTTCCTCGACATTGGTGAGCGGCGCCATCATGTCGGACATCATCGACAGCGGCGGTCCGAGACCGCTGCCCGGTTGCCCACCGGTCAGCGCGGAGCCGAACGGCGAGAGTCGCATCATGTCCCACATGCGATCGAGCATTTCAGCGGGCGGAAAACCTGGAAAGCCGGGAAAGGGCGGCGTGGTGTCAGTCGTGTCGGTCATGTGTGTCGCCTCGCTGCATAAGGGGATGGAATGAGCGCCGTGCCGCACGCGTTTGCTTCGATCATACCGTGCGCGGCATGCGTTCAGGACTACTCGTCGCCTGCCGTATCAGCGCCGGACGATGGCTGCGGCTGTGCACGCCAAGGGTCGGCCGCGCCGAAATCGGGCGCGCGCCGCTCGCGCAGCGAATTCACGCCTTCACGCACATCCGGGCCGGCGAAGCCCATGAATTCCAGCGCGAGTGACGTATCGAACGCCGGTCCCGCCGACCGCAGCCAGTTGTTCAACGCATATTTGGTCCAGCGAATCGCCGTTTGCGAGCCGTTGGCCAGTTTTTGCGCCACTTCGAACGCTTTGGGCAGCAGATCGTTTGCGTCGACGGCCAGCGACACGAGGCCGATACGCTCGGCCTCTTCGCCGCTCACCGGCTCGCACAGCATCAGGTAGTACTTGGCCTTCGCCATACCGCACAGGAGCGGCCAGACGATCGCCGCATGATCGCCGGCGGCCACACCCAGACGCGTGTGACCGTCGATGATGCGCGCCGTCTTCGTCGCGATGGAAATGTCGGCGAGCAGGCCGGCCACGAGTCCCGCGCCGACCGCCGGACCGTGCATCGCCGAGACCACCGGCTTGCTGCAATTGATCACGTTGTAGACGAGGTCACGCGCCTCGCGCCACACTCGTGCGCGCACATCGAAGTCGCTCGCCATGTCTTCGACCAGTTGCAGATCGCCGCCAGCCGAAAAGCCCTTGCCCTCGCCGCGAATGATCGCGACCCGCGTGTCCGGGTCGCGATCGATGTCGCGCCAGATCTCGGCGAGTTCGAAGTGCATCCGCGCGTCGGCGGTGGCGAGCCCACTTTTGTTCGCGCCCTCGCCGCTCATCACGACTTCGAGCACGCCATGCGGATGCCGATGCAAGCGCAGCGACCGGTAGTGAGCGTAATAAGCGTCGTTACTGTGTGGTGCCTGTGGTGCCTGAGACATGATGAGCCATCCGTGTATCGCTGAATCTGTTGAACCGGGGCCGTGTCGAACGGCGCATGCATCACGACTTCAACGCGACTGATAAACCCACTTCGCATTCCTGATTTCGACCATCACGCGCGCTCGTTGATCGAGCCCGAGATGGTCGGTGGCACTCATGTTGACCACGCCGTTGGTGTCCGCGAGACCGGGCGTCGCTTCGAGCGCGTCGCGCAGCGCGCGGCGGAATTCCGGCGTGCCCGGTGCGCCCGCCTTCAGTGCCAGCGGCACGGCATGGTTGAGCAAGGCGCCCGCATCGTACGTGTATGAGCCGAACGCCGAGACGCTGCCCGGTCCGCGCAGCGCCTCGAAGCGCGCGATGTAGTCGAGCGCGAGGCGCTTCGCGGGATGATCCGCCGGCAATTGCGCGGCCACCAGCACCGGGCTCCCGGGCAGGAAGGTGCCGTTGCAATCGGCGCCGCACACGCGCAGGAAATCGTTATTGCCGACGCCGTGATTGTGATAGATCAAGCCTTTATAGCCGCGCTCGCGCAGCGTTTTCGGCGGCAGCGCGGCAGGTGTGCCGGCGGCGCCGACCACCACCGCATCGGGATGGGTCGCGAGGATTTTCAGCACCTGGCCGGTCACGCTCGGGTCGGTGCGATTGAAGCGCTCGCTCGCCACCATGTCGATGTGATGCAGTTGCGCGAACTTCGCGACTTCGGCGTAGAAGGTCTCGCCGAGCGCATCGGCCTGGCCGATGAACGCGATGGTTTTGACGCCATGCGTGCTCGCGTGTTCGGCGATCGCCGACGCCATCATCGCGTCGGTCTGCGGGGTCTTGAACACCCAGCGGCGTTTTGCATCGACCGGCTCGATGATTTTCGCCGACGACGCCAGCGAGATCATCGGCGTCTGGCCTTCGGCGACGACGTCGATCATCGCCAGCGAGTTCGGCGTGATCGACGAACCGATGATCGCGTCGACGTGATTCTCGGAGATCAGCTTCTTGGTGTCCTGCACGGCCTGGGTCGTGTCGGACGCATCGTCGAGCACGATGTATTCGACGCTCTGCCCGCCGATCTGTTTGGGCAGCAGCGCGACGGTGTCGCGTGCGGGAATACCGAGCGACGCGGCCGGCCCGGTCAGCGACAGCACGAGGCCGATCTTGACCTGCGCGAACGCTAGCGCGGGCAACGCGCCTGCAAGCGCCGTGCATAGCATGACGGCGCGACGCGCGAGCCGGCCACGCGCTCTGCTCATACCCGGGCTCGCGCTCTGACTCGCGCTCACGCTCGACGCGCTGGCGCGTCGGCTGCCAGATTCAACGGACTCCCATTGCGGCATGCTGTCTCCTCACGTCGGTTATTCGTTTTGATGTGCTACCGATGTTCTGCTCACGCGCCGCCGCGCACGAGTCTCGATATGCTGCGGCGCGCGGCCACTCCAGCCACTCCGGCCATGCCGCCGCGCCAGTCAGTGTAGCCGCGCGCCGTGGCAGCGGCATCGGGCGAAACCCTTTCGATTCGCACACGATTCGCACACCGCAAGACTTGCGCGCGGCTGGCGCCCAGGCCTCGGGCCTCAGCACGCACGCCGCACGCCGCATGCCGCCCATCAGCAAGGCTTCAATCCAGCGGCGCGATGCTCTGGTCGATCGAACCGAAAATCGATTTGCCCGCTTCATCGAACATTTCGATCTTCACGGTATCGCCGTATTTCATGAACTCGGTTTGCGGTGCGCCGTGCTCGATGGTTTCGAGGCAGCGCTTCTCGGCGATACAGCAGTAGCCGCGCTTTGCGTCCTTGTTCGACACCGTGCCCGAGCCGACGATGGCCCCGGCGCGCAAGTTGCGCGTTTTCGCTGCGTGCGCGATCAGTTGGCCGAAGTGAAACACCATGTCGGTGCCGGCGTCCGGCTGGCCAACCTTTTTGCCGTTCCAGTGGACGATCATCGACCGGTGCACGCGGCCTTCGCGCCAATGTTCGCCAAGCTCGTCGGGTGTGACCGCGACCGGCGCGAACGAGGTGGCCGGCTTGCTCTGAAAAAAGCCAAAGCCCTTCGCGAGTTCAGCGGGAATCAGGTTGCGCAGCGAGACGTCGTTGACGAGCGTGATCAGGCGCACGCTTTTGAGCGCCTGGTCGGGCGTGGCGCCCATCGGCACGTCGCTGGTGATCACGGCGACTTCCGCTTCGAAGTCGATGCCGAACGCTTCGGACGCGCACGGCACATCGTCTTTCGGGCCGATAAAGTCGTCGCTGCCGCCCTGGTACATCAGCGGATCGGTCCAGAATTCCGGCGGCATCTCCGCGCCCCGCGCACGCCGCACCAGTTCGACATGATTCACGTAGGACGAGCCGTCGGCCCACTGGAATGCGCGCGGCAGCGGCGCCATGCATTCGCTCGCGTCGAACGCGAAGGTGTTGCGTGCGCGGCCCTGATTGAGCGCGTCGTACAGCTCGTGCAGTTGCGGCGCGTAGAAGGCCCAGTCGTCGAGCACGCGCTGCAACGTGGGCGCAATCGCGTCGGCGACGGCCGCGGTGTGCAAGTCGCGAGACACGACGATCAGTTGGCCGTCGCGCGTGCCGTCCTTCAGCGTGGCAAGTTTCATAGAGAAGTGAACCGTGGTAGTGACGATGGAGGGAATCTATTTTACGATGGTGAATCGGCGTAGCCCAAGCGGACGTCGGGGTGGCACACGCGCACGCCGGCAGTGCAGCACCGGTTTCGGTTGCAGTGCCCGATGGCGGGCGCGGTGTGTCGGCGCGGTGGCTCGGCCCGGTGGCTCGGCCCGGCTCGGCCCGGCTCGATGCGGTTCGATGCGGCTCGATGCGGTTCGCGAACCGCACGGTCCGGTGCCGCTCGCGAGCAACGCCATCACGCGCCGCAGCCTATTTCTCTCACCGTCTTTTGAACGCGCCCCGTGCGCCTCGCTCATGTCTTCAACTGTCCGCTCCGGCACGACCCGAACGCACGCCGACAACACCCGCGCCGACCCGCTCGATGCCCCTGACGCCGACGACAACAACGACAGCCTCGAGGCCGGCGACGAGAAGTTGCGCTCGGGCATCCAGTCGATCGAGGTCGGCTTCAGATTGCTCGACGTGCTGACCCACGAGCCGCGCGCAATGATGCTGCGCGATCTCGCGCAACGCGCCGGCATGAGCCCGGCGAAAGCGCATCGTTATCTGGTGAGTTTTCTGCGACTCGGAGTCGTGGCGCAGGACCCGCTGTCGGGTCGTTATGAACTAGGCGGCTTTGCATTGCAACTGGGGCTCGCGCGCCTGGCTCGCGTCGACGGCGTGAAGCTCGCGCGTATCGCGCTCGCCGAACTGCGCGACCGGCTCGATCTCACGGTCGGCATCGCGGTCTGGGGCAACCAGGGGCCGACCATGGTTCACTGGATGGAATCGAGCTATCCGGCGAAGGCGTCGCTGAAACTCGGCGACGTGATGCCGCTGCTGAGTTCCGCCACCGGCCTGCTGTTCGCGGCGTATCTGCCGGCGAGCAAGACCGCTGCGATGCTCGAACGCGAGCTGGCCGACTCGCGCCGCTCGGCGCATCACGGTGGCCCGCGCACGCGGGAAGAAGTCGACGCGCTGCTGGCCGAGGTGCGGCGGCACGAAGCGGCGCGCGTGGAAGGCATGTTGCTGCCCACCATCCACGCGTTCAGCATGCCCGTGTTCGACTCGACCGGTGAACTCGCACTCGGCCTCGTTGCGCTCGGTCATGAAGGCGCGTTCGATATCCGCTGGGGCGGCGAGATCGATACGGCGCTGCGCGACTGCGCGCAAAAGCTCTCGTATGAGCTGGGGTATAGTGCCGCGCCGCGTCACGAAAGTGAATGACGCGATGCGCTGGGTGCGATTCGGTCGCCGGCGCTCGAACGTGCAGTCGGCGATGTTGCGCTGCGTGTGGTGTTCTACGCGGTGGTTTGCTCGTGGGGTTTGCGCGTGCGGCTTGCCCGTGTTATCACCGGGAGGAACATCGCGCGCAACCAGGCGGTCGAATCCGTTCGCCGCTGCTTTCGCGTGTGTGCTTTAGCATCATGTTGTAGCGAGCGTTTTGCGCAGTGATCGCCGCCGCGCAAGCGAGATACCGAGCCCTCTTCAATCCCGACACATTCTGCCCATACCCGATTAACCGCCGATGTCCTCAGCCCCCGCCACCCACCGCTCCGATCGCCTGCCGCCCAATGGGCCACGCGAGCCGCACGGTGGCGCGCGCACGTCGCGGTGGATCGCGGTGCTGCTGGCGGTTGCCGTTCTGCACTGGCTCGCCGCACAGTGGTTCGAGCGCAATCGCGCGTCGCTCAGTCCGGCGGACCACGAGCACGTGCCGGTGCAGGTCGCGCTGCTGACACCCGAGCGGATCGAACGCAAACCCGCTGGCGCCGCTCCACCCGCACCGGCGCCAGCACCCGCCCGCAAGGCGGTGGCGCGCCCACCGCGCGAACATGTGTTGACCGCGCTACAGCCGGCGAGGCACGCCGAGCCGCCGGCTGCGGCTGCGGCATCGGACGCGGTGGCGAGCGCGCCAGCCGCAACGGCCGGCCCTCACGCGAACGACGCGAGCGCGAGCGCCACCAGCACGGCCAGCGCGCCCGCTACCGCCAGTGCGCCGCAAGCGTCGCCTGGCGTGAAGTTTTCGGTGCCGCCATCCGCGGAATTGCAGTACGACACGTTCTACAACGGCGTGCGCAACCAGCCCGGCACGATTCACTGGACCAGCAGCGCGCAAAGCTACGAGATGGTCGTCACCGTGCCGCTGCCGTTCGTCGGCGCATTCGTCTACTCGAGCCATGGCCGTATCGATGCATTCGGCCTCGCGCCGGATCAGTACATCGAAAAGCGCGGCCATCGGGCGGAAGACATTGCGATCTTCAATCGCACCGATAAAAACATCGGCTTCACGCGCACACCCGCCACGTTGCCGCTGCCGGACGGCGCTCAGGACCGCTTCAGCATGGTGATGCAACTCGCCAGCCTGGTGCGCGGCGACCCCACCGTCTACAAGCCGGGTGTCACGCGGCAGTTCTTCGTGGTCGATAGCGATAGCGGCGAAAACTGGCCGGTCGAGACGATTGGCGACGACACCATCCGCACGGCCCAGGGCTACCTCGAAACGCGTCATTTCAAAAGGCTGCCCCGCCATGACGGCGACATGCGCCGCATCGACGTGTGGCTCGCGCCGTCGCTCGGCTGGCTGCCGGCACGTATCGTTCAGACCGAACCGAATGGCACGCAATTCGAACTAATGTGGCGCGGCAAGCTCGCTCTCGACAGCGCGGGCTCGTCTGGCGGCGAGGGCAATGACGCTGACGCCGGCGGTTCGCCCTCTGCTTCGGCTTCGGCTTCGGCTTCGGCTTCGGCTTCGGCTTCGGCTTCATCTTCAGCTTCGCCTGCGCAATCGCCTGCGCAATCGCCATCGCCTGCGCCATCGCCGGACAATTCGACCAGCGCCGCGCCTGCTGCTCCATCGGCAATCGCGCCCGGCACCAGCGCTGCCGCACCGGTCGATTCGACCGAGCCCGTCATCATCAAACCCTGATCGCCCAGACCTGCTGCGCAGACCTGAACAGGGGCTCAAACAGATCGTCGAAACTTCGTCGACAACGCTGACTCGCAGTACCTGGTGCAACCGTTTGCGCGCGTGCAGCACAGATGACACAAAGTGCGTCAACCGTTGTCATCGAAACGGGACATCGCGCGAACGGATTCCTCCACCGCGTTCCCTTCAAGGAGCCCGCATGAAAGTGAACATCAACGGTATCGAAACGCGCTACGTGCTGAGCAATGAGGGCGGCGGCCCGTGGCTGACGTTCATCCATCAACTCGGCGGCGACCTGTCTGTCTGGGATCAGCTTGCCGGCTATTTCCGCGACGACTACACCGTGCTGCGCTATGACGTGCGCGGCCACGGCAAGACGGCGGTATCGGCTCAGCCGTTCGGCGTCATCGATCTGTCACGCGACCTGGCCGCGCTGCTCGATGCGCTCGATGCCCCCACGACCCATCTGGTCGGCATGTCGATGGGCGGCATGATCGCGCAGCAGTTCGCACTCGAGCACCCTGCACGCCTCGACAGTCTGACGATTGCCGACAGCAGCGCCGGGACGCCGCCGGAGGCGCGCTCCATGTGGGACCAACGTGCCCGTGCAGTGCGCACGGACGGCATGGCGACGCTGGTGTCTGCGACGTTGAGCCGGTGGCTGACGCCCGACTTCCAGGCAGCACATCCCGAAGCGGTCGAGCCGATCCGCGAAGTGCTGACGCAGACGTTGCCAGAAGGCTACGCGATGGCCTGCGAAGCGCTGCGCGATTTCGACGTCCGCGGTAAGCTGGCAAACATACGGTGCCCAACGTTGACCGTGGCGGGCCGCCACGATGTGGGCACGCCGCCTGCTACTACGCAGGCAATAGCAGACGCCATCGAAGGCGCACAGTTCGAACTGCTCGACGCCGCTCATCTCGCGCCCATCGAGCAATCTCACCGTTTCGCTGCACTGCTTGAAACGTTTCTTGAAAAGCCGGTCTAACCGGTAGGTTCGGAGGTTTTACGAGCGTCAATCCGGACCCACCCCTTGAATTCCACGTCACACGCTCCACCTATGGTGCAGAACCGGCCAGGAGCCAACGGAAATAAGGAGTGTCGCCATGCAAATGATCTACAACAGCCCCAACTATTGTGTCGTCGAGTTTCCGCCGCAGGAAGGTCAACTGGCCATGAAGTCGGGTGGCTACGAGATCGTCGACAAGAACATGCAACGCGAAATCTACATCGACGGTGCAATGGCGGCGCGTTTTCGCGAGCACGTGCAGAAGCTGATCGAAGGGGAACCCACGCTGGACGAGGTCGACGAATTTCTCGGTCAGTTCGATGTTCTGATGCAACAACCCGTGATCCTTCACTAACCACAGGGTTTGGCTTAACGTTTTTGGCGACCTACATCGACCGCGCCGTCCGGCCCCACCGGCGGCCCTTATAAGGCGGTCAGCATCAATCATACGGCCCCGCAGGCGTTTGCCTCGCCGGGCCGTTTTCTTTGGAGCCCGCGTTGACCGGCTGATGGTCCCGCCCGTTCCCCAGCTCCTCTCGGGCTCGGCCCCCGGTCATTCGCCTTTCGCGTTATCTTTCCCATCGAGCCCTCGTCCCGCCCGCCCGGCGTGACGGCTTCGCCCGCGCCGGGCGGATCCGCCCGGCAGCGGCTACAATGACAGGCTTCCCGAAAACGCCGGCGCAAGCCCTCGTCCGCCATGAACCAGCCTGCTCAAACCGCCACGCCAGTCCGTCCCGAGGTCGCCTACACGCGCGCCGCGGCACTCCCCGCGCTGCTCAAGTCGCGCATCCTGATCCTGGACGGCGCAATGGGCACGATGATCCAGCGCTACAAGCTCGATGAAGCCCGTTATCGCGGCGAGCGTTTCAAGGACTATGGGCGCGACGTCAAAGGCAACAACGAGTTGCTGTCGATCACCCAGCCGCAGATCATCGCCGAGATTCATGAGCAGTATCTGGCGGCGGGCGCGGACATCATCGAAACGAACACGTTCGGCGCGACCACCGTGGCGCAGGCGGACTACGGTATGGAAGCGCTTGCGGTCGAGATGAATCTCGCCTCGGCGAAGCTTGCACGCGCCGCGTGCGACAAGTATTCGACACCCGACAAGCCGCGCTTCGTGGCCGGCGCAATCGGACCGACGCCGAAGACTGCGAGCATTTCCCCGGACGTGAACGATCCGGGCGCGCGCAACGTGACCTTCGACGAACTGCGCGCGGCCTACTACGAGCAGGCGAAGGCATTGCTCGATGGCGGCGCCGATCTGTTCCTCGTCGAGACCATCTTCGACACGCTCAACGCCAAGGCCGCGCTGTTCGCACTCGACGAACTGTTCGAAGACACCGGTGAGCGTCTGCCGATCATGATTTCGGGCACCGTCACGGACGCCTCCGGCCGCATTCTGTCGGGCCAGACCGTCGAAGCATTCTGGAACTCGCTGCGGCACGCCAAACCACTCACGTTCGGTCTGAACTGCGCGCTGGGCGCCGCGTTGATGCGCCCGTACATCGCCGAACTGGCGAAGCTCTGCGATACCTACGTGTCCTGCTATCCGAACGCCGGTTTGCCGAATCCGATGAGCGACACGGGCTTCGACGAATTGCCCGCGGATACCTCGGGACTGCTGAAGGAATTCGCCGAGGCCGGTCTCGTGAACATTGCCGGCGGCTGCTGCGGCACGACGCCGGAGCACATCGCGGCGATCGCGCAGGCGCTTGCCGAAGTCAAGCCGCGCCAATGGCCGAACCAGTATCGCGACGCCGCCTGAGCCTGGCGGCCTGCACACCGGCCGCCGCTTTCGCGACATCGCAGCAGACGCACCAAGCCGTATCAAGCCGCACCCCGTCGCACCTCAACGCAAGCAATCGACTCGCACATACGCCATGACCGATCACACCATGCGCCTTGCCGGCCTCGAGCCGTTCAACGTCACGTCCGGGACGCTCTTCATCAACGTCGGTGAACGCACCAACGTGACCGGCTCGAAAGCGTTCGCGCGAATGATCCTGAACAACCAGTTCGACGAGGCGCTCGCGGTCGCGCGCCATCAGGTCGAAAACGGCGCGCAGGTCATCGACGTCAACATGGACGAGGCGATGCTCGATTCGAAAGCAGCGATGGTGCGCTTCATGAATCTGATCGCGTCGGAGCCGGACATCGCACGCGTGCCGATCATGATCGACTCGTCGAAGTGGGACGTCATCGAGGCGGGTCTGAAGTGCGTGCAGGGCAAGGCGATCGTCAACTCGATCTCGCTGAAGGAAGGCGAAGACGCGTTCCGCCATCACGCGAACCTGATTCGCCGCTACGGCGCGGCCGCCGTGGTGATGGCGTTCGACGAGCAAGGCCAGGCCGACACCTTCGAGCGCAAGACGCAGATCTGCAAACGCTCCTATGACGTCCTCGTGAACGAAGTCGGCTTCGCGCCGGAAGACATCATCTTCGACCCGAACATCTTCGCGATTGCCACCGGTATCGAAGAGCACAACAACTACGCCGTCGACTTCATCGAGGCGACGCGCTGGATCAAACAGAACCTGCCGTACGCGAAGGTGAGCGGCGGCGTGTCGAACGTGTCGTTCTCGTTCCGCGGCAACGACCCGGTGCGCGAGGCGATTCACACCGTGTTCCTCTATCACGCGATCCAGGCGGGGATGGACATGGGCATCGTCAATGCGGGCCAGCTCGGCGTGTATGCGGAGCTCGACGCGGAATTGCGCGAACGTGTCGAAGACGTGGTGCTAAACCGCCGCGAGGACAGCACCGACCGGCTGCTCGAAATCGCCGACAAGTACAAGGCCGGTGGCGCGAAGAAGGAAGAGAACCTCGAGTGGCGCAACCAGCCGGTCGAAAAGCGCCTGTCGCATGCGCTCGTGCATGGCATCACCAACTTCATCGTCGAAGACACCGAGGAAGTGCGCGCGAGGATCGCCGCCGAGGGTGGCCGTCCGATCAACGTGATCGAAGGCCCGCTGATGGACGGCATGAACATCGTCGGCGACCTGTTCGGTCAGGGCAAGATGTTCCTGCCGCAAGTCGTGAAATCGGCGCGCGTGATGAAGCAGGCCGTCGCGCATCTGATTCCGTTCATCGAGGAAGAAAAGAAGCAGTTGGCCGCGGCCGGCGGCGACGTGCGCGCGAAGGGCAAGATCGTCATCGCGACCGTGAAGGGCGACGTGCACGACATCGGCAAGAACATCGTGTCGGTGGTGCTTCAGTGCAACAACTTCGAAGTCGTCAACATGGGCGTGATGGTCCCGTGCAACGACATTCTCGCGAAGGCGAAGGTCGAGGGCGCGGACATCATCGGGCTCTCGGGGCTGATCACGCCGAGCCTCGAGGAGATGGCCTACGTCGCATCGGAAATGCAGCGCGACGACTACTTCCGCGTGAAGAAGATCCCGCTCCTGATCGGCGGCGCTACCACCTCGCGCGTGCACACCGCGGTGAAGATCGCGCCGCATTACGACGGTCCGGTGGTGTATGTGCCGGACGCGTCGCGCTCGGTGTCGGTGGCGTCGAGTCTCCTGTCCGACGAAGGTGCCGCGAAGTACCTCGACGAACTGAAGGCAGACTACGACCGCATCCGCGATCAGCACGCCAACAAGAAAGCCCTGCCGATGGTCACGCTCGCCGAAGCGCGGGCGAACAAGACCAGGATCGACTGGGCCAATTACCAGCCGGTCAAGCCGAAGTTCATCGGCCGCCGCGTGTTCAGGAACTTCGACCTGAATGAGCTCGCGAACTACATCGACTGGGGCCCGTTCTTCCAGACATGGGATCTCGCCGGCCCCTACCCGGCGATCCTGAACGACGAGATCGTCGGCGAATCGGCACGGCGCGTGTTCTCGGACGGCAAGTCGATGCTCGCGCGTCTGATCCAGGGCCGCTGGCTGCAAGCCAACGGCGTGATCGCGCTGTTGCCGGCCAATACGGTGAACGACGACGACATCGAAATCTACACGGACGAATCGCGCTCGGAAGTCGCGCTGACGTGGCGCAATCTGCGCCAGCAAAGCGTGCGGCCGGTGGTGGACGGCGTGATGCGACCGAACCGGTCGCTCGCCGACTTCATCGCACCGAAGGACTCAGGCATAGCCGACTACATCGGCATGTTCGCGGTGACGGCGGGCCTCGGCGTCGACGTGAAGGAACAGCAGTTCGAAAAGGATCACGACGACTACAGCGCGATCATGCTGAAGGCGCTCGCCGACCGCCTGGCCGAGGCCTTCGCCGAAGCGCTGCATGCGCGCGTGCGGCGCGACCTGTGGGGTTACGCGAACGCCGAATCGCTCTCCAACGACGATCTGATCGCCGAAAAATATCGCGGCATCCGCCCGGCGCCAGGCTATCCGGCCTGCCCGGACCACCTCGTGAAGCGCGATATGTTCGACGTTCTGCAAGCCGGCGAAATCAGCATGAGCGTGACCGAATCACTGGCGATGCTGCCGGCGGCCAGCGTCTCGGGCTTCTATCTGGCGCACCCGGACAGCACCTATTTCTCGGTCGGCAAGATCGGCGCGGACCAGCTCGAAGACTACGCACAGCGGATGTCGCTGTCGAAAAAAGACGCCGAGCGCGCGTTGGCACCGTTGCTATAAGCCTTGTGGCGGGAAACCCACCATATCGGATCTGAAAGGCTGAATATTTGCGGCAGCGTAATTTTCGGCTTTGTAGACTGAACCGGTTTTATCCCGCCAGACGCGGCCAGAACGCGTCGGCTCGTCCAATTGCAGTCGCCCACGGAGAAAATCGTATGAAGAAGAAGACGCTGACGCTGTTATTGACTGCTGTTTCGCTTGCGGCGGGCGCCTCGGCGGCGCTGGCGCAGCCCGCTGCGCCAGGCGGCGCCAGCCCGGTGAGTTCATATTCGCCACCGACCGAGAAACACGTCAAGAAGCCGAAGAAACAGCCAATGAAAAAAGCTGCGTCGGCTCCGATGGCCGCTCCGGCTGATGCCGCCAGCCAGTGAGCACGGTTGGGTCGGCCGGTTCAGACCTTTGAACGACGAAGAGCCCGCAGCGAGCGGGCTCTTTTCATTGGTGCGCCGAAGTTGGCGTCAGGCTTGGCGCGAGGGTCAGCGTTGACGGACGCGGCAGGCGCACGCCCCGAGCCGCGATCAAAGTCCCCAGACAATGTCCGCGTTGCCCTTCTGCGCGGCGCGCAGCATGTCGAGGAACGGATACGCGCGCTGCGCGAGCCCCGGCGGAATCTCGTGTGGCTCGTGGCCCTCTTCGCCTTCGTGGAAATGGCCTTCGTGCTCAGCACGTTCCTGCTTGTCGACGGCGATGGCCGCTTCGAGTTTGGTGATGGCCGGGCCCAGTTCGTCGTGCGTGATGACGCCGCGATGACCAAGCCGCTTGCCGACAATGCCGACCAAATAATTTGCCAGGTTCTCCAGCATGATGACATCTGGGCAGGCGCGGCATTTGAAAGTAATCAGCATGACTGCTCCCTTTTTCGTTATGTCGGATGGACGCTCGAGCACACCGAACGCGGCGGCCGGCGCGCGTTACGTCGACTCGCCGATCAGGCGCGGCGGCCAGGACCCATGCCGGGCATCTCATTGAACATATTAGCACCTGCTAAAATCCGTCTGGACGGAAAAGCGCGCCGCGCTGCGCGCGGCGAAGCGCGAGCAGCGTTGCAGGCCCGGCAGGCCGCAACCTCGCATGCCGCGGCAGCCGACGCCACTGCAAGCTGCCGTGCACCGCTTACCGCGTCGCACGCAACATGCCTGATGGCGTGCCCGACGTGCCCGATGCGCCCGATGCGCGGCGGCGGGCGCATCGCCACTTGCCACGCTTCTGATGAATCGGCCGCGCCTGCCGCGCGGCCGGCGCCTCTTCCGCATCACCGGATTGCCTCACTGGACTCGCAACAAGCATGCTGCCCGCACATAAACATACCCTCGAAACACTGTTCGCCGACACGGTCAAGCAAGTCGCGCTGGCCTCGCTTGGCGCGACCGAAGCCGCGTTCGTGTCGCCCACCATCACGCTGGAACGCCCCAAGGTCGCCGCGCATGGCGACGTCGCATGCAATGTGGCGATGCAGCTTGCCAAGCCGCTGCGCGCCAATCCGCGCCAGCTGGCGCAACAGATCGTCGAAGCGCTGCTCGCCCAGCCGCAGGCCAGCGGCCTGATCGAAACCGCCGACGTGGCCGGCCCCGGCTTCATCAACCTGCGCCTCACGGCCTCGGCCAAGCAGGCGGTGATTGCCGCCGTGTTCGCCGAACAGGCCGCGTTCGGCCGCTCGCAACGCGACGCCGGCAAACATGTGCTGATCGAATTCGTGTCGGCCAACCCGACTGGCCCGCTGCACGTCGGGCACGGCCGTCAGGCCGCGCTCGGCGACGCGCTCGCGAACGTGCTGGCCTCGCAAGGCTGGGACGTGCATCGCGAGTTCTACTACAACGACGCCGGCGTGCAGATCCACACGCTCGCGCTGTCGACCCAGGCACGCGCCCGTGGCCTCGCTCCCGGCGACGCAGGCTGGCCGGCGTCGGCCTACAACGGCGAGTACATCGCCGAGATCGCGAACGACTATCTGGCCGGCGCCACGGTGGCCGCGAGCGACGGCGAACCCGTCACCGGCGCGGGCGACGTCGAAGACCTCGAGGCGATCCGCCGTTTCGCCGTGGCGTACCTGCGTCGCGAACAGGACATGGACCTGCAGGCATTCGGCGTGAAGTTCGACCAGTACTACCTGGAGTCGTCGCTGTACACGGAAGGCCGGGTCGAGAAAACCGTCGAGGCGCTCGTCGCCGCCGGCACGACCTACGAGCAGGATGGCGCACTCTGGCTGCGCACCACCGACGACGGCGACGACAAAGACCGCGTGATGCGCAAGACCGACGGCACCTACACGTACTTCGTGCCGGACGTCGCCTATCACGTCGCCAAGTGGGAACGCGGCTTCACCAAGGTCATCAACGTCCAGGGCTCGGACCACCACGGCACGATCGCGCGTGTGCGCGCCGGCCTGCAGGGTCTCGGCATCGGCATCCCGAAGGGCTATCCCGACTACATCCTGCACAAGATGGTCACGGTGATGCGCAACGGCGAAGAGGTGAAAATCTCCAAGCGCGCCGGCAGCTACGTGACGGTGCGCGACCTGATCGAATGGTCGGGCGGCGCGCTGCCGGGCTCGGAAGCGGCGGTCGATCTGATCGACGAGGCAACCATTCGCCGCGGCCGCGATGCCGTGCGCTTCTTCCTGATTTCACGCAAGGCCGATACGGAATTCGTGTTCGACATCGACCTCGCGCTCAAGCAGAACGACGAAAACCCGGTGCACTACGTACAGTACGCGCACGCGCGGATCTGCTCGGTCATCGCCGAATCCAAGGCGCGCTACAACATGGACGAGACCACGCTCGCCAACGTCGACGTGGCGCCGCTCACCAGCGAACGCGCGATGGCGCTGCTGAACAAGCTCGCGGAATTCCCGGACATGCTGCAACACGCGGCCGACGAACTGGCGCCGCACGCGGTCGCGTTCTACCTGCGCGATCTCGCCGCGGAATTCCACTCGTTCTACAATGACAAAGCCGAACGCGTGCTGGTCGACGACGCGGCCGAACGCAATGCGCGCGTCGCGCTGCTTGCGGCCACGCGTCAAGTGTTGGCGAACGGTCTCGCGACGATCGGCGTCTCCGCTCCCGTCAAGATGTAACTCCTCCGGCGCAACATGCACGCGGCCGTCGTTATAATCGATGGCCGTTCCAGGATTCTTTTTGCAGGTGATTCGTACGATGGCAAAACCACGCCGCACAACAAAGCAATCGAAGCAAACCGGGGGCACTTTTCTCGGCATCGTGCTGGGCCTGATCGTCGGCCTTGCGATCGCGGTAGTGGTGGCGCTGTATATCACCCGTGCGCCTACGCCGTTCGTCTCGAAAGTGGCGCCGCCCGCGGCGCCGGACACCGGCGCGAGCCAGCCACAATACGACCCGAACCGTCCGCTGCAAGGCAAGACGCCAGGTCAGCCGGTCCCGCAGGCCGCGCAACCGGCGCCGCCGAACACCGCGCCGGGCCAGACCAATTCGCAGACCCAGGCGGGCATGCTCGAAGAACCGCAGATCGTCGAAGTGCCGCCGTCGGGCGCCACGTCGAACGGTACGGCGGTGGCGCCGAAGCCGTCGCAGGAAAACGAGACCGGCACGGCCGCCGCGCCAGCGAAGAAGCCGCAAGGCTCCAGCGCACCGGCCGCCACCGCGGCAGGCTCCGCGCCGAAGGGCACCATGGTCGCCAACGTCAAGCCCGGCTCGAACGCGGCACCGGCGCCGGCGCCGCTCGACGCGAACACCGGCTACTTCCTGCAAGTGGGCGCGTACAAGACCGCGGCCGACGCCGAACAGCAGCGCGCGCGTCTCGCGTTCCAGGGCTTCGAATCGAAGGTCACGCAGCGCGATGCGGGCGGCGTCACGTACTATCGCGTACGCATCGGGCCGTTCTCGAAGTTCGAAGACATGAATTCGAGCCGCCAGCGTCTGTCCGACGCGGGCGTGGATACCGCCGTGATCCGCTTCACCAAGCAGTAAATAAACGGTAATCGCCGGCCTGCGCCGCGCGCCGAACTATCGACGCGCAGCGCATGTCACACGCCGATGGACGATTCAAACGTCCCATACCGAATCCGCCAACGGTGACGGGCACTTGTGTGGCGCCACCGCTCTACCGCTTACCTGGGTCAATACACACATGAAAAAACTGCTGAGCATTCTGTTCCTCTCGCTGGGTCTGGTTGCCGCCACGGCGCAGGCTTCGCCGAGCGCGCCGGTGTCGGGCAAGGACTACACCGTGCTGGCCACGCCGCAACCTACCGACACGCCGGCCGGTAAGATCGAAGTTACCGAATTCTTCTGGTACGGCTGCCCGCATTGCAACGAGTTCGAACCGTACCTCGAAGCGTGGGTCAAGAAGCAGGGTCCGGACGTCGTGTTCAAGCGCGTGCCGGTCGCCTTCCGCGACGACTTCATACCGCACTCAAAGATGTTTCATGCGCTCGACGCGCTCGGCGTCGCCACGCAGCTCACGCCGAAAATCTTCAACGAAATCCACGTCAACAAGAACTATCTGATGACGCCGGAAGAGCAGGTCAAATTCCTCGCGAAGCAGGGCGTCGATCCGAAGAAATACATGGAGGCGTATAACTCGTTCTCGACGCAAAGCGCGCTGCAGAAAGACAAGAAGCTGCTCGAAGACTACAAGATCGACGGCGTGCCGACGCTGTCCGTGCAAGGCAAGTATGAAACCGGTCCGGCCGCGACCGGCACCTTGCCGGGCACCCTCCAGGTGCTCGACTATCTGGTGGCGCAAGTGCGCACCAAGAAGATGTAAATGCAGGGACGAGACGCCGGAATGAGTTCACCGCTGAAGGTTTTCATTACCGGCGCCTCGAGTGGCATCGGCCTCGCGCTCGCTGACGAATATGCCCGGCGCGGCGCGATTCTCGGCCTCGTTGCCCGTCGCGGCGACGCCCTCGCCGCCTTCCAGCAGTCCCATCCGCACAACACCGTCTCCATCCACGCCGTCGACGTGCGCGACGCCGAGGCGCTCGCCGAAGCGGCCGCGCAGTTCATCGCGCAACACGGCTTGCCCGACGTCGTGATCGCCAACGCCGGCGTCAGCCGCGGCGCGCTCACCGGTCACGGCGATCTACGCACCTTCCGCGAAGTGATGGACATCAACTACTTCGGCATGGTCGCCACCTTCGAGCCGTTCGCCGCCGCGATGGCCGCCGCGAAGCGTGGCACGCTGGTCGGCATCGCCAGCGTCGCCAGTGTGCGTGGCTTGCCGGGTTCGGGCGCGTATAGCGCGTCGAAGTCGGCGGCACTCAAGTATCTCGAGGCGTTGCGCGTCGAGATGCGGCCGTGCGGTGTCGGCGTGGTCACCATCGCGCCCGGCTATATCCGCACGCCGATGACCGAACACAATCCGTACAGGATGCCGTTCCTGATGGACGCCGACCGTTTCGCGGCGAAGGTCGCACAGGCCGTTGCGCGCCAGACGGCTTTCGCGGTGTTCCCGTGGCAGATGCGCATCGTCGCGATGTTGCTGCATGTGCTGCCGCGCTGGCTCTACGACCGCGTGTTCGAACGCGCGCCGCGCAAGCCGCGCGCCGCCGTCGAGTAAATCATGCAGCCCCGTGCGGTCGATGCAGCCGGCGTCGCGCACGAAACAGCGGGTGCCGGCGCGCGCATCGTCTCGCTGGTGCCGAGCATCACCGAAACCCTCTTTGCGCTCGGCCTCGACACGCAGATCGTCGGGCGCACCGGCTTTTGCGTGCATCCACACGACAAGGTGCGCGAGGTCCCCAAGGTGGGCGGCACCAAGGCCGTCAAGCTCGATGCGATTCGGGCGCTGCGCCCCACCCATCTGATCGTCAATATCGACGAAAACGTACGCGACACCGTCGAGCAGTTGCGCGCCTTCGTGCCGCACATCGTGGTCACCCATCCGCAGACACCGCAGGACAATCTGCGTCTGTACGCGTTGCTCGGCGCGATTTTTGATCGTATGCAGCAGGCGCAGCGACTGGGCGACGCGCTCGAAGCGCGGCTGCGCGAAGCCGCGACGCGCAGTTTCGCCGCGCAAAACGTGCTGTATCTGATCTGGCGCGATCCCTGGATGGGCGTGGCGCGCGATACGTATATCGCCGCGATGCTGCGGCTCGTGAACTGGCAAACCCTGCCCGACGTGCGAGGCGGCGTCGCGGGCGCCGCGCGTTATCCGCTGCTCGATTTCGACAATGCACCCTGGCTTGCCGATGTCGACCGCATCCTGCTGGCGAGCGAGCCGTATCGCTTCACGCGCACGCATCGCGATACGCTCGCGCGGGATGCGCGGCTCACCGGCAAGCGCATCGAATTGATCGATGGGGAAATGGTGTCGTGGTACGGCGTGCGGGCGATTGAAGGCATCGGCTACCTGCTGCGGCAGGCGAGCGCGCCATGACACCCGAACCCCGCAACCATATGGATATGCGGATTATGTTGTTGTCGCCGCCATCGCCCTTCGATAAGCTTTCGCGAAGGCCGCAACGCGCATGCCCGGATCAATCGGGCCAGGCGCAAGCGCCGCAAACGTATCACAATCGGGACGGCGTCAACGCCAGTACCACGTCGCCGGAATAACCACACAACCGGACGCACTGCCTGACTGCGCTCGTTATGGGAGAACCTATGCGCTTCAAACTGCTCGCAGCCGCCGTACTGTTCACGACGCCCGCGCTCGTGCTCGCCAAACCGCTGACCGTCTGTACCGAGTCGAGCCCTGACGGCTTCGACGTGGTGCAGTTCAATTCGCTCGTCACGACCAATGCATCGGCCGACGTGATCTTCAATTCGCTGGTCTCGTTCGACGAAGCCGCGAAGAAAGTGGTGCCGGCGCTGGCCGACAGGTGGGAGGTGAGTGCCGACGGCCTCACCTACACGTTCCATCTGCGCCCGAACGTGCAGTTCCAGACCACCGACTACTTCAAGCCCACCCGCGCGCTGAACGCCGACGACGTCATCTTCACGTTCGACCGCATGCTCAACGACAGCAATCCGTGGCACAAGGTGGCGGGCGCGAGCGGTTTCCCGCATGCGCAGTCGATGGGCCTGCCGAAGCTGATCAAGTCGATCAGCAAGGTGGACGACAACACGGTCAAGTTCGAACTGAACACGCCGAACGCGACCTTCGTGTCGATTCTGACCATGGGTTTCGCGTCGATCTATTCGGCTGAATACGCCGACCAGTTGCTCAAGGCAGGCAAGCAGGCCGATCTGAACGCACAGCCGATCGGCACCGGTCCGTTCACGCTGAAGAGCTATACGAAAGACGCGGTGATCCGCTACGACGTGAATCCGACGTACTGGGGGCCGAAGCCGAAGATCGAGCGCCTGATCTACGCGATCACGCCGGACGCCACCGTGCGGGCGCAGAAGGCCAAGGCGGGCGAATGTCAAATCGCGCTGTCGCCGAAGCCGCAGGATCTCGCCGACGCGAAGCAGGACAAGTCGCTCGCGATTGTGCAAACGCCGGCGTTCATGACCGCGTTCGTCGCGTTGAACACGCAGAAGAAGCCGCTCGACAACCAGAAGGTGCGCGCCGCGCTGAACATGGCGTTCGACCGCACCACGTATCTGAAGGCCGTGTTCGACAACACTGCGACGCCGGCCGTGAACCCGTATCCGCCGAACACGTGGAGCTACAACCACTCGATCAAAGGCTGGCCATACGATCCGGTCAAGGCGAAGAAGCTGCTCGCCGACGCCGGCTATCCGAACGGTTTCGAAACGACGATCTGGGTGCGTCCGAACGGCAGCGTGCTGAATCCCAATCCGAAGGCCGGCGCCGAAATGCTGCAGGCCGACTTCGCGAAGATCGGCGTGAAGGCGGACGTGAAGGTGATCGAATGGGGCGAGCTGATCAAGCAGGCCAAGCAAGGCCAGCATGACTCGCTGTTCATGGGCTGGGCTGGCGACAACGGCGATCCGGACAACTATCTATCGCCGCTCTTCAGTTGCAACGCGGTGAAGTCGGGGATCAACTTCGCCCGCTTTTGCGACCAGGATCTGGACAAGCTGATTGCCGACGGCAAGGCCACGCCGGATATCGCCAAACGCACCAAAGCGTATGAAGCGGCGCAGCAGATCATCCACGACGAGGCGCTGTGGATTCCGCTGGGGTATCCGACCGCCGCGGCGATCACGCGCACGAATGTGAGCGGCTATCACGTGAGTCCGTTCGGACGACAGAACTTTGATACGGTGGCAGTGCAGTAGTCGGCCACGATGCTTGAGGGCTTGAGGGCTTGAGGGCTCGAAGGCCGTCGAGGCCCGCAAAAAAGCCCGGTTGCGCAACTTGCGCAACCGGGCTTTTTTTAACCACTCCGAAGAGCGGCCTGCAAGCAGACGGGCACGAAGCCCGTCACATTCACACGGTCAATCGTCCAGCAACGACAGATCGCGCACCGCGCCTTTGTCCGCCGACATGACCAGCTTCGCGTACGCCTTGAGAGCGCCGGACACCTTGCGCGGGCGCTGCTTGACAGGCTTCCACCCTTTCGCGTTCTGCTCCTCGCGGCGGCGCGCCAGTTCCTCGTCGGACAGCAGCACGTCGATCGTGCGGTTGGGAATGTCAATGCGGATCTTGTCGCCATCGCGCACAAGGCCGATCGCGCCGCCGGCCGCCGCCTCGGGCGAGCAGTGCCCGATCGACAGACCCGACGTGCCGCCCGAGAAGCGGCCATCCGTCAGCAGCGCGCAGGCCTTGCCCAGGCCCTGGGACTTGATGTAGCTCGTCGGGTACAGCATCTCCTGCATGCCCGGGCCGCCTTTGGGGCCTTCATAGCGCACGATCACCACATCGCCGGCCTTGACCTTGTCGTTGAGGATGTTCTCCACCGCCTCGTCCTGCGATTCGGTGACGTGAGCCGTGCCCTCGAACACGAGGATGCTCTCATCCACCCCTGCCGTCTTCACCACGCAACCATCGAGCGCGATGTTGCCGGTCAGCACTGCCAGACCGCCTTCCTTGGAAAACGCGTGCTCGTACGAGCGGATGCAGCCCTCGGCACGATCCAGGTCGAGGCTCGGCCAGCGCGTGTCCTGGCTGAACGCCACCTGCGTGGGAATGCCGGCCGCGCCAGCCAGGTAAAAGGTCTTGACGGCTTCGTCCTGGGTGCGGGTGATGTCCCACTGATCCAGCGCGTCCTTCATCGTCGTGGCGTGCACCGTGGGCACGTCGGTGTGCAGCTTGCCGGCGCGCTCCAGCTCACCGAGGATCGCCATGATGCCGCCCGCGCGATGCACGTCCTCGATGTGGTACTTGTTGGTGTTGGGCGCCACCTTGCACAGCTGCGGCACGATGCGCGAGAGACGGTCGATGTCCGTCATCGTGAAGTCGATGCCTGCCTCACGCGCGATCGCCAGCAGGTGCAGGATGGTGTTGGTGGAACCGCCCATCGCGATGTCCAGCGTCATGGCGTTCTCGAACGCCTTGAAGCCCACCGCACGCGGCAGAATGCGCGTTTGTTCCTGCTCGTAGTACTCGCGCGCCAGTTCCACAATGCGGCGGCCAGCGCGCTTGAAGAGCTGCTCGCGGTCGGCGTGCGTGGCCACCACCGTGCCATTGCCGGGCAGCGAAAGGCCCAGCGCCTCGGTGAGGCAATTCATCGAGTTAGCCGTGAACATGCCCGAGCACGAGCCGCAGGTCGGGCACGCGGAGCGTTCCACCTCGGCCACGTCGGCGTCCGAATAGGCCTTGTCGGCGGCGATCACCATCGCGTCCACCAGGTCGAGCTTCTTGAACTCGATGGTCCCGGTGGCGGGGTTGGCGAGGCGCGTCTTGCCCGCTTCCATCGGCCCGCCGGAGACGAAGATCACCGGGATGTTCAGGCGCATCGCGGCCATCAGCATGCCGGGCGTGATCTTGTCGCAGTTGGAGATGCACACCATCGCGTCGGCGCAGTGCGCGTTGACCATGTATTCCACCGAGTCCGCGATGATGTCGCGGCTGGGCAGCGAATACAGCATGCCGTCGTGGCCCATCGCGATGCCGTCATCGACGGCGATGGTGTTGAACTCCTTGGCGACGCCACCGGCGGCCTCGATCTCACGCGCGACGAGCTGGCCCAGGTCCTTCAGGTGCACATGTCCCGGCACGAACTGGGTGAACGAATTGACCACCGCGATGATCGGCTTCGAAAAGTCTTCGTCTTTCATGCCGGTGGCGCGCCACAGGGAGCGCGCGCCCGCCATGTTGCGGCCGGCGGTGGAGGTTTTGGAACGGTATGCGGGCATTGTGGTTGCTGTAGAAATATCGCAGATAGGAAGCGGGCCACGGAATAAAGGCCCCTCGCGCGCCCGTGCGAACAACCTTTTGAGCCGCGCTCTGGGCAAACCCGGCGATTATCCCACACCCCCTTGAGGTGCGCGGCCCAAGGGTTGCGCGCCTCGAAACGGCGCGCAACCCGTAGTGGACGAACAAGCTTTTATCGACGCATCGAGCCCGTCACGCCGCCGCGAAACGAATCACGCCGTCCGCGTCCTGCGTGCGCTTCAGTTCGCCGGCGAGCCAGAGCAGATGCAGGTGCGCGAGCGCCTCACCCATCGCGAACGTCATCTGATGGATGTCGAGCTGGCGCTTGAACATCAGCGGCACGATATCCGCGGCGCTGCGCGGTTTTTCCGCGCACGCTTCGCGCACTTCGGCGAGCCGCGCGTCGTGATGCTCACGCAATTGCCGGATGCGCGTATGCACGCCGCGAAACGGCTTGCCATGCGACGGCAATACCAGCGTGTCCTCGGGCATCGCCTCGTAGCGGCCGAGCGACTCCAGATACAGCGCGAGCGGCGTGCCTTCCGGTTCGATGTCGAACACCGACACGTTGGTCGAGATGCGCGGCAGCACCATGTCGCCTGAGATCAGCACGCCGGTCTCTGCACAATGCAGCGCGCAGTGCTCCGGCGAGTGGCCGAAGCCCGTCACCACCTGCCACGTCTTGCCGCCGATCTTCACGCCATCCGCTTCGCGCAGACGCCGGTATTGCGCCGGAATCTCCGGCACCAGGCTCGTGTAATAACTCTTGCGATTGCGCAGGTTCTCGAGCGAATCCGGGTCATTCAGACCGTGTCGCGCGAAATGCCGCGCCGCGGACTCGCCGCCCGCGTTTGAACCGTCGCCGGTGGCCATCACGCGAGCCTGCATGTATTCGCCGAGCGTCATCCACAGGCGTGCGTCCCAGCGCTTCCTGTCGCCGCCGCTGCAGATCCAGTGCGCGAGGCCAATGTGATCCGGATGGCAGTGCGTGACGATCACGCGCAGCACAGGCAGGCCGTCGAGCAGCGAGTCGAACACGGTCTCCCAGTTCTGCTTGATGGTGTCCGACGTGATGCCGCAATCCACCACCGTCCAGCCCTGCTGGCCGTCGATCTCGTCGCGCAACAGCCACAGGTTGATGTGGTCGAGCGCGAAAGGCAGCGGCATGCGCAGCCAGAACACGCCGGGCGCGACTGCCAGCGCCTCGCCCGCTTGCGGGAGGTTATCGTTGAATGGGTATTGGAGTTGGTGTTCGAGTGCATTCATGGGGGGTGTCTTCCTCCGTCGGCCATCCGGCATGGCGAGGTGTGCGATGCCGGTCGGCGTGGTTATGGCGCGCTGGCCATATCGCGCCGTGGGTGCAGCAATGGTTGCGTTCAGCTCAGGTTGACGATAACGTAAACGTCGATTCTATCGTTCAATCCGATTTTTTGCCCGACCACGAGATGCTCCGATGAACACGCAATACACGATCACCGAGCTCGCGCGGGAATTCGACGTCACGCCACGCGCGATCCGCTTCTACGAAGATCAGGGTTTACTCGCGCCGAGCCGCGAGGGGTCGAGCGGTTTGCGGCGCGTCTATTCGGGCCGCGACCGCACGCGGCTGAAGCTCACGCTACGCGGCAAACGGCTCGGCTTCACGTTGTCGGAAATCCGCGATCTGCTCAATGTGTACGAGTCGCCAACCGATACGGTGCCGCAACTGCATGCGTTCCTTGCCACGGTGACGCGTCATCGCGAAGTCCTCGAGCGTCAGCGCGAAGACCTCGACGCGACGCTCGAAGATCTCGCGCAATACGAAGCCCAGGCACGCGCGCTGCTCGAAGGCGGCACACGCGAAGCCAAGCCCGCATGAGCGCGAGCGACGTAAATATTTTTTGCTGCAAGTTGCGCCGCTTAAGGCATGCCAAACTGACGCATTGAGCGGAGTTAGTCTGAACGTCGGCGAACGCCTGACAACGCCTGGCAGGCGTCGAGGCACAAGCCGAGCGGCGCGATGCGTCGCGAGCCCACCCGGACGATACAATCACGGGTGTCTTCACGACATGGGACGAATGCACGGTCGACATGAATCACTTCCCTAAACTGCTGTCGTCGCAAATCGGCTTTGACGTCGCCCAGACGATGCTCGAAGGATTCGACCGGCATTACCGGATCTTTCGCGACGCCGCGATTCACGCCAAGACGCTCTTTGAAGCCGGCGACTGGCATGGTCTGCAAAGGCTCGCACGCGAGCGCATCACCTCGTACGACGAGCGCGTCGAGGAATGCGTCGAACTGCTCGAAGACGAATACGACGCGGAGAACATCGACGACGAAGTGTGGCAGCAGATCAAGCTGCACTACATCGGGCTGTTGACCACGCACCGCCAGCCCGAGTGCGCGGAAACGTTTTTCAATTCGGTGTGCTGCAAGATTCTGCACCGCTCGTATTTCAACAACGACTTCATTTTCGTGCGCCCGGCGATCTCGACCGAATACCTCGAGAACGACGAACCTGCCGCGAAGCCGACCTTTCGCGCGTATTACCCCGGCAAGGACGGTCTGGCCGCGACGCTCGAACGTATCGTCACGAACTTCCAGCTCGATCCGCCGTTCGAAGATTTGCCGCGTGACGTCGGCTGCGTGGTGCAGTCGATTCGCGACGCGTTCGGCGTATTCGACGAAGCGCCGAACTTCCAGATTCATGTGCTTTCGTCGCTGTTCTACCGGAACAAGGCGGCGTATATCGTTGGACGGATCATCAACGGCGACGCGCTGCTGCCGTTCGCCCTGGCGCTGCGTCATGTGAAGCCGGGCGTGCTCGCGCTCGACACGGTGCTGCTCAGGCGCGAGCAACTGCTGATCATCTTCAGCTTCTCGCACTCGTATTTCCTCGTCGACATGGAAGTGCCGTCGGCATACGTCGAATTTCTCGGCACCATCATGCCGGGCAAGCCGAAAGCGGAAATCTATACGTCGGTGGGCTTGCAGAAGCAGGGCAAGAATCTGTTCTATCGCGACCTGCTGCATCATCTGTCGCATTCGAGCGATCAGTTCATCGTCGCCCCCGGCATCAAGGGGCTCGTGATGCTGGTGTTCACGCTGCCGTCGTTCCCGTACGTGTTCAAGCTGATCAAGGACAGCTTTCCGCCGCCGAAGGACACCACCCGCGCGAAGATCCAGGAGAAATATCAGCTCGTCAAGCGGCACGATCGGCTCGGCCGCATGGCCGACACGCTCGAATATTCGAGCGTCGCGTTGCCCGTGTCGCGGCTCGACGATGCACTCGTGCGCGAACTCAAAAAGGAAGTGCCGTCGCTGATCGAACACGAAGGCGACAATCTGGTGATTCGCCATATGTACATCGAGCGCCGCATGGTGCCGCTCAATCTGTTCCTGCAAAACGGCAACGACGACGACATCGAGCACGGCATCAAGGAATACGGCAATGCGGTGAAGGAGCTGATGCAGGCCAACATCTTCCCCGGCGACATGCTGTACAAGAACTTCGGCGTGACGCGTCATGGCCGCGTCGTGTTCTACGACTACGACGAAATCGAATATCTGACCGACTGCAACGTGCGCGCGGTGCCGGCGCCGCGTAATGAGGAAGACGAAATGTCAAACGAGCCGTGGTACTCGGTCGGACCGCACGACATTTTCCCGGAGACGTACGGCACGTTCCTGCTCGGCGACCCACGCGTGCGCCGCTCCTTCATGCAGCATCACGCGGACTTCTTCGATCCGGCGCTGTGGCAAAAGCACAAGGATCATCTACTGAAAGGCGAACTGCCCGACTTTTTCCCGTACGAAAGCAACGTGCGCTTCTGCGTGCGCTATCCCGAACGCTTTGCCGCGGCGGCCTCGCATGCAGCGGCGGCCCCGGATACGGATACGCCTACAGACGGGCGCAACGCGCGAGCGGCGTGAAGCGCATGCGCCGCTTGCATCGCTGAACGCATCGTCCGAACCCGCATCGTCCGAACTTATGTAACGACTCGACCGGTCAATCGGTCGAGCAACCGCCCAGACGCATCATGAACACGAACGTTTCCTCCTCTTCCCATCCGCTCTCGCATCTGTTCGACAACAACGATGCGTGGGTCGCCCGCAAGCTGTCCGAGGACCCCGAGTACTTCTCGCGTCTCGCCGATCAGCAGACGCCGGAGTATCTGTGGATCGGCTGCTCCGATTCGCGTGTGCCGGCCAACCAGATCATCGGCCTGCCGCCGGGCGAAGTGTTCGTGCACAGGAACATCGCCAACGTGGTGGTGCATACCGATCTGAACTGCCTGTCGGTGATCCAGTTCGCCGTCGATCTGCTGAAGGTCAAGCACATCATGGTGGTCGGCCACTATGGCTGCTCGGGCGTCGGCGCGGCGCTGCACGGGCGTCGCGTGGGTCTCGCCGACAACTGGCTGGCGCATGTGCAGGACGTGCGCGCGAAGCACGCCGCGCTGATCGAGGAATGGCCGATCGGCGAAGCGCGGCATCGGCGGCTGGTCGAACTGAATACGATCGAACAGGTGGTGAACGTGTGCCGCACCACCATCGTCATCGACGCGTGGGCGCGCGGCCAGGACCTGACCGTGCACGGCTGGGCGTACGGCGTACACGACGGCAAGCTGCGCAATCTCGGCATGACGATCAACGACCCCGCCGCGCTCGATGCGACGTACCGCGATTGCGTGGCGGCGGTGTCGGCGAACGGCGCGCGCAACGCGGAGAACGACGTGGTCGCCGCCGATGCGGCGCAACTCGGTGATGTGCCGGCAGTCATCGAAGGTGTGATCAAGGAGCTGAAACATGAGTGAGACGAACATGAGCGATAAGCAAACCGCAGCGCAGGCTGATCCGATTGTCATCGTGAGCGTCGCGCGTACGCCGATGGCGGCGTTGCAGGGCGATTTCGCGTCGCTCACCGCGCCGCAACTGGGCTCGGTGGCGATCGAGGCCGCCGTGCAGCGCGCGGGCCTGAAGCCCGAGCAGATCGACGAAGTGGTGATGGGCTGCGTGCTGCCCGCCGGCCTCGGCCAGGCGCCCGCGCGCCAGGCCGCGCTCGGTGCCGGCTTGCCGCTCGCCACCGGCTGCACCACGGTGAACAAGATGTGCGGCTCCGGCATGCGCGCGGCGATGTTCGCGCACGACATGCTGGCCGCGGGTTCGGCCGACGTGATCGTCGCGGGCGGCATGGAGAGCATGACCAACGCACCGTACCTGCTGCCGAAGGCGCGTGGCGGCATGCGCATGGGCCACGGCCAGGTGCTCGACCACATGTTCTACGACGGTCTTGAGGACGCCTACGAGAAAGGCCGTCTGATGGGCACGTTCGCCGAGGAATGCGCGGCGTCGTTCGACTTCACGCGCGAGGCGCAGGACGCGTTCGCGCTCGAGTCGCTCAACCGTGCAAAGCGCGCCAACGAAGACGGCTCGTTCGCGTGGGAAATCGCGCCGGTGAAAGTCCCGGGCCGCAAGGGCGAGCTCACCATCGAGCGCGACGAGCAGCCGTTCAAGGCCAACCTCGACAAGATTCCGACGCTCAAGCCCGCGTTCAGCAAAACCGGCACCGTGACGGCGGCCAACTCGTCGTCGATTTCCGACGGCGCCGCCGCGCTCGTGATGATGCGCGAATCGACCGCGAAGCGTCTCGGTGTCGCGCCGATCGCGCGGGTGATCGGCCACTCGACGTTCGCCCAGGAACCGGCGAAGTTCACCACCGCGCCGGTCGGTGCGATTCGCAAGCTGTTGGAGAAGAACGGCTGGCGCGCCGACGACGTCGATCTCTACGAAGTCAACGAAGCATTCGCGGTGGTAACGATGGCCGCGATGAAGGAACACCATCTGCCGCACGAGAAGGTCAACGTGAACGGCGGCGCTTGTGCGCTCGGCCATCCGATCGGTGCATCGGGCGCGCGGATTCTCGTTACGCTGATCGGCGCGCTGAAGAAGCGCGGCGGCAAACGCGGCGTCGCGACGCTGTGCATCGGCGGCGGCGAAGCGACGGCGATGGGCGTCGAACTGGTTTAACGCGTGATGCGCGGTGTCTAACGGAGCGAGGTATTCGATGAAGACAGTGTTGATCGTCGGTGCGTCGCGTGGCATCGGCCATGAGTTCGTGCGGCAATACCGCAAGAGCGGCTGGCGGGTGCTCGCCACCGCACGCGACGGCGCCGCGCTCGACGCGTTGAATGAACTCGGCGCGCAAACCTTCGCGGTCGACGTGACCGCGCCCGAGGAAATCGCCGCGCTCGGCTGGAAGCTCGACGGCGAACGGCTCGATGCGGCGATTCTGGTGTCGGGCGTGTACGGTCCGCGCACTGAAGGCATCGAGACGATCACGGCTGAAGACTTCGACCATGTGATGCAGACCAACGTACGCGGTCCGATGCAACTGATGCCGATCGTGCTGCCGCTCGTCGAAGAAGCCGGCGGCGTCTTCGCGGTGATCTCGAGCAAGATGGGCAGTATCGCCGACGCGAGCGGTACGACCGGCTGGCTGTATCGCGCGAGCAAGGCCGCGCTGAACGACGCGTTGAAGCTCGCGTCGCCGCAGGCGCGGCGCGCCACGTGCGTATCGCTGCATCCCGGCTGGGTGCGCACCGACATGGGCGGCCCCCAGGCGGCGATCGATCCCGCGCGCAGCGTCGCCGGCATGCGTGAGGTGCTCGCGCAGGCCGCGGCCGCCCGCGAAGCGTTCAATGGCCGTTTCTATCAATACGACGGCACGCAGCTCGACTGGTGAGGAGACACGTCCATGGTGCTTGATCAGGATCACGTGATGGTCCGCGACGCGCTGCGCACGTTCGTGAGCGAAGCGATCACGCCGCAGGCCGCCACATGGGACCGCGAGCGCACGTTCCCGCAGGACGTGCACCGGCAACTCGCCGCACTCGGCGCCTATGGCGTGCTGGTGCCCGAAACGTACGGCGGCGCCGGCATGGACGCGCTGGCGCTCGCGCTGATCCTCGAAGAGATTGCCGCCGGCGACGGTGGCACGTCGACGGCCATCTCCGTCAACAACTGCCCGGTGTGCAGCATCCTGCTGAGCTTCGGCAACGACGCACAGAAGCGCGCCTGGCTGACGCCGCTCGCGCGTGGCGAAATGCTCGGCGCGTTTTGCCTGACCGAACCGCAAGCCGGGTCCGACGCGTCCGCGCTGCGCACCACCGCGACCCGCGACGGTGACGCGTACGTGCTGAACGGCGTCAAGCAGTTCATCACGAGCGGCAAGAACGGCCAGGTCGCAATCGTGATGGCGGTGACCGACAAGACGGCGGGCAAGCGCGGCATCAGCGCGTTCATCGTGCCGACCGATACTCGCGGCTACGTCGTCGCGCGACTCGAGGACAAGCTCGGCCAGCATTCGTCGGATACGGCGCAGATCGTGTTCGAAGACTGCCGCGTGCCGGCCGCGAACCTGATCGGCGCGGAGGGTGAGGGCTATCGGATTGCGCTGTCGGGGCTCGAAGGCGGTCGCATCGGCATTGCGGCCCAAAGCGTCGGCATGGCACGCGCCGCGTTCGAAGCCGCATTGAGCTACGCGAAGGAACGCGAGAGCTTCGGCGCGCCGCTTTTTTCGCACCAGGCGGTGCAGTTCCGTCTCGCCGACATGGCGACGCAGCTCGAAGCGGCGCGTCAATTGATCTGGCACGCCGCCGCGTTGAAGGACGCCGGCCGGCCATGCCTCACGGAAGCCGCGATGGCCAAGCTGTTCGCCTCCGAAGCCGCCGAACGCATCTGTTCGGCGGCACTGCAGATTCACGGCGGCTACGGGTATCTGAGCGACTTTCCAGTCGAGCGGATTTACCGTGACGTGCGCGTGTGCCAGATCTACGAAGGCACCAGCGACATTCAGAAAATCTTGATCGCTCGCGGTCTTAATTGAGCGCTTGATGAATAAAACATTGCTGTCATTGCAACGACCCGTCGACTGTCCCTGCGGGGGCGCTACGCCCGGACAGCGCGGCAGCGCCAAAGTGCCCCGCTTCGCGCAATGCTGCGGCCGCTATATCGACGGCGGTGATGCCGCGCCGCGCGCACTCGAACTGATGCGCTCGCGCTACAGCGCGTATGTGGTCGGTGCAACGGATTATCTGCGCGCCACCTGGACGCCGCACACCTGCCCCGCCGATCTCGACGCGAACGCCGCGTCGCCCGACGCACCGCGTTGGCTCGGACTGCAAATCAAGGCATTCGCCGAAAGCGACGCCAATCATGCCACCGTCGAATTCATTGCCCGCTACAAAGTGGGCGGACGCGCGCACCGGCTGCACGAGCTGAGCCGCTTCGTGCGCGGCGACGACGGCCGCTGGCGCTATGTCGACGGTGATGTCGGCGAATAGCGGGCGCCCCTTTCGAAGCCTTTCACGGCATAGCGGTACGCATTGCGCGAAATTCAATTAAGGCCCTCATTACAGGGCCTTTTTCTCGTGTTGGCCCGACACCACAGCCCCCTGCAAACGCCGCCGGCATGACCCCGAGAGACACCGGCGAGTCCCGTCTGGCGCGGCTCTACGAGCCCCGATGCGTTGGCGGCAATTTTTTCGTCCCGGGTTCTCCTTGATTGCACAAAACAAAATTGTCGTGCCAGGATGAGGCTGTTGCTTCATGACGTCACATTGCGAGAGCCAGCCAATACGGCTCAGCAAAATGCGCAGGAGGCCTGTCGATCACCCAACCATATGGGATCGGCGGCGGCTCCGGTCAGCATGCGTGGCGCTCATCATCGGCGCGTGGGGTCGCGTCGGCCGTTTGGGTTTATCTCGTGCGATCTCGATTGGCGTACGTGCGCTTCGCGCACTGCGTACGCGTGTGTTTTTGTTTGTCGAAAATGCCGACGAAAGGCAAATGTCAGCGGCGCATCCGGCAAACAGACATCACGATGTTCGGGGCAGGTTTTGGAGGCGGGTGCGTCAATGGTGTTCAGCAAGATTCTGACGAAGTGTGCGGTGATCTGTGTAGCGGCGACATGCGCTATCGCAGTCGCGCACGCCGATCCGCTCGCCGACACCCAGGCAGGACCGCTGACACGCGCGCACGTACCGCGCATCGCGCTCGACGACGACGTCTACCTGCCCACCGCGCACCTGAACGAGCAGATCATCCGCGTGCCGGTCGACGCTGCCGGCACGGTCACGCTCGAAACGACGATTTACAAACCGGACGGCGCAGGCCCGTTCCCGATGATCGTCTTCAACCACGGCAAGATTCCTGGCGATCCGCGCACGCAGGAACGCAGCGATCCGCGGCCGTTCGCACGCGAATTCGTCCGCCGCGGCTACGTGGTGGTGGCGCCAAACCGCCAGGGCTTCGGCCATTCGGGCGGCGTGTATGAGCAGGATGGTTGCGATGTCGAACGCAATGGTATCGGCCAGGCCGGCGACGTGGCCGCAACCATCGACTACATGTCGAAGCAGCCTTACGTGGATGCGAAGCATATCGTCGTGGCCGGCACCTCGCACGGCGGTCTCGCGACGATCGCCTACGGCACCGAGGCGGCGCCGGGCGTGCGGGCATTGATCAATTTCTCGGGCGGCTTGCGGCAGGATGCCTGCACCGACTGGCAAGGCAACCTGACGCGCGCATTCGGCGCGTATGGCGAGAAGACGAAGGTGCCGTCGCTATGGATGTACGGCGACAACGATTCGGTCTGGACCGCACCGCTGGTGGCGGGTATGTACGCCGCGTATGCCGCGCACAGCGTGAGCGCCAAGATGGTTGACTACGGCAGCTACAAGAACGACGCGCATCGGCTGGTTGGCGACCGCGATGGCGTGCATGTGTGGTGGCCGGCGGTCGAGGCGTTCCTTGCCCGCGTCGGCATGCCGACGGGTGTGCAATATCGGGTGTCCGATCCTTCGCAGCCGAAGGCGAGCGGCTTCGCCGCACTCGATGCGGTGGACGCCGTGCCGTATGTCGATGAAGCCGGGCGCAACGGGTACCGGAATTTCCTGCATCAGTATCCTAGCCGCGCGTTTGCCGTGTCGAACTCGGGCGCGTGGTCGTGGGCCGAAGGCGGCGATGATCCGATGTCGGTGGCGATCGCCAACTGCCAGAAACAGAGCGCCGATACTTGCCGCTTGTATGCGGTGGATAACACCGTCGTGTGGGGCGCCCAGTCTTCGCAGACGGCGGATGGTGGCGAATCGGCTGCTGGTGGTGCGGGTGAGGAGCAGCACGCGATCGCCAGTCGCGAGTAGGGTCGGCTTTTCGCCGTGCGCTAGCCGGCTTGTTTCAAACCGCACTCAATTTTCGACGCATCGCCAGGGCCAGGCCGATCACTCCGCCTCTCACCCTGTCTCTCGATACTGCCTCTCGCAAACGAACCCTCCGCTTTCCCTGGCAGCCCTATCTTTGACGCACCCCGTGCATAGCGGCAACGGATGATCACCGGTCGGTCATTGACGCAAGCCGCGCGAGCGGTGAGAGATTGTTCATATCGTTCGATTATCGCGCCACTCCCCTCTCGCCTCTCGAATACCAACGGTTCCTGCTCACGAAATTGGCGGGGTACAGCCACTTCATCACTCACTTGCCTATCCGCGAACCAGCGCTTCGTCGCCCCGCGGCGTCGACGAACGCAAGCGCTTCGTAAACGAAAAAGCCGAAAAAGCCTCGCTAGCGCTCAATTCCCGCCGATAACGGCCCACTACTTTGCCGTCGTCAACTCCGGCGATCGGCGACCTTCCGCCACCAACGCAAATCAGCTGCGCCGAACGGCATCGAACCCCGACGCCTCAAGCAAAAACGCCCTTCCGGTCCCTGGTGCGCAGCGCGAAATAAACCGCTAATCTCGACCCCGCACGCACGCCAAGGCCGTGCACCGCGCAACGAAAAAACGCATCTGGCGCAGTTCAAAAAAGCCTTAAAAGCCAACGGCGTGCAGTGGCAAAAAAGCACCTGGAGTACCTTTTGGAAAAATCAGCCGCATCGCCAATCGCATCGTCAATCGCCCCCGATGACTGGGTCGCCCGCAGCCTGCGCGCCGTGTGGCACCCCTGCACCCAGATGAAACACCACGAGCGCCTGCCGCTCGTGCCCATCGCTCGCGGTCAAGGCGCGTGGCTCTACGATCGCACCAATCATCGCTATCTGGACGCGATCAGCTCATGGTGGGTCAACCTGTTCGGTCACGCGAACCCGCGCATCAACGCGGCGTTGAAAGACCAGCTCGACACGCTCGAACATGCGATGCTCGCAGGCTGCACGCACGAACCGGCCGTCGAACTCGCGGAACGCCTCGGCGCGCTCACCGGCAATACGCTCGGTCATGCGTTCTTCGCGTCCGATGGCGCGTCCGCCGTCGAAATCGCGCTGAAGATGAGCTTCCACACGTGGCGCAATCAAGGTTTCGCCGACAAGCAGGAATTCGTCTGCATTGCCAACAGTTATCATGGCGAGACCATCGGCGCGCTCGGCGTCACCGACGTCGCGCTCTTCAAGGATGCCTACGATCCGTTGATCCGTCACGCGCACGTCGTGGCGTCGCCCGATGCGCGTCTCGCGCAAGCGGGTGAAACCGCGGCCGACGTTGCGCGCCGCGCGCTCGATCATGTTCGCTCGCTGTTCGAAGCGCGCGCCGCCAAAATCGCCGCACTGATCGTCGAGCCGCTCGTGCAATGTGCGGCCGGCATGGCGATGCACGACGCGTCGTATCTCGCCGGACTGCGCGCGCTGTGCGATCAATATGGCGTGCATCTGATCGCCGATGAAATCGCCGTCGGCTGCGGCCGCACCGGCACCTTCTTCGCGTGTGAGCAGGCCGGCATCTGGCCGGACTTCCTGTGTCTGTCGAAAGGCATTAGCGGCGGCTACCTGCCGCTTTCGATCGTGCTGTCGCGCGACGAAATCTTCGCAGCCTTCTATCACGACGACACTGCGCGCGGCTTCCTGCACTCGCATTCGTACACCGGCAATCCGCTCGCCTGCCGCGCGGCGCTCGCCACGCTCGATCTGTTCGCGAGCGACGACGTCCTCGCCAGCAACGCGCGCAAGTCCGCGAAACTGCGGACCGCGCTCGCGCCGCTCGCCGCGCATCCGCAGGTGCGCAATCTGCGTCAGTGCGGCACGATCTTCGCGTTCGACGCAGTGATCGACGATCCTCAGCACGCCAAAACTTTTTCGCGCCGCTTCTTCGCAAACGCATTGCAGCGTGAACTGCTGCTGCGCCCGATTTCCACCACGGTGTATCTGATGCCCCCTTACATTCTCGACGACGAAGAACTCGCGCTGCTCGCGTCGCGCGCTCACGAGAGCTTCGAAGCCACGCTCGCGGAGGCCCGCTGATGCACTTGCTCGACACACTCGTTCAAGGGCTGAAGGAGCTCGACGAACGCGGCCTGCGCCGTCGCCGCCGCACCGCCGACACGCCCTGCGCCGCGCACATGACGGTCGACGGCCGCGCGATGATCGGCTTCGCGAGCAACGACTATCTCGGCCTCGCCGCGCATCCGCAACTGATCGAAGCAATCGCCGAGGGTGCGCGCCGTTATGGCGCAGGCAGCGGCGGCTCGCATCTGCTCGGTGGTCACTCGCGCGCACACGCGCAACTCGAGGACGATCTAGCGGAATTCGCCGGCGGCTTCGTGGATGCCCCGCGCGCCCTCTATTTCAGCACCGGCTACATGGCCAATCTCGCGACGCTCACCGCGCTCGCGGGCCGCGGCACGACGCTCTTCTCCGACGCGCTGAATCACGCGTCGCTGATCGACGGCGCGCGTCTGTCCCGCGCCGACGTGCAGATCTATCCACACTGCGATATGGAAGCGTTGAGCGCGATGCTCGACGCGTCGGATGCGGACGTCAAGATGATCGTGTCCGATACGGTGTTCAGCATGGACGGTGACATCGCGCCGCTGCCGCGCCTGCTCGAACTCGCGGAAAGGCACGGCGCCTGGCTGGTCGTCGACGACGCGCACGGCTTCGGCGTGCTCGGCCCACAAGGCCGCGGCGCGATCGCACAAGCCGCGCTGCGCTCGCCGAACCTGATTTCCATTGGCACGCTCGGCAAGGCGGCGGGCGTCTCGGGCGCGTTCGTCGCGGCGCATGCAACCGTGATCGAATGGCTCGTGCAGCGCGCACGCCCGTACATCTTCACCACGGCGTCGGTGCCGGCCGCCGCGCATGCCGTGTCGGCGAGCCTGCGCATCATCGGCGGCGAGGAAGGCGATGCGCGCCGTGCCCACCTTCAGCAGCTGATCCACCGCACACGCGCGATGCTGAAAGCGACACCGTGGCTACCCGTCGATTCGCACACCGCCGTGCAACCGCTGATCATCGGTGCGAACGACGCCACGCTCGAGATCGCAGCCACGCTCGATCGCGCCGGCCTGTGGGTGCCCGCGATCCGTCCGCCGACCGTGCCGACCGGTACCTCGCGTCTGCGCATTTCGCTGTCCGCCGCGCATTCGCAAGCAGACCTGGACCGCCTCGAAGCGGGTCTGCAACAACTCGGAGCGCGTGCGGCATGAATGGGACGAGTCACACGCAAGGCGCGCTGTCCTTGTTCGTTACCGGCACCGATACGGAAATCGGCAAGACGTTCGTGTCGTCGGCACTGCTGCGCGGCTTCGTTCGCGAAGGCCTGCAAGCCGCCGCGATGAAGCCGATCGCCGCGGGCGCATTCGAACTGAACGGCGTGCTGCATAACGAAGACGCCGATCAACTCGACGCCGCGTCGAACGTCCTGTTGCCGCCCGCGATACGCACGCCCTATCTGCTGAAGGAACCAGCCGCACCGCACATCGCGGCCGCGCTGGAACACGTCACGTTCGATCTCGCGCATATCGTCGAGTGCCATGCGCAAGCGGTGCAGCGTGCGAACATCGTGGTCGTCGAAGGTGTCGGCGGTTTTCGCGTGCCGTTGACCGCCACGCAGGACACCGCCGACCTGGCGATCGCGCTGAACCTGCCGGTGGTGCTAGTGGTCGGCATGCGGCTCGGCTGCATCAGCCATGCACTGCTCACCGCCGAAGCGATCGCCGCACGCGGGCTCACGCTCGCCGGCTGGGTCGCGAACCGCATCGATCCGGACATGACGTTCCCCGACGAAAACATCGCGTCGATCCGCGAGCACCTCGCGCACGCATACGACGCGCCGCTCCTGGGCATCGTGCCGCATCTGAGCCCGGCTTCGCCCGACCTCGCGGCGCAGCGGCTCGACATCAACCAGCTCTTGCAGACGCTGCGCCACGCGCAGCGCTGATCTCCATCACATCCATCCATGAGGATTGACCCCATGACACAACTCAACATCGCTCCGACGCCAGCCGACGCCAGCAACACTCCCAACAACGCCGCCATCGGCGCGAAGCCGATCGCGCGCTGGCGTGTCGCCGACATCGTCGCGCTGTACGAACTGCCGTTCAACGACCTGATGTTCCGCGCACAGCAGACGCATCGCGAGCATTTCGACGCGAACACCGTGCAACTGTCCACGCTGCTGTCGATCAAGACCGGCGGTTGCGAAGAAGATTGCGCGTACTGTCCGCAGTCGGTGCATCACGACACGGGCCTGCAAGCTGACAAGCTGATGCCCGTCGACGAAGTGCTCGCCGCCGCGAAGGCCGCCAAGGAGAACGGCGCGACGCGCTTCTGCATGGGCGCCGCGTGGCGCAATCCGAAAGATCGCCACCTCGAACCGATCAAGGACATGATCCGCGGCGTGAAGGCGATGGGTCTCGAAACCTGCGTGACGCTCGGCATGCTCGAAGCGCATCAGGCGCAAGGTCTGCGCGAGGCGGGCCTCGACTACTACAACCACAACCTCGACACGTCGCCGGAGTTCTACGGCCAGATCATTTCGACGCGCACCTACCAGGATCGTCTCGACACGCTCGAACGCGTGCGCGATGCCGGCATCAACGTGTGCTGCGGCGGCATCGTCGGGCTGGGTGAGTCGCGCCGCGAACGCGCCGGGCTGATCGCGCAACTGGCGAACATGGAGCCGTATCCGGAATCGGTGCCCATCAACAATCTGGTGCAGGTGGAAGGCACGCCGCTGACCGGTACTGAGGCAATCGATCCGTTCGAATTCGTGCGCACCATCGCCATCGCCCGCATCACGATGCCACGCGCGATGGTGCGGTTGTCCGCGGGCCGCGAGCAGATGAACGAGGCGTTGCAGGCAATGTGTTTCCTCGCCGGCGCGAATTCGATTTTCTACGGCGACCAGTTGCTGACCACCAGCAACCCGCAAGCGGAAGCCGACCGCAAACTGCTGGAGCGCCTCGGCATTCGTGCCGAGGCCGCGCAGCAGTTGCCGCTGGATCAGAACGGCTGCGAGCATGGCTGCCAATAAACACAGCGCGCACGGCGCCCATGGCGCGCCGAACTGAACGTCTGCGTTGCGCGCGGTAAACGCACGTCGATAAAAAAAGGCTGCCCCGTCTTTCTTCGAGGCAGCCTTTCGCTTTTGACACCGCGCTACAGCTTTACTTCCGGTCGACGATGATCTGATCGAACGTCCCGCCATCGGCGAAATGCGTTTGCTGTGCTTTCTGCCAGCTGCCGAACATCTCTTCGACAGTGAAGGTTTTGATCGGCTTGAACTCGGCCGCGTGCTTCGCCAGCACGTTCTTGTCGCGCGGACGCAGATGGTGCTGCGCGATGATTTCCTGCGCGGCCGGCGACCACAGATAGTCGAGGTACGCCTGCGCCTCCTTGCGCGTGCCGCGCTTATCGACCACCTTGTCGACGATCGACACCGGCGGCGCCGCCAGCAGGCTCACCGACGGATACACCGCTTCGAAACTGCCCGCCCCCACGCCCGAGCCAATCAACGACACCTCGTTTTCGAACGTCACCAGCACATCGCCGATATCGCGTTGCGTGAACGTGGTCGTCGCGCCTCGGCCGCCCGTGTCGAGCACCGGCACATTCCTGAAGATCGCCTTTTCGAAATCGAGCGCCTGCGCGTCGGTGCCGCCGTGCTGCTTGCGATAACCCCACGCGGCCAGATACGTATAGCGGCCGTTGCCCGCGGTCTTCGGATTGGGGATCACCACCTGCACGCCGGGTTTCGTGAGATCGTCCCAGTCCTTGATGTGCTTCGGGTTGCCCTTGCGCACGAGGAACACCATCGTCGTGGTGTACGGCGCGCTGTCGTTCGGCAGTCGCGCTCGCCAGTTGGCCGGCACCAGTTGCCCCTTCTCGGCGAGCAGATCGATATCGTTGGGCTGGTTCATCGTTACGACGTCGGCCTGCAGACCTTGCAGCACCGACAGCGCTTGCGCGCTCGACGCGCCATGCGACTGCCGGACCGACACGGTCTCGCTGCCCTTCTGCTTGTACGCGGCGACGAAGCTCGCGTTGATGTCCTTGTACAACTCGCGCGTCACGTCGTACGACACGTTGAGCAGCGACGCGTCGGCCTGTGCCGTCGGCACGCCGCCAAACGCGAGCATGATTGCCGTCGTGCCGGCCGCCAACCAGCGCGATGTCCCCCTCTTGCCTGCCATCTTTTTTCCCGCCTATCTATGATGAAATTCGGTGGCCGCACCCACGTGCGGCGTGAAGCGGGATTCTAACGGATTGCTTATTTGCTCCGTGGCGCGCGTCGTGGCCGCTCACACGAACGCGTGTTGCGCGGCCTCGAAGGTCTCTTCGCGAAAGCGCAGCGGCGCCGCGCAATGCATGAGCGTATCGACGAAATACTTGGCGCGCGGCCATGGGCCGAAACCCGCCGCGGTGTTGATATGCCCCGCGTCGCCGAGATTGACGAACGCACTGCCCAGGCGGTGCGCGAGATCGCGCGAACCGGCAAGCGGCATCCACGGATCGGTTTCGCTGCCGATCAGGATCGACGGCACGCCAAGACGCCGCGCGTCGAACGCTCCAGCGGACGCGAATTTTTGCGGACTCGCGGGCGCCACGAATAGCACGCCGACCACGTCATTCGCATACGACGCCTGCTGCAGCGCATGCGCGGTCGCGAGGCAGCCGAAGCTATGCGCGGCCAGCACGAAGGGCCCGCGCTCGTGCGCGAGCAGATCGCGCAGCGACTTCGCCCACCGCGCGAGATCCGGCGCGTCCCAGTCGGCCTGCTCGACCCGCAGCGAACGCGCGAATTGCCGCTCCAGCCACGTTTGCCAGTGCGCGCCTTCGCTGCCGTGCAGGCCGGGGACGGTGACGAGTCGCGGCGGCCATGTCGATTTCGTGCATGAAAACATCTGTGCCTCGCAGCGGGAATCCGGGGAGTCATTGTCTCGCTGAAGGGCCAGTGGACGAACCAAGTTTTTGTGCTTTGGTTATGGGCAAGTGCGTGGGGCAAATGCCAGGGTCACGGCGCGGAGTCGCTGCGCGGGCTCACTATGAATAATCGGCGAGTTCATGCGCTCGCAAACGCATCGATGAACACGGTCCGCTGCAACGCGCGCCCAGCGCCGAAACCGCACACCCGTTCGCAAACGCACGCGATCCGCGTCGAAAAAGTAGAATGGAGCCTATTCTTAAGGCCAGGAGGCTCCATGCAGCAAGCGTCGTCCGCAGCGCCGCAGCTGTCGTACCGTGGCGTCCTCGTCATCCGCCTCGATCACGCAGACGCCTTTCGGACCGTATGAAAATCATCTTCTACTCGCCGCATGACGACGCCACCGCGTGGCTGCGCGACTTCGCCCGCGCGCTGCCCGAGGCCGAGTTGCGCGAATGGCAACCGGGCGACGCCGCCCCGGCCGATTTCGCGGTCGTCTGGCGACCGCCGCGCGAGATGCTGGCCGGTCGCGACGACCTGCGCGCGATTTTCAATCTTGGCGCAGGCGTCGATGCGATCCTTGCGCTGGAGCATGAGCAACCCGGTACGTTGCCGCGCAACGCCCAGTTGATCCGCCTCGAAGACACCGGCATGGCGCCGCAGATGGCCGAGTACGTGACGCACGCGGTGCTGCGCTACCTGCGCCGCTTCGACGAATATCAGACGTTGCAAGGCGAACGCCGCTGGGCGGTGCTCGATCCGCATCCGCGCGAGACCTTCACGGTCGGCGTGCTCGGGCTCGGTGTGCTCGGCGCGCAGGTGGCGCAAGCGGTCGCGGCGTTCGGCATGCCGGTGCGCGGCTACAGCCGCGGCGCGCGGCAGGTCGACGGCATTACGACGTTCGCGGGCGAAACGCAGTTCGACGCGTTTCTCGACGGCGTGAAGGTGCTGGTGAATCTGCTGCCGCATACGGCCGATACCCGCGACGTGTTGAATGCGCGCACCTTCGCGAAGCTTGCGCGCGGCGCGTATCTGATCAACGTCGCACGCGGCGCTCATCTGGTCGAGGCGGATCTGCTCGATGCGCTCGCGAGCGGCCAAGTCGCCGCCGCCACGCTCGACGTGTTCCGCGATGAACCATTGCCCGCCGATCATCCGTTCTGGCGGGAGCCACGCATCACGATCACGCCGCACATCTCCGCGCTGACGCTGCGTGAAGAAAGCGTCGAGCAGGTCGCGCGGAAAATCAATGTGCTGGTGCGCGGCGACATTGTGAGCGGGGTGGTGAATCTGGAACGCGGATACTGATACCCTCGTAACGAATTGAATGAGCCGCCACGTGCGGGCAACTATCTTGCATCGGACCAGAGTAAGCGCTGAAGCGCTAACGCTGGTCGACCGCTGAGGGCCTGGAGTAAGCGCTGAAGCGCTAACTCCAGTCAAACCTCAGCATGGGACCAGCGTAAGCGCTGAAGCGCTAACGCTGGTCGACACAGGAGACAAATCATGGCCTTACCGCAGCAAGTAAAAATCGTCGAAGTCGGCCCACGCGACGGACTGCAGAACGAAAAAGAATTCGTACCCACCGCGACCAAGATCGAGTTGATCAACCGTCTGTCGGCGGCGGGTATCCGCAACGTCGAAGCGGCGTCGTTCGTGTCGCCGAAATGGGTGCCGCAGATGGCCGACGGCGCCGAGGTGATGGCCGGTATCGAACGCCGGCCAGGCACGATCTACTCGGTGCTCACGCCGAACCTGCGCGGCTTCGAAGGCGCGCTGGCCGCGCATGCCGACGAAATCGTGATCTTCGGCGCCGCCAGCGAAGCGTTTTCGCAGAAAAACATCAATTGCAGCATCGCGGAGAGCATCGCGCGATTCGCACCGGTCGCCGAGGCGGCGAAACAGCACGGCGTGCGGATTCGCGGCAGCGTATCGTGCTCGCTCGGCTGTCCGTACCAGGGCGAGGTGCCGGTGGCGTCGGTGGTGGATGTGGTCGAGCGCTTCGCGGCGCTCGGCTGCGACGAGATCGATATCGCCGATACCATCGGCGTCGGCACGCCGAAGCGCACCCGCGAAGTGTTCGAAGCGGTGACGCGCGTGTTTCCACGCGAGCGTCTGTCGGGCCATTTCCACGACACCTATGGCCAGGCGCTCGCGAACATCTACGCGGCGTTGCAGGAAGGTATCGTGATTTATCACGCGTCGGTCGCAGGGCTCGGCGGCTGTCCGTATGCAAAGGGCGCAACCGGCAACGTCGCGACCGAAGACGTGCTGTATCTGATGAACGGCCTGGGCATCGAGACTGGCATCGACCTCGCGCAAGTCGTCGCGATCGGCGATTTCATCTCAACGTCGATCGGCCGGCCCAATGTGTCGCGCGCCGGCAAGGCGCTGCTCGCAAAGGCGCGCAGCGAAGCGGCCAACTGCGTCTGACATGTGCCGGCCACGCTCACCAGAACGTTCCCCCATCAATCAGGACTCGAAACGATGACCGTCCACGCGTCTTCCGAATCAGACTCTCTCGCCGCGCTGCCCGAATCGGCGCGCCGCGTCGCGCTGTTGCTGCGCGAACGCGGTCACGCGGCACAAATCGTGATGCTGCCGGAAACCGGCAAGACTTCCGCCGAAGCCGCCGCCGGACTCGGCTGCTCGGTGGCGCAGATCGCCAAGTCGATTCTGTTTCGCCGCCGCGAAGACGACGCGCCGGTGCTGGTGGTGGCGAGCGGCGCGAATCGCGTCGACGAAAAGAAGGTGGCCGCGCAGGTTGGTGCGATCGGCCGTGCGGACGCCAAGTTCGTGCGCGAGAAGACCGGCTATGCAATCGGCGGTGTCTGTCCGATCGGTCACGCCACCGAGCCGGTCACGCTGATCGACGCCGATCTGCTCGCACTCGACAGCCTGTGGGCCGCCGCCGGTCATCCGCATGCGGTGTTCAATCTGACGGCGCAGGAACTGATCGCGCTGACGGGCGCGCCGGTGGTGGACGTGGCGCTGCGCGAGACCGCGTGACGCGATGACCACCCGCATGGATCACGAAGACGACGAGGGCGCCGTGCTGTCGCCGTGCATCAGCGTGTGCAGGATGGATGCGACGACAGGCTGGTGCGAAGGGTGTCTGCGCACCATCGACGAGATTGCGGGCTGGTCGTCGTTCGACGACGACGCGAAGCGCGCGGTGTGGGATGCGATCGAGGTGCGCCACGCGGAGTACATGGCGAAGCACGCGAAGGGAGTGCAATGAACGCCCCGCCGCGCATCGTCACGGTTGGCGAGACATTCAGTTCGACGCTCGAATTGTCGGCGGACTCCGTGAAGTCGTTCGCCACGCTCGTCAACGACCTCAACCCGCTGCATCACGACGAGAACTATGCCGCGCAAAGCCGCTTTGGTGGCCTGATCGCGTCGGGCACGCAGCCGACCGCGCACTTCATGGCGCTGCTGGCGACGCATTTCTCGACCTACGCGCAACCGCTCGGTCTCGAGTTCGATATCAAGCTGAAGAAGGCCGTCCATGCGCACGACACGCTGACCATCCGTTGGCACGTGCGCGACGCCTACTGGAAGCCCAGCCTGAACGGCGATCTGACCCATCTCGATGGCACCGTCGTGAACCAGCGCGGCGACACGGTGCTGGTCGGCAGCTCGACCATCCTCGTGATGCCGAAGCCGGAAACGTCCGCGCACGGGCACGGGCACGGGCACGCTCGCACATCATGACCACGTTGCCGGCATCGATCCGGGTCTTCGAACGCGGCTGGCTTTCGTCGAACAACGTACTGCTAATCGACGACGCATGCGCTGCGCTCGTCGACACCGGCTATGCGTCGCACGCGCCACAAACGCTCGCGCTGGTGCAGCAGACGCTCGGCATGCGGCCGCTCGATCTGATCGTCAATACGCATCTGCATTCGGACCACTGCGGCGGCAATGCGCTGTTGCAAACGACATGGCCGTGCCGCACTCTGATCCCCGCGTCCGAAGCCGACACCGTGCGTGACTGGGACGAAACGCGCCTCAGCTTTCGCGCGACCGCTCAGACCTGCGAGCGCTTTCGCTTCACCGGCACGATCGCGCCCGGCTCGCAGTTGCGGCTTGGCGGGCTTGACTGGCAGGTGCTCGGCGCACCCGGCCACGACCCGCATTCGCTGATGCTGTACTGCGCGCACGAGCGCATCCTGATCAGTGCGGATGCGCTGTGGGAAAACGGCTTCGGCGTGATCTTTCCGGAGCTGGAAGGTGAAAGCGGGTTCGCTGAACAACAGGCCGTGCTCGACGCTATTGCCAGGCTCGACGTGCGCGTCGTGATTCCTGGCCACGGGGCGCCGTTCACGACTGTCGAACAGGCGCTCGAGCGGGCCTTTTCGCGCGTTGCGTGGTTGCGTGGCGATCCCGTGCGCAATGCAAAGAATGCGTTGAAGGTGCTGATCGTGTTCAAGCTGCTCGAAGTCCGCGCGATGAGCTTCGATACGCTGCTGGACATGCTCGACAGCGCGGCCGTGATGCGTGCCGCCGCGTCGATGCTCAAACCGCGCAGCGAATGGCCGCCGCTGGTGAGCGAGATTATCGGAGAATTGGCGGTGGCAAGCGGGCCGCTGCGAGTCGACGGCTCGCGCATCGTCGCACGCGATGCGTGACGCGCTGGCGGTGCTGCCAACACGTGCCCTCGCATGGTAAAGACCTGTGAGACACAAAGGGCTACGCGGGCCGCGCGCAACCCGTGCAACGCAAAACCGTCGCCCCAAAAAGAAAGCCGCTCAACCATCCAGGCGAGCGGCGCAAATTCTGTTGGACGTGATCAGCGTCGCCATGAATGATACGCGTGGCGGTTTTTTCACCGCATCGGTGATTTCCCTACAGAAGTTTGACGCTACGCTTCAAAGCTGCATACACGTTGGCTCGAAAGCTCCGCCCTCACGCGGCTTAGGCGTCATTGGTCGGCCAATATGAACAATGGCACCCGCACGTTATTCGGGAATCCATAGTATTTGCCATTGTGTCGCCGATACGGCATCCATCAAGTCGACGAAAGACGCTTCTGCGGCACGATCCGCCAGCCGAGATTGACACCGGCTGCCGCCAGCAGGATCAGCACCGCGCCGAGCACCTGAATCCACGCGAGCGTCTGCCCAAACGCCACCCGGTCGACGATGATCGCCACCACCGGATAGATGAACGACAGCGCGCCGGTCATCGACGTCGGCAGCTTCTGGATTGCGCCGTACAGCAACACATACATGAGCCCGGTATTGACGACGCCGAGCACGACGAGTTCGAGCCATTGTGCGCCGCTCGCCGGCAACGCGTCGAAGCGTACGAACGGCGCAAGCATCACCACGCCGAGGGACACCTGGATCAACGCGATCAGATGCGGAGGCGTGCCCTTGAGCCGCTTCGTAATGATCGACGACACCGCGTACATTGCTGCCGCGCCCACCGCATACGCGACGCCGATCAGATATTGACCGGGCACCGCCAGCACCGCCGGCTCGACCTTCACGACGAACACGAGGCCGATGAACGCGACCACCAGCCAGACCACCGTCGACGCGCCAATGCGCTCGCGAAACACCAGCGCCCCAAGCGCGACCAGCATGAAGGGCTGGGTGTTGTAGACGGCGGTCGCCATCGAAATCGACGCTCGCGAGTAGGCAGCGAACAGCAGCACCCAGTTGATGACAATCGCCGCGCCGCCCAGCAACGCGAGGCCGATCATCTTCCACGAGAACAGCCGGCGCCGGAAGAGCCCCAGCACGGCGCACACGAGCGCCAGCGTCGCGCCGCCGAAAATACAGCGGAAGAACACCACATTGAACGGGCTTTGCTGCGACGACACCACCAGCCAACCGATGGTGCCCGACATCAGCATCGCCATGGTCATCTCCGCAGCTCCCCGGCGAATTTCGTTTGACGCCATGATTCGATCCTCAGATTGATTCCTGCATGAAGAGCAGTGTAATAAATCCGTTCGCTCGAATACATGGCTAAACTTAAGCCTTGTCCCCGTCAAGCCTAATTATCGAAGGCCACGATGACCAAACGCCTTGCTGGTTCCGCACCCGCCTCGCTCGACGACACCGACCGCGCGCTCCTGGCCGCGCTCGCCGAGGACGCCCGTCAGCCGGTCAGCGAACTGGCGCGGCTCGTCGGACTGTCGGCGCCGAGCACGGCCGAACGCATCCGCCGGCTCGAAGCGCAAGGCGTGATCGAGCGCTTCACGGTGCAGATCGAGCCGCGTGCGCTCGGCTTCACGTTGCAGGCAATCGTGCGCGTGAAGCCCTTACCCGGTCAGTTGCATCTCGTGGAGGAGGTGATCCGGCGCATTCCGGAGTTCGTCGAATGCGACAAGGTGACGGGCGACGATTGCTTCATCTGCCGTCTGTATCTGCATTCGATCGAACAGCTCGACGAGATTCTGTCGAAAGTCACCGAGCGCGCGGAGACCAGCACGGCGATCGTCAAATCGACGCCGGTCGCGCGCCGCCTGCCGCCGCTCGGTTGAACGACGCGCATGGCGAGCTCAGGTAGCGCATGAAGGAAGCAGCTCGGGGTTCCCTCTACGCTTCGAACTACTGCTCGAACGCTTCGAAGAAAGACAGCATCTCGGCAAGCAGTTCGTCCGGTGCCTCTTCGGGAATGTAGTGACCGCAGGACAACGAACGGCCGCTCACGTCGCGCGCCACGTGACGCCATTCGGCGAGCGCGTCGAAGCATTTTTCGATCACGCCCTTATCACCCCACAACACGCGCACCGGACAGCCGATCCTGTGGCCGCGCTCGATGTCGGCACGGTCATGGTCGAGGTCGATGCTCGCCGACGCGCGATAGTCTTCGCACATCGCATGCACCGCGCCGGGTTGCGCAAGCGCCGAGCGATACGCATCGAGCGCGGCGGGTTCGAACGGCGCCAGCCCCGCGTGACGGCTGCCCATCACTGCATCGACGTAAGCGGCGGGGTTTGCGCCGATCAACGTTTCAGGCAGCGGCTCCGGCTGGATCAGGAAAAACCAGTGGAAATAGTGCGTCGCGAACGTGCGGTCGGTGGCCTCGTACATCGCGAGCGTCGGTGCGATGTCAAGCAGCATCAGACGCTCGACCGCATCGGCGTGATCGAGCGCCATCCGGTGCGCGACGCGTGCGCCGCGATCGTGCGCGCACACGAGGAATCGTTCAAAGCCGAAATGGCGCATCACGGCGACCTGATCGGCGGCCATCGCGCGTTTCGAATACGGCGTGTGCGCCGCGTCGCTCGGCGGCTTGCCGGATGCGCCGTAGCCGCGCAGATCGGTCGCGATCACCGTGAAGTGTTCGGCCAGTCGCGCGGCGCAGCGCTGCCAGATCAGGTGCGACTGCGGATGGCCATGCAGGAGCAGCAGCGGCGGCCCTGCTCCACCCTTCACTCCGAAAATATCGACATCGCCCACGGCGACGCGAAAAAGCGTGAAATTCTCGAAGGCCATGGCGTTTCACTCTGGTCGTTTATGAGTGAGTGCATTGTAGAAGCCGGAGATGTACGCGCGGGGTTGGATACCCCACGCAGACATAGAACCTGAACACTCCTTCCAACCGGCTCCAAACGAACCTGCCAGCGCCGGCAGCACGCTTCGCCTATAATCGAACGATCGTTCTTAAAATTGTCGGGTGGCCTTGGCCGATGCGGGCCGGCATCGTAGCGGCAGCGACAATTGCCCGCTTCGACACGCCGCAAGCCGTGTGCCGCTAAACTCATCAAACGCCGGGCGCTCAACGCCGCACCGGTCCGCCTAAATCAGGAGACTCGCACCATGGCATTGCCCGCCGTCCTGCAGAAACTTGCGCTGCCTGTCGTCGCTTCACCGATGTTCATCGTCAGCTATCCCGAACTCGTGCTGGCCCAATGCAAGGCCGGTATCGTCGGCTCGTTCCCGGCGCTCAATGCGCGCCCGGCGGAGCTGCTCGACGAATGGCTCACGCAGATTCAAGCGCAACTCGCCGAACACAAAGCGACGCACCCCGATGCGATCATCGGACCGATCGCCGTCAACCAGATCGTCCATCAATCGAATACGCGGCTCGAACATGACGTGCGTGTGTGCGTCGAACACAAGGTGCCGATCTTCATCACGAGCCTGCGCGCACCCGCACGCGAAATCATCGACGCCGTGCACAGCTATGGCGGTATCGTGCTGCATGACGTGATCAATCTGCGCCATGCGCAGAAGGCGCTGGAAGCGGGCGTCGATGGTCTGATCCTGGTGGCGTCGGGGGCCGGCGGCCATGCGGGCACGACCTCGCCGTTCGCACTGGTCGGCGAAGTGCGGCGCATCTTCGACGGCCCGATCGTACTGTCGGGCTCGATCGCCAACGGCGGCTCGATTCTCGCGGCCCAGGCGATGGGTGCGGACCTCGCGTACATGGGCACGCGCTTCATCGCGACCAGGGAAGCGCACGCGGTCGAAAGCTACAAGCAGGCGATCATCAACTCCACGGCGTCGGACATCATCTACACGAACCTGTTTACCGGCGTGCATGGCAACTACATCCGCGAAAGCATCGTGAACGCGGGGCTGGACCCGGACGCGCTGCCGGAATCGGACAAGACCAAGATGAACTTCGGCAGCGACAAGGCGAAGGCATGGAAAGACATCTGGGGCGCGGGCCAGGGCGTCGGCATGATGGACGACGTGCCGAGCGTCGCCGAGCTGGTGCGGCGTTTGTCGAATGAATACGACGACGCGAAGGCGCGGCTCGGGATCGCGCGCTGAGTTTCACGCTGACTTGGTTGAGTCCGGGCGCGGGCTCGAGATGCCCGCGCAATGCTCGTGGCTGCGGCGCGCTTCGAATGTTGAGCCGTAGTAGCGCTTGGAGCAGCGCTTGAAGCGCCGCTGCAAAGCAATTGCGCGGCTGCAGTGGCTGCAGTGGCTGCAGTGGCTGCAGTGGCTGCAGTGGCTGCAGTGGCTGCAGTGGCTGCAGTGGCCATAGTGGCCATAGCGGCTATCGCAGCTACATATTGCGGCGGTACTGCCCGCCCACTTCAAACAGCGCGTGGGTGATTTGCCCGAGCGAACACACCCGCACCACGTCCATCAACACCGCGAACACGTTGTCATCGTCGATCACCGCGCGCTTCAGACGTTCGAGCGCCGCGGGCGCTGCATCGCGATGCCGGGTCTGGAAAGCACTCAGCCGTTTCAACTGACTCTGTTTTTCAGACTCGGTGGAGCGGGCCAGCGCAATCGGCTGCGGCGCTTCATGCGGATGCGCGCTCAAAAATGTGTTCACGCCGACGATCGGATACGAGCCGTCATGCTTGCGATGCTCGTACAGCATCGACTCGTCCTGGATGCGCCCGCGCTGATAAGCGGTTTCCATCGCGCCGAGCACGCCGCCACGTTCGGTGAGCCGGTCGAACTCGGCCAGCACGGCCTCTTCCACCAGATCGGTCAGCTCGTCGATCACGAAGCTGCCCTGATTCGGGTTCTGATTTTTCGCGAGCCCCCACTCACGGTTGATGATCAACTGGATCGCCACCGCACGGCGCACCGAATCCTCGGTGGGCGTGGTGATTGCTTCGTCGAATGCATTGGTGTGCAGCGAGTTGCAGTTGTCGTAGATCGCGATCAGCGCCTGCAGCGTGGTGCGGATGTCGTTGAAGTCGATCTCCTGCGCATGCAGGCTGCGGCCCGAGGTCTGCACGTGATACTTGAGTTTCTGGCTGCGTTCGTTCGCGCCGTAGCGCTCGCGCATCGCGATCGCCCAGATGCGCCGCGCGACCCGGCCCAGCACCGTGTACTCGGGGTCCATGCCGTTCGAAAAGAAGAACGACAGGTTCGGCGCGAAGTCGTCGATCGACATGCCGCGCGCCAGATAGGCCTCGACATACGTGAAGCCGTTGGCCAGCGTATAGGCAAGTTGTGAAATGGGGTTCGCGCCGGCTTCGGCGATGTGATAGCCGGAGATCGACACCGAATAGAAATTGCGCACGCCGTGCTCGACGAAGTACGCCTGAATATCGCCCATCACCTTCAGGCTGAATTCGGTCGAGAAAATGCAGGTGTTCTGGCCTTGGTCTTCCTTCAGGATATCGGCCTGCACGGTGCCGCGCACGTTTTCCAACGCCGTGCGACGCGTCGCGGCGAGTTCGTCTTCCGTCAGCGCGCGGCCCTGGCTCTGCTCGACGCGCGCAATCTGCTGATCGATTGCGACGTTGAAGAACATCGCAAGGATGGTCGGCGCCGGGCCGTTGATCGTCATCGACACCGAGGTTTGCGGTGCGCACAGGTCGAAGCCGTCGTACAGCGCTTTCATGTCGTCGAGCGTCGCGACCGACACGCCCGAATTGCCCACCTTGCCATAGATGTCCGGGCGTTCGTGCGGTTCTTCGCCGTAGAGCGTGACTGAATCGAAGGCGGTCGAAAGACGTTTGGCCGGCATGCCCTCGGAAAGCAGCTTGAAGCGGCGATTGGTGCGCTGCGGATCGCCTTCGCCCGCGAACATGCGGGTCGGGTCTTCGTTTTCGCGGCGGAACGGGAATACGCCTGCGGTGAAGGGGAAGTAGCCCGGCAGATTGTCGAGCATCAGCCAGCGCAGAATGTCGCCGTGATCGACGAATTTCGGCAGCGCGACCTTGCGGACTTCGGAGCCGGAGAGCGTCGTCACGGTAAGCGCGGTGCGGATTTCGCGGTCGCGAATGCGCACGATGTGTTCGTCGCCGGAATAGGCGGCCACGGTGTGTGGCCACGTGTCGAGCAGATGGCGCTCGCGTTCGCCGAGCGCCGCGTTGCGCTGGGCGATCAGCGCGTCGAGGGCGGCGGTGCCTCGTGAGCGCGCGTTTGGGTTTGCGTTTGGGCTTTCGCTCACGTTTGTGCCGGTGATTGCACCCGGGTTTGCACTTGCGCTGGTTTCTGCGTTTGCATCTACGCTTGCATGTACGCTTGCACCCGCGATTGCACTAACTCCCGCATCAGCACCTGAGCCAGCAATCGCATCTGCGTCTGCACCTGCGCTTGTACCTGCGCTTGTACCTGCGCTTGCACTGACACCTGCATCAGCACCTGGGCCAGCAATCGCATCTGCATCTGCATCTGCATCTGCACCTGCGTTTGCACTGACACCCGCATGAGCACCTTGGCCAGCACCCGCACCAGCACCCGCCTCACCCAGCATGCGACGCGCCTCAACCAGTTGCCAACGCTCGCGCGCTATACGCGCCTGCTCGTCGGCCCGTGCGCGGTAAGCGTGGACCGTCTGCGCAATATCGGCCAGATAGCGCACGCGCGCAGGCGGCACGATCGCGTTGCGGCCGCTCGAAAAGCGCAGGCCATCGGGCGTCGGTAGACGGCCACCGCCCGCACGCAAGCCGTGCTCGCACAGCGCGTCGGCGAGGTGCCGATACAGCGCGGTCACGCCGTCGTCGTTGAAGCGCGAGGCGATCGTCCCGAACACCGGCATCGCGTCAGGTGATCTGGCGAAGTCGGCGCGATTGCGCTGCACCTGCTTCGCGACATCGCGCAATGCATCCGGCGCGCCCTTGCGATCGAACTTGTTGATCGCGACGAAGCCCGCAAAGTCGAGCATGTCGATCTTCTCGAGCTGGCTAGCCGCGCCGAACTCCGGCGTCATCACGTACAGCGATTCGTCGACGAACGGCACGATCGCGGCATCCCCCTGCCCGATGCCGGATGTCTCGACGATGATCAGATCGAAGCCCGCCGCCTTGCACAGCATCAGCGCGTCGGGCAGCGCGTCGGAGAGTTCTCTCGACGCTTCGCGCGTCGCCATCGAACGCATGTAGACGCGTGCGCCACCGCCCCAGTCGCCGATCGCGTTCATCCGGATGCGATCGCCGAGCAGCGCGCCGCCGGACTTGCGCCGCGACGGATCGATCGCGAGCACGGCGATGGTCAACGCGTCGCCGTAGTCGAGCCGGAAGCGGCGGATCAGTTCATCGGTGAGCGAAGATTTGCCGGCGCCGCCCGTGCCGGTGATACCGAGCACGGGAATCCTGGCCGCTTTCGCGAGGGCCGTCAGTTTTTCGCGGCTGGCCGGATCGACGCCGCCTGTTTCGAATGCGCTGATCAGTTGCGCGAGCCGGCGGAACACGAGCGATGCCGGGTCGGGGGTGTTCAAAGTGTGCGCCACAGTTGCAGTATCGCTATCCGACCCACGGACCGCACGGCCCGCCTCGCTCGATCCACTCGCCGCACCAGACGCGTCGCGCACGCCGCCTGCGTCACCATCGACACGCGCGTCCAGGCGCGAATCGAAACGCGGCAGCCGCCGCACCGACAGCTCGGCCACCCACTCGCCGACGGACGTCTGCCCAGCGGACAAAGCCGCGCTAGCAGCTTGCGCGCAGCGCTCGATCATGTCGTCGATCATTCCTTGCAGACCGAGCCTCTGACCGTCCTGAGGCGAATAGATCTTCTCGACGCCATAGCGTTCGAGTTCCACGATTTCTTCCGGGATGATCACCCCGCCACCGCCGCCGAACACCTTGATGCGCTCGCCGCCGCGTGCGCGCAGCAGGTCGACCAGATAGCGGAAGTATTCATTGTGGCCGCCCTGGTAGCTGGACACGGCGACGCCGTCGGCGTCCTCGTGCAGTGCGGCGGTGGCGACTTCATCGACGGAGCGGTTGTGGCCGAGGTGAATCACCTCGACGCCGCTCGCCTGGAGGATGCGCCGCATGATGTTGATCGACGCGTCGTGGCCGTCGAACAACGCGGCGGCGGTGACGAAGCGCAGGCGCCGGCCCGCGGGCAGCTTGTGGCTGCCGGCGCGCTGCGGCGTGGACAGATCGGTCATGTCTCCCCCAGATCGTGGCGCGTATGGGTGCTGGCAACCAGTATAGCGAAATGGGTGGTGGCGACAGGGCTGGGTCGACGGCGTGGGACGAGGCGGGGCGCGCGGTCGGGTGGGTCGGGTGGTCGGGTGG
>NZ_CYGX02000011.1 GCF_900019265.1 Paraburkholderia ribeironis
CCCACACTTATCGGCTGTTAGTTTTTAAAGATCGATCCGCCTACCCGACCGCACCCGGCTCAACCACCACCTGGCACTGCTTCGGTCTGCGTCGCTGCATCAGCAGCAGAATTATGGAGAACTTTCGCTACGCCGTCAACAGGTTTTTTCTGACTCACCGCCCTGCCCGCGCCGCCGAAAGCCTTGCCACTGCTGGCTTTCCCGCTTCCCCGTGCGCCGGTCTCCGGAGCACGAAAGAGCGAGATTCTAGCGAGCCCAGATGGGGCTTGCAAGCGTTATTTTGACGTGACTGAACCGCACTGGAATTGCTACACGGGCAGCGACGCGAAGAACGGGCCGAGCGCCAGAAGTACTCCTCGCTCACACAGCCGCGTGCTTGCGCATGACCCGCTCGACCAGGCCTAAATAGTGATTAAGATCCGGCGTCGCGCGGCCCTGTTCTTTTGCGCAATCGTCCCATTTACGTAGCCGCAATGCGTCTTCCGCATAGGGCTTCTGCAGGAACGCCTCAGCCTCCGCCCTGCTGAAGATGCCGCCTTGCAACGCCAGACTTCGCACCGAATCGGCGGACAACTGGCCAAAATACGCGTCGTCGATAGCGCATAGGCAGCGCTTGGCGTCTACATGCAAACGGATCGGCTCCAGCACCGCAACCGGGAACACCGGCCGCAAAAAAGGCAGCGCGAAATACTGATGCAGATCGTCGATGCCCCGCTCGGTCGGCGTGTCGCCTTGCAGATTCAGCAGGTGCCCAAGATCGTGCAGAAACGCGGCGGCGACCAGCTCGTCGCCGGCGCCCTCTTCTTCAGCCAGCGCACCGCTTTGCAACGCATGTTCGAGCTGCGTCACGGGCTCGCCGCTATAAGCCAGGTTGCCGTACTGCTCGAAGAGCGCGCGGATGTCGTTCGGATTCAACGCCACACTCTTACTCCCACGGTAGTGAAAAGGTCTTCAGGTTGGTGAAGCTCTTCATCGCCTCCTGAACGCCTTCCTTGTAGCCAAGCCCGGAGTCCTTGATGCCGCCGAACGGTGTCAGCTCGATACGGTAGCCAGGCACTTCCCACACGTTGACCGTGCCCACTCGCAATTCATTGATGAGGCGCGTGATCGCATCCTGCCGGTTCGTGCACACTCCCGACGACAAGCCGAACGGCGTCCCGTTGCTGATCCGGATGGCGTCGTCGAGCGAGTCGAAGGTGATGATCGGCGACACGGGTCCGAAGGTTTCCTCGCGCACCAGCGTCATTGACGGATCGACACCGTCGAGCACCGTCGGCGAATACAACGCGCCGTCGCGCTGGTTGCCAAAGCGCAGCCGCGCACCGCCCGCGATCGCTTCGTTCACGCGGGCTTCGAAGAGTTGCGCCGCGGCGACGTCGATCACCGTGCCCATCTGATTCGACGCATCGAACGGATCGCCGAACGACCAGGCCCGCGTCTTCTCCACGACCAGATCGCTGAACTCCGCCGCAGCCCGCTTTTGCACCAGCATCCGCTTGACCGCGGTGCAACGCTGCCCCGAGTTCTTGTACGAGCCCTGCACGGCGAGCGTCGCCGCGCGCTCGAGATCGGCGTCGTCGAGCACGATCAGCGGATCGTTGCCACCGAGTTCCAGCACCACGCGTCGGTACGCCGCCTTCGCTGCGATGTACTTGCCGATCGCCACGCCGCCAGTGAACGTGACCAGTTCCGCCAACGCATGCGTGATCAGTTCATCGGCGATTTCGCGCGGATCGCCAGTCAGCACCTGCAGCATCGGCGCGGGCAAACCGGCTTCGTACAGCACATCGGCCAGATAAAGGGCCGACAGCGGCACCTTCTCCGACGGCTTCAGCACCACCCGATTATTCGTCGCGATCGCCGGCGCGACCTTATGCGCGACCTGGTTCATGGGGTGATTGAACGGCGTGATCGCGACGATCACACCCGCGAGCGGCTCGCGCTGCGAAAACACCCGCCGCTTCCTGCCATGCGGCGTCACATCGCAGCAGAAGCTTTGCCCGTCGTCGTGCAACGCTTCGATCGACGCGAACTTGAACACGTCGGCCACGCGACCGATCTCGTAACGCGAATCCTGCTTCGACAAACCCGATTCAAGCGAAATCAGATCCGATGCCGCCTCGGTCCGCTCGCGCAGCAGCACCGACGCGCGTTCGAGAATCTGCGAACGCTCGTAGCGCGTGAGCGTCGGCTGATAGGCCGCTGCATAGTCGAACGCGGCGCGTACATCGTCGACGCTGGCGAGCGGCACCGTGCCCACGCGCGTGCCGGTATAAGGATCGAACACGTCGAACGTACGCGCACGCGTCGCGCGCTCGCCTCGCAGCCGCAGCGCTTCGGCCCGGAAGGCCGGATGGTCCCGCAGCGGGGTGGTCATGATGCCGAGACGCGATTCAACGCGACGTCGAAGATATCGAAGTTGCGCAGCCGCTTGCCACCGCCGCCACCGCCACCGCCACCACCGCTACCGGCAGGCAGCGACTGAACGCGCCGGTTGAACAGCAGCGGCACTTCCTGCTCGGAAATCCCGCCGTGCGAGCGCAATGGCACGGTCAACCCCGACAGGTCATGTTCATCGCGCCGCGTGCCGAGCGCGACATGTTTGGTGCTGACCACGACGATATCGCCGACGCGATCCTCAGGCAGTTCGAAACGTTCGCACGCCGCGCGCCGGTTGAGCACGACTTCGATCCCCTGCAACCTGCCGATCCGCTCGATCACCTGTGCGGCATCGGCATCGCGCGGCAGATAGACGGTTGCGAACGATCCCAGCGCGCCGTGATGCACGACATACGGATCGGTGATCGGCAGGATCACTCGCGCCACTTTCGCACCGAGCCAGTCGTCCAGCACGTCTTGCAGATAGATCACGTTCGGCTCACCCGTGGTCGGATCGTGCTTGGCGTTCATGCCATGATCGGCGGTCAGACCGATCACCCAGCCGAGCGCGTCCAGCTTCGCCAGGTAGCCGTCCATCATCGCGTAGAACGCATTCGCGCCATCCGTGCCCGGCGCCCATTTGTGCTGGATGTAGTCGGTGGTCGACAGATACATCAGGTCGAGCTTGCGGGTTTGCGCGAGCCGTACGCCGGCGGCGAACACGAATTCGGACAACCCTGCGCTATACACATCGGGCAACGGCAAGCCGACCAGACCAAGCACGTCGTCGATGCCGTTTTCTTCGCACGTCACCTTGTCGGCTTTTTCCGCCGAGAAGCAGATGCCCTTCAGTTGCCAGCCGAGCAGCCTGCGCAGTTTGTCCTTCGCGGTGATGACGGCAACCGCGGCGCCCGCCTCGGCGGCGGCGGCGAGCAACGTGCCCGCGCGCAGATAAGCGGGATCGTTCATCATCACTTCCCCACCCGCGCCGCCATTCGCGTCGGGGTCCCAGAAGTAATTGCCGCAGATGCCGTGCACTGAAGGCGGCACGCCGCATACGATCGACAGATTGTTCGGGTTGGTGAACGACGGAATCACGCAGTCGGCCTTGAAGGCCGCACCGCCCTCGAGCATCTTGCCGATGAACGGCGCGACGCCCGCCGCGACCGCGGCTTCGAGATAGTCGAATTCGCAGCCATCGACGCACACCACGACGGTCGGTTGCGAAGGTAGCCGATAACTGCGGCCGTTGACTTCGATCGTGTGTTCGCTTGAGTTTGCCATCGTCGCCTTCCATGCGTGCCTGGCACGCGTGCGGTGGTAATCGGTTGCAGCCAGTCTCGATCGCGCTCGAGCGCGCTCAATCGCCCGGCATCGACGCGCTCCGCACGCCGCCTGGCGGGTCGGCCGGGTCGGCCTGGTCGGCCAATTCGCACGCCGCATGGGCGCGCTGCAAGCCGCCGTTCACATGCGCGCGCATCAACATCGCGGCACGGTCCGCGTCGCGCGAAGCGAGCGCGGTCAGAATCGCGCGATGCTCGGCTAGCGAGCGCTCCATCGCGTCGGCTTGCACGACCAGCGCGGCCCGGCGAAACAGGCTCAACTCGCTCGCGAGCCTCCGATACGTCTCGTACAGCTTCCGGTTGCCCGACGCCGCTACCAGCGCATCGTGAAACGCCACGTTCGCGCGTGCGTACGCGTCGCGATCGTGCGCCTCGAGCGCGGCGCGCATCGCGTCGAGCCGATCGCGCAACACCGCGAGCTTGCTGGCGTCGATGCTCGCCGCCAGCAGCCGGCACGCCGCTTCTTCGAGCACGGCGCGCACCGCGTAGATCTCATCCGCTTCCGCCAGCGACACCGTCCGCACGAACACGCCGCGGTTCTTCTCGGTGCGCACGAGGCCGGCCTGCTCCAGCGCGCGAAACGCCTCGCGCACCGGCCCCCGCGAGACCCGCAAACGCGCGGCCCAATCGGCTTCGCTGAGCTTGTCGCCGGGCGCGAGCGTCCCTTCGACGATATGCCGTTCAATCGCGTCGCGGACCAGCGTCGTCAGCGAATGCCGGCGCACGACCTCGATCGGATCGATAGAAGCAGAGTGCATATGTTCGGTCATTTTGACAAATTTTGCCACATCGATGAGCATTTGCGCGCGACGTCACACGCAAACACCCACATCGCAATTGCTCGTCAGTCCATCCGACGGCGTGGAACGCGCGCCGCGATCAACAGCAGCGCGGCCAGCGAGACCAGCAGCAGAATCAGCGACAGCGCGGACGCCGGCAGGTAATAGCCGCGCTCCACCTGACCGACGACGACGATCGGCACGGTCGCAAAGCCCGGCGGATACACGGTGAGCGTGGCCCCAAGTTCGCCGAGCGACAGCGCGAAGCCGAGCGCGAGACTGGCGCGGATCGCCGGCACCAGTTGCGGCAGCACGACGCGGCGCAACACCATCGACGGCGGCGCACCGAGACTCGCCGCCGCTTCGCGCAAAACCGTCAGCTCGGGGCGCAATGCCGCGGCGGCGCAGCGATAGCAGAACGGCAGCACCAGCGCGAGCTGCACGAACACGACGATCGCCGCCGAGCTCGACAGGTCCAGCGGCCGCTTGTGATAGGCGATCAGCACCGCGAGCCCAAGCACCACGCTCGGCACGCCGTTGGGCATCATCGCGACGGTGTCGACGAACGCGCCGAGGCCACGCCGGTCGCGTCCTTCGAGCGCGAGCGCGAGCCACAGGCCGAGCATCGTGCCGAGCACCGCGACGCCCATACCGACTGCGAGACTGGTCCTCAGCGCGTCGAAGTCGCTCGAGGCAAGACGCTCGAACCAGCGCGTGCTGAACCCGTCGGGCAGGATCGTGCCGGACCAGTGCGCCGCCACGCTCGACAGCGCCACGACCAGCACCGGCAACACGAACAGCCAGAAGCACAGCAGCGCGGCGCAGCCGAGCAGCAGGCCGCCGAGCACGCGCGCCGCGAGGCTGCGGCGCACCGGCCGCGCCTTCTTGTGCATGACCGGCAATACGGTCGGGTCGAGTTCAACGGCCATGGCCCGCTCCTTTCACCCTGCGGCGGTTGACCCGCCGATACAGCGCGTACAGCGACAGGGACATCATCAGCATCACGACCGCGCCGGCGGCGGCGGTCGGCAGATCGAGGTCGACCGTGGCGGCGCTGTAGATCGCCACCGGCAGCGTAATCAGATGCGCGCTGCCGAGCACGAGCAGAATGCCGAACTCGTTGAGCGTCAGCAGGAAACAGAGGATCGTGCCCGCCGCGATGCCCGGCCACGCGAGCGGCAGAATCACCTTGAACGCCACCATCAGGCTGTTCGCGCCGAGGCTGCGGGCGGCTTCGATCAGACGCTGGTCCAGCATCGCGAACGAGGCCAGCGTGGGACGCACGACGAACGGCGCGTAAAACACCACTTCCGCGAGAATCACGCCGCCGACGCCGAACAGGAAATCGAGCGGCGGCGCCGGCAGATGAAAGAGCCGCTGCAAGCCGATACTGACCGAGCCCTGCGAGCCATACAGAAAGATCAGCGTGAAAGCGACCAGAAACGACGGGAACGCGACGAACAGTTCGAGAAAGCGCGTGATCATCCGCGCGCCCGGAAACGGCTTGAAGAACAGCAGCGACGCCAGCGCGACGCCGAGCAGCGACGCCAGACCGGCGCTCGTGAACAGAATCCACAAGGTCGTGCCGATCACGCCGCGCGTTTCGGGATTGCCGAAGAACGCCGCATAAGCGTGCATGCTCAGACCGTGCGAGCCGGTAACGCTGAGCATCACGAGGCGCACGAGCGGATAGATGACCAGCGGTCCGAGCACCACCACGGCAATGAACAGCAGATGCCATTGCGCCGCCCGTTCGCGGCGCTTCACCGCGGCCGCGTGCGCCGCGGCGCTGGCACTGCGGCGCGCGTTGGCGGCGAGGTCCGCTGAGGCGTCGGCGCAGACATCGGCGGCGCTATCGGCAGCCACCGCGGCGAGCGGCTTGGGCGTATCAGGGCTTGATAAGAACGACATCGTCAGCCTCGTAACGCAGGGAAACCCGCGCGCCCTTCTCCGGCATCATGCCGAAGCTGCGCTGCATGGTGACGAGCACCGGCTCGCTGGGTAGTGCGTCCAGCATCACCGAGACTGACAGCACCGCGCCGTACCACTCGACCGACGCGATCGCGCCATGCAACTGCCCTTCCCCCAACGGCACGATGCGCAGCGCCTCGGGACGCAGACAGGCCACCCGGTCGCGCTCGCCGTAGCGCACGTCGTCCATGCCGAACGCGATCTGCGGCGGCAGCAGATTGGCCGCGCCCAGGTAACGCGCGACGAAGCCGTCCGCCGGCGTGTCGTACAACTGCTGCGGCGTGCCGAGTTGCGCGATGCGGCCTTCGCACATCAGCAGCGTGCGGTCGGACAGCACCAGCGCGTCGTCCTGATCGTGTGTCACGCAGACGATCGTCAGGTTCGGCAGGCGCTCGTGCAGCGCCTTCAGTTCGGAGCGCACCGACGCGCGCAGATTGGCGTCGAGTGCGGAAAGCGGTTCGTCGAGCAGCAGCACGTCGGGCTCGATCACGAGCGCGCGGGCGAGCGCCACCCGCTGCTGCATGCCGCCCGACAGTTGCTCGGGCATCACATGGCCGGCGTCGCCTAGCTGCACCAGCTTCAATACATCGGCGACACGTCTGGCCACGTCTTTCGCCGGCGTGCGGCGTGCGCGCAAACCGAACGCGACGTTCTCGAACACCGACAGATGCGGGAACAATGCGTAGCTCTGGAACAGCAGGCCGAGATTGCGCTTGTGTGGCGGCACGTGCGTAAGATCGTGGCCGGCCACGGTCAAGGTGCCGGCCAGCCCGTCGGCCTCGATGAAGCCGGCGATGAAACGCAGCAAGGTCGTCTTGCCACAGCCACTGCGGCCGAGCACGGTGAGCAACTCGCCGCGCTGGATGGTCAACGACAGATCGTCGAGCACCGTGCGCGTACCGAAGCGCACCGTCAGATGATCGATCTGCACGCCGCCGGGTGCGTTCGCACGCGCGGCATCGAGCGCATCTGGCGATGCGTCGAGCCCACTGGGGTGAACGAGACTGGCCGAATTCACCGGGTTCATCCTCCAACGAGATTGGTGCTGATGCAGCGCCTCGCGAGACCAGGAGACGCTGCCCGACGCAGTGACTGCAACCAGGTCGAACGGCGGCTTACTTCGGCTTGACCACGTCGATCTGCTTGCCCGACGAACCGATCACTTCGTTCTTCCAGCGCGCGGTCCAGTCGGCCTTCTTCGCCATCACCTGATTCCAGTCCACCGGAATCAGCTTCACGCCCGCGATGGCCTGCTTGACCGCTTCGCCGTTCTTGCCGGCAAGCGGCACGTCGGTGCGGCCGGGAATGCCGAAGATGTCCGGCACCTTCGCCTGCACTTCCGTCGACATCAGATAGTCGATCAGCTTCTTGCCTTCCGCCTGGTTCGGACCGTTCTTGATCAGGCCGATCGCGTACGGCAACTGGAAGGTGGTCGGCTGGCCGCCGGGCTCGGCGGCGAGGAATACCGGCTTGAGCGACAGGCCGCCGTTGGCCGCGTCGTCCATATCCATCTGCAGGTCGCCGTTGGCGACGGCGATTTCGTTACGCGAAAGCAGCACGTCGAGGTAGCCGGTGCCCTTGGTGTGGAACTTGGCGCTTTGCTCGAGCTTCTTCAGGTAGTCGAACGCCTTGTCCTCGCCCATCAGCGACGAGGTCAGAATGATCACCGCCATGCCGTCGCCCGCGGTGGCCGGGTTCGAGTAGGCGACCTTGCCGCTGTAGTCCGGATGCAGCAGGTCGGCGAAGGTCTTGGGCTGGTTCTTCGTGATCTCCGGGTTGATCGCAAACGAGAAGTAGTTGTTCACGAAGGTCGCCCACGCACCGTTCGGCGCCTTGGCAATCGCCGGCACGTTCTTGTAGTTGGCGCTCTGGTAAGCCTGCAGCAAGCCGTTCTGATCGGCTTGCTGGATGAACGGCGGCAGCGTGACGATCACGTCGGCCTTCGGCTGATCCTTTTCGATGGTGGCGCGGTTCACCACTTCGCCGCTGCCCGCCGTGACGATGTTGACCTTCACGCCTTCCTTCTTTTCGAAGGCCGGCAACACGTCTTTATAGAGGTTCTCCAGGCCGTCGGCGGTGTACAGCACCACGGCGTCGGCCGCGTGCGCCTCTATCGCCGTGCCGCCGAAGGCCGCCGCGGCGACCAGCGCCGGCAGCAGTTTGCGCACGAGGCCGGCCGTTGCTTGAAGGGAATTCGTCGTTGTCATGTCGTTTTCTCCGAAAGGCAAATAACCAAACGCCAAGGATAACCCGATACCTGTTGTGATTGAACGGCAGTCGCGCCGCGCCGCTTACGTGTTGCCCGCAGTCAGTCGTCGTGCCGGTCTGCGCGGATTGCAGATTGCCGACAACCCGGCTGCTTTTTCTCCAGCCTGACTCACAGCCCACCTACGACATTCGCGCTGTCCGCCCTGCCTGAACTGGCAGAGCAAGAATCACAGGTTTCGGTGACAACGCCGTGACTATTCTGGCGAATTCCACAAAACGACACAATTCGCCAATTCCCGAGCGTCACCGTTTGGCCACCGTTTCGTCACTGTGTGCGGCACTGCATGCGCACGAAGTCGCGAGCTGCAACGTGTATCAGCTCGCCGGCGCAGCCACCGTTCATCGGCAGCCAGTCGATCAGGCGATCAGGATTTCCGGGCCGTGCGCCGTGATGGCCTTGCCGAGCGCGCGCTCGGGCGCCAGTTCGGTCACGAGATAACGCGCCGATTCGATACCGTTGATGCGCACCGGCGTCACACGGCCGAACTTCGAATGGTCGGCGACGATCACCACCATGTCCGCGGCCGCGATCATGCGGCTGCGCACCTCGGCGGCCATGCGGCTGTAGTCGGTCAGATAGCCGTCCGGCGAAATCCCGCCAGCGCCGATGAAGGCGAAGTCCGTGTGGTATTGCGTGAGCTGCTGGACCGTGTCGAGCCCGAAGGTGGCGTCTTCGATATCGGACAGTTCGCCGCCGAGCAGCGTGACGCGGTTGTCGTTGCGCCGGCCGAGCAGCAATGCGATGCGCCAGTCGTTGGTGTAGACCACGAGACGATGGCGGTCGAGCAACGCCCGCGCTACCGCCTGGGTAGTGCTGCCCGAATCGATGATCAGCGATGCGCCGTCCGGCACGAACTCGGCCGCACGCTCGCCGATCGCACGCTTCGCACCGGCGTTCGCGGCCTCGCGCGTATCGAGGTCGGGCTCGCGCCGGTCGCTCGACAGCGCCCCACCGTGAGTGGTGACGAGCAGACCGCGCCCGGCCAGCGCGTTCAGATCACGGCGGATGGTCTCGCGCGACACGTTCAGTTCGCGCACCAGCTCGGCGACCGACAGCGCGCCGGCTTTGGCGACTTGCGCCAGGATGTATTGATGACGTTGTTCTGCGAGCATCTTTAGAAGGCCGGAAGCCGGCACACCTGGGTTTCGCCACGGTGGAGAAAGCCGCCGTATTGTATTACGCGTTGCGCGGCTACGCTCCTCGCGGCGTGCCTGGCTGGCGACTTATCTGCCAACCTGGTTGCCAACCTGCCTGGCGACTTATCCCCCACTTACCTGCTAACCTTGATGCCTTGGCCGCGCGCCGATGTCGGGTCGCCCCTTGCCGATACTGCCCGGTCCGCTTACCGAACTACCGATGCCGCCACTGTTTCGCCGACTACTGCTGCTGTTTCACGCGCTGCGTTACGGCGCGCGCCTGATCTGGCTCGCCGCGCCGCCCGGGCACAAACTGCGCTGGGTAATCGAGTTGATCGGCCGCGTGCATGCATCGGAAAGCAGCGGCCAAAGCCTGCATGCCGTGCTGCCGATGCTGGGACCGCTTGCCAGCCGCTTCGCGCAGACGCTCGCCACGCGACCCGAACTTGCGACCGGCACCTTGCACGACGCCATCGACGCGATCGATCACCTGGAAACCCCACTGCCGCCTCACGAGTCCGAACAGGCATTGGCGCGCGCTTTCGGTCGGCCGCTCGCCACGCTGTTCAGTGCGGTGGATCTGGTGCCGGTGGGCAGCGGCTTCGCCGAGCAGACGCATTTCGCACGCCTGCTGAGCCCGATCAAGGGCCATCACGAGGTGGCGATCAAGCTGGTACGCGCCGACCAGTTGCAACAGATCGGCGACGAACTTGCGCTCTTGCGCTGGGTCGCGCGCTGGCTGGAGAAGCTGTCACGCACCGCACGCCGCCTGCAAGTGCGCGCGTTGGCCCAGACCTTCACCGACGACATCCTGCGCCGCTTCGATCTGCGCGCCGAAGCCGCCAACCTGAGCCAGACCGGCCATCACTTCGACGGCGACGCGCGCATCGTCGTGCCGGCCGTTATCTGGGACCTGTGCACCAACCACACGCTGACGATGCAGCGCATCAGCACGTTGCCGGCGAGCGATCTGCCCGGCCTGCATGCGCATCATGTCAAGCTCGCGCCGCTCGCCGCGCACATCGTCGAAGTCGTCACCGAGCAGGCGTTCGAGCATGGCTTCTTCCATGCCACACTCGATGGGCGCCGCGTGCGCGTGAGCATCGAACCGGACACGCTGGGGCGCGTCGTGCTGGCGGAGTTTTCGATCATGTCGACGCTGTCCACCGGCGAGCGCGAGTTCTTCGTGCACGGCGCGACCGCGCTATTCGACCAGGACTACGGGCGGCTCGCCGAGTTGCATCGCGACGCCGGACACGTGCCGCACGACACGCGTGCGGAGATGCTCGAAGCCGAGTTGCGCATCGGCGCCGAAGCGCACTTCGCGCCCGCTGCGCAAGACCGCTCGGCGGGCTCGCTGTTTCATCATCTGCTGCACGCGGTGCAGCCCTTCGAAGGCGCCGTGCCCGGCAACCTCGCCACCGCGCAACGCTCTTTGCAGCAGGCCGAAATGCTGGCGCGTGCGCTGCATCCGGGCGTCGATACGTGGACCATCACGCGTGACGTGCTTGCGGATATCGCGCGGCGCGACACCGATCATCGCGGCTGGATCAGGCATATCTCGCGCGAGCTGCCACATCTCGCGCAGATGCTGCCGCGCGTGCCGCATCTGGCGGTTCGCTATCTGCAGCATGAGCACGAGCGCGCACGTACGCCGCAGCAAAACGCGCGACTGATCGCGGAGATCGGCCGCGAGTACCGGCGCACGCGGGCGCTTCTGTGGGCATGCGTGTTGTGCGGCGGCGCGCTTGGCGCGGGGACGATACTGTTGATGTGGTAACGGCGCCCGCCGACGGCCGCACGAGACACCCCTTGCGCGACGCGCACGCAGCCCCCGCCGACGCGCCTCCCGCTTTCCGCTTTCCCCCTCCCGCTTCCCGCTTCCCGCTTCCCGCTTCCCGCTTCCCGCTTCCCGCTTCCCGCCTCCCGCCTCTCACCGATTGCACCGATTGCGCCGTTTGCGCCGTTTGCGCCGTTTGCGCCGTTTGCGCCGTTTGCGCCGTTTGCGCCGTTTGCGCCGTTTGCACCGTTTGCACCGTTTGCACCGTTTGCACCGTTTGCACCGTTTGCGCCGTTTGCACCGATTGCAGCTTCGAACAAGACGCGCCGCACCTATCGCGACAAGATGACGGCTTTTCACGTCATCCCTGCCGATGCTCGCTTCCTTCATTGCCGCTGTCTTTGTCGTGCTGTGGTCGACCGGTTTCGTGGTCGCCCGCGCAATCACACCATATGCCGATCCCAATCTCTTTCTGCTGGCGCGCTTCGGCGGCACGGCGCTGATCTTCGCGCTCGCCGCCGTGATCGCGCGTGCGGCGTGGCCGAGCAGCCGCGACTTCGGCAAACATCTGGCAGCAGGCGCGCTGCTGCAAGGCGTCTATCTCGGCGCCGGCTACTGGGCCGTCGCGCAAGGCCTGAGCGCCGGCGTGATGGCATTGCTCGGCGCGCTGCAGCCGCTCGCGACCGCCGCCGTCGCAGCGCCGCTGTTCGGCGAGCGGCTTGCGCCGCGCGGCTGGACCGGCATGGCGCTCGGCCTCGCCGGCGTCGTGCTGGTGCTCGAACCGAAGCTCGCGTCCGCCGCGCCGTCGACCTCGCAGGGCAACGCGCCGGCGTGGCTGGTCGTGCTCGTCTCGATCGGCGCGGTCGCCGCGATCACGGCGGGCACGCTGTTTCAGAAGACTTCGCTGGCAAAGGCCGATATTCGCAGCGCGAGCGCGGTGCAGAATCTCGGCGCGGCGTGCGTCGCGGCCGTGCTTGCACTGACGCTCGGCGAGCATCGCTGGATTGCGTCGCCTACGCTGTGGGGCTCACTGGCCTGGGGCATCGTGATGCTCTCCGGCATCAGCGTCACGCTGCTCGTCTGGATGGTCAGGCGCGGCGACGCGGCGCGCGCCACCGCGCTGATGTTTCTCGCGCCGCCGCTCGCCGCGCTCGAAGGCTATCTCGGCTTCGGCGAAACGTTGCTGCCGGTACAGATCGCCGGATTTGCCGTCGCGCTGGTGGGCGTGTTGCTGGCACGGTCGTGAGACACGAAACGCAAAGCGGCAGCCGCAACCAGCAAGGCCGTGAATCAATCGGCCGTATCCGCGCCGGCTGGCACTTTGGCGCGCGCCTTGCCGCCGGGCGCCGGCGCCCACGCCGGCCGGCTCTTGCGCTCCGAATCCACCACCACGATGTAACGCCCCGCCCATGGCGGAATCTGGCGATCGCTTTTCAACACCCACAGCGATTGCCCGGAGTCGACCAGCGTCACATATTCGGCATCGAGAATGCCGTAGTGGTCGAGAAACGTATTGAGCGACGCGGGAATCCGCACGCAGCCTTTCGAGTGACGAATGCCGAGCAGCGACTCGAGCCGGTCGGGATCGGTAGCATGCATCTGGAAGCGCATCTGCGACATGCCGCCCTTGCCCCAACCGCGCTCGGCCTGCGCCCAGCCGATGTCGAAGATCCGCATATCGCGCTTGCCATAGCCGCGGATATGGTTTTCGTTCTGCGTGCCCTCGGAGCGGAAATCCATGTTGGCAGGCGTATGTTCGAACACGCCGAGCGGCGTGATGAAATGGTCGTACTCGCCGGGCTTGCCCGTCGAAACCGGCGACGCGCCAATCATCTGCCAGGCGTCGGACGGGACGGCGCGAAAGTAGATGAAGAGCGCCTGCACGTTGGCGTTGCGATCGACCAGCACGACATACTCGCCCGACAGGTTGCCCAGTGCGTTCGCTGCGAGCGCGGCTTGCAGGCGATCGGCATCGGCGCGTTGCTCGGCGGCCGGCACCTTGAGGCGGCGCGTGACGTTGTGTGCGAACACGTCGCGCAGCAGAAACGCGCGACGTGGATCGACGACACCCGCTGCATCGGGCGCCGCAAGCGCGGATGCGTCGACGGCAACCGATGGACGGCGCAACGGGGCAACTGCTTTCGCCGCTGCCGCTGCACTCGCCGGAACCGGTTCGTGAGCCGAGACCGCCATCGCAGCGGTGCATGTCGATGCGCACAACGCAGCCACCAGCACGCGCGTCAGAATGCGCGGAGCAAGCACGGCGCGGATCACGCGCGACATGCAGCAGGTATACGGCATGCGACCCGCCTTGCGCCGACGATCTACCGATGTGAACGTCAGGCGATCCAATCCAGGCTGGCCGGGCCGATCTGGGTAGTTCATCGCGTAGTTGAGCAAAGCTGATTATTATTGATTTTTCGCCGGTTGCTGTGGCGCCCGGAACGAGGATGTTACTAAGCGTATTGCGATCTGTCGATAAAGACGCGGCGAATTAGTCAATTTCACTGAAATGCCGAGCATTTTTGTCAATCTGCGCAGCGGTTTAAAGGCAATGTAATCCGCGATTCAAAGCCAATATCGGTGTTAAAACGCGAGACCGGTCCATTGCGGATGCGAATGAAACCGCGTCGGAGCCATCCTTCTCGCGGGTTCGCCATTTATCTCATCGGCATGCGAGCGTTCGTTATGAACAATATGCAAGCGCGCAAAGGAGCACCATCAAATGATGACACAACACGATCCAGTCGACCGCCAGGCAAGTATCGCAGCGGAAATGCACGTCGCCGGCGAATTTGACGCCGGCCGGGAAATCGAGCGCCGGGTTGCTTTTCTGGCGAACTATCTGCGCAGCAGCGGCCTGAAAACTTATGTGCTCGGGATTAGCGGCGGCGTCGATTCGACCACCGCCGGGCGACTTGCTCAACTCGCCGTCGAGCGGTTGCGCGCCGATCATTACGACGCGCAATTCGTCGCAATACGCCTGCCTTACGGCGAGCAACAGGACGAAGCCGACGCGCAACAGGCAGTGCGCTTCATTCGCGCCGACGAAAATCTCGCGATCGACATTCAAGCCGCCGCCGATGCGATGCTCGCCGCGCTCGATCACAGCGGCGTGTCATTCAAGGACGAATCGCAACGGGATTTCGTGCACGGCAATATCAAGGCGCGCCAGCGCATGATTGCGCAATACGCGGTAGCCAGCACGCGGGCCGGCGTGGTGATCGGCACTGACCATGCGGCCGAGTCGGTGATGGGCTTCTTTACGAAGTTCGGCGACGGCGGCGCCGATGTGCTGCCGCTCGCCGGGCTGAACAAGCGTCGCGTGCGTGCGGTGGCGAAGGCACTAGGCGCACCCGAGGCGCTGGCGCACAAGGTGCCGACCGCAGACCTCGAAATGCTGCGCCCGCTTCGTCCCGATGAAGACGCCTATGGCATCCCATACGACGCGATCGACGACTTTCTGGAAGGCAAACCGGTGAGTGATGTCGCCCGCGCCACCATCCTGCAGTTCTACGAAGTGACGCGTCACAAGCGGGCGCTGCCGTACACGCCGTTTGACTGGCCGACACAAACGGACGGGCAATGAGCCAGGCAAAACAGTGGGGAAGCCGCGGGAATGCAGCGAGGTCGGGATGGCCATGATGGCAGCCGTAGCGACGGCCGTCGCAGCAGGCACGCGCGGCATGAAACTCACCACCCGACATGCGCGCGGCTCGTGCCGCCTTCGCAGCGTCTAGCCGCAGCCGATCACCGGGCAGGCGGTTCGTCGCTGAATAAATCGGCAGTCGCCTCGAGCGCCTGGCCGCCCAAATGCTTGCCGTGAATCTGCCGTGCGATCACTTCGCCCACGTAAGGCACTTCGGCGTCCAGTTCGACCGTGGCATAGGCGCCGGGTTTGCCAGCGTCGACCACTTCGACATTTTTCGCATAATGCCCGAGTTCATGTTTGAGGAACTCCCGCACGTCCTGCTCGCTGCACGATTCCGCGATATTGCGCACGATCAGGTTCATGCTGCCTATCTCCGACGCGCTTGACGTTCCGTGCCCCGATCCGTGACCCGCACCCGCACTGGACGCAGCGCGGCGCGCTGTTTCGCCCGAGCGGCGGCGACTTCGCGAATCACGACAACACCGGCGGCGCCCACAGCGACCAATGACAGATAGAAGGTAATCATTTAAATCTCCCCTGCGAATTTCGTCCTTTGTTCAGGATAGCCATATCCGACTGCAAAAGCGATGCAACACAGTGTCGAAAAGCGGACGGGAAATCTCCGTTAATGCACTGCATCTGAATAAAGCGGACCGAAAATAGCAATATATCCGTTCGTTCAGCAGCGCACGGGGGCGGTCAACGCGTCAGCAATCCGTGCCGAAAGCAAGAACCGGCCCGCGACTTGCATCGCCACGGCATCCTGCGGGGAAGTGCGCGAGGCGCGGACTGGTCGACGGGATCAGTCCGCTGCTTGCACGTTGGCCGCGCTCACCCACCACGTATTCTTGCCGTGCGGCAGTTGAACCAGCACCGCGGACGGATCGTCGACACCATCGTCGGCGATCTGGCATACCGGCAGGCCATCCGGCAGGTAAGCAAGCCGCCTGCGCGACGGACACGGGTAGGAGCTGCGGCTACTGCTCGCACGCAACCCTCCCCGTCCGCTCGTCGCGGCCTTCGTGTTTGCCAATCCAGCGACGCCACGCATTGCGCCGCTTCGTTGCGCAATGCAACGCGCGTCGCGGATTGATCGCTACTTCGCCACCCGGGCCTGCAACGCGCGAATACGGGCGAGCGCCTGCGTATTGGCCACCGTCGAGTCATACATTTTCGCCAGATCCGCCTTCAGCGCGGTGCGCGAGCCGCCGTCGAGATAAATCATGTGCCCCGACGGATAGAATCGCGCCGACAGATTCTCCCGGACCTGCTGACTGAGCAGCGGCATCTGCTGCAGATCGAGCACGGTCTGATAGAACGGCGTCACAAAATCGAAGAAGCCGTTCGCCGACAGCACCTTCAGATCGGGATTGAGCGCCATCACGGCGGCAAGATCGCCCGCGGTGTACAGAACGATGTTGCCCTGCGCGTCGAGCCCCTTCTGCGCGCCGGTCGGATCGATGTGGCCGAAATCCCAGTATTTGAAGGCCTGATCGTTCAGATCGGTGAACGCCGAATTCGACGTGTATTTCAGCTGCTCGTTCAGATACACGTTCCACATCGTCGTGTAGACGCCTGAGACCGCCGTCATGGTTGGATCGTTGCCGCCGGAGTTCGGGTCGATCTTGCCGGCAATGCCCGTGTCGATCGCCGTGACCCGGCCGTCGTACGCGCCGAGCGCGAGACCTTGCGACTTCAGCAGGGTGGTCAGAAAAAGCGAATTGCCCCGGCTGTCGTATGCGGCGATATCGAGACTCCACGCGAGCAGCGTCGTCTTGTCGATGCCGGTGTACTCGCTGAGCTTTTCGACGGTAGCCGAGTCCGTGGTCGGAAACTTGCGCAGCGCCGCCAGATAATCGGTGCGCGAGAATTGCGCGACTTCTTCGGCGAAGGCGCCGAGATCGGTGGGCCGCGGCGCGACGCCGAGCTTCTTGTGATACCAGGCGTCCGCAGCCGCCGTGGGCAACGTGCCCACCGGGTTGCCGGATTGCGTGTAATCAAGAATCGACGACTGCAGCGTGATGCCGTTCAGATCGACGCCGTCTTCGTGCAGCCTGTACGCGAGCACGCAACTGCGCGCCGTGCCATAGGATTCACCGAACAGGTACTTCGGCGAATTCCAGCGGTTGTTCCTGGTCAGAAAGCGCTTGATGAACTGCTTGATCGAATCGGCGTCCTGGTCGACACCCCAGAAGTCGCGATTCTTTTTCGGCGCGATCGCCGCCGAATAGCCGGTGCCGACCGGATTGATGAAGACCAGATCGCTGCGGTCCAGCAGACTGTCCGGATTGTCCTCCATCGAGTAGGGCGCGGGCGGCGTAAAGCCCGGCATCGACGTCTTGATGCGGCGCGGCGCAAACGAGCCCAGCAGCACGAACACGGCAGATGACCCTGGCCCACCGTTGTAGAAGAACGTCACCGGGCGGGTTTCCTCCTTCTGTTTGTCCTGCGTGAACGCAACGTAGAACATCCGGGCTTCGGGCAGCGAACTGCTCGGGTCGACGATCACCAGATGACCCGCCGTCGCCGTGTAGTTGATTTTGGTGCCGCCGATCGTCACCGAATGATGTGTAATCGCCGCGGTTTCAGTGACGTCGGTCACCGAATCGTCCGGCCCGTTGCCATACGCGACCGGATCGAAGAACGGCTGATCCCCGGCCTTGTGCGGCGCGCTGGCCGGCGCAGAGGCGGCGGTGGGCGCCGAAGGATGAGAATTGTGCGGCGACTGCGGACTACCGGAAGCTGACTCTATGTTCGTCATGATCGCTCCATGGGTTCGTTCACGTCTTGTAGGTCACGCCCCCCAGGAGGACTTCCTTCGGGGCGTGTGTTGCAGACTATAGTGCGGCGGCCACTTTCTGACCATTGGGACTGCCGAGTCCCGTGCAGGCGTCCCAACCCACGGACGCCGCGAAACTGCCGTTGTTGCCCTGTGTGATGTCGTTGCACACGCCCGGCGTCTTGTACAGCTTCGGGTTGATAAAGCCGGCTGGCTGCCCTTTGGCCGCGTTGATCCGCGCAATCAGCGCGGCCCACAGCGGCGCGACCGCGCTGGTGCCGCCGACCACCGTCTGCGTGCCGTCGATCAACACCTCGTAGCCGGTGGCGGGCGATGCATCGCCCGCCACGTCCGGCACACCGCGCCCGCCAAGCGGTGCGGTGCCGCCGCCCGTCGACGTGGCCGACAAACCGTTCTGCCACGCCGGCACCGGGAAAGCCTGGCTTACTCCGCCGCCGCTCGCGCCGCCGTCGATGCCGTCGTTCCATACCACTTCGTGCGAGATCGACGTGCCCGACGCGCTCAGCGTGGTGCCGCCGCATGCCAGCACATAGGGGCTCGACGCCGGAAAGTCGACCTGATCGACGCCCGCGCCGTCGCTCGAGCCGCTATCGCCCGACGCTGCACAGACTGTCACGCCGAGCGCCGCCGCGCTCTGCAACACGCTGTTGAACGCCTGCAGCGACTGGTTGGTCCAGCGCGATTCCGGTCCGCCCCAACTGATCGAGATCACCGAAGGCTTGTTGGTCGTGTCGTGCACAGCGCGGCTCACCGCGTCGATGAAACCGGCGTCGCTGTTCGGCGTGAAGTACACCGCGATGGTCGCGTGCGGCACGATCGCACCGACGATTTCGATGTCGAGCGTGACTTCGCCGTCCGGCCCGTTGGGGTCGCCGCTCGGCTGATTGCGGCCCTGGTCGACGCCGACCGCCTTCACCGTGGGCGACGCGACGCCGAGGCTCGCGAAATAGGACGTGAGATCCGCGGTGTTATAGCCACCGCCGAGTTCGATGATGCCGACGCACTGCCCGGCGCCATCGCCCTGCGGAAACTGGTAAAGCGACGCGAGTTGCGGCGGCGTAAAGGACACCTGAGCGGACACCTGAGGCGCAAGGGTCGGCACGAATGGCGGCCGGATCCGGAAGTGTGGCCGCGCCTGGGGCCGGTCGTCGAGCCCGAGCACCGCCTCCACGGCGCCGTGCAGATCGTCCGGCACGCTGATTGCGCCAGTGCGGCCACGGAACTGCCCGGCCGCGTGATGCTGATAGCGTTCCAGCTTGACCTCGAAGGCACTCTCGAATTGGGCAATCGTGCCGCTCAATACCACCGAGCGCGCCGCCGCGTCTTCACGCGCCACCGCGAGGCCATGCCCGGCGGCAAAAGCTTTGACCTTGGCGATGTCGTCCGGCGCGGCGCCGTACTCATTGGCGAGCGCCTCGCGCGACAGTGGCTTGACGCTCGCGTCGCCCGCTTCGATCCGGCTCATCAGCGCATCGAACTGGGCCTGCCGCTGACGGCGCAGTATCACGAAAACCTCGATCCGCTGCGCTGGGTCGCATTGCCCGACAACCTGCGAACCGGGTTCGACGGTTCGTTCGCTTCCCGGCAACGGGTACTTGTTGACCATGGTGTCGACTCTCCTGTTAGCGTGCCGCGCGGAGCGCAAATGGCCCGAGACACGGCGCGCGCCTGCCCAACCTCATTGCCTGACGGTTGGCGGCGGGTTGCTGTTCCAAGAACTGCGTCAAACCATCCGACCAAAGCATTCGAACACAGTTCCGGGGTGCGCGGCAGTTATCCGGATGGCTAACGCCGGGCTGCACCCATGCGCATCGTGCGCCGCTCGCGCTATGATGCTGCAGCGGCAATCCAGCCGTTACATTGCCTCGCGCGCTGCCCGCGCGCACGATCCAGGAATCAGAGGAACTCCCATGCCAATCTCGATGTATCAAGCTTCACTGCCCGTGCTGATTCGCGGCCTGACGAACCTGCAAGCCATCCTGGGCAAAGCCGAAGCGCACGCCGCCGAGAAGCAGATCGAACCCTCGGTGTTCACGAACGGCCGGCTCGCCCCTGACATGCTGCCGCTCGTACGCCAGATCTATATCGCGAGCGATACCGCCAAGGGTTGCGCGGCGCGTCTGGCCGGTGTTGAAGCGCCGAAATACGAAGACGTCGAGCAGACCTTCGAAGAGCTGCAGGCCCGCCTTCAAAAGACGATCGACTATCTGAAAGAATTCAAGCCCGAGCAGATAGACGGCTCGGAAGAACGCGCGATCACGCTGAAGATGCGCGTGGGCCCGATCGAGTTCACGGGGCTGTCGTATCTGCTCGGTTTCGTGCTGCCGAATTTCTATTTTCACGTCACGACGGCGTATGACATTCTGCGTCACAACGGCGTCGAACTCGGCAAGCTCGACTATCTGGGCGCCATCAAGTAACGGGGCGGCTGCCGCGGCGACCTACGCGTGATTTGCGCGTGATTTATGCGGTAGGCCTGCGCAGTGACCTGCGCGGTGGCCTATGCAGTGACCTGCGCGGTGGCCTGCGCGGTGGCCTGCGCGGTGGCCTGCGCGGTGGCCTGCGCGGTGACCTGCGCGGTGACCTGCGCGGTGGCCTACGCAGTGGCCTAAATACGCGGCTGGAACGCGATGACCGCCATGCCAGCCAGCGTCAACGCAACGCCAGCCGCGTCCCACGACGTAGGTCGCACCTTGTCGACCCACCATAGCCAGGCGATCGCCACCGCGACATACACACCGCCGTAAGCCGCATAGACGCGGCCCGCGGCGGTGCCGTGCAGGGTCAGCAGCCACGCGAACAGCGCGAGGCTGAGCGCGCCGGGCAGCAGCAGCCAGACGGAGCCGCCGTCCTTCAGCCAGCGCCACGGCAAATAGCAGCCGACAATCTCGGCAACTGCGGTCACGACATATAGCAGAAACGTTTTCATCGATGGACAAGGACAAAGGGTTGTGTCGCCGCGAACTGGCACGCGGCTTCCTATCGGCTTTATTAACACAATCACTTTGCGCGGTGGGCATGGACCGCGCGACAGTCGCCGCACCCTGTTGCCTGATGGCTATCGCTCATGAGCATCGCATCACCCTGCATCGACATCTGCAAGTTCGACGATAAAACCGGTTTCTGTATCGGCTGCATGCGCACGCGCGACGAATGCAAGAGCTGGAAGAAGATGAAGGACAAGCATCGCAGGAAGATTATCGACGACCGTCCGAGTCGCGAACACAAGCTCAAACGATGAGCGGGACAGCGCAGCCGGGGCGCACCGCCCCGCGCGCATCGTTCGAGGATCGCTGAACCGTTCGCCCTCAATCCAGCGAAAGCCGCAGCGCAAAACCGATCAGCGCGACCGAAAACGCCCAGCGCTGCACCGTCTGCGCGAGCGGATGAGCTCGCATCCAGCGCGCGATCCGTGCGGCGCCGATCACATACATCGCGTCGAAACATGCGCCGATCGCGAGCAGCACCAGGCCGAGTTCGACCATCTGCAGAGCAATCGGTCCCGCGTCGGGACGCACGAATTGCGGCAGCAGCACCGAGCAGAACAGCAGCGCCTTCGGGTTCAGCAGGTTCGTCAACAAGCCTTTGATAAAAGCGGCTCGCAGCGGCTGGGACCTCGCGGTCCCGGCCGCTGTGCCGCGTTCATTGCCAGCCTCATTGCCGCCCTCATTGCCGCCCTCATTGCCGCCCTCATTGCCAGCCTCATTGCCTGCCTCATTGCCCGCCTCGCCGCCGCGCGCATCGCCGACCGCTCGCAGCGCAAACACCGGCGAGCGGAAGATCTGGATCCCCACCCACGCGAGATAAACCGCGCCGCCATATCGCACGACGTCATAAAGCCAGGGCGCGCTGCGCAACAGTGCCGCCACGCCGCAAGCCGACAGCGTCACATGTGTGGCGCGGGCCACGCCCAGCCCGCCGGCGGCCGCGAAACCGCTGCGCACGCCACGCCCGATACTGGTTTGCAGCAGCAGCGCCATATCCGGCCCAGGCACCGCATAGACGACGAAAAGCGCGGCAATGTACACGGCCAGCAGGTGTGCGGAAATCATCGAGTTCTCCTTGTTTTCAATGGCTCTATGTTGCTATCGTCGACGGAGGGTTTGCTGGCGATTTACTGGCTCATGCGCTGATGATTTGGAGGAATGCGCTAATATTCAGACTCTCCTTCATGTTTTCCCCTAATCTGTCGCAGCCACTCCGAAGCCATGACGACCGAGCTCGATAAAACAGACCGTGCGATCCTCGCCGCGCTGCAGAATGATGGCCGCATGTCGAACGCGCGGCTGGCCGAAACGGTCGGCCTTAGCGAGACGCCTTGCGCGCGCCGTCTGAAGCGGCTCGAAAACGATGGCTATATCGACCAGTACCGCGCGATGCTCTCGCGCTCGGCACTCGGCTTCGGCGTGGTGGCGTTCGTCTACGTGCGCTTTGCCGTGCACGACCGCACCGTGGCGACCCGCTTCGAGCGCGAGGTGCAGGCGCTCCCGCGCATCCTCGCGTGTCATAACGTGTCGGGCAGCGCCGACTACATCCTGCAAGTGGTGGCGCGCGACCTCGACGACTACGGCACGTTCATGCGCGACGTCGTGCGCAGCCTGCCTGGCGTGACGTCGGTGGAGTCGGCGTTGTCGTTGCGCGAAGTGAAGGCCAACGGGGGCTTGCCGCTCTCCTGAGCGCGAACGTGGCATAGTCACCCCTTTGATATGGCGAAAGCCGTCCCGACCAACACGGAGTTTTCATGGACCACGACAAGGCGCGAGCCGAAGAATCAGCCGCGATGGAGCGCGTATTGACCGCGACCAAACGGGTGCAGACGGCCTTTGCGTCGCTGCAATCGCAATTCCCGCCGGCCGGCAACGGCAAGCCTTCACAGTTCGCACTGCAAACGTTCGACGCCGCGTTGCAGGAACTGGAAGACGCGCAAGCGGCATTCGACGAGTTGCTCGGCGATCTGCTCGACGGTAATCGTTGAGAGAGGGTTAGCCGCGAGGATCGCGGATCTGGAGCTTTGAGTCCGGAGTTTTGCGGCTTTGTGACTTTGCGGCTTCGTGCGGCTCGTGCGGCTTCGTGCGGCATTTCGGCAAACCGGCGGCGGCAGTACCCACGCGTTTCCAGCGCGACGTCCGGCGCAACCAGAACAGAAAATGCTTCGATCAACGAAGCATTTCGACTTTCAATCACAGTGGCGCAGCGCTGCCCCGTCGACGGCGAACAGCTCGCGCCACCTGCGCGTCAACGTGCGTCCGTTTCGATGACCGGCTCGCAGAGAATCGGAAAGTTGACCGAGTTCGCGAGATAGCACTTCTCGTGCGCCACATGATGCAGCTGCGTGGCCAGTTCGACATCGCCGCCGGCTCGAATGACGACGCGCGGCCGCAGAACGATCTGCGAAAAGCGGCCTTGTTGCGCGCTGTCGAGCATGGTGCCCTCGGCGTCATCGCGATAGTCGAGCACCACGACGCCGGCATCCGCGCAAAGATGCAGATACCAGAGCTTGTGGCACGCGCAAACCGAGGCGACCAGCAGGTCTTCCGGATTCCAGCGGTCGGCGTCGCCGAGAAAAGCGGCGTCCGACGAGCCAGCGATAGCCGGCTTGTTGCCCGCGGTGATCACATGGTCCCGACCATAGTCGCGATAACCCGATGTGCCGCTACCGCGGTTGCCCGTCCACTGCACCGATACCTTGTATTTGTGCTCGCCGTACGCCATACCTTCCTCCTCGTTGTCGAACCGGATTCTGTTGCCGGACGAGCATTTTAAACACAGCGAACGGACCCGCCCATGCCGCCCGTGACGCACTATCGAGGCGGTGCCGGCCGGCCGGTCACGTTCGGTGCGCGCGGATCGGGGTTCATGTACAGGCTCGTGCCGTTGGCGCGCCTGTCGATCGGCGCCGGTGCCACGTCTGCGCCACGCGTTACGCCGGCCGGCGTGCCTACGCCAGGCACTGGACCACGGCCGGCACTGGTGCCCACACTCGTTCCCGCGGCGGCGCCCGCATTACCCGCATTACCCGCATTACCCGCATTACCCGCATTACCCGCATTACCCGCGTTACCCGCGTTACCCGCGTTACCCGCGCTGCCCGCGCTGCCCGCGCTGCCCGCCTGCGCGCCATTCACGCCGCCGGTGGCGTTGCCCCACTGCTGCGCGCAGGCCGCACCCAACCCACCGATCATCACCGCCGCAATCAACGCCGACATTGCGACCCTGCCCGTTACGATCTTCATGACCTACTCCATCACATCATTGCGTTGCCGCTGGCGCGGCGTGCGCGCGACCAACCCCTCACGCAGTATGACGTCGTGCGTCCCGCTTTGTTCACGCGCGAAAAATCGGCGGCCGACGCGCGATCAGCGATAATCGCCCGCTCTATTCAAGGACGGTCACCCGGACGACGTGTGCCGTGGTCCAGCGTGCTACAGGACGGTGCACGAGCGTTCGCCACCGGCCGCCTGACGCAATGCGCGTTATGATCGATCGTTACGCCAGAACCGCCGACCGCGCACGATGGAGCACGATGGAGCACGCGTACATCCACCTTCTGCACCAGCTAGCCGGCCATTCGGCATGGATGCTCACGGTCGTCTTTCTGGCGTCCTTCCTCGAGGCGATCGCCGTCATCGGCACCTTCATCCCCGGCAGCACCGCGATGTTCCTCGCCGGCGCAGTGACCGGCACCGGATCGCTGAGCCTCGGCTGGGTCCTGATGTGGGCAATCGTCGGCGCCATTGCCGGGGACGGTATGAGCTTCTGGCTGGGCGGGCGCTACAAGGAACGCATAGTTCAGTTGAGGCCGTTCCGCAGACATCCCGAGGTACTCGACGCGGGCAAGGGCTTCTTTCGCAAACATGGCGCGAAGAGCGTCGTGCTGGCCCGCTTCATCGGCCCGTTGCGCGCCATTGTGCCGGTCGTGGCCGGCATGCTGGGCATGCGGCCGGTGCGCTTCTACGCGATGAACGTGCTGTCGGCGCTGCTCTGGGCGCCCGCCCATATCCTGCCGGGCGTAGTGTTCGGCGCGTCGGTGCTGCTCGCCGGCGCGGTGTCGTTTCGCCTCGTCGTGATCATCGTGCTGCTCGGTTGCATCGTCTGGTTCAGCTTTCGCGGCGCGGGCTTCCTGCTTTCGCACGCCAATGCGTGGTCGAGCGCGGCGGGCCGCCATCTGGGCGATTGGGCGTGCCGGCATCCCGGCCCGCTTGGCCGTGTCGCGCGCCAGATGCTCGATCCCGAGACGCCGGATGCGACCCACATCCTCGTGACTTCGCTGATCGTGCTGGTGGCCGGCGCGCTTTTTATCGGGGTCCTCGAAGACGTCGTCAGCGGCGATCCGCTGACGGCCGTCGATGTCTCCGTCTATCACTTCCTGCAATCGGTGCGCACGCCATGGAGCGACGCGGTCCTCGGCGGGCTCGCGACGCTCGGCAGCGGTATCACGCTGATCGCGCTGATCGTCACGGTCGCACTGTGGATGGTGTGGGAGCGGCGCTGGCGGACCATTGGCTACTGGCTCGCGGCAGTCGTGTTCTCGCAACTGCTGATTCTCGGCCTGCAGCTCGCGATGCAGCGCCCGCCGCCCAACGAGCTGATGACGAGCCACTACGTGTTTCCGAGCAATCACGTCGCCGCGACCGTCATCGTGTACGGCTTCCTCGCATTCCTGCTCGCGCGGCGGGTCGGCATGCTGGAAGGCGTGCTCGTCGCCGCAGCGAGCACGATCGTGGTGATCGTGGTCGCGCTCGCGGGTGTGTACTTCGGCAGGTACTGGCTGTCGGATGCGATCGGCGGCGCCGCGCTCGCGTATGTGTGGGTGGCCCTCGTCGCGCTGACGGCGATGTGGCGGCATCCGCAGCCGCCGCCGGAACGCGTGTTCATGCCCGCCGTGGTGCTGATCGTCATGCTGGTCAGCGTGGCCGTGCAGTTCGGCCTGAACCTGCCCGCACCGCCGCCGGGCAAGTCGCCGCCCGCGCCGCCCGTGGTGGTCACGCAATCGGCGTGGACCCTCGACGTGTGGAAGCAGCTGCCGTGTTATCGCTCGGATATGGGCGGCGACCGCAAGGAGCCGCTCACGCTGCAGTGGGTATCGGACCTCGATTCGATCCGCGAACAACTGCGTGCCCAGGGATGGGTCGAGGGCACGGACGTGTCCGTGCACAGCCTGCTCTCGCTCGCTTCGCCGGACGTCGCGGCGGTGTCGCTGCCGGTGTTGCCGAAGCTCAACAATGGGGTGCCTTCATCGCTGGTCTTCATGCGCCCCGGCGAGGGGCGCGACGAACGCGACGTGCTGCGCTTCTGGCCAAGCGGCTATGCGGTCGCGAACGGCACGTCCGCCACGCCGCTGTGGCTCGGTGCCCTTGCGCACGAACGGCTGTCCCGGCCTTCGTGGCCGATCAACATTCTGCGGGTCGAAAAGCAGGCCCGCGCGGCAGATGCGCACGCGAAATCCAGTGCCGGACTCGGCGTGGCGGTGCTGGCGAAGGTGGACTGCGATGGCGTGCCGGTATCGCTGCTTGCGTCGCCGATGGAGTGAGCGGCAGGACCGAGCGCTGGACTTGAGCGCCGTTGACCGGACTGCCGCTTGCGTGATCGGGAAAGGCCGACATGGGCGCAAGCGATAACCATACGGAGATGTCTGCATGCCCGCGCGTCCCGATCCGCTCTTCGTCGTTGCGCAGCGACTGATACTGAGCCTGTACGACGGTGGCGTTCTGTCGCCGGCCGCGCTCCCGCCTCCCTCTCACCGTAGCACTGCGAATCTTTTCCACTAGCGCAGTTCATTGGCACAGTTGGCAGAATGTTCTCATCAACAGGCTGCGAGAACGTCAATCGATAACTCGATCGACGGCACGAGAATACAGTCAGCCTTCGTGAGCTTTCGACAAATCGTCAACTGGCGGCAATGCCGATTAATCGCCCATTCGCTGCCGCTTGCGCGCGCCATCGCGTGTGGCCGATTTTTTCCGCCCATTCTTCTACCCATTTGTTCGCTTTGAAGCTATCTTTTCTCTGCAACCTGAATTCGTAGATCAATAGGAGTCCCATGTGTGGAATCGATTGATGCCTCGAGTAAAGAAACTCCGCATTTCCGTAGTCCGCGGCAATCACTCGCACGTATTTGGGCTATCTCTTGGCATTAGCATGCTGGTGCTTTGCGCCAGTTACCCTGTCTACAGTTTCGCGGGGATTTCGGTATTGCGTCCGCCGCGCGAAGCGCTCTCCAACACACCGCTCGTCGTGACGATCGTCTATTCCGGCGACCAGCCGGACGGCACCGAAGTGAACGTTCCCGCGCAATTGAACATCGCCGTCAGCAACGCCGATGTCATACCGAAGCAGTTGACCCTCACGCGCGAGAGCGGCGCGCCGGACCATCTCAAGCTCGGTATGGGTGAACTCAAGGCGATCCGCTATAGCGGAACCTGGCCCGACTGGGCGCGCGGCGCGATGAAGATCGACGGGCCCGAGCTCGACGTTTCACCCTCTTTCGTATTGCTCACCCGCCCGCCGCGCTCCGGCAAAGAGGAGGCGCTGGCTTCGTCGCAAGCCGCTGCTGGCGAATCGTCGGGTATGGCGCAGCCGCCTGCGAGCCTGATTGCGACTTCCCCGACACCCGCCCGGCCCAATGCGCCCACGCCGGAAGTGAATAGCTTCTTCAGCCGTTTCTCCACCTTCGAGCCCATGTATTTCGCCGACGGCTCGAACGGAGAAAATCTCGCGAAGTTCCAGTTGAGCTTCAAATTCCGCCTGGTCGTGCCGGATGATCCGCGCTCGCGAGGCTTTGTCGATAACCTGTACTTCGGCTATACGCAGGCCTCGTTGTGGGACCTGGGCGCGCACTCCGCGCCGTTCCGGGACACGAGCTACATGCCGCAATTGTTCTACTACCTCGAGGACACCGGCTGGAAGAGTCCGCTATTCAGCAGGATGGGAATAATGGCCGGGTACGGCCACGAATCGAATGGGCGCGACGGTCCCGAATCGCGTGGTATCGACATCTTATTCGTGCGCCCCACGTGGGAGTTTGGCGACCTGAGTGGCAATCACCTGACCGTGTCGCCGAAGATCTACTACTACGCGCACATTGCGGCAGAGAACCACGATATTGCCAACTATCGAGGCTACGTGGACCTATTGCTGAAATACGGCAGCACTGACGGTTGGCAACTGGCCGCGACCTTGAGAAAGGGCACCAAGTCCACTTACGGAAGCATCGACACGCAGTTCACCTATCCATTGGCGAAGCTGATCAATAGCTCGTGGGGCGGATTCCTTTGGATCGGCTTCTTCACCGGCTATGGAGAAGATATTCTCGACTACAACAAGCATCGGTCGATTGCGCGCATTGGGTACAGCGTTGCACGGTAGTTGGCGTAGCAACTGGCCCGTTGCCGATACGACGACCGGGCACGCGGCACGCATACGAAGCGCCGCCTGGGTGGCCCTTCTATTTTTGCAGCCGGCGCGGCGTGGCCTTGCAGGATGGGCTCTCGCGCCCGTGCAACCATGTTACCAATCGGTCACTTCCGCGGTCTGACAGGACATCGGTCGCCTCGCACCTGACCGCTTGCCCTGTGCGGAATGAATGCCGGCATCGGTAATTCTTAGTGTGCCAATTATTAGCGAACTAACAGCCGGGCACAGAACAGCGGATTTCTCTAGAGTTGAAGGTAGCCCGTCAATCCGGACCGGCAACACTGCGCTGGCTTTCCAGCGTCGTTCAACCTATGGGAAAAGCAATGAAAACTTCTCTGCACAAGGAAGTGGGGACCAGATCCATTCCGCAAACCGGCCTCCAGTTGCATCTGAATAGTGCACCGCTGGTGCTCAAACATACTATTCATTCGGAATATATCCGGGATAACCTGCCCGCGGGTCAAGGCGGCGTCGGGTTTCTGTTTCACGCCACGGACTGGGATACGCTTTCATTTTCTTTCCACAATGTCAAAAACAGAGACGCATCATTTGAAGAAGAACTCTGGAACACCAAGCCCTTTATTGCATCGCCGATCTATTTCGGATCTCAGATCATAGGCGCCAATATCGCCTGCCCGGTGCCACTCGAAATGTGGCTTGGAAGCCCGCGCGGCATCAAGCGATTCAGGGAGACGCAATTCTTTCCGGCCCTGGAGCTGGCCAGACAGGCAGGGCTGAACATGGTGGCCATGGGCGCGTCCACACCGTACGCATGCAACTATGGGGCGCTGCCGCGCCATACCAAGCCGCCTCATATCACCACCGGGCACGCGGCCACCGCGGCGATGCTGAAAGACTGGGCCGTGCATTGCTGCAACGAACTCGACCTCGATTTCGGCAACACGAAACTCGCGCTTTTTGGCGCGGCCGGACGGTTGGGCACGACAGTCGCCAAGTATCTGCTCTATAAAGATGCGCCGAAAGAGCTTGTTCTGATCGATCTGCCTGACAAGGTCAACCTGCTCACGGAACAGGCGAAGGAGCTGCTGGCGTCCGACCTGCTGGGCAACTCCCGGGTTTCGGTGCATACGTTCAGCCCGGACACGCCGTTGCCCGACTTCGACGGCGCCATTCTCGCGAGCAGCACCAGCGTGCCCTACCTCAGCGCCGCCGACCTGAAACGCGCGCAGTTCTGGATCGACGACTCCCATCCCCGGGCGGCGAGCGTCGAAGCCGAACTCGCGTCACGCGGCCATACACTATATATTGAGTGCTTCGCGCGTGGCCCCGCCGGACTCGACACGACGTTTCCGTTCAGACTGCCGAGCACCCGCGATTGCTATACCTGTTTCGCCGAAGGCTATTCTGCCTGGCAGGAAGGCATCGCATCCGATTTCATCATCGGTAGCCCGCCCGTATGGTCAGTCTCCTATACTCACAGTTTGCTGAAGAAATACGGGTTTTCGGTCGGGCCTTTTCACGGCAAAAACGGCTCGCCGATCGAGCTGGAAGTGCAGCACCGCAGCAAACATGAATTGATAGGGTCGTAAATATCAACGGAGGCCTGATGGCGATACCGCGCGAAAGTATGCGGGATATGCTGGAACGAAGCAGGTTTGCAATTCGATGGGGAGGCGCACTTGGCCTCCTGTGCCACCCCATCTATTACGTCGTATGGACCTATATCCTGCCGCAGCCTTACGACAATCTTCCGCTTCGGCTGAGCGCGGCGGCCGTCTGCATCCCATTGCTTTTCCAGACGTACTGGCCGAGGCGATTCAACCATTTGCTGCTGATTTACTGGCATTGCTGTCTGATCTACGTATTGCCATTTGTTTGCACATTCCTCACTGTCAGGAATTCATTCTCCACGATGTGGATGATGACCGACGTCATGATGATTTTCATTATGGCGCTGTGCATCGATAATCCGCTTTTACTGTTCACGTGTATCGGCATTGGCGTATCTTCCGGCTCGCTCGCCGCGGTGCTCACCGCTCCCGCGCCGGTCGTCCTCGAGGCGGCCGACATGGCGAATCTCGCGTTGATGCCGGTGGTCGTCCTGTGCAGCATGGCCTTCAGCCATGCGATCAGCAAGGGGCGCATCTCGGTCGAAAAGAACCGTGCCTTGCAGGCGCTCGCGGGCTCGATCGCACACGAAATGCGCAATCCGCTCGGCCAGTTGCGGCACGTTCTGGATCGGGTGGAAGAAGCGCTGCCCGCGACGACCCCGTCAGATCGCCAGTACGCCGACAGTACGGCCGCGCTGTATGGCCATCTCGCGCACGGCCAGTTGTCGATCGAGCGAGGTTTGCGCATCATCGCGATGACGCTCGACGAAGTCAGTGCCAAATCGATCCGCCCGGATAGCCTGAGCTATCTGAATGCCGCGGCGACCACACGTAAGGCAGTGGAAGAATATGGCTTCGACAATGAAAAGGAGCGTGGCAAGGTCAACCTCGTGGTGCGCGAAGATTTCATCTTCAAGGCCGACGAAACCGTCTACCTGTTCACCCTGTTCAATCTGATCAAGAACGCGCTCTATCACATCGCCGCGCATCCTTCGGCGACGCTCACGCTCACGGTGGACCGGCAGTGCGTGATTGTGCGCGACACGGGCAACGGTATTGCGCCCGAGATCCTGGCGCATCTGTTCGAGCCATTTCGCACCGCGAAGAATCCGGGTGGCACGGGGCTGGGCCTCGCATACTGCCAGCGTGCGATGCGCGCGTTCGGCGGAACCATCGGTTGCGAGTCGGAAGTCGGCAAGTTCACGGCGTTCACGCTGCGGTTTCCCGTCGTATCGAAAGAGGAAATCGCCGACTACGAGCAGAAGATTTTCGAACGCGCCGCGCCAGTTTTCAAAGGCAAGCGCATTCTCATCGTGGATGACGACGCCGGTCAGCGCTCGAGAACCCGTCGCGTACTGACGAAGGCCGGGGCCGACGTCAGCGAGGCGCAAAGCGGCGCGATGGCGTTGACGACGCTGCGGCGGTCATCGCACTACGACCTCGTGTTGATGGACATCAGCATGCCGGTGCTCGACGGCTATGCCACCACCGAAAGAATCCGCGCCGACCATCAATGTCCGAACCGCAGCGTGCTGATCGTGGCCTACACGGCGGAGCCCGGCAATGCGGTACGCGTGCACGCCCGACGAGCCGGCATGGACGAAATCATCAGCAAGTCTTCCGGCGTGCAGGAGTTGATAACGTCGCTGCAGGCACGCTTCGAAAACGGCGACCGGCATCCGCTGAACCCGCGATCCGACGGATTCGCCGGCAAATCGATCCTGGTGGCGGACGACGACACCTACAGCAGGCTGGTTGCCAAGGCTTATCTGGAGCGCTGCGGAGCGAATGTGGTCGAGGCCGAACACGGCCAGGCCGTGCTGGCCCGGCTGCGGGAAGACGATATGATCGACGCGATCCTGATGGATATGAACATGCCGGGAATGACCGGCATCGACACCACCGCGTCGATTCGCGCCCGCACCGACGTGTATGCCACGGTGCCGATCATCGCGTTGACCAGCCAGTCCGATATCGAATCGGTGCGCGCGTGCCTCGCTGCCGGCATGAACGAAGTCATGATCAAACCGGTGCAGGCCGGCTCGCTTTACGCGTGCCTCGCAAGGCAGTTTGCACCGCAACGCGCGGTGACGGCCGCGACGAAACCGGAGTCATCACCGGCGTCTGCGACGGCGGCCGGCAATCTGGCGGCAGTCGCGCACGACGCTCTGCTCGATGAAGAACGCCTCGAAGAACTGGTCTCGCTCGATTTGCTCGACGAGTCGTTCGTCAACGGCATCGAGCAGATCCGCTTGCAGGTGGCGCGACTCGCGACCCATGCAGCGGCCCACGACCTCAAATCGACGCACGCCGCATTGCACGCCCTGCTTGGAGTCAGCGGCAATATCGGCGCAAAAGCGCTGCATGGATTCGCAAGGCAAATCTATCCGCGCGTGATTGAACGCGAATGGCCCGCAGAGCCCGACTGGCTCGGCCAGATTTCCACATTGGGCGAGCGTTCAGCGCGAGCGTTGCAGACGTATTACGCTTCGGCCAAGGCACGTCGCGACCATCGCAACGCACTGAGCGATTGATTGCCCAGCGCCAGTACGAGGGACCGTGGGCGCTGGCCAAGCGGATTTCGCACGAGCACGAGCACGAGCCTGCGCATCTCATCCGTCGCTGGGGTTCATTCGGCTCTTCGATGCGGGAAAACCCATCGTAACCGTGGTTCCCTCACCCAGCGCGGAGTCGACGCGCAGGCACCCGCCAAACGACTGCATGATGCGATTGCAAAAGATCATGCCCATGCCGTGCCCGCCAGCACCCGCGTAAGTGGTGACGGGGTCGAGCAGCAGACGCGCCTTGATCTCGGGTGCAATCCCCGGGCCGTTGTCGCGAATCCGGATTTCGGGCTCGGGGCTCTCCACGATTTCGAGGCACAGCGATGGCGCACTCGTATCGCCAAGCGCTCGCAGCGCATTGGACAACAGCGAAGAAAGCACGAGCGCCACGCAATTGGGCATCGCGCGCACGACGAAATCCCCCTGCGCGTCGATTCGTATCCAATCGCGCTGCGATCCTGCAAACGGATAGGTATCGAGCAGCGTGGCGATCAGTTGCGTCGCTCTGACCTCGCGGCCGCTTGCCTCCAGGGCGGACTGGCGGCCACCGCTCTTGTGCACCGTCTCCCAGAAAGACGAGATCAGCGTCAGGCAAAACTGCGCATTGTTCAGCATCGATCTTGCGGCGTCGCCAATCTCTCTCTGCCGCTCTGGATCGTATTGCTCCGCAACGTCGCTCTCGACGGAGCGCGCAAAAAGCGAGATCGTTGCCAACGGCGTATTCAGTTCGTGCGCGAGAAAAGCCAGCGTCTCGTCCATCGCCAATAGCCGCTGTTGACGCGTTTCCCGTTCGGCGTAGCGCGCGATCGCCAGTTGCAGGACCTCACGCACCTTCTCCGTGCGCAGCGGTTTCTCGAGGATACGGAAGACGTCGCCGGTATTGACGGTCTTCAGCAGCATGTCCTTGTCGGCATACGCGGTCACGAGAATGCGCACGATTTGCGGATACTCCTGCGCCACCTGCCGCAGCAGATCGTCGCCATCGCGCCCCGGCATGCGGTAGTCGGTCACCAGTACGGCAATCTCGGCGCCGTACTGGCTCAGTACGGCAATCGCTTCATCCGCGCTCTGTGCGACATGCACACAGTAGTCCGCGCGGATCGCGCGGGCGAAGTGGTTGCGTGACATCTCCTCGTCGTCGACGAAGAGAATGGAAAACGGTCGTTGCGTGGTATCACTCATTGCATTCTCAGCGATTTGCGGGGGTCGGCCCACCCGGCAGGTCGAAGTCGAACGGAGTCCACTTCGCCGGTAGTCAAAGTGCGTTGGCGACGATCATATCCAAAGCGTCGACATTGCGCGACTATCAACTGCAAATGCTGATCACGCTTCACATTTCACGCAGCAAAAAAAAAGCGGCTTCGAAACTGCAACTCGAAGCCGCTTCCTTTTGGTCATGCACGCTCACGTGCTCCCAACCAGCGATTGCACGGTGCCTTTTTCAACATCGCCGACATAAATGCCAAACGCATCTTCGGTGCGCTCTTTCACGTAACGGCGCAGCATCGATTGCACCGCGGGATCGCGAATCTCATCCCACGGAATCGCATCGAGCGGAACATACTGGACATTCGGCGCAGCAGGCGCATCGTCCACCACGCGTCCGCGATAGTAAATGTGCGTGACGCCCTTCGCCTCGAACACCGCGAACAGAAAGTCCAGGTTCGCATTCAATTGCAATCCACCGAGCACGCCCCGCAAGCTAGCCGCATCGGACTGCGGTTCGAGCCGCGTGCCGGTGGGCAAGGTCAAACCGTTTGGCGTCCTGATCAGCACGAGGCCCCGGCCTTCCGCGTGCTCCAGAATCGCACCGACCTGTGCCCGCTGGTCGGTCGCGGCGAGCGCGTCCTGCGACAGGCTGAAGTCCACGTAAGCACCACGGCAGTAGCCCAACGGCGTCGCGCTCGAATGCGTGAAATCCACCACACGTCCAATCAGGATGATGTGGTCGCCTGCATCCACCACCTGATGCGTCTCGCAATCGAAACTCGCGGCCGCGCCGTCCATTACCGGACTGCCGGTGCGGCGCGCATGCCACGCGACCTGCGCGAACTTGTCCGCGCTTTTCGACGCGAACACGCCCGACACGGAGCGCTGATCTTCGGCGAGCACGCTGACGGCGAACCGCTGCGTCTGCGAAAACACCGGATGACTCGACGCCGTCCTGGCGATGCACACGAGGATCAGCGCCGGATCGAGCGACACCGACGTGAACGAATTCGCCGTAAAGCCGCGCGGCGAGCCGTCCGGTTGAATCGTCGTGACCACGGTCACACCGGTGACGAACGCACCGAGCGCACGGCGAAACTCGACGACATCGAAAGAAGATTCGGTCATGATGCTGCTCCTCGGGACTGGCGGTTCACATCGCGAATGAAGTGCAAGAGCCGCTGGTTGACGATCGACGGCGCGGTGACGTTCATCATGTGCCGCTCGCTCGCGATGATCTCGGCGCGGCCCAACGGCGCTGCGGCCGCCATCGATTCAGACATCGCCGGACTCGAATTCGGATCACACTCGCCGGTCATGAAAAGCGCGGGCATCGCCAGTTGCGGCAAGCGGCCGACGTGCGCCTGATCCGAACTGGCGAACAGCCGATACGTGCGAGCATAGCCTTCGAGATCGACGCTCTCCAGCAACGAGCGCACGAGATCCGCAACCTGGGCCAGGTGACCCGGCACCGGATCGTCGAACCAGCGCGCGAGCGTGGCGTCGATACTCGGCTGATCCAGCCCGCTGTTCAGCGACGCCGCGCGCTGCATCACAGCCGCCCGCTGCGACGGCGTGCGGTCGTACACGGCATTGAGCGCGGTCACGCTCGCGACCCGCGACGGATACTGCAACGCGAATTCGAGCGCAATCAGCGAGCCCATCGAATGGCCCACCACATGCGCGGTTTGAACGCCGAGGTGGTCCAACAGCGCCAGCAATTGCGCCGCGTAGTCACCGAGTTGCGGCGACGCAGCCGGAAGCCGGCTGCCGCCGTGCCCGAGCATGTCGTAGCTGATGACGCGAAACTGCGTCCGCAGTGCTTCGACCTGCGGTTCCCACACGCGCCGATTCATGCCCACGCCATGAATCAGAACGAGCGTTTCGCCCTCGCCCGCCACGCTGTAAGCGGTGCCGTCGAATGTGCCGCTGAGAACCGCGCCTGCCATTTCCGTTTCATGCTTCATTGGACCCGAGCTCCTTCAGATCCTGATAGCGGTCGCCGATCCGGTGATGCGGACGTCCGCCGATCGATGCGCCGAGCGCGATCACGAGTTCGTCCGGCGCGGGCGCGTCGATGATCGAGAACTGGATGGTCAGGTAGTGCGAACGCATGCCTTCGTCGTCCTTGTGCATCAGCGGAATCGTCACCGGGCAGTTCGGGCCGCCGCGCAGATTCGTGAAGCTCAGATAGCTCTTCGCGCCCACCGCCGTACGGTACTTGTTGCCGAAACGCAGCGTATGGATCAGCGCCGACGCGTGCTCCACTTCGCCGGAGGTGCCGACGATGGCCGCCTTGCCGTAACCCTCGACCGCTTCGCCCGATCCCGCCACGCGCAGGATTTCCGCCGTGAGGATTTCGCCCAGTTGCGGCGCGAGCTCGTGGATCTCAGGCTTCAGATCTTCGACGAAGCCGCGATCGGCCCACGGATTGCGCAGCACCGCAGCGGCCGCAAAGAGCTTCAGCGGCCGCTGCGCAACCTTGCCACCTTCGATGAACGTGTCTTCCACATACGTGACCAGCTTGCGAATCTCGAGCTTCATAAAGACTTCCTCCGGTGACAGGTGCGCCCTGGCTCAATGCGCGACGCGTATGGATATTATGGTATTCCATATTAGCGTATGCAAGCTCTTTAGACACGATGGCGGGTTTACGACGAGACTGCGCGAGACCAGGCGAGACTGCGCGAGACCGGACGGGCTGCCAGACACGCAATAGACCTGCGCGAAATATGCCCAGTACGCCGCGTGCCGCGACGTGCGCCACGGACGAAAAAAAACCGTCGCAAGCGACGGTTTCCGTGACAACCAGAGCGGCAACGGTCCGCGCGGGACCGCTCGTCAATCAGGCACTTTTCTGCTCGGACACCTGCCCGGCAAGCGCGGCCATCGCGATGCTGGCGGTACGGCGCACGTGTTCGAGCGACGCCGCGGCCGCCGCGTCGCCGTCTTTCTTCGCAATCGCCGTGAGCAGCTTGTTCATTTCGCGATTCGAGTCGGCGCCGCGCCCCGGCGATGAAATCGTCACCGAACGAAGCTGGTTGATGCGCCCGTTCAGCGACTTCACCACCTGGTGCATCATCGGCTTGTGGGCGCCCGCGAACATCGCCTCGTAGAACCGTTCGGTGTAAGTGAGCACGCGGCGGAAATCGGTCTGGTCGAACGCGTCCTCGATCTCCTTGCGGATTTCGCGCAACTGCTTTACGAGCGCGGGCGTCGCGTGCTCGGCGCACGCACGGGCCGCTTCCGATTCGAGCAGCGCGCGAATTTCGTAGATTTCCTGCACCTGCTCCGGATCGAGCCGCGCAACGATCGGACCGGAATGCGCGACCGTTTCGACGAGCCCTTCCGTCTCCAGATGACGCAGCACTTCGCGCACCACGGTGCGGCTCACGCCCAGCTGATCGCACAACGTCCGTTCGATCAGGCGGTCGCCGGGACGATAAAAACCCTGCGCGATGGCGTCACGCAACTTCTCCAGCGTGAGTTCGCGTAGCGTCGGTGCACTGCGGTCAACGCGCATCTGTTCGATCATGACGAGGTTCCCACGAGGTTCCCAGGTAATCACCTGAGCCGGTTGGTTTTTGGAATCCCATAGTATCGCACAGCCGTGCGGCTTCTCACGCGGGAAATACCTGCGCGTACCCGCGATCCCAGTCGAGCCAGGCTTGCGCGCCGATCGCCAGACCCGCTTCGTGGGAACCCGCGGCGGCACGCACCGCGATTTCCTGCTGCCACGGCGTCGCCACCGAATAATGCATCGTGTCGCCCAGATAAGTGATGTCGCGCACGACCACGGGTAGTCCGTCATTGGCAGCCTGCGGCGCCTGCGCGCGGATGCGGATCTGTTCCGGGCGCAGCATCAGCGCGCCGCCATCGCCCGCGTTGATCGCGTGATCGCACCCGGCAATCGGCACCGGCTTGCCGTTCGGGAACAGTGCATGGGTATCGGTATGGCCGCCCGCCAGTGTCACCGGCAGGAAGTTCGAATTGCCAATGAAGCTCGCGACGAACCGCGACGCCGGCTTGCGATACAACTCTTCGCCCGTGCCGACCTGCTCGATCCGTCCTTTGTTGAACACCGCGATCCGGTCGGACAGGCGCAGCGCCTCTTCCTGATCGTGCGTCACGTACAGGATCGTCACGCCGGTTTGCTGATGAATCCGGCGCAATTCCGTCTGCAATTCCTCGCGCAATTTCTTGTCGAGCGCGGACAGCGGCTCGTCCATCAACAGGACCGGCGGATCGTACGCCAGTGCGCGCGCAATCGCGACGCGCTGCTGCATGCCGCCCGACAGTTGACCCGGCATCCGGTCGCGACAATCGGCGAGATGGACGAGCTTGAGCATTTCATCGACTTTCGCGCGCACCTTTGCGTCGGCCAAACGCCGCACGCGCAGCGGAAACGCGACGTTCTCGCCGACCGTCAGATGCGGAAACAGCGTGTAGCGCTGAAACACCATGCCGATGTTGCGCTTGTTCGGCGCGACCGACAGCAGCGGCTTGCCGTCGAGCAGCACGCGCCCCTCGGTAGGCGACTGGAAACCCGCCACGATATACAGCGTCGTGCTCTTGCCCGAACCTGAAGGGCCGAGGAAGGTCATGAACTCGCCCTTCCTGATATCGAGCGACACGTGGTCGATGGCGACCACCTGATCGTAGGTCTTGCGAAGACGCTGAATCTGCAGAAACGGTGAGCTCACGATTTACCTCTCTTGAGTACAAGCCCCAGCAACATCAGGACGACGGTCAGTCCAACCAGCAACGACGACGCGGCGGCGATCACCGGCGTCAGATCTTGCCGCAGCGTGCCCCAGATGCGCACGGGCAGCGTTTGCAGGGTCGGGCTGGACATGAAGATCGACACCACCACTTCGTCCCACGACGCGAGGAACGAGAAGATCGCCGCCGCGAACAGGCCGAGGCGAATGGCCGGCAAGGTGACGCGCCATTTCACTTCGAACGGACTCGCGCCGCAGATCAACGCCGCGTCTTCGAGCGACGTGTCGAAGCTTTCCAGCGAATTGCTGATCGCGATGATCGAAAACGGCAATGCGATGATCAGATGCCCGATCACGAAGCCGACCAGCGTGCCGGTCAAGCCAATGCGCAGGAAGAAGCCATACAGCGCGACGGCGAGCACGACGACCGGCAATACCATCGGCGTCAGGAAAAATGACTTGAGCAGCGCGCGTCCGCGAAAGTCGCCGCGCGTCAGCGCCAGCGACGCGAAGAGGCCGAGCACGACGGACAGCACCATCACGACGAGTCCGAGTTCGACGCTCGTCATCAGCGAGTCGAACCAGCCGGGGTCCGAGAACAGCATGCTGTACCACTGCAGCGTCCAGCCCGGCGGTGGAAACATCAGCCACTGCGAATTACCGAACGACAGCGCGACGATGAACAGCACAGGCAGCAGCAGAAACAGCGACACCGCACCACCCACGCCGACCAGCAGCCAGCGCAACGGACCAAGACGATCGAAATCGAGCAACATGTCATTGGGCTCCAGTAACGTCCCCGGTGCGGCCGGAGAAACGCAATTGCAGGGCGTACAGCGACAGCGTGACGAGCAGCAATACGAACGCAGCCGCACCCGCGAGCCCCCAGTTCAACAACTGCTGGACGAGTTGCGCGATCAGTTCCGCGAGCATCATGTACTCCGGGCCGCCGAGCAGCGCGGGCGTGACGAAATAGCCGAGCGCCATCACGAACACCATCAACGCCCCGCTGGCGATACCGGGCATCGCGAGCGGCACCAGCACGCGCCAGAACGCCTGCCAGCGGCTCGCTCCGCAAATCGCGGCGGCGCGCAGCGTGGTCGGATCGATCGCGCGCAGGGTTGCGTGCAAGGGCATCACGAGAAACGGCAGCATGATGTAGGTCATCCCGATCGTCACGCCGGTCAGGTTATTCACCAGTATCAGCGGCTCGTGGATCACGCCCAGCCCCATCAGCAGACGGTTGATCGGACCGGTCTGTTGCAGCAGCACCATCCACGCGAACGTGCGGGCCAGCAGGTTGGTCCACATCGACAACAGCAGGATCGCGAACACCAGCTTGCTGATCCAGCGCGGCGCGATGGCCAGCAGCCACGCGGTCGGAAAACCGATCACGATCGTCACGACGGTCACCACCGAAGCCACGAAAAACGTGTTGCCGAACACGCGCAGATACGTGCTCGAAGCGAACAGTTGCGCGTAGTTCTGCAGGCCCGGCGCCGGTTCGAGGATGCTGCGCAACAGCAGCGACAACACCGGCAGCAGGAAGAACACGACCAGCAGCAATAGCGCGGGCGCGATCAGCCGCGCCTTGCGCAACGCCGCGGTCGTCTTCGGCGCCACGACCGGCGGCTCCGCGATGGTACTGACTGCATTCGACATGATGACTCCTTCGCTGGGTTGGACCGGCGGCCACGTTACTTCGACTGCCACGCGTACCAGCGCTTCGCGATTTCGTCGCGGTGATCGGCCCAGTACTTCATGTCCAGGTTGATCTGCGTCGCCTTGTACTGATCCGGCTGGGTCTTCGCGACATCGGCCGGCAACAGCGCGGCGGACTTCAGGTTGATCGGCGCGTAGCCGGTTTCCGCGGCGAACTTCGCTTGCGCCTGCGGCCCCGTCGCACTGGCGAGGAACTTCATGGCTTCGGCCTTATGCTTCGAACCCTTCGGCACGACCAGCATGTCGGCGGCGGTCAGGTTCTGGTTCCACGACACGCCGACGTCCACACCCGTCTGCTGCAACGCGTGCAAACGGCCGTTCCAGAACACGCCGATCGGTGCTTCGCCGGACGCCATCAACTGCTGCGACTGCGCGCCGCCGCTCCACCAGACGATCTGGCTCTTGATCGTGTCGAGCTTTTTGAAAGCGCGGTCGAGATCGAGCGGATAGAGCTTGTCCGGCGCGACGCCGTCGGCGAGCAAGGCCACTTCCAGCACGCCGGGCGCGGACCATTTGTAGAACGTGCGCTTGCCGGGGAAGCGTTTGGTGTCGAACAGGTCCGCGTAAGTCGAAGGCGTGCCGTTCTTGTACGTGGCCTTGTTGTAGCCGAGCACGAACGAGTAATAGAAACTGCCCACCGCGCCCGGCGACGTGAAGCGCGGGTCGAGCTGGGCCTTGTTCACCACCGAGTAATCGATCGGCTCGACAAGACCGTCACGCAAGGCCGCATACGCGAAGTCCCCTTCGACGTCGACCACGTCCCACTGCACGTTGCCGCTCTCCACCATCGCCTTCAGCTTGCCGTAGTCGGTCGGGCCGTCCATCAGCACCTGAATGCCGGATGCCTGGGTGAACGGCTGCGCCCAGTCTTTCTGCTGTGCCGACTGGGTGGTACCGCCCCAACTGGCGAACACGATCGGCGCAGTGGCCGCGTGTACCGGCTGGTGGCTCAGCAACGCCGACGCAACCACGATCGTGGCGGTCACTGCGACGGCAATCGCGCGTGCCCGGAAGGGCAAACCAAGCGCTTGCTTCATGACGACTGCTCCTTGAAAAAAGGATACGGCTGGCTTCGAGAGGACGAAGAGTGAAAAAGTGAGTTCGGCTTTCCGACGCTGCCTATTTCAGTGGCGAGAATGCGGCGGGCTTCATGATCTTGCTTTCCATGGTTTCCATCAGCGCCTGGATCTTCGGCACGAAGGCTTGCCATGCGGGATCCGCCGCGAGACGCTGACGACGCGCCTCGCGTTCGTCGAGACTCGGATAGGCCCACATATGCACGATCTGGTTCAGCGGGCCGAGCTCCGAAAAGAAGTAGCCGACCAGTTCGCCCAGATAGCGCTTCTGCAATTCGATGCCCTCTTCCTCGACCAGCTTCAGATACGCAGGCACAGCGCCGGTCTTGATCTTGTACGTGCGGATTTCGTAGTACATGGGACCTCTTGAACAGGTTGCGTGTTATGTGCGGCCTATCGCATCACGAACGGATCGGCGATCGGCTCGTCCGACGTGCGAATCCAGACCGACTTGGTGCGGGTGTACTCGAGCACGGCGTCGAGGCCGCCTTCACGTCCGAGCCCGCTCAGTCCGTAGCCGCCGAACGGCACGATCGGCGATACCGCGCGATACGTGTTGACCCACACGATGCCGGCGCGCAGACGGCGCGTGAGCCGATGCGCAAGCGTCAGGTCGCGGGTGAATACGCCCGACGCGAGACCATATTTCGTGTCGTTGGCGAGGGCGATCGCTTGCGCTTCGGTGTCGAACGTCATCACGCTCAGCACCGGGCCGAACAGTTCCTGCGCGACGCTCGGCACGGTGGACGTCGGACAGTCGACGATGGTGGGTTCGAAGAAGAAGCCTTCGCCGCGTCCTGCGGGACGGCCGCCGCCCGTCAGCAACGTGGCGCCTGCCTGCAGACTGGCGGCCAGCACCGCTTCGATGTGATCGCGCTGCTTGCGGGTCGCGAGCGGCCCCATTTCGGTGTCCACCTCTTGCGGATCGCCGATCCTGATCGCCTGCGCCTTCTCGACGAGCCGCGCGAGCAGACGGTCGCGAATGCCGCGCTGCACGAGCAGCCGCGACCCGGCGACGCAACTCTGTCCGCTCGCCGCGAAGATGCCCGCGATCACCGCGTTGCTGACGCTGTCCACGTTCGCGTCGTCGAACACCAGCACCGGCGATTTGCCGCCGAGTTCCAGCGAGGTCGCCGCGAGGTTGCCCGCCGAATTGCGCACGATCTGGCGTGCCGTTTCCGGACCGCCCGTGAACGCGATCTTCGATACCAACGGATGACTCGTCAGCGCGCGGCCGCAGTCGGCGCCGAACCCCGTCAGGATGTTGACCACGCCCGCCGGAAAGCCGGCTTCGTGGACGAGGCGCGCGAACGCCAGCAACGGCGCAGGCCCCTCTTCCGAGGCCTTCAGCACGATCGTGCAACCCGCGGCGAGCGCCGGCCCGACCTTCACCGCCGACAGGAACAGTTGCGAATTCCACGGCACGATGCCCGCCACCACGCCGACCGGCTCACGTCGCAGGAACACGTCCATGTCGGGCTTGTCGACGGGCAGGCACGCGCCCTGAATCTTGTCCGCGACGCCCGCGTAATATCGGTAGTACTCGGCGACATAGCCGATCTGACTGCGTGTCTCGCGGATGATCTTGCCGGTGTCCGTCGTTTCGAGTTGCGCGAGTTCCTGCGCATTGGCCGCTACCAGATCGGCGAGCCTGTACAGCAGCTTGCCGCGCTGGCTGGCCGTCAGGCCGGCCCACTCGGGCGCGAACAGGGCGCGGTCGGCGGCCTTGACGGCGCGGTCCACATCGTCCGCGCTGGCGGCCGGCATGGTCGCCCATGCGACGCCCGTCGCCGGATCGACACTCTCGAAGGTGGTCGCTGCATCGCTGAATTCACCGTCGATGTAATGCTGGAACGACTTCAACATGGCTTCGGCTCCCGGGTGTGGAACGTCGGTTCGATGGCGGCGCTCAGGCGAGCGCGGCGAACGCGGGCATCACGTCCGAAATGAACAGTTCGAGCGAGCGGCGCTTGCGCTCGAAACTCATGTTGCTGTCGAGCCAGAAGCTGTACTGGTCGAAGCCGAGTTCTTCATACTGTTTGAGCCGATCGATCACCTCGCCCGGCTGGCCGATCACCAGGTTCTTGCGAATCTGCTCCGGTGCGTATTGCGGGAATGACGCAATGTCGGCGTTGCTCAGCGGTTCGATAAAACCCTGCTTGACCGGGCGTTCGTTCTTGAACCACTTGCTGAAATAACAATAGAAACGCGCCAGGTCTGCGACGGCCGCATCGACCTCGGCGGAATCGGCGCCGACAAAGGTGTGCATCAGCATCATGATCTGCGGACGCGGGATGTCCAGGTTCGCCTTGCACGCGCCGTTGAAGCGCTCCATCAGGCTGACGACTTCGCCGTCGCCCGCGGCGAGCGAGGTGACCTGCACGTTGCAGCCGTTGCGCACCGCGAATTCGTGCGAGTTGGGGTCGCGTGCGGCGAGCCACAGTGGCGGATGCGGCTGCTGAATCGGGCGCGGCACCGGCGTGGTCGACGGCCACGACCAGAACTCGCCCTGATGCGCGTAGTCGCCCTTGAAAAGCTGGCGCAGCGCGGGAACCAGTTCGCGCATCCGTGCGCCTGCGCCCATCGCATCGAGCCCCGGCAACATCCGTTCGTATTCGAACGAGTAAGCGCCGCGTGCGATGCCGAGATCCAGCCGCCCGTTGCTCGCGACATCGACCATGCCGGCTTCGCCGGCGAGACGCACGGGATGCCAGAACGGCGCGATCACCGTGCCGGTGCCGAGGCGAATCCTGTCGGTGCGCGCGGCCAGATAGGCAAGATTGACGAACGGGTTCGGCGCGATCGTGAACTCCATCGCGTGATGTTCGCCGATCCAGGCGGTTTCGAAACCGCCCTTTTCCGCAATCTGAACAAGTTCGGTCAACTCGTCGAAGAGTTGCCGATGGGGCGTCGAGGCTTCGTAACGCTCCATGTGGAGGAACAGCGAGAATTTCATGATCGACCTGTCTTCAGAAAGCTGGAGAGTGGGTCCTGCCACGACAGCTCTCCGTCAGGAATGCTGTCGCCTCGTGTCGGCCGCCGATGTGCTGCGGTTGGTATTACGGTATTCCACCGGAGCTCCCAGAGCAAGCATTTCAATATTATGGAATACCATAATATCCGCGCCCACTTAACGTGGCGCCAATCCGTCGCGGCTCCGGGATATGGAAGACCTCGCCAGGGGAGTTGCGTCGGCCAGGAGCCCAGCGCCGACGCTACGCGGCGCGTCAGCGTCAACCGAAAAAAGCTCCACATAAGGATTCCCTGACGCGAAGTTCAGCATGACACCCATTGGTTTTTCTTGATCTCCTGACAGCAGCCCGAAAACTGGTCGCATACGATGAGCGACCGTTGATCGTCTTTTATCCGAGTGTCGCCATGGTTCCCCACCTGTCCGGGAGAGAAAACGAGATCGAGCACATCAACGTGATGTGCTTGCAGCTCTTCGATCGGTGGTGCGAGGCCAGAAGCGTCGTGCCGCTGAGACATCTATTGAGAGGCTGGCCGCTGATGAACAGCGACCCCGAGTCCCTCCGGCGTCTTGGAACCGCGTTGCGCGACCTCAGACGAGAACATCTGCACGATTCCAACGATGCATCGTTTCAGAAAGTCTGCGAGCTATCGGATTGTGTCGAGGAACTGCTGGCTCCAGCGTCCCTCCCGGCATGGGCGACGAGCGGCCGGTAGCGCGTGCGGCGACACCCGAGCCCGCGCAATGCAATGGGTGTGTGGAGGACAGCGTGCATTTCAATGAACTCAGTGACGAAGAGTGGCTGCTGATCGCGCCTGTCCTGGCGGACGCCCCCGCTGCTCAACGGCGGCGTGGCCGGCCGCGTGCACTGGTTCGCATCGTGGCCAACGCCGTGCTGTGGGTACTGACGACCGGCGAATCCTGGTCGATGCTGCCGAGCCGCTATCCGTCGGCGCCGACGTGCCGGCAACGCTTCGAGACGTGGCGTTCGAGCGGTGCTCTTGCGGAGATGTACCGGATTCTGTCGAGCACCGGACGCAAGTTCCGTTGCGGCCCGCAGTTGTTGCTGGGACACCGGCATGTCCCCGCGCACACCATTGCCCGCCGGACCCGCTATGAAGAACTTCGCAAGGTGCTCTGGAAAGACCAGGCATCCTGGCAGAACCCGCATGACGCATGGCAGCCGTCCCATACGGCGGATACGTTCAGGCAAGTCGCGCCGCAGCGGCCTGATTCCGCGCATGCGGCACCTGAGCGCGTCGAATCCCGCGCCCCGGCGCCCCCCCATCAAATTCACCGGACTATCTTGCCGTGGATGGGCCTGCCGTCGAAAGGCCAAACCGGGTCCGATCCGCGCGGCTACGTCATCTACTTTGCCGCAGATCGGCTGGCGAACGGCCAGTTCCGCGGATGGGCCGAGATCGTACGGGACGAACGGCGAGTCGCCCGTTCCGGGCTAATCGGTCCGAGCTTCGAATACTGCGAGACAGCACAGCAATACGCGCTCGAATGGGCGCGGCGATGGATCGACAAGGAAAGCAGTGAATGGATCGACAAGGAAAGCAGTGAAGACAGCGAGGACGCCGACGAAGTGGCAAGCGGCGTTCGGCAACAGAAAGTCCGGTCCGGGTGAGCAAGTCGCCGACGGCGCGTCCGCACGACTGACGCGAAAACAGGCGTGCGCGGGCCAGCGCATCCTCAACGTGCGGATGCGCCGCTGGACTTCGGCGAACGTTTCGGCAACACCCCGTGGAACCTGGTCGACGCGCCCGGCCAGCGCGCGGCCACGGCTCAGTGCACTACACCAAAGATCGCGTTGACGCCCTCGGCAGGCGTGAGCCCCACGTCGAAATAACCTTCCAGTCTCACCGCGGTCGCGTCGTCGAGTATGTAAGGCGGCCGGATGAAGCCGATCGCGAATGCGTGGTCGTACCAATCGCTCAACCACGCCCGCAATGCTGTCTCGTGCGTCGACAGTGTCCCCAGGTTGCCAGCGCTCATCCTCGATCTCCTTCTCTAATCCTGTCCGGCCCCGTCATGTCACGCGACGAGCCGGTCGAAGCCCATCCTGCACAGGTTGTCTTGCGGCGGAAAGACGTGCCAGGTACCGTCGCCGTGCCGGAAGAAGAACAGCCGGATCGGGCCATCCGGCCGCCTGATTTCGACGCATACCCGGCAGGTCGCACCGTCCGGCGACCCATGCATCGTCAGCACATGCACTGGCAGCTCGCCTGCCGTTGCCTGCAATTTCTCCCGCAATCCGCGTAATGAGCTTTCCGTCGCAACCACATCTGCCCCCGCACTTCAGGTTCGCATTTGACTATCGTGGGACAATGGCGAGGATTCTTCAGTCAGCGGCGCCGGATTGTTGATTCGGGAAACGCTGCTTCAGGGCTCAGGATTTCCTTACAGTACGGTCACTCCGTCACTAGACCGTGCCTGATCGCATATCGGATCAGCTCAGCGTTATTGTTGAGGCCGAGCTTCTGCATGAGGCGCATCTTGTGGGTGCTGATGGTCTTGGCACTCAGCGAACATGACTCGGCGATCTCGTTGATGCTCTGACCGGCGGCCAGCATCCGCAATACCTGAAATTCACGGTCGGACAACACCTCGTGCGGTGGCGCGTCGCCGGAATGCGTTTCGAAGACCATCGCATCGACCAGCTTCGGGTCGATGAACCGTCCGCCTGCCGCCAGTTTGCGGATCGCAGCGAGCAGCACGTCCGGATCGCTGTCTTTCGTCACATAACCCGTCGCGCCGGCGCGCAGCGCACGCGACACGACCTGCGCCTCGTTGTGGATACTGAGCACGAGGATCGGCAACGGCGGCTGCTCGGCACGTACGCGCCGGATCAGGTCGACCCCGCTGATGCCGGGCATCGTCATGTCCAACAGTACAAGATCGAATCGCCTCGTGCGCAGCCGATCGAGCACTTCCGAACCTTGCGCGGCCTCGGCGGCGACCACGATATCCGTGGTGGTCGCGATAATCTGTTTCAGGCCGCCACGCACGACAGCGTGATCATCAGCAATCAGTACGTCAATCATCTCTTGCCCAGCCTGTAAGCGGAATGTGAATGGAAATGGCAGTGCCCATGCTGTGCGCACTGTCGATCGTCATCGCCCCGCCAATCAGGCGGGCGCGCTCCTGCATCCCAAGCAGTCCATACGAATAACCGGTACGCGCCACGACCGGATCAAAACCGCAACCGTCGTCGCTCACGTGGAGGTCAAGCGCCGTCGCGGTGCTGGTCAGCGTCACGTCGGCCCGCGTCGCCTGGGCATGGCGGCCGACGTTGGTCAGCGACGCCTGAACGATACGGAATACGGCAGTCGCGCAAGCCTCTGGCAGCGCCGGCTCGCCCCCGTTGATGTGCAACTGGCAAGGCACGCCGCTACGCCGGTTGAAATCTTCGACCAGCCATTCGAGCGCCGACACGATCCCGAAGTTCAGCGCGACCGGCCGCAAGTGATTCGCGACGTTGCGCACCATCCAGATCGTTTTTTCGACGAGTTCGCGCATGTCGTCGGCTTTGCGCATCGCGTCCGGGTCCTTGCCGAGGCGCATTTTCAACAGCGAAACGTCCATCTTCAAGGCCGTCAGCAATTGGCCGAGTTCATCGTGAATTTCCATGGCGATGCGCTTGCGCTCTTCCTCGCGGATCGCTTCCATATAGCCGGACAACTCGCGCAACTGATTGCGCGATTCGAACAGCTCCTGCTCGATACGCTTGCGCGCCGTAATGTCGTTCAGGCCAACGTAGATCGCCGGGGCGTCGCCGAAGGTCGCGACCCGCGCGGTCGCCATGGCCCAGAACGGCGAGCCGTCCGCGCGCCGCAGGTGAACTTCGCGGTTGTTGAAGCTCCCCTCCCTGCGCAGATGCGACACCAGCCGGTCGCGATCCGCGGGGTTCACATAGAAATCGACGATGTTGATCAGCTTGCCGGTGCGCGTTTCGAGGCCGAACAGTTCCCGCAGCGGTTCATTCGCGTACAGGATGACACCTTCGGGCATCGACGTGATGCACAGCGGGCTCGGGCTGGTTTCGACGATCGTGCGAAAGCGCGCTTCGCTCGCCTGCAAGTTCGCTTCGGCCCGGCGGCGCTCATCGACCTGGGCGGACAGCCGCACGTTCGACTCCGCCAACTGTCTCGTACGCTGCTCGACCTTCTGCTCGAGTGCATCGCGCGCACGCGACAATTCGGCCTCCGCCTGCTGGCGTACCGCCACCTCGTTCAGAAGCTGGCGGTTCTGCGCGACGAGCTGCCGGTGCATCACGCGCAGCGCAAGATGGGTCTCGATGCGGGCCATCATTTCGTTGACACGGACTGGCTTCGCCACGTAATCGACGCCGCCTGCCGAAAAGCCCTCGACCATGTCTTCCGCGCCCGTCAACGACGTCATGAAAATCACCGCGATATCGCGGGTGCGCAGATCCGCTTTGAGTCGCCGGCACGTCTCGAAGCCGTCGATACCCGGCATCTTGACGTCAAGCAGGATCAGGTCGGGCTGCGAAAACAGCGCCCGTTCGAGCGCCTCTTCGCCGTCGAGCGCAACGAGTACCCGAAAGCCGCGCTCCGTCAGGCTCTCCACGATCACACCGAAATTCGCCGGCGTGTCGTCGGCTATGAGGATCGTTGGCCGTTCGCCGGCCGCCAGATTGGCATCGTTCATGGCTTGGGCTCGCCATTCAGATGTCGCTCGACCAGATGGAGTATGGCTTTGGACTGATAATCGCGGGCAAGTGCGCAGAGCGGTGTAGTGAACGAGCGATAACGCGAATCGCGCACCGCCATGTTCTCGGCCCAGGCGATGATTTCGTGCATGTCGCCAAGGCGTGCCAGATGATGCAGTTCCTCCATCTGTTGCCGAGGTACGGCTGCAAGGCTGATTTCGGGTGTGGCAGCGCGCTGGGACGGCGGCAGCGACGACGCATAGATCCACTTGAGTCCGAGCAGTGCGGCGATCTGGGCCAGCAGCGCGTCGAGGTCGACCGGTTTAGGCAGAAAGGCGTTTCCTCCTGCTTCGAGGGTCAAGACCTTGTTGGTTCCGCAAGGGCTCGCGGACATGACAATGATCGGGACGTGCGCGAATTCGTGCAATTCACGCAGCTTGCGTGTCAAATCGAGTCCGTTCATTTCAGGCATCACAATGTCGGTGAGAATCAGCGCCGGCTGCTCACGCAGCGCCTTTTCGAAACCCTCGCGACCGTTTTCCGCCTCGACGGTGTCAAAGCCCAGACGACTCAGCAGATGCACTGCAATTGCCCGGTTCACTTCGATGTCGTCGACGACCAGCACCTTCCTGCGCGGCCCCTCGTAGCCCGTCGCCAGGTACGGAATCGGCGCGGCATCCGCCGCCTTGCGCAACCCGGGCAACCCGCTCGCCGGCGGCAGTTCGAACCGGAAACTGCTGCCCTGCCCGATGCGGCTTTCCACCTCGATCTCGCCCCCCATCGCATGCACGAACTGCCGGCTGATGGCCAGACCGAGGCCGGCGCCTCCCGCGCGCCGCTCGGCCGCGCCCAGTTGTTCGAACGGCTCGAAGATCGTATTCAGCTGATCGGAGGCGATGCCAATCCCAGTGTCGCGCACTTCGAAACGAACGCGCCTGGACTCGGACCTCGAGATACGCAGGCTCACGCAACCCGAGTCGGTGAACTTCACCGCGTTCGACAGCAGATTGAGCATCACCTGCCGCAGCCGTCGTTCATCGGCGCGCACTCCGTCGGGCGCATCCTCAGCGATTTCGCAGACGAACTCAAGGCGCTTTTGCTCCGCTTTCACCTCGATAATCTCGCGAATGATATCGACAAACCCGGCCAGCGCTACGTCGCCAATTTCGACGCGCAGCTTGCCCGCTTCGATCCGCGCGAAATCAAGCGTGTCTTCGATCAATGTCAGCAGATGTTCGCCGCTATTGCGAATCGCCGCAACGCGTTCGCGCTGCCGCCCGCTCAGTGTGGCGTCGCGTTCGAGGATCTGGGCGTAGCCAAGAATGCCGTTCAGCGGTGTGCGCAGCTCGTGACTCATGTTGGCGAGGAATTCACCCTTGGCCCGGTTGGCCGCTTCCGCCAGAGCGCGTGCTTCGCGTTCCGCCGCTGCGTCCTGCTCGTCGCGATGCGCGTAGTACAGCCGCGCACCCATCGCATTGAATGCGTTCGCCACACGGTCGAGTTCATCTGGCTGACGCGGTTTGCGGCGCTGGAGACTGAACGGCTGGGGCGCTTCGCGGAAATCGTAGTTCTCCGCCGTGCGCGCGATGGCGGCGACGTGCCGCATCACCAGACGCGACAGGATGTAGACGATGAACAGCGAGACGAGAAAGGTATTGGCAGCCTGAGTGACCAGAATCACCGCGGCGGTTCGCATCAGATCATGGTAAAGGTTGAGGGGCGTCGCCTCGACATAGAGCTTGCCGATCTGCCGCTCTTTGCCCTGCACGTCATAGAGAAGCGGAAACTCGCGGGCGACAACAGGACCGGCGGAGCGCTGACCAGCGCTCAAGTAGACGGACGGCCCGTCTTCCCCCGTCTCGCGAATTTCCACCGCACGGATGTCCGCGAGACGCAGAATGCCGTTCAACTCCAGTTGTAGCTGGTCGCCGTCCAATCGCCAGAGCGCTTCTGCAAGACTATCGCGATTGCTGCGTTCAATGTCCACAAGGCGATTTTCAATCTGCTGCACGCCACGGTGGTAGTCGCGGTAAAGCTGCAACGCGGTCAGCAACACAGTGACCAGGCAACTGACGAGCAGCACGGTCACGAGAAGCCGCCACACAAGGCTGCTCCTGAAGTCGCGGATCAAACTCCACCATGCGTCGAACAGATTGTGCTTCATACATCCCCGCGAGCGCTACGGTTCTAGTTTCGTCTATTCTGCACTCGTTGCCGCTGCGCGGTACTGAACCGCCGGCCGCCGCATCGACAGGATGGCGCCTCAGCATTTGCCCGACCAGGCCCGCCAGTCGCTTTCACTTTTGCTGGGCCGCGCCGGCGCTCGATCTGGATCAAACGCGCCCTCATCGATCTGACGAAAATCTAAATGACGTACTGGAGCGGCCGCACAGACGGCGAATCGCTTACCGCCCGCGGCAAGCAGATCCGCGGATGCTGCAGAATCTCCTCGATACATGAAGCGAGCTCGCCAAGGATCGGCCCGATGCGATCGCTGAGGGCATCGGGATTCGCCTGGCCCAACTCGCGCAATCCTTCCGACAATCGTTTCACGGACGCGTACCCCTTGTCCGGCAATGGCCAGCAGTGCAGCAGGTAGCTAAGCGGTATGACGCTTCTGCGTTCACACCAGATTTCGAACAGGCGCTCACACGCGGTGTTCAGGAATTCAACCGCGACTTCGCGGCTTTCTGAATGACCGTTCATAACGGGCCTGCTGAAATAGACGGTTTCGGTAAATCATCGTACGGAAGCCAATGGCGTTCAACAGTCAGGAAGCCCGGAAAAATACGGCTCAGATCTGCTGAATGTGCCGTCAGGAAATCCTGAATCCAACGCGTGGCGGCTCTACGGGCTTCGCCCCCGCGCGACACGAGCTACGCGAAAGGCAAACCTGTCTGTTTCCCGGAGCGGAGCGTCAACCGATGTTTGACGCGATGCACCGACCTTGTCGGGAACCGCCCGGCGTACACCGCGACTGCGGGATTCCACGATTTGTCAGCGTGGGCAGGACGTGCCAGGATGAACAACGATCAGGGGGAAAGTTTGGACGGACAAGCGCCTATTTGGGCACGCCACTCCTGTGTCGACACAACATTCCGACCATGCATCGCAGGCGCTTTTTACTGGCCTCGCTGGGTGCGGCGGCGCTGGGAGCGGCGGGTACAACGCTTCGCGCACATGCTGCACTTGCCGCCCACTTCGATATCGTCTATCCGCGCATTCGGCCTTCCCGCGACGCGCACGCCGCGTTTGCGCTCGCGGTCCTCGACCTGGCATTGAAAACGGCCAACGCATCTTATACGTTGCGCTCGGCCGACATCGAAATGGAGCGCGCTCGCGCGCTAACCGAATTGTCGGCCCCCAATGGCATGATCAATCTGCATTGGACCAGCATGGAGGCGCAAGCCGAGCGCGGCAGGAACGTGGTGCGCATTCCAATACATCGTGGACTGATTGGCTACCGGGTCTTCGTCATCAGAAAGGAGCGCCAGGCCGATTTCGACAGGGTGGAGCACTTCTCCGATCTGAAAGCATTCATGTGCGGGCAGGGACTTGGATGGATAGACACGAAGATCCTGAAAGCGGCAGGCCTGAATGTCCAGACCTCGACCTATGACACGATGTTCGAGATGACCGAGGGTGGCCGGGTCGACTATTTTCCACGCGGCGTGGTTGAAGCATTTACCGAACTCGATGGCCGCCATCAGCAGGAGCCGGATCTCGTGGTCGAGAACCGGCTCCTGCTGAAGTATCGATCGGATTTCATTTTCTATGTCGCCGCGGGCGAGGAAGCGCTGGCGCAGACGATCGAAAACGGGCTCGTCGCTGCGTATCGCAATGGCGCGTATATGCGACTGTTCAACTCCCATCCATACATTCAGGATGCGCTCGCACGTGCAAAGATCGCATCACGGCTGACCTTCTCGCTCGATAACCCTTTCCTTTCCGAAGCGGACCGCAGCATTCCAGATGAGTACTGGATGAGCTAGCGTCGTCTCCGGCTGTTTTTTTGTCTGGCGGCGAGCGCGGGGCTACGGCCTCCCTCTACATCAATCCCTCTCATCGGGCCAATTGAGCGCAAACAGAGCAGCCCCTGCGGCAATGGCGGCAACAGGGACGCTGGCACCAATGACCATCGCAGCCGTTTTGCCCACCGCGAGCAACTGCCCAGCCGCTGCCGGCCCTACGATCGAGCCGAACCGCCCCACACCGACTGCTGCCCCTACTCCCGTGCCGCGATTGGCAAACGGGTAGCGCGTGGCCGCGAGCACATAAAGAACTGATTGCGCGCCCACTACACTGATACCAGACAGGGTTACGCAAATCGACAACAAGTGCATGTTGGCCGATTGCATCCGGCGGCGTCGCCGGCTCGTTTGGGTCCAACTCTGCGATGAACTTTGGCCTGAACTACGCAGCGGGTCTGTTCGGACTCGGAGCAGCCTACACACAGAAGAAATATCCGGGGTCCTCGAATGGTTCGCCGCAAATCCCCATCTGGAACTGGGGCGTTGGAGCACACTACGTTCTCGGACCCGTCTACACCGTGGCTGATTTCGTGACCGTGCGCAATTCGTTTTCGGGCGCTGCGGCGTACGCCGCACAGGTCGCCGCGAGTTGGCAGATCACGCCTGCCTGGTCCTTCGGTGCGAGCTATATGTATATGAAGGGCAACGACGTTCTCGACAACAATCACGCCAACCAGATTGGCGCAACGTTGAACTATTCGTTGTCGAAGCGAACGATGGTGTACGCCCAAGGCGTCTACCAACGCGCGAACTCAGGCGTCCAGGCGGCAATCAACGGCATCATGGATCCAACAGGATCCTCGAGCAGCGCTTCACAAGCCATCGCGCGAATCGGCCTGCGCACTGCCTTCTAACGCCTCACGGCTTTTCCTTGACCGGCCCCACAGATCGGGGCCGGTCGGCCCTATCGAGGCAGTCATAATTTCGCAGTATACGTGGCTATTGCCACACCCTCGCACGTTCCGAAATGCCGTGCCTGGTAAGAGAAGTAGCCGCACATATATTTAGTTTTCCAAACTATAAACCAGTTGGCGCCAACTAATTACTCGGCTTTCCATCATTGCAGCCCGCAAAGTCACCAATCCGCCGTGCCGTGTCCAAAGTGCAAACTGCCTCGATCGCCGCACAGCGCGGCGACAACCAGCGAGATATATGAATCTAGACAGCAGCCACGATCACGACCTCGATCAATTTCTCCCGCTGCGCCAAGGTCGCCCCTACAGTAGCGCGGGGTGGCGTCTGCCCAGGCATCACCCATGCGTCCCACACTTCGTTCATCGCAGCGGCCTGTGACATGTCAGACAGGAAGATCTGACATGAGAGGATGCGGGATTTGTCCGATCCATGTTCCGCAAGCAGCGCATCTATCGACGCCAACACCTGACGCGTCTGACCGGCCATATCCTGAGTGATGTCTTCGGGCACCTGACCTGCAAGATAGATTGTTCCCTGATGGACCGCGACCTCAGACAGACGCTTGCCTACATGGCTACGCTTGATTTCAGGCATCTTCATTCCTCTGGAGTGACGTTGGCAATGGAAAATCAGCGCTCAGGTCCGGCGAGTGCGGCCTGATACCTGATCGACGAAACGACGCCAATGCGCCTGATAGGCTCTGGAGGCAGCCAGCCAGGGCCCTCCAGACTGAGCGCATCTGACAGTTGCGAGGACTGGGCACCCATGGCCATCTCCCCCAACAACTTGCCGTATGTCGTACCTTTCAGCACGCCCGCGCCATTGCAACCGAGCGATGCGAACAGGCCAGGGCGCAGTTCTCCAAAGAACGTGGCGCCGTTGCGAGTCAGCGCCGTCTGAGGTTGACCCGGTTCGACGGATAGATTTGCAGTTGAGTCTAGTGCGGGGTGGCACCTCCCG
>NZ_CYGX02000053.1 GCF_900019265.1 Paraburkholderia ribeironis
TCCTCCGCGCCCACGCGCAACAGCACGAGAAACCGACCACTGTCAGATTTAGTCTAGGCTATTCCAATTCATTCTTCATATGCCGGTGGGAAGCCTCCTGCACCTGCACGGGCGAAGTCTCGCTCAATAAGTGCCCTCTTCTCCATATCGACATGGTTTCGCACTACGTTCGACGCGCGCTGCCTCGGCGATATGCCTCCGTGCACAGTGATCCGACCGTGGCCATCAGGCTCCATCGAGGCCCAGTGATGCGCCGAAGTTTATGCGCATAAATTTCTCGACCCAGGCAAAGCATTCGTTCAGGATCTACCGCCCTGCGGTAATCATTCAGTCAATAACCTTACCTGGCGCGCTGACACAGTCATTCGAAGTAACGCCAACTTTAGCAACGCCCGATACCCGCGCACAGACATCGATCAACGGCAAACCCCGTTACGGTCATCTACCGCCGTTGTGACGTGACGTTCCCCTCTCGCGCACCTCCCACCACGCGCGCTTTCTCAATCACGCCCGGTCGCTTCTTCAGCTCTGTGCTTTATGCGCATAAACCTATCCCGAACGGCTAATTCTTCTCTCAATTACACAAAATGATTGAAATGAGATTTCATCCAGGTAAAATCCAACTGCGTCTAAAAGAGGAGGTGAAATTTGGCGGCAGAAATCATCGCGGTAACTCAGCAGAAGGGTGGGGTCGGGAAGAGCACAATCGCGATGCATCTCGGCGCTGCGTTTCATGAGAAAGGCAAACGCGTCCTCGTCGTAGACGCAGACGGCCAAAACACGCTGATCCACTGGGCCAGTGCATCATCAGATGGCGACACGGGCATTCCTTTCCCGGTCGTCAACCTCTCCGAAGCGGGTAGCCAGATCCATCGCGAGATCAAGAAGTTCGTGGCTGACTACGACATCATCGTTGTCGACTGTCCCCCTTCCATTACAGAAAAAGTCTCCGGCGTCGTCTTGCTCGCGGCGAGCGTCGCGGTGATCCCGACGTCGTCATCGCCTGCCGACTACTGGTCGAGCATCGGTCTGGTCAAGCTGGTGCAGCAGGCTCAGGTGATGAACGAAGATCTGCGTGCCGTTTTTCTGCTCAATAAGACCGAAGAAAAGCGAATGTTGACGCGCGAGCTGAAGCGCGCGTTGGAAGAACTCGGCTTCCCGCTGCTCAAGACCCAGATCCCGACACGCGAAGCCTACAAGCAGGCCATGGCGTTGGGGCAGACGGTACTGCAAATGAACGACCGCGGCGCCAAGCTCGCCGCAATCGAAGTACGGGCGTGCGCTAATGAGATCGCCGCGTTGCTCCCGTGAAATTTATGCGCATAAAGGACCCTGAATGAAACCCTCCCAATTCGCCAAAGGCTTTCAAGCACGTCCTGACACGACCAGCAGCGAAAAGCGAACCGCGCTCGACCGTCTGAATGCCATCGATGGTCTGGTCAAGAACGACGCCAAGCTCAATAGCGCCGCTGGCCGCGCCATGTCGGTTGTCGTACCCCAGAGCGAGCCGGAAGTCGACACTGCAGACACCGCCAGCGAATCGGCGGCCTACCGTGCATGGAGGATCGAGCACGGTTATCGTTCCGGCCAGGTCATCGAGCTCGCGCTCAAGACCATCAAGCCGAGCCCATTCAATCCACGGCACTTCTATCTGAAGTCGTCGATTGCCGAACTCGCCGTCAATCTGGCCAAGCAGGGGCAGCAGCAGGCCATTCACGTCATTCCCGACCACGACAATCCCGGCACCTACTTTGTCAGCGACGGCGGCCGGCGCGTGCGCGCGCTGAAAGAGGCCAACAAGGAGTCGGTGAAGGCGATCGTCATCGATTTGCCGATCGGCATGCAGAGCTACAAGCTCGGCTACGACCTCAACGTCCAGCGCGATTCGCAAACGGTATTCGACAACGCAGTCGTCTGGAAGCGCTTTCTCGACGAGCGCCATTTCCAGAGTCAGAAGGAGCTTGCCGAGCATCTCGGACTCGACGAATCGACCGTGGCGGTTGCATTGTCCATCGCCAAGTTGCCGGAGCCCGTCATGCATGAGATGGTCGCGCGCCCCGACCGCTTTGGTTCGAACATGGCGTACCAGGTGGGTCGTTATCACACGGCGCGCGGCGCCGACGCGACGCTGCGTCTGATCAACAAGATTCTGTCGGACGATCTGAGCACGCGGCAGGTCGCGGACATCGTCAAGGGCAGGGCCAATGCGCAGGAAAGCACGAAACCGGCGGGGCGACAGCGCTATGCGCAGCGGCTGGAAATCAAACTCGACGGCGTGTCGGTTGGCGATCTCAAATCGTATGGAGATGATCGAATCGAGCTGCGCCTGAAGGGGCTCACGCGTGAGAAGCGCGACGACATCCTGCGGCAGATCGAGAAGATGCTGAAGTGACAGCGCAGCGCTAGCCGCAATACGGCGTCGAGCGGCACGAGATCGCGCCCGCTTGCCCCCTGACGATCAAGCCGCCCGCGATTGGCTCAGCGTGAAAGCCAGCAGATCACCATCGGTCGGCTCGCCCCAGGTCTTGCGAGCCAGCCAGTCGAAGAAGGCGGTTTCGACGATCTTCGAATCCAACCCACGGCGGCGCCAGTCGTCCCGCATGTGCGCGCCGAGCCCGGGCAGTTCGTCTTCCTCGAACGACTGCCGCGCGATCTCCCGCTCGGCATCACCCTGTTCGTTGTACAACGCGTACGCTTCCTTGCGACGATACGCCGAGTACTCGCCAAGCAGGCGGGCTTTGAGATCGTCGGCCGGCGCGGCAACCGCAGCCTTCCCGCCGCCGCCTGAGGGCAGCGCTTCGACGGGTGGCGCGTAGCCTTTTTTCAACGCGTCCTTGAACAACGCGGGCGCGCTGCGCACCGGCGGCAACGACGTGCTGCGCATGCGTTGCTCGGTCATTTGCAACGCGGCGCGAATGCGGTTTTCTTCGCTATCGGCATACAGCGTTTGCGCTTCTTTCAGCGGGATGCCGATCTTCACCATCCGGTCGACCAGCGTGCTGTCGAACACATTCGGATGTTCATCGAGTGCCAGCATCGGCTGCTTGCGCTCGGTCACGCGGAACTGGATCTCGGCGACACGCCGCCCTTCGCGGTGCTCGATCAATTCGACGAAGATGTTAGTGACAGCGTTGACCTCAGCGATCGCCGGGCGCAGGTAGTCGCGCTTGAAGTACTTGTATTCGCGCTTCGCTTCATCGCCCGCTTCCGTGTCCGGCGTGCCCGACAGGATCGGGCGCCACCATTCCCACGTTTCGCGCATCGTCAGATGACTCGGGTTGGTCAGATAGCGCACGCAAATTTCATACAGCGCGAGGCCCGCGCTACTGCGCAACTGGCTCTGGAACTGCAGGCTCAGGCGCGCATACTGGACCGGATCGAGCAGCTTCTTCTTGATCTTCGGCGCAAACGAAAATTCCACCCACACGCGGCGGGTGGTGGGGTCTTCGAGAATTTCCGCGTCGGCGATCAGCGTGGAAATGCCCCATTTGCGGCCCGGCTTCTGACTGGACGTGCCGGTGCTCCATTCGACCTGGACCGACACCATGCGCCGCAGGTGCTCCTTGACGAGCGCGGTGTCGTTGGAATCGAAAGCCGAATTGGCGACGATATCGGACAGCAGCGCCCGATACGTATCACCCGATTCGTCAGCCTGCTGAGCCACGGCAAGCAGCACGTTGAACAGCTTGCGGGTCAGCAGCGTGATTTTGCCGCTCTTGGGCTGAATGGCGATCGCCTCGACCGCCTTGCGCAATTCGGCCGAGCTCGGGCTGACTACATCGGTCTTCTTCGCGCGCTTCGTGGCCATGCGTCTGGTGGAGGAGGGATTTCGCGAGAGCATACCGGCTGTGGTGATACGCGTCTATAGCGTGAATCTCACCGTTGCCGGTGAAGTGAGTTTACGAAGCGTGACTCACCTCGAGCTACTCCCGAAAACCCTCACCTCAACCATTTCGCGCCAGGTTCGGGGCGTCCTTACAGGTCGCGGCCTGCGCCACTTCCGACTTTTGCGAGTCTCGCGGGAACGGGGAGTATTCGATCCCGAATCTTCTCACCTCAAAAAATTTCGTTGGTTTTGACGGCTGTGCGTAGAAAAGGGGACAGGGGGCGCGTCGAAATGAGCCGGTGGAAGGGCGTCGCTCATTCAGCTGGCAGCGAACGGCGAACTGCGGCATCGGGAATAGCATCAATGGGGCGGGTTGGCGCGCGCCTCCGAACAGGGGCCGCCAAGCGGGGTTACGAATCGTGCCTCACAAACAGGCGGCCATGAGCAGCAGTTGCACAGGCGAAGCTTCGCATAGAGCGCCGAATGAAACGTGGGGTCGGCCCCGCCGGTAGGGACTCTCACTACGCTGAACGCGCGTCTGCACGATCGCCCGGGCGCCGGCGACGCGCATTTCCGGCCCGCGTCCCCCAAGCCCTCACTCCACCGCGGTTCGCCGACATGTCGAGATAGGTGGGGCACAGCCTGGCGAGCTTCGCCGCAATTGCACGCGTCGCCTGAGCCGAGACCACCTGTGCAGCGGTTGTCCAAACCGCACTAGCAGTGCACTTGACGAACGAATGACGCATGGCCCATCGGACGCCCCCGAAAAAGCTCACCTTTCCGTCCCGCGGCGCTTGGCGCGACACGGGCTCCAGCGGTATGAGGCCCGACATCCACCGACAAAACTTCCCGAAAAGCCTCACCTTTGGACCGGGCGGCGCATTATGCGCACTGCTGAAAAGCATTCCCGAAAAGCCTCACCTTTGCGAAGATCAGTGCAATAACTCAATTATTTCAAAGACTTATCGCGGTAGAAACCACACCGTCGCAAGCCAATGCTCCCGTATATCCTCACCTTAAGCCGCGTTCTGGGTGAAATTCGACATGTCCATTTGCCGTCCCAACGGTCCCGAAAATCCTCACCGATCGAATTCAACGACCACCTGGTAAGCGCAACACAGGCTGCGTCGGTGGGGCTTTTCCGGCCGACATATGCAGTTATGGTCCCGCAAACCCTCACCTCAGCAATCAGATGCCGCGCCAAAGTGTCCCGAAAAACCTCACCTTTGGGCAAAATCGGGCGATCCGGCGATCCCCGGAGGGGATACATCGGGCAGCTCCCGAATTTCCTCACCTTTCCCGCCACCGCACCGCCAAACCAGTCGACGCGAAGCGTCAATTCTGAATCCGATACGTCTCCCGGCTCCCGCAAAGGCTCACCTTAGGCCCCGGATGTCCCGCAATGACAGTAAAAATGCCCTCTGGCCCCCGAAAAATCTCACCTTCGGTTCGCGTTTTCTCCCGACTTGACTCACCGATCGGGTTAACAGGCTCAAAATAAGGTCAAAAATTGGCGATCAGCACGATCCCGAAATCGCTCACCTTTGGCCCCGCGGCCATCCGAACAGTCCGTCGAGCGCTGCCGGGCACTTTACGGGAATTAGGACCCGTAAAATCTCACCTTTCGCTAAACCGCCTATTCGCGGTGTCTCCTGAACCCGCTCACGTCCTGTCCCGGACCTGCTCACCGAGCTCCCCGAACCTCATCACTCGACTTTCCCGCAAGACCTCACCACGTCTCCCGCAAAGTTTCACCTTGCTGGGCTGAAACCCTTGTCTGGTAAGGGTTTGCGGTGGCGTTAACGTTTTTAACAAGGGTTCAAGGGTGTTTACTTTTACTACTCTCTAGACTTTCCCCCGTGTGTCCTTCGGACAACGCCTTCAACCACGTCGCCATCACAGGTATCTCGTGAAACAGTGCGCAATCAGTCTATAAGGATTAAAAATCCTTTCACCACAATGACTTATTCGCTATTCTTCGTTTTGTTTCACGAACAGCAAGGGCTCGAACGACTCAAATGAGGTCGTTAACGCCCAAAAACACATCAATTCGCAAAATGCTACGCGGAGCGAACAAACAAGTAGCAAACGCTACGTAAATTGTTATGATCAATCCAATTCGAGCGACATCGAGGTTGACATGAATCTGGACCAGGAACGACAGGCCATCCGTGATGAGCTTGAAACGATGCGTGATCAAGGGGCCAGGCGACAGGATCTGTCGCTGCACGCATGCAAACGGCTTTTTTTCGACCTGGGGATCCGACCGTCGATGGCCGCAGTACGCGACCTGACGCAAACCGGCAGCGCAAGCGACATTCCGAAAGACATCGACCATTTTTGGGAACGCATCCGCAATGCGTCGCGTGTCAAGGTCGGCGCGGGTGCCATCCCCAAAGCGCTGGAAGATCGCGCCGGTGAGCTGCTGGGCGCGCTATTTGAAGAAGCCGTCGCACACGCGCGGGTGACACTCGACGGCGAACGCGAAGAAATCCGCGTGCAGGTCGCAGCTGCTGAGCAACGTACACGAGACGCGGAAATTCGTCGCGAGGCAGCGGACGAGACGATCAAGCGCAGCGAATTGCGCGCCGAAGCCGCGTGGGAACGGGTTCGCACGCTCGAAGCCCAGCTCTCGAGCGCCACCACGCACGGCAATGTTCATCAGGAAGGCTTGCAGGCAACGGTGCGTCGGCTCGATGGCGAAAACGACGCGCTGCGCCAGCGTCTCGACAGCGAACTCGCGAGCAACGCAACGCTGCGCGACCGGATCGACGCATTACACGTCGAACTGCGCCAGAGCACTGAACACTATGCGCAACAGATCAAGGACGCCGTCGCCGAAGCCGAGCGGCGCGTCAAGCCGATGCTGGTCGAACTCGATTCGTTGCGCAGTATGGCGGCCACCTATCAGTCGGGCGTGCGTGACGCGAGCCGCAAGGAATTCGACTTCATTCAGCAAATCGCCGCCGCCAAGGCGCGCGGCGATCGGCTCGACGCTCAATTGCGCGAACAATCCGACGAGGTGGATGCGTTGACCAAGGAAGTCGCGATCCTGCGCGGTCAGCGGGGGATCGACCCGGCGATTGGCAGCCTGCTTTGCTCGTTAGTCGAAGCGGGTCGGCTCACGAGCGACGAATTGAGGGTGATCGGCAGTGCGGCGGACGGCCATGTCACTTTGCCGGCGCGCTGCCCGAAATGTGACGAAGGTGAGCCGGAATTGTCGAAAGTCGATCACCGCTTCGAACTGCTCTGTCCGGAGTGCGAGCACTCGTCGGGGCTCGGCGAATCAAGGCTGGCGGCGCTTGGCCAGTTTCTGTCGGGCGACTCGAGCGTGTCCCCAGCACGCCGGGTCGACACGGTGCGATAGCGGTTCAGGCCTCAAAGGTGAGGAAATCCGGGACCTCAAAGGTGAGGTTTCTCAGGACTGATCCGCTCCCGGTTTCCTCGTCAAACGCCCATCGCGCCGGGGTGCCGGCAAAGGCTGGGCCGCCGGGTCTGGAGCCTCGACGACGGGCAAATCCTGCTGGTCCATCCACGTTTGCCACGCGCGATACAAACGGTTCGCCGACACCGCCTGCACAAAACCCAGCCATTGGCCGACCAGTTCCGCCTCCACCCCACTCTCGAACAGATCCGCAGCAAAAGTGTTGCGCAATGTTTGCGGACTGGCGCGAGACTTCCGAGATGCGGCAATGCCGGCGCCGTCGATCAACGCGTCGACCGCTCGCAGCATGGTGGCTTTGTGCATTGGGCGTCCGGAAGGTGACGCGGGAAAAACCAGATTGCCGGCCAGTTCCGTGAACCGCCGTTCGGCGAGCCACGCGTCGAGCACAGCCGCGGAGAACGGCGCAAGCCGGGTACGCCGCGTCAGCATCGGATTGGCTGACTCGATCGTGACCCAGGGCGACCCCGCGCTCACGCAACTAACTGTAAGCGCTGCCGCTTCACCGGTCTTCAGTCCGCCGCCGAGAAACACTGCGATCAACGCACGGTCGCGCCGCTCTCTCCAGCGCTGTGCAGTGGATAAAGCCGGCAACGGAGAAAACAGCCGCGCAACCAGCGCGGTCCGCTCGGCGTGCGTGAGAAACCCGGTTGGTTCGTTGTCGCTCGCGTTTCGCCAAGCTGCTTCGCCATCCTGAGCAATGAAGCGCGCGGGGTTGGTCGATGCCGATTCGATTTCGCGCACGTGATCGAGGACCCGTTCGATCAGCCGCAAATACCTGAGCCGCTGAGGTTTTTTGATGTCGAGTCCGGCGACGAATTCGGCGATCGTATGCATATCGACCGTGACCAGACTTTTCTGCCGCATGCCGAGCCAGTCGAGGAAGAGCCCCCATTGCGCCTGGTAGACTTCAGCGGAAGAACGTCTGAAATGCTGCTTCGCGAGCCACGCGTCGAAAGCGATTTGCGGGTCGCGACGCCAGTCCTCGCGTTGTTGATCGAAAAGATCGGTCAACGGCGCGGGACGCGGGACAGGGTCGGACAGATGAGGAGGCGACATGGGTTATCTTTCCGTTAGTTGCACTGATTGTAGGTGACAACTGATCGGAACGCACTGTTTTAGCCGCCCCAGGCTCGCGTGCGTTTCGGGGGCGCACCTTCCGGCGCCGGCGGTTGCGTGGCGCGCCGTGCAGCGGCCTCTTCGTATGCACTCACGGCGAACGCGAACACTGCCGGCAGCGCGGTGGACGTGCCGAAGTTCACGGCTTCGTCAGTTTCCGGATAAGGCAGATCGGATGGGCGTTGGAACAGGCCCAGCATCAGCGCGTCATGTCGGCTGGCAAATCCGAGGTCCGCGAGCGCCTCGGCTTCGATCGCATGCAGCAAACGCCACGTGAGCGGCACCTGCTGCACGATGTAGCGCGCGGCAATATTGCGCACGATATGTTCGAGATCGCGCGCCGCGGTTTGATAGCGCAGCGCGGCCAGAGCTTGATTGGTAGGGTCGGCTTTCAGATTGTTCATTATCGGCTCCAGTCGATACCCGATACTGTACAAACATACAGTATCGGGTGCAACCTCGGCAGAAGGGCCGATTCCGCCAACTGCTAGCCGCCATGCGCCCGCAGCCGTGCGCTGCGCCTAGCCGTGAATCACCACCAGCAGCGCTTTCGCCTCGGCCTTACCGGCATTGCGGATCGCGTGCGGTTCGTCGGCGACATAGCGGGCGGTGTCCGCAGCCTTGAGCCGTTTCGTTGTGCCGGCCGCTTCGATTTCGATCGAGCCATGCAGCACGGTCAGATGCTCGCGCGTGCCGGGCTCGTGCGCGTTCGAGACCAGCGCTCCGCCGGGCTGCAGCGTCAGTTCGTACCACTCGAACTTGCCGGCCAGTTCAATCGGCCCCCACACCCGCAACTGGTATTTGGCCTCGTGTCCGCTCAAGGTGGGAATCTCGTGCGGACCGGAGACAGCGATCGCCTCCGGCGCCTTGGGCGCGGCGAACAGCGAATCGAGGCTGACGCCGAGCGCATTGGTCAGCCGCCAGGCGACCGCGATCGTCGGATTGGCCTTGTCGCGCTCGATCTCCGAGAGCATCGATTTCGACACGCCGGCCGCACGCGACAGATCGTCGAGCGTCATGCGCCGTTCGGCGCGCAGCCGCTGAATCTGTTCGCCGACGCGCGGCGCCGCCGCGCTTGCCGGCACCGGGACTGCGCCCGAAGTGGATGCCGCGTTGGCCGCGGCGCGGCGGATACCCGAACTTGCCATTTCCTGACCCATCGTTTAGAGTTGTTCGATATATCGGATTTTAGTTCGAAAAAACGAAAATATCCGATAGAACTGACAGCCGACTATAACAGCCCGGTTCATTGCCTGGTTCATAGTCCGCTTCATAGCCCGCTCGCCGTCGCGCATCCCGAATACGCTGACGCGACGTCATCACCTCATCCAGGAGTCTGGTTCATGCGCGACCAATACCTTGCCCATCTGCGCGGCACGCTCGAGCAGATCCGCGCCGACGGCTTTTACAAGAACGAGCGCGTGATTGCCAGCCCGCAATCGGCCGACATCCGTCTCGTCGACGGCACCCACGTGCTGAATTTCTGCGCGAACAACTATCTCGGCCTCGCCGGCGACGCCCGGCTGATCGAAGCCGCGAAGCAGGGGCTCGACAACGATGGCTTCGGCATGGCGTCGGTGCGTTTCATTTGCGGCACGCAAACCGTGCACAAGGAACTCGAGCACGCGCTCGCAGCGTTCCTGCATACCGACGACTGCATTCTCTATTCGAGCTGTTTCGATGCGAACGGCGGCCTGTTCGAAACGCTGCTCGACGAGAACGACGCGATCATCAGCGACGAGCTGAACCACGCGAGCATCATCGACGGTGTGCGGCTTTCGAAAGCGAAGCGCTTTCGCTACCGGAACAACGACCTCGCCGATCTCGAAGCGAAGCTGAAAGAAGCAGACGCTGCCGGCGCGCGCTTCAGGCTGATCGCAACCGATGGCGTGTTCTCGATGGACGGCATCATCGCCGACCTCGCCGGAATCTGCGATCTGGCCGATCGTTACGGCGCGCTGGTGATGGTCGACGACTCGCACGCTGTGGGCTTCGTCGGCGAACACGGGCGCGGCACGCCGGAACATTGTGGCGTGCTGTCACGCGTCGACATCGTGACCGGCACGCTCGGCAAGGCGCTGGGCGGTGCCTCGGGCGGCTATGTCGCCGCGCGCAAGGAGATCGTGGAACTGCTGCGGCAGCGCTCGCGTCCCTATCTGTTTTCGAACACGCTGACGCCGAGCATCGCCGCCGCGTCGCTCAAAGTACTCGAACTGCTGGCAAGCGAAGAAGGCGCGCAACTGCGCACCCGTGTGCGGGAAAACGGCGCCCACTTTCGCCGCGCGATGATCGCGCTCGGCTTCACGCTCGTGCCGGGCGAACATCCGATCATTCCGGTGATGCTCGGCGATGCGCAAGTCGCTTCGAACATGGCCGATGCGCTGCTGAAGGAAGGCGTCTACGTGATCGGCTTCTCGTTCCCGGTCGTGCCCAAGGGGCGCGCCCGCATCCGCACGCAGATGAGCGCCGTGCATACGCCCGAACAGATCGACCGGGCCGTCGATGCATTCGCCCGCGTCGGCCGCGAACTGGGTGTGATCTGAAACGGAGGCGCAGATGAAAGCATTGGCAAAACTCGAACGCGCACCGGGCCTCACGCTCACCGACGTCGCGAAGCCCGAAGTCGGCCATAACGACGTGATGATCCGCATCAAGCGCACCGCAATTTGCGGCACCGATATTCACATCTGGAAGTGGGACGACTGGGCGCAAAAAACGATTCCGGTGCCGATGCATGTCGGTCACGAATACGTGGGCGAAATCGTCGAGATGGGTCAGGAAGTGCGCGGCTTCGCGATTGGCGATCGCGTGTCGGGTGAAGGACATATCACATGCGGCTTCTGCCGCAACTGTCGCGCGGGGCGTCGGCATCTGTGCCGCAATACGGTCGGCGTCGGCGTGGATCGTGAAGGCGCGTTCGCCGAGTTCCTGGTGATTCCCGCGTTCAACGCGTTCAAGATTCCGCCTGAGATTTCCGACGATCTCGCGGCGATCTTCGATCCGTTCGGCAATGCGACGCACACCGCGCTGTCGTTCAATCTGGTCGGCGAAGACGTGCTGATTACCGGCGCCGGACCGATTGGCATCATGGCGGTGGCGATCGCGAAACACGTCGGCGCGCGTAACGTCGTCATCACGGACGTCAACGACTATCGCCTCGAACTCGCGCGCAAGATGGGCGCGACCCGCGCGGTCAACGTCTCGCGCGAAACGCTGCGCGACGTGATGGCCGAGCTGCATATGGCCGAAGGTTTCGACGTCGGGCTGGAAATGTCCGGTGTGCCGAGCGCGTTCACCAGCATGCTCGAGGCGATGAACCATGGCGGCAAGATTGCATTGCTCGGCATTCCGCCCGCGCAGACCGCGATCGACTGGACCCAGGTGATCTTCAAGGGCCTCGAAATCAAGGGCATTTACGGGCGCGAGATGTTCGAGACCTGGTACAAGATGGTCGCGATGCTGCAAAGCGGTCTGGATCTGTCGCCGATCCTCACGCATCATTTCAAGGTCGACGACTACCAGCAGGCGTTCGCGACGATGCTCTCCGGCGAGAGCGGTAAAGTGATTCTCGACTGGACAGCCGTGTGAGTGAGTGAATGCGGTAGCGTGCCATTCACGCCGTTGCAGCGCGCGTAACTCGACCGGTCAGGAACGGCTAATGCAACGCACTGCGGCAACGCACTGCGCAACACGCGATGCACCACCAACGCCCGCAGCGCTCACGCGCCTGCGGGCGTTTTTACGAACTCGGCCTGAATGCGCACGTGAATGTCGTCGCCGACGGCCGGATACCACGTCGACAAACCGAACTTCGCGCGGCTGAAACGTCCCTCCGCCGAGAAGCCGAGCGTGTCTTTTTTCGTCAGCGGATCGGGCGCGAAACCATTGAACGTGACGTCGAGCGTGACCGGTTGCGTGACGCCGCGAATCGTCAGATCGCCGGTTAGTGTGCCGTGTGATTCGCCGGTTCGCTCGAACCGCGTGCTCGCGAAGCGGATCTCCGGATAGCGCTCCACGTCGAGCATGCTGGCGCTTTTCACCATTTTGTCGAGCAGCGGTACGTTCGTGTCGATGCTGGCCGCGTCGATCGTGATCGACGCCGTGCTGTGGTCCAGACCGCCGTCGTGCCAGTCGAGCTGCCCGTGCTTGCGACCGAAGCGCATCGTGAAGCGCGAATATTTGAAGTGATCGATGTCGAAGGTAATGCTGCTGTGGTCCTGATCGATTTCGTACGGGCCGGTCGGCACGCGCGCCTCGTTCTGGCTGACCGAATGCGTGAGCACCTGCAGCGGCGTGCAGGCCATCGCCGAGAGCAGGGTTGTGGCTAGCAGCGCGCGCAACAGCGCGGCGCGGACAGAAGACGAGCTCATGAAGTGCGTTCCGGTTGACCAATTGCCATCACGATAGCAGCTTGCGCATCCAGCCCGCCACAACGAAGACTTGACGAAGGAGAATGATCGTTCTACCTTTCGTCCATGACAGTCGAAACTCAAGCTGAATCGACCGCGCCTGGCAGTGCGCGCGATCGTCTGCTAGACGCTGCAGAAGCGCTGATTTACGCGGGCGGCATCCACGCCACCGGCGTGGATGCGATCGTCAGGCAGTCCGGTACCGCGCGCAAAAGCTTCTACGCGCATTTCGAATCGAAAGACGCGCTCGTGGCCGCCGCACTCGAACGGCGCGACGAACGCTGGATGAACTGGTTTATCGCGGGTACCCAGCGGCGCGGCAAGAGCGCGCGAAAACGTTTGCTCGGTATGTTCGAGGTGCTGCGCGAATGGTTTGCATCGGCGGATTTTCACGGCTGCGCGTTTCTGAATGCGGCTGGTGAAATCGCTTCGCCCGAGGATCCGATCCGGATCGTCGCGCGCCAACACAAGGCTCGTCTGCTCGACTTCGTGCGAACCCAATGCGATGCCTTTGCCGCGGAGTCGCAGATGCCGGCGCGTCATGCCGCGCGCCTGTCGCGTCAGTGGCTCGTTCTGCTCGACGGTGCGATCGCGGTGGCGCTGGTGAGCGGCAACGCCGACGCCGCGCTCGATGCGCTGACCGCGGCGCGCGCCTTGCTCGACACCGAGGCCAAGGCCGGCGCCGACGCCAAATCCGCCAGCGATTCAGGCCCTTCCACGCGTGGCGCGTCCAGCCGCTCTGCCGTCCGCAAGTCCACAAGTGCTTCCACAAGCTCTTCCACAAACCCGCGACCACCATCGCGGCGTAGCGCAACCTGACCGAGGAACCATCATGGCCGACCCGCTTGAAAACCGCCCGCCGCTGCCGCCGTTCACGCGCGAAACCGCGATCCAGAAAGTGCGCGCCGCGGAAGACGCCTGGAACACCCGCGACCCCGAACGCGTGTCGCTCGCGTACACGCCCGACAGCATCTGGCGTAACCGCGCCGAATTCGCGCATGGCCGCGCGGAGATCGTCGGCTTTTTGCGCCGCAAGTGGGCGCGCGAACTCGACTACCGTCTGATCAAGGAGCTGTGGGCGTTCACCGATAATCGCCTCGCCGTGCGCTTTGCCTACGAATGGCACGACGATTCGAACAACTGGTTTCGCTCGTACGGCAACGAGAATTGGGAGTTCGACGAGCACGGACTGATGGCGCGCCGTCATGCGAGCATCAACGATCTGCCGATCCGCGCAGCCGATCGTCTGTATCACTGGCCACTCGGCCGACGCCCCGACGACCATCCGGGCCTGTCGGACCTCGGTCTCTAACGTTCGTCAACGATGGCGGCCGGATGCGCGCCGCGCATTCACCGCTTTGCCATCGGTTCTCCGTTATCGTTCGTGGTTCGAGGCCGCGGCGCACGTCCTGTGCCTGGGCGTCCGAGCGCATCTACAACATCGCGTGGGCGGGTTGAGGTACAGTGCGCGGCGGGCGCCACGCGCAAAACCAGAACATAGCTGAACCCGGCGCTCGACCGGTGACGGAGAAGACATGCACTTTCGGCAGATCAAGAAGAACATCCGACGTACCATGGTGGCGCTCGTCGCGAGCCTGGCGGCGGCCTCGGCCGCGCAGGCGAGTAGCTGGTGCGGGGGCGGCGTGTGGGTCGATGCGATGCTCGGCTCGTATCACATCAACCCCGATCCGAATACCGATTTCGAACAGTTCAATCCGGGCCTCGGTGTCGAATGCTGGCTCAACAATCAATGGGCACTTACCGCGGGCGGCTTTCGCAACTCACTGCGCCGGCCTTCGTACTATGGCGGCGGTGTCTGGTCTCCGGAGTTCGCGCATTGGGGCATCGTGCGGATCGCGGCGATCGCCGGGATCATCTCGGGCTATAACTATGGCAACTGGGGACTAGGCCACAACCATACGATCGGACCGGTGGTCGCGCCAATCGTGATGGTCGAATACAAACGCGTCGGCGCGAACTTCATCGTGATTCCGCCGATTCCGTCGGACAATCTGCCGTTTACGATCGGGTTCCAGGTGAAGGTGAAGTTCTGATCGAGGTCTCACGACAGTTGGTCTCATGACACCGGCTTCTCGCCACCGTCTTCTATCCGATGCGCACGCATAAACCCCTTTCCCGATACCTCGAACTACCGCTCGACCAGGCTGGGAGTCCGGTTATGGTTCGAAATCAGGTTGAAAAGTCGGCTTGAAAAGAATGCCTTATACGTCGTGTTTAACGGCCCCGTTCGCGCCATGACGATGAGCGACAATACGGTTTCTTCCGAGCCGCTTCGCTTCATATAGTGCATCGTCTGCTTCTCGAAGCAGGCGCTCAGGTTCAAAGCCTTCCTGATTGGCAGTATGCGCGACGCCGATGCTGAGCGTGATCTTGCCAAAGGGGCTTGCCTCATGCTTCATCGAAGACGCCGCGACATTCTCGAGAATCCGTTCGGCGGTCGCGATGGCAGGCGAAATCTCGCAGTCTTGCAGAAGGACGACAAACTCCTCCCCGCCATAGCGAGTCAGAACGTCAATGCGCCGAATGGTGGTCTCTATGTATCGCGCGATCGCTCGAAGACATGCGTCGCCCTGTTGATGCCCGTACTTGTCGTTGTAATTCTTGAAAAAGTCCACATCGATATACAGGACCGCCATCTCCGCGTTGCGACCGCTCTGTAACGCTGCCTCGCATCGACGTCCGAACTCCAGGTCGAAGTAGCGTCGGTTTTTCAGGCCAGTGAGACTGTCGACATACGCCAGGTCTTCGAGCCGTCGTTGCTCGGCGTCGCGCTTCTGCTCAGCGCGGAACTGCTCGTCGATATCCCTCAGCGTGAACACCATGGATGGCTTTTCTTCGTTCGGCCCCACTGGCATGGAGGCGACATAGCTGCGCACCCATATCACGCGGTCGTCCTTACAGCGGATGCGATATTGAAGCGAGCCGCTTGCCTGCAGATCGGCTGCGTCCTTCATCGCGTGCTGGACACGCGCTCTATCGGCATCAAGCAAGAGGGCGGATATGCCAGCACCAACCAGTTCATCCGCATCAAACCCGAGAACCGTCTTCACGCGAGGAGACACGTACTCGAAGAGGCCATCCGCGCTCAGTTGCATGATGACTTCTTCCGCGTGCTCCGCAAGCGCGCGGAATCGTCGATGACCGTCGATAAGCATGGCGACGAGTCGATTGCGCTCGACTTGCGACGCTGTAATCGGAAGGACGATTGAGAGTGCGGCCAGCGTGAAAACCTGCAGTGCCAGGATGCGGTCTTGCATGTTCGCGAACTGAGGCAATGCGAGCGGGCCATGTCCCCGGACAGTGAACGGCACCGCTATCGCGATGAACAGGAGGATGCCGAGCACGACCGTCGACAGCTCCGCATTGAATGCAAGCAGCGCAAGCGGCGGCAGCGTCCAATACAGCAAGGAGGGGGCATGTTGAGCAAATATCAGCGTCGTGACGCCTCCGACGAGTCCGAGCAGAGCCAGCGACTTCGGACGGTTGCCCGGCGCGAGGAAACTGCGCCACTCGCCGGATATGACATTCAGGGTCACTGGCGTGAAGATGATGAAACCGAGAGAGTCTGAGATGACCCAGTTTGAAAACGTGGAAAAGGGATGCGTCGTAAAAACGCCCTGCAGAAGCAGTACGGCAACCGCACCCGAGGCAAGCGGCGCGATGATGCCGGCACAAATGATGAATCGCAACAAGGTCCTGGGGGCGATCAGCTCCTTCGCTGACTGAATCTGCGGCAGCAGCAGGGCCGCCGTGCATACCTCGATCATGCCGCTGCCAGTGTATGACAGCGATACATAGAGGCTTTCTCCGCCTATCAGATTCGCTATCAGCTTTCCCACGAAGCCGCCGGCAAACACGAAAGCCTTTTTCCGCCCGGGTACGGCCAGCAGGTGTCCCAACAGATAGCCATCGGCCAACCACACAGCGACAATTTCGCCGGCCATGGTTTTGAGTTGACCGCTCACGACGAGCAGAGCGAATGACGCGACAGCAACGGCGAATGCGAGGGCTAGCTCGTTACTTTGGATGGCACTGCGGGCGAGTCTGGTTATTCTGGTCGAAGGTGACCCGGATGACGTTGCCCCGTTTTTTGTATTCATTCTTGGTCAACCGTGAGTTGGCTGCCTGCACGGTGTCTCTCGTTTTTAGTTCTTTAAGCCGGCTGCGCCAATCAGTGAGTAACGGCATGGCCGTGCTTCTCTGAAGAGTGCCGGGGATGTTACTTCGACTGTCGCTGCATGCAGCGCAATAGACCGATCGAGTATACACGTGGCGATGCAACCTGAAACGCATCGCATCGCGTGCTCCCCTGTTAATCCTGTTTGCTGCAGCTTCATTGCAACCCGAAAGTGTGGCTCGCAACATTGACGCACTAATATTTTAGTGTTTTAATGCTTCGAACAAGGCCGCGGCCCAGCGTTGCGCGCGACGCCTGGCGCGTCATTCGAGGGACACCCGTCAATCCTGAGAGGAACTTCGCCCGCCCATACAGTCGGCGGGGGAGCGGAGCTGTCCGTCGTTTCGCTTGTCGCTTGCCGCTCGTCGTCAGCGCCTGCTCGCTCCTTGCCGTACCGCATCCTTCCCCGCATTTCAGACGTCACCATGAAAATCACCCGTGTCACCGTGACCCCTATCGCGTTCAAGGACGCACCACTGCTAAACGCAGCCGGAATCCACGAACCGTACGCACTGCGCTCCATCATCGAGATCGAAACCGACTCCGGCCATATCGGACTCGGTGAAAGCTATGGCGACGCGCCCGCGCTCGCGGTGCTCGATGCGGTCAAGCGTGAGCTGATCGGCCTCGATCCATTTCACCTGAACCGCTTGCGCGAGATAGTGCGCGGCGTCGTCGCGCGGATGTCGCCGGCCAGTGCCGCACGCGCGGAACTCGCGCCGGGCTCGCATGCGAGCAAGGCGGTCAGCAACGCTTACTCGGCGTTCGAGGTCGCGTGCCTCGACGCGCAGGCGCGCTACCTGAACGTACCGCTCGTCGACCTGCTGGGTGGCGCGGTGCGCAAGGAGGTGCCGTTTAGCGCGTACCTGTTCTTCAAGTACACCGAACATATCGACAGCCCATACGCGCCGGACACGTGGGGCGAAGCAATCAGCGAGGCGCAGATCGTCGAACAGGCGCGGCGCATGATCAACGACTACGGCTTCGAGAGCATCAAGCTGAAGGCCGGCGCGCTCGAGCCAGAGCATGAAGTCGCATGTATCAAGGCGCTCAAGCGCGCATTCCCGGGCGCGCCGCTGCGGATCGATCCGAACGGCAACTGGTCGCTCGACACCGCGTTGCGAATGGCCGAACTGCTGGGTAACGATCTGCAGTATTACGAAGATCCGACGCCGGGTCTCGAAGGGATGGCTGAACTGCATCGCCGGACCGGGATGCCGCTCGCGACCAACATGGTCGTCACCGATTTCGACGAATTCCGCCGCAGCGTCGCGCTGAACAGCGTGCAGATCGTACTCGCCGACCATCACTACTGGGGCGGACTGCGCGACACCCAGCAGCTCGCCCGCATGTGCGACACATTCGGGATTGGCGTATCGATGCATTCGAATTCGCATCTGGGCATCAGTCTGATGGCGATGACGCACGTCGCCGCGTCGGTGGAGAACCTGTCGTACGCGTGCGATACGCATTACCCCTGGCAGGAACCGGACGAGGAGGTCGTCAAGGGCGGCAAGCTGCCGATCCGGGGCGGCTGCGTGCAACTGTCCGACGCGCCCGGGCTCGGGCTCGAGATCGACCGCGACCAGCTCGGCAAGCTGCATGAGCTGTATCAGACCTGCGGCATTCGCCAACGCGACGACGTCGGCCAGATGCGCAAGTACCGGCCGGACTGGCGCAATGTGAAACCGCGCTATTGAGCGCGCTTGACTGCCTGCGCGAAGGCACCGCGGCATGCGTTAGTGCATGTCGCGGCAGGCGGCAACGCCATCGCGATCAATATCAATTCAACAATGGAGACAAGACGTGCACACACGTAACCCAGGCGGTGCTGGCGAGCTGTCGACTCGCTACCGCTGGACCATCTGCGCGATGATGTTCTTCGCGACGACGATCAACTATATGGACCGCCAGACGCTCGGTCTGCTCGCGCCGCTGATGCAGGCTGACATCGGTTGGAGCCAGGTGCAGTACGCGCAGACGGTGATGATGTTCACCGCGGCCTATGCGGTCGGGCTGATGCTTTTCGGGCGCATCGCCGACCGGGTGTCGACGAAGCTTGTGTACGGCGGGGCAATGGGGTTGTGGAGCGTGGCCGCGATGCTGCACGCGGCGGCCATGACGGTGCCCGGCTTCGGGGCGGTGCGCGGGCTGCTCGGCTTCTCCGAAGCGTCGAATTTCCCGGTCGCGCTGCGCACGACGGCTATCTGGTTTCCGAAGAAGGAGCGCGCGCTCGCGACGGGCATCTGGAACATGGGCGCGACCGTCGGGGGGGTGGTCGCTCCGGCCATGATCCCGGTCATGGCGCTGCTCTGGGGCTGGCGCGTGACGTTCGTGGTGAGCGGTGCGGTTGGTTTCGTCTGGCTTGCCGCGTGGTTGCTGGTGTACAGGTCGCCGTCGTCTCATCCACGCGTTGCGCCGGACGAGCTCGCGTATATCTCCGAAGATGTAGACCGTGTGCCCGATGAACAAAAAATCGGCTGGCTGTCGGTGCTGCGTTACCGTGAGACATGGGCGTTTGCGGTGGGCAAGTTCCTGACCGATCCGATCTGGTGGTTTTATCTGTTCTGGCTGCCGAAGTGGCTGAACGAGGCGAACGGCATCGACATGCAGCACATGGGGCCGCCGCTCATCGTGATCTACGTGATGGCCTGCGTCGGCAGCGTGCTGGGCGGCTGGGCGTCGTCGCGGCTGATTGCCCGCACGCAGCGCGTGAACTATTCGCGCAAGCTGACGATGGCTGTCTGCGCGCTGTGCGTGACACCGATTGCATTGCTGTCGCATTTCCACACGCTGTGGTTTGCTGTGCTCGCGGTCGGACTCGCCGCCGCCGCGCATCAAGGCTGGTCCGCAAACCTGGTCACGACGGTCTCCGATGTCTTTCCGCGGCGCGCGGTCGGCACGGTAATCGGCATGGGCGGGGCAATGGGAATGCTCGGCTCTTTCCTGTTCTCCGGCGTGATCGGCGAGACGCTGCAACGCACTGGGCAATACTGGGCGCTGTTCGCGATCGGCGCGCTCGCGTATCTGGTCGCGCTCGCCATCATGCACTTGCTGATGCCGCGCATGACGCCGGTCGTGCTGACGGGTTCGACCGTAGATTCGGGCGTGCGCGCACCTGTGTGAAAACGAGGCGGGCGGCGTGAGCCGTCGCGCAAAGCGACCGGGGTAGTGTCGATCTGGATGATGGGAAATACCAGGTCGAACCGGCCTCGGGCGTGCTACAACCAAGGCAACGGACGTACTAGTATCTTAGCGATGGGGTGCCTGGTAAAATCCGGCCCATCCCATCGAGTCGAGTCATCCATGAAGTTCAGCGATGCCCCTCCTATGCCGACCCGCCTGGACCGTTCGCGCCACGCCGCGCCGCAGGTCTTCGAACGGCTGCGCGAAATGATTGTGTCGCTCGAATTGGCGCCGGGCACCGTACTGTCACGCGCCGAATTGGCGGCACAGTACGGCTTGAGCCAGACGCCCGTGCGGGACGCGCTGACGAAACTCGGAGAGGAAGGGCTGGTCGACATCTACCCGCAGCACGCGACGGTGGTGAGCCGCATCAGTGTAGCGTCAGCACTGCAGGCGCATTTTTTACGGCGGGCGATAGAACTGGAAGTCGTGCGCTCGCTCGCCGAACGACACGATGATGAACTGATCGATCGACTTCGTTCCACGATTGCCGAACAGAAGCGGCTGAGCGATCTGGAGAGATACGAGGAGTTCTCGCTCATGGACCAGGCGTTTCACCGGCAGATGTACGAGGCGGCGGCCGTGCCGCAGCTGTGGGATCTGGTCCGGCGCCTGAGCGGACATATCGACCGCCTGCGTCGCCTGCACCTGCCCGTGGAAGGCAAGACGATGGCCGTCGTCGCCGAACACACTGAACTTCTCGATGCAATCGAAAAGGGCGACGCTGAGGCTGCGCAGGTCGCGGTGCGCAAGCATCTCTCAGGCACGCTGAGTCAGATCGATCAGATCCGCGAGAGTCATCCGACGTTTCTCACTGATCATTGAATGACGCCGAGCCGCGCCCGACTATCATTCGGCACGTCGGTTCGAGCGGGTCCCACTGGTTCCACGAGTTGACCGGGTGCTGTTTTCGGACGTCCGATCCGGCGGCAGCGGAACGGTGACGTCTGGCTTGACCTGGCTGTCCATCGAAGATTCTGTCGGTTGCTTCTCAGCGGAACGAACTTGCGGCAGAACATCAGATGCGGTTTCGTCGGCCGGCACGGATGCCGCCCGGCGGGTCGACAGCAGGTGACGCGTCTCGGTGAGATGCCAGGCCAATAGCCCCGGCAAGCCCAGCGCGACGTCGGGTACCCGCTTGATCAGCGACAGCGACAGCGCCAGCGCCACCTCCGCCGGCAGCCCGTAGATCTGGCCGAGGAGGAGGAAGCCGCCCTCCTAGACGCCGAGCGCACCCGGCACCGGGAAGGCCGCATCGCGTATCGCCTGGCCGAGGCTTTCCAACACCAGCGCCTGCGCGAAGGTCGGCTCGGCGCCCATGCATGCGAGCGCGATCCATATCTCCGCCACCCCGAGGAACCAGGCCGCGAGGTGGACGAAGATCGAACCCAGCATGGCCGTCCTGTTCGCGTGGATGCGCTGCAGGTTGTGGTGCAGCCTGAGCTCGCTGCCGAACGATGCCTTCAACCAGCGGGCCACAACCAGCATGCCGCGCTCGATCAGATCGAACAGCCCGAAGCGCTGCGCGACGTAGAAGCCGCCGAGAGCCGCCGCCGCGATCAGAAGACCGGTCGCGAGCCACTGGACCATCGTGCCGCCGCGGCCGCCCGCGACGAGGAGCCCGAACCCCGCGACGGTAAACAGGAACTGGGCAAAAGCCTGGATCAGCAGGTCCACGAGGATCGACGCGCCGGCAAGGCCGCCCGCCACGCCCCAGAAGGTCAGCAGCCGCGTGCCGATCAGGTCGCCGCCGAACGAGGCCACCGGCAGCAGCACGTTGATCGCCTCGCGCACCCAGCGCAGGAACACGAACACCCCGAAGCCTTGCTGCGTCAGCGGACGGACGAGCCGGCCCCAGGCTACACCGGTCAACCCCATGATGACGACACGGATCGCCACGATGGCGGCGATGCCCCAGCCGACGCGAGCTACGGCATCCAGCACGAGCGTCGGATCGTTGGCGACGACCAGCGCAATGGCCGCGACGAGCCCGCACGAAGTAGCGACGACCGCGCCGATCGCGATGCTGCCGTTCTTCCTTGTATAGCGAATGTTCACGGATGCTCCCTGGCTGACGTCTGCTGGAACGGGAACGCTGCGGTGTTGATGTCAAGAGTACAGCGGGACATTCTGCTCCGTGCGCGAAGGTCGAAACATTTTTGTTCCGGGATACGAGGCGCGGTCAATGCATCCAAAGGTGAGCCGTTCCAGGATGGTGAGGATTTCCAGGGAATGACGGCATCACGATGAACGGTGAGGACTTCCAGGAGATGAGGGCGTTAGCGGCAAAGGTGAGGAGTTCCAGGAGATCGCATCGCCTGTGACCCATAGGTGAGGACTTTCAGGAGACGGCTGCCGGTTCGCCAGAAAGTGAGTGGTTCGCGGCATCGAATCGCACCGTGAAAGGCAGCCCCCGACAGGTCACGGTGAGACGTTCCAGGAGAGCGTCGACCAAGGTGAGTGATTCCAGGAGGTGAGCGATTGCGACGCTGAGTCCGCACCTGCGGCGAGGTGAGTTTTTCCAGGAAGTCGTTCGACCCTCTCCAATCGGTTCACGGCTGAAATCGATTCACTGCTGGCACAGGCGGCTGAGCGTTCGCGCCGAGCGTATCGGTGCCGAATTTCGATTACGGCAGCAACAATGCGTCGCTCGATCTCGCGAAGATCGACAAGCAGATCGACGTGGCCGACTACGAAAGCGCGATTCAGACCGCGTTCAAGGAAGTGTCGAACGCCGTGACGTTGTACAAGGTGCTGGGCGACAGCTGGGCGCATGGCTGAACGCCGATAGGTGAGAAGATTCGGGAGCTGGCGAGGTGAGAATATGGCCACCGGTCGGCGCACTTCAGATGCAAAGGTGAGGAAATACGGGGGCGCGGTTGAGCGCGCCAGTCCGCATGTTTTTCCTGCGAACCTGGGTGGCCGAGCTGAACGAATCCGCACAGATGCTCGTTTTGGAACTGGCGCCACTGGCCGACCAGAATGACGGCGTTCGAGCCGCAAAATCGAAGGCCATCTTTTAACGGCCATGCGCACAAAAACTTTAGAACTAAATTTAACCCCTCGGGTGCGTGCGAAAACCGCGTAGTCATCGCTCAGTAATATGGGCGGGCAATACTCGGTAGTTGCAAGTCAGACCATGTTTCGCACATAACGCGCCGCTCCGATCGAGGGCGGACGCAAAGACCAGCACCCGGGGGTTCAAATGACGATCCGTCATCGGATTACGCTATTGGTAGTTTTGATGTTCGTCGCGTTGTCGGCGATCGGCGGCTATGCCGTCTACCAGACGCGCGGCAGCGCCGCCGAAGTGCGCAAGGTGACCGAGGGCGTGGTGCCCAGCGCGCTCGCCTCTGCTGATCTCGTGTCGCAAGTCAAGGACGTGCAGCTCGCCACGATGACGCTGGTCGTCGCGCCCGACGCCAACATGGTCGCCCAGGCACAGGACGAGTTGAAGAAGAAAAAAGCCTCGCTGCAACAGGCGCTCGCGTTGCAGGCAGGCCAGGCCGCGAGCCACGCGCAGCAGGGTCTCGTCGCGCAGGCGAAGGACAGCCTCGAGAACTATTTCGCCGCGATCGCCGAGACCGCAAAAATGAAAGCGGACGGCAAGAACGAACTGGCGCAGGCGTATCTGTTCGCCAACGTCGCGCAGTATCGCGACGAACTCGAAGGCATCGTCGAGACCTTGCGGGTCGAGAAGAATCGCGAGAAGGACGACGCAATCACTTCGCTGAACGCCACGCTCGCGACGACGACCACGGCGATTGCCGTCGTCACCTGCATCGCGATCGTCCTGCTGACGTCGATCGGCGCGCTGCTCTATCGCCAGATCACGCGCCCGCTCAGCCGCATGCAGGCCATGATGAGCGAAATCGCGTCGAGCCAGGACTTCACGCGCCGCGTGCCGGTCGGTCGGCTCGATGAGATCGGTCACTCCATCGTCGCCTTCAACGGCATGATAGAGAAGATCCAGGAAAGCTCCGCGCAGCTCAAACAGAAGACCGCCGACATTCAGGCGATGTTGCAGAACATGCAGCAGGGCATTCTGACGGTGATCGATGGCGCGGTGGTTCATTCGGAGTACTCGGCGTATCTGGAAGATATCTTCGAGACCACGGACATCGCCGGGCGCGGCATGATGGATCTGGTTTTCGCGGACACCGACCTCGGCGCCGATGCGCTGTCGCAGATCGATGCGGCAACCCACGCGTGTCTCGGCGAAGATTGCCTCAACTTCGCGTTCAATCAGCATTTGCTGGTTGGCGAAATTTCGAAGCGCATGCCCGATGGCCGCGTGAAGATACTCGACCTGAGCTGGTCGGCGATTACCGACGAAGAAGACGTCGTGGTGCGCCTGATGCTGTGCGTGCGCGACGTCACCGAACTGCGCAAGCTGGCGGCCGAAGCGAGCGAACAACGCCGCCGGCTCGACATGATCGGCGAGATCCTCGCGATCAGCGAGGAGAAGTTCCATCACTTCATCGAAAGCTCGGCTGGCTTTGTCAGCGAGAACGAGCGCATCATTCGCAAGCACTCCGAGGCGGATCACACGGCGATTGCCGAGCTGTTCCGCAACATGCACACCATCAAGGGCAACGCGCGAACCTACAACCTGCAGCATCTGACGAACATCGTTCACGAGACCGAGCGCAGCTATCACGAACTGCGCCAGCCGGATGCGGATCGCTCGTGGGATCAGGAGCATCTGATGCAGGAGTTGACGCGGGTGCGCGAGGCCATCGAGAGCTACGCGAAGATCAACGAACAGAGCCTGGGCCGCAAAGGCAAGAGTCAGGCGAGCGAGGCGGGCAACGCGGGCCGCTATGTGATGGTCGACAAGGCGGAGATCCAGCGCACGCTGAACATGCTGGACGAGACCGAGGCCGGCGAACTCCACGAACTGCAATCGATGCGCGATGCGCTGCGCCGCACGCTGCGCGCGCTGGGCAGCGAAAGCGTGCGCGACGCTTTGTCCGGCGTGCTGGACTCGCTGCCGTCGCTCGCGAGCGAGTTGGGCAAGCCGGCGCCGGCTGTGCGGATCGACGATAACGGCTACCGTCTGCGCGGCGATGCGGGCGGCACGCTGAGCAATGTGTTCGTGCATCTGCTGCGCAATTCGATCGACCACGGTATCGAAACCGCGGACGCTCGCAGCGCCCAGGGCAAGACGCCGGCGGGCACGATCGATATCGAAGTGGGCGTGGACGGTGGCGCATTGCAGATCACGCTTAGCGACGACGGCCGTGGTCTCGCGCTCGAACGGATTCGCGGCATCGCGGTGGAGCGCGGCTGGATCGGCGATGACGACAGGCTTAGCGACGAAGCCATCGCCGACTTCATTTTCCGACCAGGCTTCTCGACCGCGCAAACCGTCACTGAAGTCTCGGGCCGTGGCGTCGGCATGGACGCGGTGCGCGATTTCGTGCGGCGCGAGAACGGCCGTATCGAACTGCGCTTTACCGATAGCCATGCTGGCGCGCCGTTCCGTCAGTTTCAGACCATCGTCTGCCTGCCGGAGCATGTCGCAGTCGATACGCTGGGTGGTCAGGCGCGCGGCGAAGCCGGTGCGCGGCAACTCGACGCGATCGCGGGCTGAGCGCTGATCGACGAAACTGGGTACGGACTTCGCAAGGAATGGTTGTGATTCGACAGTATTTATTGGCGGCGCTGGCAGGCGGCGCGTTGACCGCGCTGCTGGCATGGGCCGCGCACAAGCTGCAATGCGCGAAGTTGACGGCGCGTTTGCGCGCCGAAGCACAAGCGCGGCTCGACATGCTCGAAGCCGGGCAGACGGCGCATCGCGAAGCGATCCGCGAACGCGAGCAGGCCGAGCAGGCGTTGCACGCGGTGACCGCGCAGCTGCGCGAAGAGTTGCAGCAGCAGTCGGCCAGCGCCGACGCACTGCGCGCGACGCTCGACGCCGTGAGCGCAAACCGGCAACAGTGGATTGACCAGGCGAACCGGATCGCCGGCGAAGCCGCGCGTCTCAAGCAACTCGGCGCGGCGTTCGAGCGCTGGCACGAGCAGATGATCTCGCTGATGACGCAAAACCACGACATGCATGCAAAGAACCTGGAGCTGTCGTCGATCGTGCGGCATGTGGTGATCGTGTCGCTGAACGCATCGATCGAAGCGGCGCGTGCGGGTCCGGCCGGCCGCGGCTTCGCGGTGGTGGCGAGCGAAGTGCGTGCGCTCGCGGGGCGCTCCGAGGAGTTGTCGAAGAGCTATCGCGACAGCCTGCACCGCAACGACCTGACCACGACCTCGACGTTCCAGGACATCCAGGCGGGCGGCAAGATGATCGCGGCGTCGCTTGCCAGCGTCGAATCGCTCGCGAATCAGTTCCATGCGCAGCTCGATGAGGTGCCGATGTGATTTCGGCCCACGCAAAAGACAGCTTCGAGCGCATTTTTCAGAAGGCCGCGCAGACGCGTCTGCCGATGGATTCCGCCGACTCGTGCGAGATCGCGCCACTCGCCGAAGCGAGCGCCGACACGAGAGGCGGCACAACAGGCGGCACAACAGGCGGCACAACAGGCGACACGCAGGTGGTCGTGCTGACCATTTCTTCGATCGCGTTCCGGCTACTGCTGATTCTGCACTTCGACGAAGACGACAGCACGCGCCGCTACTACCTGGGCGATGCCGACGAACGGCCGTTTCGGGAAGCGTTTCTGGAAATCTGCAATCTGTGTTGTGGCGCGATGAACCAGGAACTGCTGCGCTATTTTCCCGACCTCGGCATGTCGACGCCGTATGTGTTGAGCGCGCGTTGTGTGCCGTATCTGCACGAATTGAAGCCGGGTCTGCTGTCGTCGTACTCGATCGTGCTCAACGGTACGGTGCGGCTCGCCGCGACCGTGTGCGTGTGCGCGCATGCGCCGCTCGACTTCATTGCGGACACGAGCGCGAGCGAAGAAACCAGCGGCGAGCTGGAATTGTTTTGAGCGTGACTGCGCGCACCGCCGCGAGCGGCAAGTGCAATGAACGTAAACGAGCCGGCCGGCAACATGCGGGCGCCGCGCTCCAACTTGAGTAGTGTCATAGGAAGCAGACAACATGTCGAAAATTCTGGTGGTGGATGACTCGAGCACGGTGCGCGACGAAGTGGCCGGCTTTCTGAAGAAGAACGGTCTGGCCGTCGACACGGCGGTGGACGGCAAGGACGGCCTCGCGAAGTTGAAGTCCAGCCCCGGCATCAGGCTGGTGATCAGCGACGTCAACATGCCCAACATGGATGGCCTGACGATGGTCGAGAAAATTCGCGGCGAACTCGCCAACACGACCGTGAACGTCATCATGCTGACGACCGAGAGCAGCCCGGCGATGAAGGAGCGCGGCAAGGCGGCCGGTGTCAAAGGCTGGATCGTTAAGCCGTTCAAGGGCGATGCGGTGCTGGAAACGTTCCGCAAACTGGCGGGCTAAACGTTGCGGGTTCGGTCCGACTCGCGAAAGGTGAGGGTTTCCGGGAGTGGTGCGCGCGCCGTGTTCAAAGCGCGGTTGCGCGGGCACAGCGACTGCGGAAACCCCCTATTTGCAGGCGTAAACCGCACGGCGCGAGTACAACGACACGTACCGACGCATGGGTCCGCTTGCTTAAGGTGAGGATATTCGGGAGTCTGCGCGGGCCGCGCGATACGTGAGTCCACGCAGGCTTTTTCGATCACCGTGCGCGAAGCAGGCCGCCCACAACGGCTTACCTGGGGATGCAGAATAGTGCGGCCGCTTCAAAGGTGAGGGTTTGCGGGAGTAGCCTGTTTCGAGCCCGTCGCTCCAGGCCCAGCTTGCCTTTGCGCCCTGCCCGCAAGCTCGAAAGGTGAGCGTTTTCGGGACATCTCCGGTCGGCGGCCTGCGCGCAACCGCGCCGCTGTGTGTCAAAGGTGAGGCTTTTCGGGAAGCGCGGGGGCGGCTCGCCAAGCCGCTCATCAACCGCTCATCAACCCGCTTTGGCGATCTCGCGAATGTCGGCGACCGGTATTTGTCCGAACGCATCGCTGAACGCGTAGTCGATCAGTTGGGTCGCGCATTGTTCAGGCGTCGACAACTTGCCGCTGCTTTTGAGGTCGTCGAACTTCGCGCGCAACGGGAACTGTTCTTCGCCGCTAGCGCGAATCTCCGCCTGCATGTTCGTATCGACCACGCCTGGCGCGAGACTGCAGATACGCAGCGCGCGATTCGCGTCGAGCGCGACGGCGCGCGCATGATGATCGAGCGCAGCTTTGGTCGCGCAGTAGATGCTCCAGCCCGGATACGCGTTGCGGGCAGCGCCGCTGGAAATGTGCACGATGCGCCGGTCGCTCGCATCGACGGCGGCGGTGGCGAGTGCGCTGGCCAGCATCAGCGGCGTCGCCACGTTGAGGCTCACCGCGCTCGCGACAGTGGCCGCGTCCTGCTGGGCGATCGGCCCGATGGGCTGCGCCGTGCCCGCATTGTTGATCAGGAGGACCGTTTGCGCGCCACTGACGAATGAGCGCAGCGCATCGGTCGCGATCCATTGCGCCACGCGCGTAGGGTCGGCCAGTTCCAGTTCAATCTCTTCGAGCTGTGCCGCAAAGCGCGCCTTGAGTGTGGCATGACGCGAGCGGGACAAGCCAAGCACTGTGACATTGCGCGCGACCAGCTGTTCGACGAGCGCCGCGCCCAGGCCGCGCGTGTGACCGGTGACGATCGCGCGAATCGGAGAAGTGGTGGTCATGTCGTTCCTTTGGTCGTTGGCTGGCGAAACGCGGTCATTCTCGCACACTGCATTTTTGAGAGGACATGCGTCGCGTGAGGATGCAAAGCAGAGCGAGAGCGGCGATTATTTCCGGCTGACGACGTGATCGCCAGTCCTGAAGCGCAGCACAGTCAAACAGTCACCGTGCTGGCGGTGCGCCATCAGCTAGAGGATGATTACCACTGACAGAACCTCTGGCGTCCTGCGATGGCAATCAAAAACCTGCTTCGAAAACTCGACCTCACCACGCTGCAACTCTTCCTCGCGGTCTACGAAGAAGGCACGCTCACGCGTGCCGCCGAGCGCGAGGCGATTGCCGTCTCGGCCGCGAGCAAGCGTCTGCTCGAACTCGAACAGGCGGTCGGTGCGACACTGTTCCAGCGCAACGCACGCGGCATGACGCTGACGCCCGCGGGCGAGACGCTGCTGCATCACGCGCGCCGAGTGATGCGCGACATCGAGAACATCGGCATCGAACTGGCCGGCCATGCGAGCGGCGTGCGCGGCTACGTGCGGATGATGGCCAATCTGTCGGCGATCGTCGAGTTTTTGCCCGAGGACTTGCGCGCGTTCCAGTTGCAGCACGAGCGCGTCAAGCTCGATCTCGAAGAGCGGCCGAGTGGCGGCGTAGTCGAAGCGGTCGACGACAGCCTCGCCGACCTCGGCATCTGCTCCGGCGACGCCGACGCCCGCGATCTGCACGTCGAGCACTATCGCCACGATTCGCTGGTGCTGGTAATGCGCGACGATCATCCGTTGGCGGCGCGCACCAGCGTGGCCTTCGCCGAGACGCTGGATGGCGATCACGTCGGCCTGCACGCCGCGAGCTCGATCAACGCCCGCACCCACATGGCCGCGCGCCTCGCCGGCAAGCCGCTGCGGCTACGCATCCACGTGCCGGGGTTCGACGCGGTCTGCCGGATGGTGCAGGCCGGCATGGGCGTCGGCGTGTTGCCGCACAAGGTGTATGAACTGATGGGCCGCCCGCTCGGACTGGTCGGCGTGCCGCTCGAAGACGACTGGGCGAGACGCAGTCTCGTGCTGGTGGTGCGCGATGTCGAGGCGCTCTCGCCGGTAAGCCGCCTGCTGTTCGACCACCTGCGCACGATTGAAGCGGCCGATGCCTCAACCGCTCCCGAAGCCCCGCCGGCCGCGGCCAGACGCTGAGCGTTCGCGGTTCGCGAACGGTCGTTGGCGATTTGCGGTTGGACGCTGCCGCCACGCCGCACCTAAGCTGTCTCCCAACACGAAACCAGCTTCGGAGACAGCATCATGGGTGGACCTCTTCAGGGTATCCGCGTCGTCGAGATCGGAACCCTCATCGCCGCGCCGTTTGCCGCGCGACTCATGGCCGAGTTCGGTGCCGACGTCATCAAGATCGAAGCGCCCGAAACCGGCGACCCCTTGCGCAAATGGCGCAAGCTGCACGAGGGCACCTCGCTCTGGTGGTATCTGCAGTCGCGCAACAAGAAGTCCGTCTGCGTGAATCTGAAATCGGCGGATGGCGTCGAGATCGTCAAGCGGCTTGCCGCCGATGCCGACGTGGTGATCGAAAATCTGCGGCCCGGCGCGCTCGAAAAGCTCGGGCTCGGCTGGGACGTATTGCACGCGATCAACCCGAAACTGACGATGGTCCGCATTTCCGGCTATGGCCAGTCCGGTCCGTATCGCGACCGACCGGGCTTCGGCGCAATCGGCGAAGCGATGGGCGGGATTCGCTATACGACCGGCGAAGTGGACGGCGCGCCGGCGCGCGTCGGCGTGAGCCTCGGCGATTCGCTCGCTTCGCTGCATGGCGTGATCGGCGCGCTGATGTCGTTGCTGCGTGTGAAGACGGGCCAGGGCGAAGGCCAGGTGGTCGATGTCTCGCTGGTCGAGAGCGTGTTCAATCTGATGGAAAGCCTCGTGCCCGAATACGATCTGCTCGGCCACGTGCGCGAACGCAGCGGTGGCGCATTGCCCGGCATCGCGCCGTCAAACACCTATCGCACCGAAGACGGCGGCTACGTCGTGATCGCCGGCAATAGCGATCCGATCTTCAAGCGCCTCATGCATCTGATCGGCCGCGCCGATCTCGCCGACGATCCCGCATTGGCGCACAACGACGGTCGCGTGCGTCAGTCAGCGATGCTCGATCAGGCGATCGCCGCGTGGACCTCGCACCACGCGACCGAAGACGTGCTGGCCGCGCTCGAACGCGCCGAAGTACCGGCGGGCCGCATCTATTCGGTGGCCGACATCGTTGCCGATCCGCACTACCAGGCGCGCGACATGGTGCTGCAAGCGCAACTGCCGGGCGGCGCGTCGGTGAAGATGCCGGGGATTGTGCCGAAGCTCTCGGATACGCCGGGCGTAGTGCGTTGGCAAGGTCCGTCGCTCGGCGAGCACACTGGCAGCGTACTGAGTGCGCTTGGCTTCGCCAACGAAGATATCGAGCGGCTGCGCCGCGAAGGAGCCGTGCAATGAACGCCACACTGAACGCCGCGATCGACGCTACCCGTTTCGACAAACTGATCGTGCAGGAAGTCGCGCCGCGCGACGGCTTGCAGATCGAGCCCACATGGGTCGAGACCGCCGACAAGATCGCGCTGATCGACGCGCTGTCGACTGCGGGCTTCACGCGCATCGAGGCAGGCTCGTTCGTGTCGCCGAAAGCGATTCCGGCACTGCGTGACGGCGAGGCCGTGTTCCAGCAGATCGTGCGGCGCGCCGGCGTGATTTATGTCGCGCTGGTGCCGAACCTGAAGGGCGCCGAGCGCGCGCTCGCGGCGCGCGCCGACGAACTGAACCTGGTGATGTCCGCGAGTCAGATGCACAACCGCGCCAACATGCGGATGAGTTGCGAGTCGTCGCTGATGGCCTTCGACAACATCGTGCGGCATGTGAAGGGCTCGGGCGTGCTGCTGAACGCGTCGGTGGCGACCGCGTTCGGCTGTCCGTTCGAAGGGCGGATCGACGAAGACCGCGTGGTCGGCATTGTCGATACGTATCGCGAGATGGGCATCGAGGGCATCACGCTCGCCGACACGACCGGCATGGCGAACCCGCGCCAGGTGGCACGGCTTGTTGCGCGTGTGCTCGAACGGGTGCCGGCCGCCGCGCTCACGCTGCACTTCCACAACACGCGCGGCCTCGGCCTTGCCAATGTGCTGGCGGCCTACGAAGCGGGCGCGCGCCGCTTCGACGCCGCGCTCGGCGGTCTCGGCGGCTGTCCTTTCGCGCCGGGTGCATCCGGCAACATCTGCACGGAAGACCTCGTGAATCTGTGCGACGAAATGGGCATCCCCACGGCAATCGACCTGGACAAGCTGATCGCGTTGTCACGCGGCTTGCCTGCGCTGCTCGGCCACGACGTGCCGGGGCAACTGGCGAAAGCGGGCCGCAATCGCGACCTGCATCCCGTACCTGAATACGTTCTGCAGATCTGATCCACCCCTAACCGATCAAACGACCGGACGGCATCGCCGAATCCGGCATTGGAGACAAGCATGAGTGACCTGGGCGCAGTCGCAAGCGGCGGCCGTGAGCATAGCGCGGATGAAGTCGCGGCCATCATCCGCAAAGTGGCGTGGCGGTTGATGCCGCTGATCATGATCTGCTATCTGTTCGCATTCTTCGACCGCATCAACATCAGCTTCGCGAAGTTCCAGTTGCAGAGCGATCTCGGCCTGTCCGATACCGCGTATGGTCTCGGCGCGAGCCTGTTCGTGATCGGCTATGTATTGTTCGAAGTGCCAAGCAATCTGTTTCTGTACAAGGTCGGCGCGCGGCGCTGGATCGCGCGGATCATGATCTCGTGGGGACTGGCGACCGCGGCGATGGTGTTCGTCAGTAACGAATGGCAGTTCTATGGACTGCGTTTCGTGATCGGCGCGATGGAAGCGGGCTTCGCACCCGGCGTGCTGTATTACCTGACGCTGTGGTTTCCGCCGGCCTATCGCGGGCGCATCACGTCGATGCTGTTTCTGGCGTCCGCGTTTTCGGGGCTGGTGGGTGCGCCGCTCGCGGGCCTCGTGATCGGGCACATGAACGGTGTGCTCGGCATGCCGGGCTGGCACTGGCTGTTCCTGCTCGGTGGCCTGCCGTGTGTGGTGCTCGGGTTGCTGGTATTGAAGCTGCTGAAGGATCGTATCGAGGATGCGGGCTGGCTGTCGTCGTCGGAAAAGACGATGCTCGCGGGGCAGATTGCGCGCCAGAGTCTTCATCCGGCCAGCGGCCATTCGTTGATGGGCGCAATCAGGACGCCGGGTTTTCTGACGCTTGGGCTGGTGTACTTCCTGATTCAGGTGGCGTCGTATGGATTGAATTTCTGGGCGCCGCATCTGATTCGCGTGGCGGGCACGCACAATCCGACCGTGATCGGCCTGCTGACGGCGGTGCCTTATGTGTGCGGCGCGATCTGCATGGTGGTGGTGGGGCGCCTGTCCGACGCGACCGGCGAACGGCGCAAGTTCGTGTTCGGGCTGCTGATGATGTCGGCCGTCGGCTTCTTCGCCGCAGGGTTCTTCGACAAGCAGACCACGTTGCTGGTCGTCGCGCTGGCCGTGATGGGGGCGGGCGTGGTGGCGTCGATTCCGGCGTTCTGGGCACTGCCGCCGAAGCTCCTGACCGGCGCCGGCGCGGCCGGTGGGATCGCGTTGATCAATACGCTCGGACAGCTTGGAGGGATCGTCAGTCCGATCATGGTGGGCCGCGTGATGGATCTGAGCGGGAGCACGACGCCGGCGTTGTATGTGATCGGTGCGATGAGCGTCGTGTGCGCGCTGATCGTGTTGTGTGGCTTGCCGGAGTCGCTGCGGCGCAGGGAAATGGCGCAGTGATCGTGCGTCGGATCACGCGGGCAGTTCGTCGACATGCGCAACGTCGATATGTGTGCAAGACAGGATGCGGCGAGGCCTGCTCGCGGCTGAGCCGGCGACAGTTAGGCCTGTGGCATCAATTACTTGGCAGCCCTGTGCGCAGGTTTTCCACAGGCTTGTTCCCAATTTATGTGGACAACTAGCGGTCGGATCCGTCGCGCGTCATACGGCGTCCTTGCTAAACGGATTTTCCGCCGTGACCGACCGCGTATGCTCGCGTGATGCTTACGCATGAGCCGCGCGAATATATTGTCGCTGTATCAACTACTTGGCTGCGATGTGCGACGGTTGTCCACAGGCTTGCCAACATTTTACGTGGACAAGTTTTGCGTTCGGCGCGAGCGTCTGACGATGCCAATCGTCACGACGCCACGCGCTTATCTTCTTCAGATGCCCTAAGTCTTCACCGGCGAAGCCGCCGCCGCTTCCTGCGATTGCACCTGCAAAACCGCATCCCGCTTGTCGAGCAGATGCTGCCGGAGAATTGCGCTGAGCTTCTTGCCGTCGCGCGCTTCGAGCGCCTTCAGCATTTCGTCGTGATCGTGAATCGCGCTGTCCCACTTGGGAGTCTGAAAGTTCGAGCGGAACCTGAGCGCCTGCAAGCGCCGGTTCACCGCGATATACATCTGCCGCAGCGCTGAGTTCCTCGCCGCTTCATTGATCTTGTCGTGGATCGCCTGGTTGCGGCTGTAGTAACCCGGCAGATCGTTTTGCGCGCGGCACGCGAGCATCGCGTAGTGCAACGCCTTGATTTCGGCAAGCTCGGCCGCGGTCATCCGCTCGGCCGCCAGTTCGCCGGAAAACGCTTCGAGCCCGCTCATTAATTCGAAGGTCTCCCGCAGCTCCGCCTCCGACATCTTCGACACCGACGCGCCCCGATTCGGCGAGATCTCGATCAGCCCCTCGGCGGCTAGCACCTTGAGCGCTTCGCGCAACGGCGTGCGCGAAATGCCGAGCGTTTCGCACAGCTCCCGCTCATTCAGTTTCTTGCCCGGCCCCAGCACCCCTTCGACGATGAAGCGGCGGATGTGCTCCACCACCGTGTCATGCAAGCGCTGACGCTCGACCTTCGGCATCAGCGGGGGAACGCTCATACCCGCGTTGAAATCCGAATTTTGCATACAAAAACCCTCGACATCGTGTAACTAAGGATTTTATCGGAAGGACCAGACTTAGTTAATAGCGCGGGTAAACACGGGGCCTCCGCCCGCAATTTTCGCCTTGGGACCGTCACAGTTCGTCTGATATAGTTTTTTGAATGCAAAATTCAATCGGAGGAGCGCAATGCTCAAGCTAGACTTCCACCCCGCTGGCCGCCACTTCCTGCAGATCCCGGGTCCGAGCCCGGTGCCCGACCGCATCCTCCGGGCGATGAGCTATCCGACCATCGATCACCGTGGTCCCGAGTTCGGCGAACTCGGTCTGAAGGTGCTCGACGGCATCAAGAAAATCTTCAAGACCCAGCAACCCGTGGTGATTTATCCGGCATCCGGCACGGGCGCCTGGGAAGCGGCGCTGTCCAACACGCTGAGCCCCGGCGACGCCGTGCTGATGTACGAAACCGGCCACTTCGCGACGTTGTGGAAAAAGATGGCGGAAAACCTCGGCCTGAAGCCGGAGTTTCTCGGTCTGCCGGGTATCGAAGGCTGGCGGCGCGGGGTGCAGCCGCAGATGATCGAGGAACGTCTGCGCGCCGACACGCAACACACGATCAAGGCGGTGTGCGTCGTGCACAACGAAACCTCCACCGGTGTCACTTCCGACATCGCAGCCGTGCGCCATGCGATCGATGCCGCGGGCCATCCGGCGCTGCTGCTGGTCGACACGATCTCGGGCCTCGCATGTGCCGACTATCGTCATGATGAATGGGGCGTCGACGTGACGGTATCGGGTTCGCAAAAAGGTTTGATGCTGCCGCCGGGCATCAGCTTCAACGCGATCTCGCCGAAAGCGATGGCCGCCAGCAAGCACGCGAAACTGCCGCGCAGCTTCTGGGACTGGACCGAAATCGTCGAGATGAACAAGACCGGTTACTGGCCGTACACACCGAACACGAACCTGCTTTACGGGCTGTCCGAGGCGCTCGAGATGATTCTCGGCGAAGGGCTCGACAACGTGTTCGCCCGTCATGAGCGTCTCGCCGAAGCCACGCGCCGCGCGGTGCGCGCATGGGGTCTCGAGATCCAGTGCGCGGACCCTGCCGTGTATAGCCCGGTGCTCACCGGCGTGGTGATGCCCGACGGCGTCGATGCGGATGCGGTGCGCAAGCTCATCTATGAACGCTTCGACATGTCGCTCGGCACGGGCCTCGGCAAGCTGAAAGGCCGCATGTTCCGCATCGGCCATCTCGGCGATTGCAACGACCTGATGCTGCTCGCCACGCTGGCCGGTTGCGAAATGGGTCTGCGGCTTGCGGGTGTGTCGCTAAAGGAGAGTGGCTTGCCTGCCGCTATGGAGTGGTTGAGCCAGCCGACCAAAGCCTCGGGTTTGAAAGCCGCTGCGTGAGTGTGGCGAGTGCGGCAATCGTCTGGCACACGCATCAGACGGCCGGTGGTCGGCCTTGAAACTGCAGCCAAAGAGCAGGCAAGGAACACGCAACACGCAACACGCAGTAAGCAGTACGCCGCAAGGAGATGGCGGGGAGCACTTCCTTGAAAAGAGCCGCGCATAGAACGGGGCACGACATGCAATGCGCCCACAGCATGTGCCGCTGGCGGGCAACGACGCAGCGCGTCACTTCAGGCGCGCCGTCGACACATGCAATGGAGAGAGACGATGAAGCGGTTTCGATTGACCAGTGCGACCAGTATTGTTCTTGTGATGCTATGCATCATGTACTTCATCACCTACCTCGACCGCGTCAACGTCAGCACTGCGGCGGCCGGTTTCGGCAAGGAATTCCAGCTCACGCATACGCAGGTCGGCCTGGTGTTCTCGGCCTTCGCGTATCCGTATCTGCTGTTCCAGGTGATTGGCGGCTGGGTGAGCGATCGCTTCGGCGCGAAACGTACGCTGCTCTTTTGCGGCGCGATCTGGGGCGTTGCCACGGTGTTGACCGGCTTCGCCGGCGGCCTCGCGTCGTTGCTCGCCGCGCGGCTGTTGCTCGGCTTTGGCGAGGGCGCGACGTTTCCCGCCGCGACGTCGGCAATGTCGCGCTGGGTCGCGAAAGAAAAACGCGGCTTCGCGCAGGGCATCACGCATGCGGCTTCGCGTGTCGGCAATGCGGTTGCGCCGGCGCTGATCGTGCTCGTGATGGCGAACTGGGGCTGGCGTGAATCGTTCTATATCTGCGGCGCGCTCAGCCTGTTGTGGGTCGTCGTGTGGGCGGTCACCTTCACCGAGCATCCGAAGGATCATCCGCGTATCACGCCCGAAGAACTGGCCGTGCTGCCCGCACCCAAGCCGAAGGCCGCGGGCGTGCCGTGGAGCAAGCTGTTTCGCCGCATGGCGCCGGTCACGATCGTGTACTTCTGCTACGGCTGGACGCTGTGGCTGTTCCTGAGCTGGATTCCACTGTACTTCCTGCATAACCATCACCTGCAGTTGCAGAAGTCGGCGATCTTCGCTTCGGTGGTGTTCTTCGCCGGCGTGATCGGCGATACGCTCGGCGGCATCGTGACCGACTGGATCTTCAAGCGCACCGGCAGTCTGAAACGCGCACGTAGCTGGATGGTGTCGGTCTGCATGCTGCTCTGTCTGCTCTCGCTGATTCCGCTGATGTTCACGCATGACCTCTATCTGTCGATCGCGTGTCTTGCGTCGGGCTTCTTCTTCGCCGAAATGACGATCGGTCCGATGTGGGCGATCCCGATGGACATCGCGCCGCAGTTTTCGGGCACCGCGAGCGGCATGATGAACACAGGCTCGGCATCGGCCGCGATCATCTCGCCGGTGGTCGGCGGCTTTCTGATCGACCACTTCGGCAACTGGGATTTGCCGTTCGTCGGCAGCATGCTGTTGATGGGCGTCGGCGTGGTGCTCGCGTTCCGCATGCAGCCGGAAAGCAGGTTCGCGCTGGATCCGGCGGACAGCGCGAAGGTCTCCGCCAGCCTGGGCGTATAAGCCCTGCACCGTTCCTTTTCTGTTTGCGATTGAAGCCATGACTCCATCACTTAGCCGGCGTCTTGCCGACGCACGCCGCGACCGACTCACGCTCGACACGCTGCCGCCGGAGCAGAGCCCGGCCGACGCCGACGCGGCCTACGCGATCCAGCACGACATCCTCGCGCTGTCGGGCGCGCGGATCGGCGGCTGGAAGATCGGCGCGAAGTCCGCGACCGGTCCGATCCAGGGCGCGCCGTTGCCGGACGCCGATCTGCATGCCGACGGCGCGCGTCTTTCGCGCCAAGGCTTCGCGCCGCTCGGGCTCGAACTGGAAATCGCGTTTCGCTTTGGACGCCGCTTCGAGCCGTCCACCACGCCCTATGGCGAAGACGAAGTGCGCGCGGGCATCGGGTCGATCGGCGCGACTATCGAAATCGTCGCGAGCCGTTATGCCGCGTGGCCCGACATCGACAAGCTCGCGCAACTTGCGGACTTGCAGAATCACGGCGCGCTGATCGTCGGCGAATTTGTGCCGTATCGCGAGGATTTTCCGTTCGTCGCGCCATTGTTGCGTTTCAACTTCGACGGACACGATGTGGTTCAGATGACGCCCGCCAATCCGGCCGGCGATCCGCGACGCCTGCTGACGTGGCTCGTCAATCACGCGAGTTCGCGTGGCATCGCGGTGACGCCGGAGATGGTCGTCACCGCCGGTTCGTACACCGGCATGTTTTTTCCGGCTACGGCGGGCACGGCGAGCGGACACATCGAAGGGCTCGCACCGGTCAATCTGACGTTGTACTAAACGTTTTTTTGGCCGCTTTCCGACAGACGACGATATGACGAACCCTAGTTCCACTTTACTCGTCAAGCCGATCCATCTGGTGCGCACCGGGGCTACGTCCGCCGCGCGCCTGACGAGTCCGCTTGCGCAGCATCTGCGCAAGTCGCTGCGCGGCGATGTGCTGTTCGATGCGGCGAGCCGTGGCCGTTATGCGACCGATGCATCGATCTATCAGATCATGCCGGTCGGCGTGGTGGTGCCGCGCGACCAGGACGATCTGCGCATCGCGCTGGAGATCGCCCGCAGCGAGAAAGTGCCGTTGCTCGCACGCGGCGCGGGCACGAGCCAATGTGGCCAAACGGTCGGCGAAGCGCTGGTGGTCGATACCAGCAAGTGGCTGAACAACATCGTCGCGTTCGACGCCGACGCGCGCACGGTGACGGTCGAGCCGGGCGTCGTGCTGGACCATCTGAACGCATGGCTCAAGCCGCACGGGCTATGGTTTCCGGTGGACGTGTCGACGGCCGCGCAGTGCACGATCGGCGGAATGGCCGGCAACAACTCGTGCGGCTCGCGCTCGATCGAGTACGGCAACATGGTGCACAACGTCGACGCGATCGACGCGATTCTCGCCGACGGCAGCCAAGCGCGTTTTGCCTCGTTGCGCGAGGCGCCGCAAGGCACGAGGCTGCAGCAGATACTCGCGGGCGTGACTCGAATCGCCCAACGCGAGCGCGACGAAATCGTCGCGCGTGTGCCGAAGGTCCTGCGTCGCGTGGCGGGCTACAACCTCGACCTGTTCGATTGCCAGAACCCGCGCGCCTATACCGACGACGGCGTCGCGAACCTCGCCCACCTGCTCGTCGGCTCGGAGGGCACGCTGGCATTCAGCCGGCAACTGACGCTCAGGCTCGCGCCGCTGCCCGTGCATAAGACGCTTGGCGTGGTCAACTTCCCGACCTTCCAGCAGTCGATGGCTTTGACGCAACATATCGTCAAGCTGAAGCCGGTGGCGGTGGAACTGGTCGATCGCACGATGATCGATCTGGCGATGAGCAATCCGGCGTTCCGTCCCGTGATCGGCCGCGCGCTGGTCGGCGAACCGCAAGCGATCCTGCTGGTGGAGTTCGCGGGCGAGGACCGCGGCGCGCAACTCGCGTCGCTCAAGCAGCTCACGGAGCTGATGGCCGATCTGGGCTTGCCCGGTTCGGTCGTCGAGATGCCGGACGCGAACCAGCAGAAAGCCTTGTGGGAGGTCCGCAAAGCCGGGCTCAACATCATGATGAGCATGAAGGGCGACGGCAAGCCGGTCTCCTTCATCGAAGATTGCGCGGTGCCGCTCGAACATCTGGCCGACTACACTAGCCGTCTGACCGAGGTGTTCCATCGGCACGGCACGGAGGGCACATGGTATGCGCATGCGAGTGTCGGCACGCTGCACGTGAGGCCGATTCTCGACATGCGGCGCGACGGCGCGGCGAAGATGCGCGCAATCGCCAACGAAGCGGCGGCACTCGTGCGCGAGTACAAGGGGGCCTATTCGGGCGAGCATGGCGACGGCCTGTGCCGTGGCGAATGGGTGGCCTGGCAATACGGGCCGAGGCTGAATCAGGCGTTCAGTGAAATCAAGGCGCTGTTCGATCCGGATAACCGCTTCAACCCCGACAAGATCGTGCGTCCGCCGAAGATGGACGACGCGCGCAACTTCCGCTTTGCACCAGGCTACCGCGAGCAGCGGATCGACACGGCGCTCGACTGGTCGGCGTGGAATGTCGAACGCGATCCGCTGACGGGCGAGGAGTCCTTGCCGGGCACCGGCAACGATCTGTCCGGCGGTCTCGCGAAGGCCGTCGAGATGTGCAACAACAACGGCCACTGCCGCAAGTTCGACGCAGGCACGATGTGCCCGAGCTATCGCGTCACGAAGGACGAGCAGCACGTCACGCGAGGACGGGCGAACACGTTGCGTCTTGCGGTGTCGGGTCAACTCGGCGAAGCCGGCCTCGCGAGCGACGACGTCAAGGACGCGCTCGATCTGTGCGTGTCGTGCAAGGGCTGCAAGCGCGATTGCCCGACCGGCGTCGACATGGCGAAGTTCAAGATCGAGGCGCGCGCAGCGCGCGTCAAGCGGCACGGGCTGCGCCTGCGTGACCGGCTGGTGGCCTTCATGCCGCGCTATGCCGCGCCGGCGAGTCGCGTCGCGGGGCTGATTGAGTTGGTCGACAACGTGCCGGTGTTATCGGCGTGGCTCAAGCGGACCGTGGGATTCGCGCCGCAGCGGCATTTGCCGCGCTTCAGGAAGTCGTTCCTGTCGGGCGCGATTGCGGGCAATGCGGCGGGCAATGCGGCCGCAAGCGTGGCGGGAAGCCGGGCAGAAAGCGGCGCGCTGAAAGAGGTGCTGCTGTTCGTCGACACCTTCAACGACAACATTGAGCCCGACAACGCACGCGCCGCGCAGCAAGTGCTGGAGGCTGCGGGCTACACGGTGCACTTCAACAAGCGCGACGGCGAGCGGCCCGTATGTTGCGGCCGCACGTTCCTCGCCGCGGGCCTGGTCGATGAAGCGAAGCAGGAAGCGCGGCGCATGCTCGATCTGTTCAGGCCGTTCGTGGAGCGTGGCGTGCCGGTGGTTGGGCTGGAGCCGTCGTGTCTGCTGTCGTTGCGCGACGAGTTCCTGCACTATGGCTTCGGCGAGGAAGCGCGACGGCTTTCGCAGCAAGCGTTTCTATTCGAGGAGTTTCTGGTGCGCGAGGAACAGGCCGGCCGCTTGCAACTCGCGTTGAAGCCGTTGGCGACGCAAGAGGCGCTCGTGCATGGTCATTGTCATCAGAAAGCGTTCGACGCGTTTACGCCCGTGCAGACCGTGCTCAAATGGATTCCCGGGCTGAAGGTGTCGACGGTGGAGTCGTCCTGTTGCGGCATGGCCGGCAGCTTCGGCTATGAAGCCGAACACTACGCGACTTCGCAGGCGATGGCGGAACTATCGCTGCTGCCGGCGGTGCGCAAGATCGACGGCAACACGCTGATGGTTGCCGACGGCACGAGTTGCCGGCACCAGATTCACGATGGCGCGGGTGTTGAGGCGATCCACGTGGCGCGCGTGCTGGCGATGGCGTTGCAATAACGCGCAGTACGCCTGGCGCTCCCCACGCTCAGCCGCCCACGGCCTGCCGATACGCGGTCGGCGCCACGCCGACACTCTCGCGAAAGCGGTGGCTGAAATGGCTGGCGTTCGCATAGCCGCATTGCTCGGCGACTTGCGCGAGCGGCAGCGCGGTGGTGCGCAACAGCGTGCGGGCGCGTCCGAGCCGGCGCTGCGCGATCCACGCGGCGGGCGGCAATCCGAACGACGTATGGAACATCCGCGCGAGATGAAACTCCGACAACGCCGCGACGCCGGCGAGCTCACCAAGCGTGAGCGTCTGCGCGAGATGGCTTTCGATGTAGTCGCGCAGCCGGCGGCGCGTCGCCACCGACAAGCCGCCTTTGAGCGATGCGCCGGCGCGACGCACGCCTTGCGCATGCAGCAGCAGACTCAGCACCTCGTGCGCGGTTTCGTTGGTGCGCAGCAGACCATCGGGCTGTTGCCAATCTTCGTTGACGAGCGATTGGCACAAGCTGGCGATGCGGGCGTCTTCGAAATAGGTGCGATCGGCGAGCGTCAGTTCGCGCGGCTCGCGGTCGAGTTCCTGAACGGCGCGCTGCGTGAAGTGCTCGGGCAGGAAATACAGATGCATGAAATGCATGTAGCCGCGCACCCACCAGCGTGACTCGTGTTCGCCAGGCAGCGCGCAAAGCCGCGACGGCGCGCCATAGTGGCCCGGCATTTTTTGGCGCTCGGTGCGATAGCCGCCATCCAGATAGCACGACAACGTGTGATGGCCGGGCCGCTCGTAAACGGTCTCCGCTTCCTTCGTGTTGCGCGTCCAGAGGGCGATGGCGAGACCATCGCCGAGCCACGCGAAGCGGTCCAGATTCGCGTTGGCGCTGCTCAGCGTATGACAGACCGACTGAAGGCCGAACGGCGTTCCGGTAGCGGGCATCACGGGGGCGGGTGGACTGGCGTTCACGGAAAACGGGCGCAATGCTTGGTGTGACGGAATGAGCGTCAGTATACGGCGAGCGCTGTGCGATGGCTCGTCGACACGAAAAAGTGCGCAATCCTGGACAAGTGCGACGGGCTTCGCTGTCGCATAGTCAAGTATCCGTATTCCCTGCCGCAGGTTCGACCATGAATCTTTTGCTTTATGCCACCACCGTTCTGATCTGGGGCACCACGTGGATCGCGATCAAATGGCAACTCGGCACCGTGCCGCCGCCGGTATCGATTGCATGGCGGTTCTGGATCGCCGCGTTATTGCTGTTCGCGTTGCTGCGCATCATGCGCCGGCCGATCTGGCCGCCGCGCGCCGCGTGGCGCCTGCTGGCCGCGCAAGGCGTGACGCTTTTCTGCGTCAACTTTCTGTGCTTCTACTACGCCGAACAGGTCGTGCCGAGCGGCCTCGTCGCAGTGGTGTTCTCCACCGCGCCGCTGCTGAACTCCATCAACGGACGCCTCTTCATGGGCCGGCCGCTGCAACCGACCGCCATTGCCGGCGCGTTGCTGGGGCTCGTCGGCATCGTCTGTCTGTTCGTTCAGCAGATGGCGGGACACCTGGGCGATCACGCGGCATGGCTGGGTCTCGCGGTCGCGTTTCTCGGGACCTTGTGTTTTTCGGCGGGCAATTTGCTGTCTAGCCGCATGCAATCCATGGGCTTGCATCCGTTTGCCACCAACAGCTGGGCGATGTTGATAGGCGCCAGCATCCTGACGCTGGGCAGCGCGCTGGCCGGCATGTCTTTCGCGGTCGAGCCGTCCGTGCGTTATCTCGGCGCGCTTGCCTATCTCGCGGTGTTCGGCTCAGTGGTCGGCTTTACGGCATATCTGATGCTGGTCGGACGCATGGGCCCCGAACGGGCCGCTTACTGCACGGTGCTGTTTCCGATCGTGGCGCTGGCGGTGTCGACCGTGTTCGAAGGGTATCGATGGTCCGCGCTGGCAGTGCTCGGGCTGTTGCTGGTGGTGGCCGGCAATCTCGTGGCGTTCGATTTGACGCGGCGCATTTTTGCGCGGCGCGCCGAGGCGGGCTCGTGACGCATGGCTTCGCTGCGGCTTCGCCAATGCATGCCACGCCACGCGTTTGCAAATCGTAGCCTTGCGTGCGCGGCCGCTGCAGCGGCCGCTTTTGGCAAGCTTAAGGTGAGCGTTTTCGGGAAGTCCAGAACATAGCAAGACCGCGACCGGTGAGTCTTTGCGGGAGCCGTTCTCGAACAACCAGGCCGCCGGAACTGCTCATGAATTAACCACGTGGGTAGACGAACCCACCCGACGCCCGTATAATCGCTCGCTCACTAACCGCGAAATCGCAGCCAAATAGGCTAAGTTAGAAGGGGTTGGATGCAAACTGGCAGCACATTGCATTCCTCCCGCCGCCGGTGAAAAACCGGTTTCCCAAGGGGCCCCAAAGCCCTGCCGGACAAGCGATCCAACACCGCTGTCCACATCATCGATGGATCTGGCGCCAGTTTGCTGACTGGCAAGCCACCGAGGGTTCGAGCAACGCATCGCCCGTTACCCTCGTGCCGGGCAAACAACACCCGTCCGGCACCACTCGGTTCACCTCGCGGCACCTGCCGCGTCCCGAACTTCCCATTCGCAGCGTCGTCACGACGCCTGTGCGGCGTAGCCATTGGCGCGCGTCGCTCGAACAAGGAGGCGCATCTTCATGATTCATCGTTCTGCCAGACTGATTGGCAGTCTTGTCGCCATCGGCATTGTCGTCGCGTTGCTGTGCCGCGCGATCGACCCCGGCGCATTGCAGCAGTACGCGCCCGATCTCGTCTACTACACGAAGCGGCACTTGCTTCTAGTCGGCTATTCGATGGCCTGCGCGTTGCTGGTCGGCATTCCCGCCGGCGTATTGCTGAGCCGGCCATCGTTCGCGCATCACGCCGAACGCTTCATGCAGATCTTCAACATCGGCAACACGATTCCGTCATTAGCAGTGCTTGCGATCGCGCTCGGCATCTTCGGCATCGGCGACATTCCGGCGCTCGTCGCGCTGTTCCTCGCGTCGCTGCTGCCGATCACGCGCAACGCGTACGAAGGCATGAAAAACGTCTCGCCCGCGCTGCGCGAAGCGGCGCGCGGAATCGGCATGACAGGCTGGCAATCGCTCACGCGCGTCGAGTTGCCCAACGCGATGCCGATCATCATCGGCGGCGTGCGCACGGCGCTCGCGATCAACGTGGGCAGCGCGCCGCTCGCGTATCTGATCGGCGCGGACAGTCTCGGCACGCTGATTTTCCCCGGCATCTACCTGAACAATCAGCAACAACTTCTGCTCGGCGCGGCGGCGACAGCGATTCTCGCGCTGGTGCTGGACGGCATCGTTTCGGCCGGCAGCCGCTACCTGCTGGCACGTCGCGGGGTGGCGGCATGATGAATCTGTTCAAACGCAGCCGCTGGATCGCGGCCGGCACACTGCTCGTCACGAGCTTGCATGCGAGCGCGGCGACGCTCGTGCTCGGCGGAAAAAATTTCACCGAGCAGTACGTTCTCGCCGAGATCACCTCGCAATACCTGAGCTCGAAGGGCTACACGATTGACGTGCGCACGGGACTTGGCAGCACGCTGTTGCGCAGCGCGCAGGAGAACGGTCAGATCGACGTGGTGTGGGAATACACCGGCACCGCCGCAATTGTCTACAACAAGATCACCGAGAAGCTCGATCCGAAGACGATGTATGAACGCGTGAAAGCGCTCGATGCGAAGCGTGGCCTCGTCTGGCTCGATGCATCGCCGCTCAACAACACGTACGCGCTCGGCTTGCCGCAGCAGGTTGCGCAGCAAACCGGCATCCACACGATCTCGCAACTCGCCGCGAAGCTCGCGGCGGAGCCGAACAAGAAGCACGTGTTCGCGATGGATGCGGAGTTCGCCAATCGTCCGGACGGTTTGAAGCCGCTGGAAGCCGCGTATGGCATGGATTTCAGCCGTGCCGAAACGCGTCAGATGGACCCGGGCCTCGTCTACACCGCGTTGCATAACAATCAGGTGCTGATCGGTCTGATCTACACGACGGATGGCCGCGTGAAGGGCTTCAACATCGTGCCGCTCGAAGACGACCGTCACTACTTCCCCGCGTACAACGCCACGCCGGTCGTGCGCAAAGCGATACTCGACCGGAACCCCCAACTCGCGACGCAGCTCGACGCGCTCTCCGACGCGCTGAATAACGACACCATGCTGGAGATGAACAAGCAGGTCGACATCGACGGCAAGCCGGTGCGGGAAGTCGCCGCGCAATTCCTGCGCACGCACAAGCTGCCCTGAGCGGAGACCTTTTATATGACTGTATTCGACTATCTATCGGCCAACTGGCCCGAACTGCTGCAACTGACCGTGCAACACGTGTGGCTGGTCGGCGTCGCGGTGGGCTGCGCGATCATCGTGGGCGTTCCATTGGGAATCCTGATCAATCGTCATCAGTGGCTTGCCACGCCGTTGCTGAGCATCGCGACCGTGGTGCTGACCTTGCCGTCGATCGCGCTGTTCGGTCTGATGATCCCGGTGTTCTCGCGCTTCGGCCAGGGGATCGGTGCGGTGCCGGCGATCACCGCCGTGTTCCTCTATTCGCTGCTGCCGATCATGCGCAACACCTGCCTCGCGCTGCGCAACGTGGATACCGGCATCAAGGAAGCCGGCATCGGCATCGGCATGACCGTCTGGCAACGGCTGCGTCTGGTCGACTTGCCGCTCGCCGTGCCGGTCATTCTGGGCGGCGTGCGTACGGCCGTGGTGATGAATATCGGCGTGATGACGATCGCCGCGGTGATCGGCGCGGGCGGCCTCGGCACGCTGATCGTCCGCGCAATTGGCCAGAGCAACATGATGAAACTGTTGGTTGGCGCGGTGCTGGTGAGCCTGCTCGCAATCGTCGCCGACCTGATGCTGCAGGCGCTGCAACGCCTGCTGACACCGAAAGGAGTGCAAAAGACATGATCGAACTCGACAAACTGACCAAGACGTTTGCGCAGAAGGACGGCCAGCAGGTACGCGCGGTCGACTCGGTGAGCCTGACGGTTGGCGCCGGAGAGATCTGCGTGTTTCTCGGGCCGTCGGGCTGTGGCAAGACCACCACGCTGAAGATGATCAACCGCCTGATCGCGCCGACCTCGGGCCGCGTGCTGATCAACGGCGAGGATACTTCGGGCCTGAACGAAGTCGAACTGCGGCGGCACATCGGCTATGTGATCCAGCAGATCGGTCTGTTCCCGAACATGACGATCGAGGAGAACATCACGGTCGTACCGCGTCTGCTCGGCTGGGACAAGAAGCGCTGCCGCGAACGGGCCACGGAATTGATGTCGATGGTGGCGCTCGATCCGAAGCTATATCTGAAGCGCTACCCGCGTGAACTGTCGGGCGGGCAGCAACAGCGGATCGGCGTGATTCGCGCATTGGCCGCCGATCCGCCGGTGTTGCTGATGGACGAGCCGTTCGGCGCGGTCGACCCGATCAATCGCGAGTCGATCCAGAACGAGTTCTTCCAGATGCAGCGTCAATTGAACAAGACGGTGATCATGGTGAGCCACGACATCGACGAGGCGATCAAGCTTGGCGACCGTGTTGCGGTGTTCCGTCGTGGTCAACTCGTGCAATACGATCATCCGGATACGCTGCTCGCGCATCCGCGCGATGAGTTCGTCGGTGCGTTCGTCGGTCAGGACAGCACGCTCAAGCGCCTGCTGCTGGTGAAAGCCGGCGACGCCGCCACGCAACCGGACACTGCGCGCGCCGACATGCCGGTGGCGCGCGCATTCCAGATGATGGACGACAGCGACAATCGCTATCTGACCATCGTCGACGACAACCAGCAGGCGCTCGGCTACGTGACGCGCCGCGCGGCGCGTGCGGCTCAGGGCGTGTGCGGCGACCATCTCACCGCGTTCAAGGCGACGGCCAACGCCGACGAACATCTGCGCATCGTGCTGTCGAAGATGTACCAGTTCAACTCGTCATGGATGCCGGTGCTGGATAGCGACGGCCGCTATATCGGCGAAGTCACGCAGGACTCGATCGCGGACTATCTGAGCTCCGGGCGTTCGCGCCGGCAGACAGGCCAGGCGATCGTGTCGCCCGCCGTTGCGGCGGCGGAAGCGGCTGTTGCCTAAGCGGTAGCGCAGCGCGCAGGCCTTCGCTTCACTTCGCTTCGTCGTGAAGCGAAGGCCATCCACCTCACCCGAGCCGCTTGCCGTGCTCGCATGCTTTTCCCATTCGCATCCCGCCACTCGCGTAAGCGCCGTCGACACACGCAGCGCTGTGCTGAATGCATACGCGTAAGAATCCAATAGCATTCCAATTCAGCCTAATTATATGCGCGTCGAATTATTTAATTCGAATAACGCGTATTGCGAATTTTTTATCAATAAATTTCCGCTTTTTCTATGCGAGCATAAAACGTCAACATTCACATATGCGCGCTAGCTGACCATTGCGCGTACGTGCGAAAGCGCGCCGGAACCGCTGACCGTGCGCGTTTCACGCCTCGCAAGGAATGACCGTCGTGAAACTTTTCTCTCGCCTGGGCGTGGCTGTGGTTTTAATCCATAGTCTCGTTCCGCTGAATGCGTCTGCGCAATCACAACTCACTTACACCACGTCCTGGATTGGCAATAGTTTTGGGTTTGGCGATGGCAAATGGATGCAGCAGGATATTCAGGCGATTAGCGTTGGCGCCGACGGCACCGTCTATACCAATGCGCCGTGGGACGAGAGCGGCAGCGAAATCGCGGCCTATCGCGCGGGCGACAAACTCGCGGTAGCCGGCTCGACGCATGGCTGGGGCGCCGCCGGCGGCGATGCGGTCGCGGTGAATCACACGTACCTGTATGCGGCGATGTCGATCGGCAACAAGAGCAACGCGCTGGTCGGCGCGGACTATCCGCCGGCCAATCAGACCTGGTACGGCATCACGCGCCGCACGCTGACGAATCTGGCGACCGGCGCGCCGTTCAGCGGCGGCATCGGCAACAGCGCCAACGCGACGAAGAACAGCTTTCTGTCGCTCGAAGCGGTGCCGACGGGAACCGACGCGAGCGTTCGCGGGATCTCCGCCACCGATCGCGAACTGTATGTGGCCGACACCTACGGCAACCGGATCGCTGTGTTCGACGCCGTGTCGATGCAGCCGTTGCGCTCGTGGACCGTGACATCGCCGGGACGCATTGCAGTGGATACCGATTCGACGCTGTGGGTGATGAGCGGCATTTCATCGGGAAACCTAACTATTCTGCACTATGCCGCTGACGGAACCGCGCTTGCCAGCGCGTTGACCTTGCCCGCCGGCACGGTACCGGCCGATATCGCGGTCACGCCGACAGGGCAGCTCCTCGTCGCCGACAACGGGCCGTCGCAGCAGATTCTCGTATTCAACAAGGACGCCAACGGTCGACCGCAGGCCGGCACGGCGATCGGCACACGCAACGGCATCTTCCACTCAATCAAGGGCGTGCCGGGCGACGCGCGTTTCAACGGCATCACCGGGATCGGTGTGGATACGGCGGGCAATCTGTATGTCGCGCAGAATGGTGAAGGGCCGCGCGCACTGGGCTCGGCATCGGTCGGACAGGGCGCGGTGCTCGAAAGTTATGTGTTTGGCTCGCGTACTGTCAACTGGCGGCTGTACGGACTGATGTTCGTCGATAGCGCCGCGTTCGATCCGGCCACGCCCAATTCGGTCTATACGGGCTCGAAGCGATTCACGCTCGATTACAGCCAGCCGGTCGGCCACGAATGGTCATATACGGCCTTCACGCTCGACCGTTTCGATTATCCCGACGACCCCGCGTTCCACCAGCCGCGCGGTGTGCGCGGCGAACCGATGGTGCGCAGAATCAACGGTCAGCCGTTTCTCTATACGCTCGATCCGGGCGCGCATTATCTGAACATCTATCGCTTCGACGCGGCGCATGGCGAGGTGGCGATTCCGTCCGGCCTGCTCGCGCAGAATCCGCTGCCGGGCACGTGGCCCGCGGCGCAGCCGACCTATGGCGAATGGCTGTGGCGCGACAGCAATGGCAATGGCACCGTCGACGCGAGCGAGATCAGCAGCAATCCCGCGACGGGCAGCACGGTCGGCAACGGCTTCTGGTGGGTCGATGCGCCGGGCAACGTGTGGCTCGCCACGCCGCTGAGTGGTATCCGCGAGATGCCGTTGCAAGGGCTCGACTCCGCTGGCAATCCGATCTACACGTACGCCAGTTCGAAGATGTTCGCGATGCCGCAACCGTTCACGCGGCTGGCGCGAATCGTCTACATCGCATCGACCGACACGATGTACGTATCCGGTTTCACGAGCGCGATTCCGTGGGACGCGACGCACTGGAAGGAAGCGGGTCCGGTGCTCGCACGCTACGACAACTGGAGCTCCGGCACGCCGACGCAGCAGTACGCGATCTCGCTGCCCTGGAATACCCAGAGCAATCCGCAAATCACCACAGTGGGGGTGGCGGTGGCGGGCCACTATATCTTCGTTGCGGAGTTGTACACGGCGAAGGTGGACGTATACGACGCACGCACGGGCCAGGCGGTTGGCTACATGACGCCAGGCGCGAGCGTCGGCAACACGAGCGGCTGGGTCGACGTGTATCTCGGCATCAGCGCGGTGCGGCGCGACAATGGCGAGTACGTGGTCCTGCTGGAAGATGACGCACGTGCAAAAATCCTGATGTATCGATGGACCCCTTAACGTGGATCGCGTTCGCGCCGAACACGAATAGACGGCGGCCCACGATCGGTATATAACGAAGTGAAGAATGGCTTGTTCACTGATGCATCAACAGGAGCGACGTTTCATCATGACGCAAGACGTTTCGCCAAAGCCGCCCACGGGCGACCGGCCCGAGCTGGAACACCTCGATGAAGCGCTCAGTCACGTCAATCAGCAGGTATCGTCCGGCGGCATCGCATCGGGCGCAGCGAAGGGCATTCTGTACAGCCTGATCGAAACGCTGGGCGCGCTGGTTGGCGATCCCGATCTGCCGGAGCACGCGCGTTCAGGTTACGAAGGGCTGCTGGAAGCCGCTCGCGAATTGCGCGCGAAGCTGGATCGCTGAAGCGCTCGCGCACCGCTGCCGCGCGAGCGGCACCGCATTGAGCGCGATGAGCGCGGGTTCGCGCGATGTCGTCACGCGTCTGCGTCGTCGACGGTGCTTAATGCAGCACGCCAATCTGCTGGCGCGGACGTGATGGCCAATTGCGGCGTGCCGTGCCAATCGGCGCAACGTTGCAGCGCGCGGCGCAGATCGTCGGCAAGCCGGGCGCTCGGACGCACACCCGGCTCGATATGCAGCGACTTCAGTTCGAACACGCGCTGCGCCCGATGCGCTTTCGCATCCACGCGGCCGACCAGACGGCCCCGGCTGAGCAGCGGCAACACGAAGTAGCCGTACTGGCGCTTCGCCGCGGGCGTATAGCATTCGATCGCATAATCGAAGCCGAATAGTGCGGTGGCGCGCTTGCGATCCCACACCACCGGATCGAATGGCGACAGCACTGTCGTGGCGGTCGACGCGAGCTTGCCGCTCGCAGCGTCGTCGAGCAACGACGCAAAGTCGCGATGGACGAACGTGTCCTGTTTCCAGCCTTCCACGTGCACGGGGATCAGTTCGCCCGCGTCGGCGAGCGCATGCAATTCGTCACCATAGGCGCGGCGCGGCAGCCGGTAGTAGTCGGCGACCCAATCGGCGCGTGCGATGCCGAGTGCGCGGCAGGTGCGGCGCAGCACTTCGGTGGTGACTGTGTGGGCCGGCGGTAAATCGCGTGCATCGTTCCAGTTCGGCAACACTCGCTCGGTCAGGTCGTAGACGCGCTGGAAATTGCGGCGCTCAGCCACCATCAGTTGCCCCAGCGCGAACAGCACTTCGAGGTGACGCTTCTCGGGCTTCCAGTCCCACCAGCCATTGCTCGTGCCCGCCTCGCGGACGAAATCCGCCGAGCGCACCGGGCCCGTCGCGCGAATATGCGCGAGCAGCGCGTCGATGTCCTTGCGATGCTTCTGGTGCCATTCGGCTGCGTATTTCCAGCCCATGCCGCTCGGGTCGAGCATGCGATGGCGCAGCAAGCCGTAGTCTTCGGTCGGCACGAAACAGGCTTCATGCGACCAGTACTCGAACAGCTTGCCTTCGGCGAGATGTTCGTCGAGCCACTGCTGCGGATAGGCGCCGAGGCGGCTGAACAGCACGAGATAAGGACTGCGTGCGACCACGTGGATCGTGTCGATCTGCAGTTGCGCCATGCGGCGGATCGTATCGAGCACATCGGCCTTGACGGCCTTGCGCCGCGGCGGCGACAGCAAACCCTGCGCGGTCAGATGCAGGGTACGGGCTGCGGAGAGCGGCAGAGTCTTCACGCGGGGGTCCGTCGGTAGGTGACTGCAATGAGAGCGGGCGTGCGGCGCGGCCGCGATCTGCCGCCGCTATTGCGGCGTGACTACGGCGTGACAGCGGCGCATGAACCGGCGTGCGCGCAACGCCTGCGAGACCTGCCATCCACACCACTAGCCATGCTACCAGTCACGCCCATGATGCCGCTCCCAGCCGCGATGCCGGCCGTGGTCATGATGCCAGTCGCGGCCGCGATAATAGTCGCCCCGATAGCCGTAGCCATAGACCGGTGCCGGCGCATAGACGACTGGCGGCGGCGGTGCGTAGACCACCGGCGGAGGCACGGCGTACACCGGTCCCGGCGCATTGAAGAACACACCGACGTCGACCCGCGCGAGAGCGGCTGTCGATGCGCAGGTGGTGGTAAGGCCGAAGGTGGCGAATACGATCGCGCGTTTGAGCATGCTTGTCTCCTGTCGATTGGAGTTAGCGCTTTAGCGCTTACTCCAATCCCATGCAAGGCGGTCGATTGGAGTTAGCGCTTTAGCGCTTACTCCAATCCCATGAAATATCGGCCATTCGTTGTCGAATGGCTGACAATCATCTTACGGGACAGAAAGCAATGCAGGTGCAACGAGTTGCAGGCGCATGTAACCGCAGGTTACCCGCCCGCCTTCGACCAACGCCAATGCGAAAGCCCGGCGAACCGTCAGGCGCCCAGCGCGACCGCTTCCGCTGCGGAAACCGCCAGCAGCTGGTGAATCTGCGCGACCACGGCCGCGCCTTCGCCGACTGCCGCCGCCACCCGTTTCGTCGACCCCGCGCGTGCGTCGCCGATCGCGTACACGCCCTCGACCGTCGTGGCGAGATCGCAGGCGGCGGCCGTACCGCCTGCGCCGATGCCGGTCAGCACGAAGCCCTTCGCGTCGAGCCGCACGCCGCACGTGCGCAGCCAGTCGGTATTCGGATCGGCGCCCGTGAAGAGGAACAGATGCCGCGTGTCGAAATGATCGACGCCGTCGGGCAGCGGCTGCTTCAGGCCGACCGATGCCAGTCCGCTTTCGTCGGCTTCGAGCCGGCCGATCTCCGAATTCGGATGCACGAACACATTCGGCAGCGAGCGGATCCGGTCGATCAGATAGCGCGACATGGTCGCTTCAAAGCCGCTACGGCGGATCAATACATGAACCTTGGCCGCATGCGTCGCCAGATAGACGATCGCCTGGCCGGCCGAATTGCCGCCGCCCACCAGCACGATTTCCTGGCGCTTGCACAGCTTGGCTTCGACCGGCGACGCCCAATAGTAAACGCCGCGTCCGTCGAAGCGGTCGAGTCCTTCGAGCGCGGGCCGCCGATAGACCGCGCCGCTCGCGATCACGATCGTGCGGGCGGTGATGTGGCCGCCGCACTTCAGTTCCAGCCGATACGGCGACGCCGCGCAATGCAGCGCCTTGACGTGGACCGGAATCGCGACACGCGCGCCGAACTTCTGCGCCTGCACGAACGCGCGGCCCGCCAGCGCCTGGCCGGAGATGCCGGTCGGAAAGCCGAGGTAGTTTTCGATCCGTGAGCTGGCGCCCGCCTGGCCGCCGGGCGCGCGGCTGTCGAGCACGATCACCGACAGCCCTTCGGACGCCGCGTACACCGCACTGGCGAGACCCGCCGGCCCCGCGCCGACGATCGCGACGTCATAGACATATGAATCATCGAGATCGGGCAGCAGGCCGAGGCAGGTGGCGAGTTCCGGCATGCTCGGATGACGCAGCACCCTGCCGTCCGGGCAGATTACGAGCGGCATGTCCTCGCGCTGCGCGGCGAACTGCTCGATCAGACGCAGCGCATCTTCGTCGCGTTCGTCGATCACCGAATGAGGATGGCCGTTGCGCGACAGGAAGCCTTGCAGCATCACGAGCTGCGCGTCGCTGCTATTGCCGACCAGGATCGGCCCGCCCGCGCCCTTTTCGATCAGCGACACGCGCCGTAGAATCAGCGCGCGCATGATGCGTTCGCCCAGCTCGGCTTCGGCGACGATCAACGCACGCAGCTTCTCGGGCGGAATCAGCAGCGCCTCCACGGCAGTGAGCGCCATGCCGTTCACCAGTGCGGGCCGCTCCGACAATTGCCCGACCTCGGCAAGAAAATGCCCGGCGCCATGCTCGCCGATCAAGACTTCGCGCCCGATGCCATCGCGCTGATAAATCTTCACGCGCCCTTCGAGCACCACGAACATGCCGGGACCGGTATGGCCGGTCTCGAACATCAGCTCGCCGGCCTTCCAGTGACCAATCTCGCCGAACCGGCGCAGCCGGCCAATTTCCTCGCAGGTGAGCGTGGGAAACATTTGATGCATGCGCGTCGAGAGCGACGAAAACGGCGCGTCGGCGACGACTGCCTGTTGTCCTTCGGCGTCCTGAGTCGAGACTTCCTGAGTCGAAAGCATTGAACCGCTCCTTCGGTGTTCATTGACGGATCGAACGGGAGGCGAAGCGGCACGGCGCGCACGCGCGCTGATGCGGGTGTGCTGCCGTGCTAGATGGCCTTCGGCGCGATATGGTCGACCGCCACTTCCGGCGGTGGCATGTCGGGCAGCGCCTCGACCGGCTTGCCCGAGTCGCGCCAGGCTTCCATGCCGCCGCGCAACGGCAGCACGTCGGAGAAGCCGGCTTCGTTCAACTGCTTGGCCATCCATGCCGCGGAAACTTCATTCGGGCACGAACAGTAGATCACCAGCTTCTGATCGTGCGGATAGGTCGCGATGATCTGGTCGAGTTGCCGCTCGTCGGCGAATTGCGAGCCCGGAATCACGAACGGGTCGAGCTTGCGCTTTTCCCGCGAACGGATATCGAACAGCACCGGCGTTTTGTCCGCTGCGAATAGCTTCGCGAGTTCGTCGACTTCGATGCGCGCGGACGCCAGCTTCGAAATCAGCTGACGGCGCCGGATCCACCGATAAGCCGCGTACATCACCAGCAGCGCGACGGCGACGAGTGCCGCCGTGCGGCCGAGGCGCCCAGCGATCGCAAACAGCATGTCGATCTGCCGCGCGAACAACGCGCCGATGATCAGGCCCGTGCCGGACCACAACGCGGCGCCGATGCCGTCGTAGGTGAGGAACGTGCGGTAGCGCGTGCCCATCGCGCCGGCCATCGGGATCGATACGATCGACAGGCCAGGAACGAACTTGGCGATGCCCAGCACACGCACGCCCCAGCGACCGAAAAAGCGCTCGGTCTTTTTCACGCAGGTGTCACGCGACAGTGAGAGGCGGCAAATCGTTTTCAGCGTATTGCCACCATAGATGCGACCGGCGAGATACCACGCACTATCGCCGATCAGCGTGGCGAATATCGACAGGACCAGCACGGGCAGCAATTGCGTACCGATCGAGCCGGGATGCATCGCTGCCATCGCGCCGAACAGCACCAGCGACGGCATCGCCGGCACGGGCAGCCCAAGCGAGGCGGCCAGCACGTTGGCGAAGACGAGCGCCGGCCCATATTGCTCGACGAGATCATGTAGCATCGGCTTACTTCCGCCACCCTTTCGGGTGCGGCGCTGGAAAGAAAAGCGGGAGAATTCAGGAATTATGGACGCATTTTCAAAGCGTGCAACTGCCTGAAGATTTACCCGATATTGAGGTGCTGAACGCGCTAATGCGGCGCGCTGAATCGCTCAAAGCGCGCACTACTGACATGCGCGGAATAAAAGAGAAAACGATCGAACCCGCGTCGCATGCGGGCGCGCGAATCAGGCGCGCTGCACGTGCCGGGCATATCGCGCGATCGCAATTGACTCACGGCGGTAAAGCAGACAAAGCACGCGGCATTCACGCGAGAGCGCGATACCGCAAGCGTCATTTCATTGACGGTGATTATGCTGTTCGCCCGGCAGTTCGGCGCCATGCGCGCGAATCGCGGCAATCAGCTCCGCAGGCGTGATTTCGTAGCGCACTTCGCGGTGTATGCCCGGCTTGCGCTCATCGACCTCGATCAGAAGAATGCCTTTGCCGTCTTCTGTCGATTCGAGGCGCAGCGTGCGGAGTTCGCGCGCCGTTGCGTCGTCGTATTCGGTGAGCAGGGCCATTGACCCGGAGGACCCGGTAATGCGCATCGAGGTTGTCCTTGTTCCGTTGTTGAACGAGCCATTGTACGGGCAGGATGGCGCGCCGTCTGTCACATGCTGGTCACGCGCCGTAGTGTCCAGGCATGGCAATCAGTGTAACGCGACTCCTCGCGGCGACAACCGCATTTTTCGTGCGCCGTGGCGGTGCAACCGTTTTGCCCGGTGTCACACGGCTGACGCACGGCCCGGTTAAGGACGCGCAGCTTGATGCGGCTCGCGCGCACGACTTCGACGATCGTCGACCACCAATCCGGTGCGCAAAAAAATAGCCCGTCTGAAGAAAGACGGGCCGTTAAACGCCGTTGTTACTCAGGTCAGCCTGCCCGTGCAACTGTGGGCACTGACGGCGCTATGGTCGTGTTTCAATAATGCGCTGTCGAGATGGGAGTAATGCCGATCTATCAGATCAATGTCGTTTCTGCCGGCTCGATGTCGTGTGCGCGTGCCCGATGGTGCTGCGCGCCCGAGCTCGTCAAGCCGGGCGCGACATGGTCCGCCGCGGCGGGTGCGAGAGCCCGCCGCGTCCGGCTCGCTGCACGCTGCGCGGGCGCGGCTTCGGCGACCGTGAACAGACGCACCGCCTCGTCGAGCACATCGGCTTGCTCCGCGAGACGTTGCGCGGTGGCTGCGGCCTGCTCGACCAGCGCCGCGTTCTGCTGGGTGGCGCCGTCCAGATGCGAGACCGCCTGATTGACCTGGCGAATCCCTTCTGCCTGTTCGCTGCTCGCGTTCGCCACCTCGACGATGATCGACGACACGCGGCCCACTGCTTCGTCGATCGCGCGCATCTGCGACGTGGTGCGTGCAACCAGTTCCGTGCCGGCTGCGACTTCGGTCGCACTTGCCTCGATCACCGATTTGATTTCCTTCGACGACGCCGCGCAACGTTGCGCCAGCATCCGCACCTCGCTCGCGACCACCGCGAACGAGCGGCCCGCTTCGCCGGCGCGCGCCGCTTCGACCGCCGCGTTTAGCGCAAGAATGTTGGTCTGGAACGCGATGCCGTCGATCACGCCGGTAATGTCGGCGATGCGCCGCGACGCTGCGGTGATGCCGGCCATGGTCTGCTCGACCTGGCCCGCGATCTTGCCGCCGACTGCGGCCGCCGCCTGCGCTTCCCGCGCCAGATCGAGCGCGCGCCCGCTGGCATCGGCGTTGGCTTGCACGGTGGTGGTCAGCTCGTCCATGGTGGCGGCGGTTTCTTCGAGCGAGGCCGCCTGCAACTCGGTGCGCCGTGCGAGATTGACATTGCCGCTGGAAATTTCGCACGCGTTGTCGAGCATGCCGGTGATCTGCGCGCGCACGTCGTAGACGATGGCCGCCAGATTCGCCTTCAACTGATTCAGTGCCTGCAGCACGTCGCCGAGATCGTCGTGACGCGCGATCTCCAGATCGGCGGTCAGATCGCCCGCGGCGAGGCGGGTCGCGAAGCCCGACATGTGGTCGATCGGCGCGCCGAGCTGGCGCGTCAGTACTCGCCACGACACGACGCTGATCGCCGTGGCGACGCCGAACGCAATCCAGAACGGCGCGGGCGGCGTGCCTTGCCACGCGGCGAAGCCGGTCAGCAGCAAGGCCAGCGGCGTGAGCGCATAGCCTGCCGCCGCACGCGTCGCGACCGGCAGGCGCATCAACGTCTCGAGGCGTCCGCGCAGGCCGGTGCGCACCAGCGCGCCCCCGCGCAACCGCACGCCGCGCGACTGGCCCGTGCGCATCCGCGCATATAAGGCTTCGGCGGCGCGCACCGCGTCGCGTTCCGGTTTCACGCGCACGCTGAGATAGCCGACCATCGCACCTTTCTCGACCACCGGTGTGACGTTGGCGCGAACCCAGTAATGATCGCCATTCTTGCGGCGGTTCTTGACGAGGGCGGTCCACGGGCGACCCTCGCGGATCGTCGTCCACAGGTCCGCGAAGGCTTCGCGCGGCATGTCCGGATGACGGATCAGATTGTGCGGCTGGCCGATCAGTTCGTCGCGCGTAAAGCCCGACACGGCGGCGAAGGCGGGATTGCAGTACTGGATGCGGCCGCTCAGATCGGTCGCGGAAACAAGCATGTGTGACGACGGGAATTCGTACTCTTGCCCAGTGACAGGCTGGTTGTTGCGCATGACTTTCCTTGCTGATGCTGACGCGAGCTGGCGCGTTGCTTACTCGATTGCAAGGAATAACGGCATTAACCCCGTCTGCTTTAGGGTCTCCCAGTAAACCACTCAGGTTTATGCTGCGCCGGGCCGTTAACGCAGGGTTGCATCGATACGGTGGGCGCCGGCGTCAAAAGATGCCGCGGGTCAGGATCAACCCGGCCGCTTCGCGATGAAGTCGATCTCGACCAGCGCGTCCCGCGCGAGCGCGGTGACGCCGATGCAGGTCCGCGCAGGCAGCGCGTCGGAGGGGAAGTAAGCGCGGTAGGTGGCGTTCATCGACGCATAGTCGCGCTTGAACTCGGTCAGAAAGATGCGCGCGGCAACCACGTGCTGCAATCCCAGGCCGAGACCTTGCAGGACCAGCAGCAGATTGTCCATCACACGCTGGGTTTGGGCGACGACGCCGTCCGGCAGCGGCGCGCTATCGTCGGTGGGCGAGGTTGGCATCTGGCCGGTGACGAATACCCAGCCGTCGGCTTCAGTGGCATGGGAGAACGGCCCGACGGGCGTCGGGGCGTTCGGGATCATCCAGAAAACGGGAGTTGAGCTCATGGGTTGGCGGCCGCGCGTTCCGATTGTCGAAACGGCTACGCTAACCGATCAAAACTCCCGATGGCGAGCCGCGCGGGCGCCCGAGACGGAGGCTCAGGCAGGCGCCGCGCGAACGGCGCCGCCGTCAAACCAATCCGGTCACGTAAAAAACCGTGATCACGAAGAACACCGCCAACGTCTTGATCACCGTGACCGCGAAAATGTCGCGATATGACTGGCGATGCGTCAAGCCGGTGACCGCCAGCAGCGTGATCACGGCGCCGTTGTGCGGCAGCGTGTCCATGCCGCCGCTGGCCATCGCGACCACGCGGTGCAGCACTTCCATCGGAATATGTGCGGCTTCGGCGCCCTTGATGAACACGTCGGACATGGCCGCAAGCGCGATGCTCATGCCGCCCGACGCCGAGCCCGTGATACCCGCGAGCGTGCTGACCGACACCGCCGCGTTGACGAGCGGATTGGGAATACTCTTCAGCGCGTTGCTCACCACCAGGAAGCCGGGCAGCGCCGCGACCACGCCGCCAAAGCCGTATTCCGACGCGGTGTTCAACGACGCCAGCAGCGCGCCCGCCACCGCCGCCTTGGTCCCGACCGCGAAGCGCGCACTTACGCGGCTGAACGCCGTCAGCACGACCATCACAATGCCGAGCAGCAACGCGCCTTGCACCGCCCAGATCGCGACCACGCTCTTGACCGTGGTTTCGACCGGCGCGTGCAGGCCCGGCAGGATGTCCGGCGTGATGGTGAAAGACGTGCCGTACCAGGTCGGAATCCAGCGGGTCAGCAGGAAGTTCGCCACGCCCACCAGCACCAGCGGCGCAACCGCCAACACTGGATGCGGCAGTTGCTTCGATTCGACGCGCTCCGGCTCGTTGACGAGATCCGTGCCATAGCCTTCGCCGGTCGCCATCGCGGCGCGGCGGCGCCATTCCAGGTACGACAGGCCAACCACGACGATGAACAGCGAGCCGATCACGCCGAGTGTGGGCGCAGCCCACGAGGTTGTCTTGAAGAAAGTGGTCGGGATGATGTTCTGGATCTGCGGCGTGCCGGGCAGCGAATCCATCGTGAACGAGAACGCGCCAAGTGCGATCGCGCCGGGCATCAGACGCTTCGGAATATTGCTCTGGCGGTACAGTTCGGCGGCGAACGGATAGACCGCGAACACCACCACGAACAGCGAGACGCCGCCATACGTGAGCAGCGCACACACCGCGACGATCACCGCATTGGCGCGCGAGCGGCCGATATAGCGGATCGCGGCCGCCACGATCGACTCCGAGAAACCGGACAGTTCGATCACCTTACCGAACACGGCGCCGAGCAGGAAGACCGGAAAGTACAGCTTCACGAAGCCGACCATCTTGTCCATGAAGATGCTGGTGAAAACCGGCGCGACAGCGGCCGGCTCGGTCGCCAGCACTGCGGCGAGTGCGGCGATGGGCGCGAACAGAATGACGCTGTAGCCGCGATACGCGGCAAACATCAGAAATGCCAGCGCGGCGAGGACGATGACAAAGGACATTGAGTCTCCAAAGCTTGGTTGTTCTACATGTACGCCGTCCCGATAGAGCGACGGCACAGTGCCGGCCGAATGCAGGTTCCGTGCCACGCCCATTGCCACCGCCAGCGCGTTGTGGCGCGGGCCAGGACGGAAAACGTGATGCGGCCGATTGTACCCAAACGTCTCCAAAACGGGACGTAAATCAGCCGAAGCTAAGCCGGACCGAGGTCAAACCCTTATGCATCAGGCTTGCTGGCGATCTCTTCAATGAGATAAGCTTGTCTCCAAATTGAGACAGCACCATTAAAACGATAGCCGGAGACTGCGAAAGGATGATGAACGACTGGGCGGGCGTGCCCGCCACCTACGGCGATGTACTGCGCCGGGCAATGGACTCGCTGTTCCGCACGTTCGAGAATTTCAGCGAAGGCACCTTCATCGTCGATGCCGATGCGCGTGTCGTCTGGATCAACAAGCGTTATGCGGCGCGGTTCGGTTTTTCGGACCCGCAACAGGCGATCGGCCGCGATTGCGAAGCCGTGATCCCCAACAGCCTGATGCGCGAGGTCGTGCACACTGGCAAGCCGATTCTGCTCGACATCATGGAGACGGACCGCGAGCCGCTCGTCGTGACGCGCCTGCCGCTCAAGGACGACGCCGGGGCGACGATCGGCGCGGTGGGCTTCGCGCTGTTCGATGAACTGAAGGCGCTGACGCCGCTCTTTTCCCACTATTCGCGTGTCCAGGAAGAGCTGATCGCGACGCGTCAGTCGCTCGCGCAGGCGCGCCGCGCCCGCTATACATTCGGCAGTTTCGTCGGCACGAGCGCGGCCAGTCTCGAAGTGAAGCGCCAGGCGCGCCGCGCGGCGCAGCTCGAATCGCCAGTGTTGCTGCTGGGCGAAACGGGCACCGGCAAGGAGTTGCTCGCGCATGCGATCCACGGCGGCTCGGCGCGGGCGAATCAGCCGCTCGTGACCGTCAACGTGGCGGCCATTCCCGATGCGCTGCTCGAAGTCGAATTTTTCGGCGCCGCGCCCGGTGCTTACACTGGAGCGGATCGCAAGGGGCGGGTCGGCAAGTTCGAGCTGGCGAACGGCGGCACGCTGTTTCTCGATGAAATCGGCGATATGCCGCTGCCTTTGCAGGGCAAGCTGCTGCGGGTGCTGCAGGACAAGGAGTTCGAGCCGCTCGGCTCGAACCGGATCGTGCGCGCCGACGTGCGGATCATCGCCGCGACCTCGGCCGATCTGCCCGCGCTGGTTGCGGCGGGGCGCTTTCGTGCGGACCTGTTCTATCGGCTGAACGTGCTGACGATCCACGCGCCCGCGTTGCGCGAGCGCGCGTCCGACATCGAGGCGCTGGCCTACGCGATGCTCGAGGACCTGTCCACGCAAACGCGCGGCGGCAGTCACTTCGAATTGCAGGACGATGCGCTGCGGCTGCTGTGCGCCTACGAGTGGCCAGGCAACGTGCGCGAGCTGCGCAACACGCTCGAGCGGGCCGTGATGCTCTCCGACAGCGAGCGGATCGACGCGCGGGCGCTGGCGCCGTTCATCGGCTCCGGGCAGGCGGGCGGCCCACGTCCTCGCCTCACGGACGCAGTCCCGCAGGCGCGCGCACCGGAGCCCAGGTTGGACGTGCCGGAACCGGTGTCGTGGAGCGACGCAATGGCTGCGTTCGAGAAGCGCTTTCTGAGCGATGCGCTGCGCGCCAACGGCGGGCGCGTAATCGACACGGCGAACCAGATCGGCATGGGTCGCGCGACGCTCTACAAGAAGATCGCGGCATACGGCATCGACGTCTGAAATGTCTCGCGGGCCCTTGTGACGCAATGCAATAGCCGCGTGGCACAATCGTGAGATCAAAAAACAAGACGTGATCGGGGCATCAAATGAAACGCAATCTTTCCTCCTTCGCACATCCGGTCTGCGCCACGCTGGCGGTCGGCGCCCTCGCCGTGCTGAGCGGTTGCAGCAGCAGCGCGCCGTTGTTTCTTTCCGATGGCCGCGCCACCACGCTGGTTCAATGCCCGGTCGGCTCCGACTCCTGCTCGCAGCAGGCCAGCGCAAGCTGCGGTGGCGCGTACGATGTCGTACGCCAATCCAGCGCAAGCGGCACACTCAGCCTGATCTACGCCTGCCGGGCGAAATAAACCGACGCCAGTGCCAGGCTGGCGCGATTAGCACGACAGACAGCATCCTTTCCTTCGGCCCGCTGCTTTGAAAAGAGCGCCGGTGTTTTCGTTTGTAGAGGTGATCCCATTAGATCGACGCTCCGGCGGATTTCCGCGTTCAGCGCGCCAGCTTCACTGCGATAAGCACACGGCTGTCATAAATATGTGCGCCTAATGTGCATCCGGTCATGGGCTGTATGCAAAATGGTTTTTTACGGGCATGGTTATGCGGTCGGCTTTGAGTTATTGCGTTTTCCGCTGACTCTAAATATCCTTGATCCCCGTTTTCGAGATAAGCGAAGTCGGTGCGGAAGCTAACGGAACGCCGGCTTTGGCGGCAGTATTCTCCTTCCGCGGTTCGCGAATTAACCAGCTGAGCGGTTTTTTCGGTATTTTTTCTGACTGGTCGGCAGTAGACAAGAATTTCCCGTAATGGATAAAGCATGCCGTGCTGGCCGCGACCCGTTCCATGTTTCGAACTTTGCTCTGAAATTATTTCAATAGAATCTCGGGGAAAGCAATGAATCATCATCAGCTCGAAAAAGATATTGAGCATCTGGAACACGTTATTTTGCGTATCTCCGCTGCAGACCGCATTCCTTTGTCCTATTGGCGCAACCGTATCGATTCGGTTTCCGGCGCGGTCCGGATGCCGGCGCAAGCCAATCGGGTCAAACGGCTGGAGGCCGCATTGTCGGCGCTCGAAGGACGGCAGAAAGACTAATGTTAGCGGCCCGGGAAGGCCGTCGTGTACCCTTAGGTCGGCCATGCGCTTTGCAGGCACCGCTTTGCAGCGCGACGGCAACGCGTCGGGCACGCTTGTCCGGCCGTGAGCGGACCCATCTTTCTTTCCACTGACCCGGGGCACAGATGCAACCAGCAGGACTTTGCGCGACTCGTTTGAAGGCGTTGACCAACGCCATGCAAGGCTATGTTGAGCGCGGCGAAGTGGCGGGGGTGGTGTCGCTGGTGTGGCGACGCGGCGAAATCGGCTACTTCGAGCCGCTCGGTTTGCGCGATGAAGCCGCGCAGCTGCCGATGGAGCGCGCCACGCTGTTTCGCATCGCGTCGATGACCAAGCCGGTGACTAGCGCCGCGATCCTCATGCTGATCGAGGAAGACCGTCTCGCGCTCGACACGCCGATTTCGCGGTGGTTGCCGGAGCTGGCCGCACCGCGCGTGCTGCGCGAGCCTGCCGGATCGCTCGATGACACCGACCCGGTCAAAGCGCCGCTCACCGTGCTCGATCTGCTGACGCATCGCGCGGGCTTTGCTTACCACTTCACCGCGACCGGGCCGTTGGCCGAAGCGTACGCGGCCGCTTTCAACGGTTTCGAGGCGCACGCGGACACCGGCGCATGGCTTGCCCGCATCGCGCGGCTGCCGTTGATGTTCCAGCCGGGCTCGCGCTGGCACTACGGTATCGCCACCGATGTGCTCGGGGTCTTGATCGAACGCGTGAGCGGCATGCCGCTCGGCGAGTTTTTCCGCACGCGGATCTTCGAGCCGCTCGGCATGCGCGATACCGCGTTCTGGGTGCCCGACGCGCAGCTGGCGCGCCTCGCGACCGCGTATGGAATCGAACCGGGCACGCGGCGGCGCGTGATCGAAGATCATCCTGCGACGAGCCGCTGGGCGAACCCAAACCGCTTCCAGAGCGGCGGCGGCGGCCTCGTGTCGACGGCGCAGGACTATCTGCAATTCGCGCAGCTGCTGCTCGGACGCGGACGCGTCGGCGCGACGCGGTTGCTGTCGCATCGCTCCGTCGATCTGATGCGCTGCAATTTTCTGACGCGCGACCAGCGGCGCCTGCCCGCTTTCGGACAGGTGCTATGGGCAGGGCAAGGCTTCGGCCTCGGCGTGTCGATCGTCGACGACCCGGCGCAGCAGTTGCCGCTCGGCTATCGCTCGATGGGTTCATTCGGCTGGCCGGGCGCGTACGGCACCAGCTGGTTCGCCGACCCGGTCGAAAACCTGATCGGTCTGATGCTGATCCAGCGGCGGTCGATCGAACCGTTTCCGATGTCGGTCGACTTCGAACGGCGCGTGTACGATGCGATTGACGATTGAGTGCGCGGGCGGCGACGACCGGCTCGGCCGCCCAGGACGGCGCGCGATGGCGGACTGTCTACCCGGCACTTTTTTCGTCTGATAGTGTGCGCACTGCAATTCGCCTAATCGATGGGAGCACCCGCCATGGCTACGTATAAGCAGTTAACCGCCCAACTCGAAAAACTCCACAAGGAAGTCGCGGTCGCCCGCGAAAAGGAAATCGCGCAAGCGATCGCCGACATCAGGCAGAAAATCGCCGAATACGATCTGACCGCTGAAGAACTCGGCTTCACGAGCCCGCGCAAGCCGGCGCGCAAGACGGCCGCGGCGTCGGTCCCCAAGTATCGCAACCCGAAAACCGGCGAGACCTGGAGCGGGCGCGGGCGCTCGCCCAGTTGGCTTGCCGGCAAGAATCGCGAGCGTTTTCTGATCGACGGGTAATGCGCGTGATCGGAGCGCGTTTTCGTGTGACGCTTCGCAACTGCTTCGCGGTGTCGTCAAGCGGCGAATTGTTCTGAAGTGATGTAGTGCGCGATTTATCTCGCACCATTACAGCGGTCCCGAAAACGCTCACCTTTGACTTCAGCTTGGGCGCGGGGCATTGGTTTCGCGACGCGATCCAGGTCAGCTGTCGTTGCTTCGGTGAGCCAGGCTTTGTCACGTGACGCACCGCCGCGCGTGATGGGCGCTGCTGGCCGTTGTGCTTTCAAGGGCCCTGCCGAAAACCCGCGCCAGCCTTTGCTGTCGGGCGTTTCCAGGGATTGCGAAGGAGCGCTTCCGCAATCGTTGAGAGCTTTGTCGCCCGTTACGCGCCGTTCAACGTGTAACTGAACGTCGCATCGTGGGTGCGTGAACCATGCTTCGGTATCTTCACCTTTTGGCGTGCGTCGACAATCGACATTGCCGGTCCCGAAAACACTCACCTTTGCGTTCGCACCACACGCCGCACACCGTGCGCGCGACAGAACCGCCGCTGACTGCGAACCGTCACCGCCCTTGCGCCGACCCTCGCGGCTGGCCCTTTCCCCCGGCCATTGCGCCAGACGTGTATCATTCGTTCCCTGCGCTGTTCTGCGCTGGCGATTCCCGTACTGTCATACGTTTGTTCGTGACCTGTTTCCGACGCGGCGAGGCTGCCAGTCGATGCGGGCTCCAGCCCGATTTCCGCAGCCCGACGCCGCCGCGCAAGGCGCGGCATACCGGCAGCCACGCGCCGCCGGGAACCGCCCGAACCCCTATCCGTGATCGCCCGACCTGATGTCAGTCTCCGAACTCAAACGCCGCCGCACGTTCGCGGTTATTTCCCACCCGGACGCGGGTAAAACCACGCTCACCGAAAAGCTGCTGCTGTTCTCGGGCGCGATCCAGATCGCGGGTACCGTGAAGGGCCGTAAGAGCAATCGCTACGCGACGTCCGACTGGATGGAAATCGAAAAGCAGCGCGGCATTTCGGTCGCGAGTTCGGTGATGCAGTTCGAGTACGGCGACGCCGTCATCAACCTGCTCGACACGCCGGGTCACGAAGACTTCTCCGAAGACACCTACCGCGTGCTGACGGCGGTCGACGCCGCCGTGATGGTGATCGACGGCGCAAACGGTGTCGAAGCGCAAACGCTGAAGCTGCTCGAAGTCTGCCGCAGCCGCAAGACACCGATCGTCACCTTCATCAACAAGCTCGACCGTGAAGTGCGCGAGCCGCTCGAACTGCTCGACGAGATCGAGCAGCACCTGGGCGTCGCCGCCGTGCCGTTCACCTGGCCGATCGGCATGGGCAAGGAATTCCAGGGCGTCTACGACGTCCAGCGCGATCAGGTTCGCGTGTTCCGCGCCGGCCAGGATACGGCGGGCGGCGCGGTGGAAACGCTGCAGGCGCTCGGCGACGCCGAAGGCGAGCGCCGTTTCGGCCACAGCTGGGTGCGCGCGAAAGAAGAGATCGATCTGATCAGCGGGGCGACGCCCGAGTTCGATCGCGAACAGTTCCTGGCCGGCCAGCAGTCGCCGGTGCTGTTCGGTTCGGCGATCAACAACTTCGGCGTGAAGGAAATTCTCGATGCGCTGGTCGATCTCGCGCCGCCGCCGTCGATGCGCATGACCGTGCAGCGTCCGGTGCTGCCGGACGAGCCGAAGTTCACCGGCGTCGTGTTCAAGGTGCAGGCGAACATGGATCTGGCGCACCGCGACCGCGTGGCGTTCATTCGCGTGTGCTCGGGGCGCTTCGAGCGCGGCATGGCCGTGAAGGTCACGCGTTCGAACAAGACCTTCCGCGCCAACAATGTGGTGACGTTCCTGTCGCAACGTCGCGAGACCGTGAGCGAAGCGTATCCGGGCGACATCATCGGTATTCCGAATCACGGCACGCTGAGTCTCGGCGATACGCTGACCGAAGGCGAGCAGTTGCAGTTCGTCGGCTTGCCGTTCTTCGCGCCGGAAATTTTCCAGACCGTCGAAGTGGTCGATCCGATGCGCGCGAAGCAGCTCGGCGAGGCGCTCAAGCAGCTCGGCGAGGAAGGCGCGATTCAGGTGTTCCGTCCGGAAGGCGGCGGCCTGACGATACTCGGCGCGGTTGGGCAACTGCAGTTCGAGGTGGTGTCGCATCGCCTGTCCACCGAATACAAGGTCGACGTGCGGATGGCGCCGGCGCGTTACCGGATGTCGCGCTGGGTGACGTGCGACGATTCGGGCGAACTGCGCCGCTTCACTGATTCGTACGCGGCGCGGATTGCGCTCGATGCGTCCGACGCGCCGACGTACCTGGCCTCGCATGTCTCCGAGATCGAAGTCGCGCAAAAGGCCTGGCCGAAGATCGTGTTCAACGAACTGCGCGAACACTCGGGCGCGCCGTTCAAGAAGGCGATGTGAGTGCCTGCTGCCGCTGCTGTTGCGGCTCCTGCTGCGAATGAATGAAAAGCCGCGCGACGACGCGGCTTTTCAGACTGCTGACAAAGTCCCCCTCAAAGCCTGGCCACGCGCCGGGCTTTGTCA
>NZ_CYGX02000024.1 GCF_900019265.1 Paraburkholderia ribeironis
CCATTGCACGGCGCTTCCCTAGCAGTCCGAGTCCAAGTCCAAGTCCAAGTCCCAGCGTAAAGTCAGCGTGAACTCCCGCGCGGTCGACAATGGTGCCCCCCACTGCCGAACCCACGGCAATCGCCACCTGAATAATGCTGACGAACATGGCCGACCCCGCTTCGGGCAAGTCTGTCGTGCCGCGCTGAATCCATACGCTAAAGCAAAGCGGGAGCGCTCCGAACGCGATTCCCCAAAGCAGCATCCCCGCAGTCTCGCCGATGGTCGAATGTTCAAGCAGCAACATCGAAGACATCGCGCCCAGCAGCAGCAGTACCATCGCGGCGACAGACTTCTTGAGATGGTCCGAGACCACCATTGACGTCAGCGCATTAGAGAAGAAGCCGATAAGGCCAAATCCGAAAAGCAACAGCGTGATGGCACTCAACGAGAAGTCGTGCTCAAGTAGCGGAGCAATGTACGTGTAGGTCGAGAAATGCGCTCCAAAGACGAGCGCGACCATCATCATGCTCAGCCTTGTGTGAGACCGGCCAAGTAGCGTCTTGAAATCGGCGAGACGCAACGCCGATGCCGACGGCAACGAAGGCACCAGGAACGTTTGCGCCAGCAGGGCGAGCGACACCAAGCCCGCAGTGGCAGCGAAAGCCAGACGCCAGGAGGCAAACGACGCGATAAACGTCCCGAGCGGCACGCCGATAACGGTTGCACAGGTAACGCCGGTCAGAATGGTAGCGGTCGCTTTAGCAGCATCCTTTGCTTGCACAAGTCGCGGGGCAGCCGCGGTCGCCAAGGTCCAGAAGCCACCCAAAGCAGCGCCGAGCAATGCCCGTCCTGCAAGCATGACCGAAAGGCCCGGTGCGACTGCACACACAAGGTTCGCAATCAGGAGCACCGCGGTGAGAAGCAGAAAAACGTAGCGGCGGTCCATGCGGCCAGCGCTGACTATGAGCGTCGGTGCGAATATTGCGGCCATGACGCCAGGCGTGGTGACCATAAGACCTGCGACACCCGTTGACACGCCAAGGTCGTGTGCGATTTGCGGCAATAAGCCGACAGGCAAAAACTCGGCCGTCACGAACGCGAACGCGCTCACGGCGACCGCAATGACGGATAGCCATTGACCCGCCGACGTTGAACTTCCTTCCACGGATGCTGGAGCCGTAGGTGTATCGATTTGCATGATGACGCTGATGTCAGGTTGAAGCGCCACACTTTAGGCTGGATTCCACCTCGGAAAAAGCGTCGTCCCTTGAAAAGACTAGCTGGCGTGGCCGAACAATGTCAGTGAGGCTATGGCCGCCTGAGCACCGCCGAGTGATACAAGCTCACTGGCCAGTCCCGCGTGCGCTTTGCCGTAACGTTGGTTTCCACTCAATGCGGACGCACGAAAGCATCGGCAACAGCCATGGCATGCAGAAAAAAAAGACCCATACTGCTGTCAGGTCCCGTAAGGGATGGCTGTCGCAGTCTGCTGAGGCCAATTGAGCCGCCCGGGTCTAAACGACGAGACAGCGGCGCGCGACGGCCATGTGTCTGCCTATCTTTGACTCGGGTACTCGTTATCCGCGGCTGCGGAAACGAAGAGCGCCGCAAATGCCGGCGCTCGATAGGACGTGGTTAACAGAGCCCCCACCTGGTATCAAAGTGTGCTGCGGAGGACAACTTGAAACAGGCCACCTCAACCCGAGCCGTCAGGATGCCCATTTGCGAATTCGTCGCAGGTCAATAGTCGCTGCGATTCCCGCTGCACCTTCGCCTCTCGACGCGGCCGGTCGTTGATGACCTGATGACGCCGGTGGTCGATCATCGTCTTCCAGCCGCGAATTTCCTCCCGCGTTCGAAAGCATCCCACGCACAAACCCGATTTGCCATCAATTCGACACACGTTGATACACGGCGAGTCGACTGCCATTACTCAAGTCGCCGCGCCGGTGGGATTCACCTCGACCGTCACATGCGAGAGTCCCTTGAAGCGCTTGAGAGCCGAATGATAGAAGCTCGGGTTACGCTGCGATTCATTGGTCGCAACCGATACCACCGCGCTCATGTGACCCGGTCCAAGGCGCCACACGTGAAGGTCGAGCACCTTGTCACCGTTGCCTTCAATCACGTGACGGACGTTGTCAGCCATCTTCCGGTCGGGGTTCATGTCGAGCAGAATTCGCCCTGTGTCGCGCATCAGACCGTAGGACCAGTTCGCAATCACCAGCGCGCCGATGACACCTGCGAGCGGGTCCATCCAGAGCCAGCCAAACGTGCGTGCCAGCAACAACCCAATGATGGCGAGCACCGAGACTGCTGCGTCTGCCATCACGTGGATGTAGGCCGACCGGATGTTGTGGTCCCGGGTAGTGGCTTCGTGAACATCGTCATGGCCGTGCTCGTGCTCTTCGAATTCGACTTCATGCTCGCCATCAGGCAACCCGACGATGGCCCTGAACGCGTGCGGTTCAGGAATGTCTTCTTTCGACTCGAAGTAACCGCCCCGGTCATCAAACGCGAACGATTGCCGCGTACCATCAGGCCGTATCGTCGTGACTGAGACGGCTTGCGCATTCAGCTTCGAATTTGCGGCTTCAGGCGTGATGCGAAAAACCGGAGGCACGCCATCTTCAAAGATGGACACTGCGAATACACCGGACGGCGCGAATATGCGTTGGACCTCGTCCTCGTGAGCGTGCTCGTCATGGCCGTGGCTATGACCATGACCATGGCCGTGGCTGTGTCCGTGACTGTGGCCATGATGGTCGCCGCTCAACAACCAGACACTGGCGATGTTCACGAGCAGGCCGACCACGGCGATTGGAATCGCTTCACCGAAATGGATGGGCACAGGCGAGAGGAACCGCGATATCGCTTCGTAGCCAATCAGCAACGCAATCATTGCCAGCACGATGGCACTGGAGAATCCCGCCAGGTCGCCGAGTTTGCCGGTGCCGAATACAAAACGTGAATCGGTAGCGTGCTTGCGCGCATAGGTATAGGCCAGCGCCGCAATCAGCATCGCACCGGCGTGCGTCGACATATGGAGGCCATCGGCGACCAGCGCAAGCGACCCGAACAGGCTGCCGCCGACGATTTCAATCAGCATCATCGCGCTGCACAGCGCAATTACTGCCCATGTCTTGCGCTCGTTGCTTTCGTGGGCATTGCCCAGAAAGATGTGATCGTGCCCCGCTCCAAAAGCGGTGTTTTCAAAATCGCTCATCTACGCCTCTACTTGAAGTAGCTGTGGACCACTTCGATTAACTGCTCCGTCGCACTACCGTCGTGCTTGTCGTCGGCTGCGTCCACGTCGACCAGATGGGTGCGGATGTGGTCCTCAAGCACCACCGCCAGCAGACCGTTCATCGCGCCCCGGCAGCTCGTGATTTGCTGAAGGACGTCGTTGCATCCGCGCTCTTCCTCAAGCGCACGCTCGATGGCCTCAACCTGCCCCTTGATTCGACGGACTCTGTTCAGCAGCTTCTGCTTCTCGCGAACGGTGTGACCCATGATTACCCTCCCTATACCATGGGGGAGTATATTTCAAAATCGGATTCCATATAGGGTGGAGGGGTATATCTCCGCGGAGGTGGCAATCGGCCACTTTGCGGCGGCAAGGGATTGACTATGATTGCCCCTAAAAGCAGCGTCTTCGGAGAGGTCGCTGCCGGTCACAAAGCCGTCGTGAAGGCAATCAGCCCATAATGGACTCGCGCAGAGAATCGCCGTCTCGAGCGCCTTGTCCAGCGCGCTGAACGCGAGTGTTCCGAACACCCGTTAGCGGGCCTGGTGCGTCTCCAGGCCCTTACGACGCAAAGCGCCTGACCGTCGCCGACGGTAACTCGCCGAACATGCGGCGATAGTCGCTTGCGAAACTGCCCAGGTGAAGGAATCCCCATTTCGTCGCCGCGTTGGTCACGGAAAGCCCCAATCGCAGTTCCCGCCTGACGTGGTTCAGACGAACCGCTCGCAGATAGGCGACCGGGTTCAGGTCGAGTGCTTCATTGAAGGCGTACTGCACCGTTCGTCTGCTGACGCCCAGTTCCACGCAGAGTTCGGCAATCGAAAGCGGACATGTCGCAGCGTCGTGCAGCTTTTCCTCAACCGCTTTTACCAGTATCCATTGCCTCACATCGCGCTCACGGCCCGCACCCACCGTATCGGGATAAACGGCAAGCGTCTCCGAGATCGCATACAGGATGGTGCGCTCCAGCAGGCGTTCCCGTTCCTCGGCGTCGACCGGGCGGGCCTGCAACGATCGCGTGCTCGCGGCCATCGCGACGCGAAGCAGACCGCGCAGGTTTTGGGCGACGTCGGCGTCGAGGGGAATCACGGGCGCCAGCGCTTTGGCGCGCAGCGAAGCCGCGACGAGACTGGTCTGCTCCGACGCAAGGCATTGCAATTGGATTTCGACGTTAACCAGAGTGTGCCGGGCAGGCGAATAGAACTCGAACTGCGGCACACTGGAAAACACATGAAGACTGTCGCGCCCGCTCTTTTCGCCGCACAGTCTCGCGTGCCCTTCCAGCTCGAGTGGCACGGCAATCACCAGCCGATCGGGCGCGATGGCGCCTTGCTGATAGATCACCTTGTCGAGTTCTTCGACCAGAAGGCGAACGCCGGCTAGCGAAACGGTCGACAGTGTGCCATGGAATACCCCGCCCGATATCTGCGTATAGGTTGCGGACCAGCCGTCGAACGCCCTCGCCTGTTCGTCTACGTCTCGATACGCGCTATACGACACGGCCTGCGCATGCGAGGCATCCGTGACATCTCCTGTGGTCGGCTGAGCATGCGCTGTCATGGTCGTTCGAAAGTGCCGCCGTGTGCTTTTAATTGTACACAGCCTCATGCCCGAAAATTATTCCTCCTCAGGCGGCGCACTTTCGCTCGCATCCGATCGGGTCACCGAGCCCGATTGCAGCGCCTATACCGCCGAAAAACAATTGTCGACGAACAGATGCGTGCCGTTGACAAAGCTCGCATCGTCGGACGCGAGAAAGAGTGCTGCCGCCGCGACTTCCGATGGATCGCACAAGCGTCCTTGCTGTGCAGATATCGCTGCTTCCGTTGCGTCCACTCCCATCGCCTGAAGCTCCTTCAGTTCGCGCATACCGTGCGGTGTCCGGATGAAGCCCGGCGCGATTGCGTTGCAACGGATTCCCCTGTCGCGGTACTCGACCGCGATGGCGCGCGCAAACATGTGGCACGCGCCTTTGGTGGTGTCGTACAGCACTTCGCCCGGCGTCGCAAGGACGGCGGAAATCGAAGATGTACAGATGATGCTGCCTCGGCCCTTTTCCAGCATCTGTGGCAATACCGCCTTCGTCATCAGGAACATGCTTTTGACGTTAACGCTCATCAGCCAGTCCCATTCCGTCTCGTCAATCTCGAGGAAGGGCTTCACGATGAGCGTACCGGCATGGTTGAACAGGACGTCGGCGTTTCCAAACTGCGCCCGTGCCGCAGCCACTGCTTTCTGTACGTCCGCTTGCCGCGACACGTCGGCTTGCAGGCCGAGCGCGCTTTTGCCGTCATCGCGCAGCCGTGCCGCGAGCGTTTCGGCCGCATCGCCGTCGCGGTCGATAATCACCACGCGGGCACCCTCGGCAGCGAACAGCGTCGACGCCGCCGCACCGCAGCCGCCGGCACCGCCGCTCACGATCGCGACCTTCCCTGCAAGGCGGCCGCCATGGTTCGTTTGAGTCATGCTTGCTCCTGGTGGGCTTGGGGTTCTTAAACGGACTGATCGACGCCCGCCTCGATTTGACGGATACGGTCGAGATTGACTTGCGAACCGAGAACGGGCGGTCCCCTGAAACTCTTACGAACACCGAAGCCGTACCAGATCACCGTGAGCGCCGCCACGAATCCCACCAACACATAGAGCACCTTCTCATTCGGCGCCTGGATGCCGACGTAGGCCAGCACACACGCGCCGACCAGCGCGAGCAACGCACACGGCTTCGACCAGATGCCGAGCTGAAACGGACCTTTCTCGTTCCATGTGCGGCCCTCCGCGAGCATGCCGGACGCAATGGGCATCGCGTAGGAAATGTAAAGAAACACCGCACTGCCTGCGCTCAGGACCGAGAACGCGTCGCCATAGAGCGTCACGACGATAGCGAGCACCGCGCACGTCCAGATCGCTGCGCCAGGCGTGCGATGCTGCTCGTTCACCTTGCGCAGGTACTTCGAACCTGGCAGTCCGCCATCGCGTGCGAACGCATATACCATGCGCGACGTGGACATGATTGCGGCGAGCCCGCAGACGTAGTTGATGAAGAACATCGCCAGTTCGAGACCGACCCTGAGTGCGGGCGGAATCGGCGCGAGGATCGCGCTAAAGAAACCCGTTCCCTGTTTCATTGCGGCAGTCAGATCAGGCATCACGAGAACGAAAGCGCAGACCATGACGTAACCGAACACGGCTGACCAGAACACCGACCCGATGATGCCGCGCGGCACGTTGCGAGCTGCATCGTGCGTCTCCTCCGAGGTGTGGGCGGAGGCATCGAATCCGGTGATCGTGTAAGTCACGAGCAGCAGTCCGGAAAGAAACGCGAGGGGAGTCGCCTGCTTTGGCCAGGCGCTGCCAACAGCGCCCGTGAAGTTGGTGAAGCTGAACAGGCGGTGAAGATCAAACGGGACGGACGAGTAATACAGAAGCGCGGCAACCAGAACGATCGTGACAATGAAGATGAGATAGCCGGCAAGGTCGGTGATTTTGCTGGCTATCCGGATTCCGCGTGCATTCAGGAACGCTTGCGAAACTGTAATCAGCGTCAGAAACGCGGTTTGATGCCACCAGTTGAGGCTGTCGGGATTGACGCCGAACATCGGCGCAATCAGTGTCTTGAAGAATGGATCGTAGGTGCCGAAATTGATCGCAGCGATGACGAAAATGAGCCCAATCAGATTGATCCAGGCGGTCACCCAGCCCCACCATTTTCCGCCGAGAATCGATCCCCAGTGGTAAAGGCCGCCCGCAGTCGGATACGCGGAAGCGATCTGCGACATGGAGACAGCGACGATCAGTGCAAATATTGACCCCAACGGCCAGCCCAATCCGATGGAAGCGCCGCCCGCCGCTGAAAATCCCATCTGGAACGCCGTGATACCACCCGACAGAATGCAGATCACGGAAAAGGAAACGGCGAAATTCGAGAATCCGTTCATGCGCCGCGATAGTTCCTGGGCGTACCCCATCTTGTGGAGCAGGCCAACGTCGCCGTCGGCCGCTGTTTTCAACTGGTGTTTAGTATCCATATGCGCTCCGTCCCGGATGTCACTGTCTGCAGGCCTGGGCTTACCGCGATGCTGCATCGCGGCGCCTGGCTCGGCCTGGGCCATCGGACTCGTACAACTGCCGCCGCGGGAAGCCGCAGTCTCGCTCCGATACGCGGAAGGTAGAAAGCCAAAATCGGAAGCACTATCGGATTTCGGCAAAGGGCGCAAATTGAAGGCGTGCGGGGCCGACTGTCGGCGTATGTTCGTCTTGACGAACGGCGCGACGACGGTATGCCTACCGGGTTTGCACGCCCCCTCGTGCTGGGAGGGGCGCAGCGTGACGCGCCGCAGTAAGCTGCTGAATCGTGGAAGGGCGTCCTTTGAAATCGCACTTTGGAGATTGCCAGTCAAAAGCGCTCCTATCTAGCCACCGTTGCAGTGCACTGTCGAAATTGTTCTGGTTGAAGAGGGGGGCCCGTGGACCAGCCGCACATCGATATCTCTCGTCCAATTCTCGTGGGCAGCTCGACAATATTGTTTTCGGCCTTCGGCTTCGGCTGGGGATACTGCTCGTTTGCGCTACCGGTTAAAGTAATTTGCGAAGAGCTCGGCGCTGCAGATACGAGCGCGAGGCAACTAGCTCTCGCATTTGAACTCGGGAAACAACGAATCCAGCGCGCAGTTCAACAGCGTGCCATCTTCGGGCATGGCAGAGTGATCAGGCTTTCATCTGTTGACCTGCTGCTCGAGCAAGATCACCGCTCTAACACTGCGCGAATACCGGGCTCGTCGGAGGGGTCTGTAATCCAGCAGAAGACTGATGTTGACAGTTTGCGCAACGTCTAAGGCGATCGCCTTTCTCTACGGTCGATCGCAGACCCCTCGGAACGGCCGTCGCCGCCAGTGGGGTCTGCACGCCGGAACAGGGCTGGTTCACGGCTTCGCGTTTGTATGTTGGTTCCGGAACGCCGCCTCTCCGGCGTCCGACACCTCGACCCACTTCTTGTCGGGCGGTGCCTCTGCGACGTAGCTGTCGTGCCAGTTCCACCACTTGTAGGTTGGAGTCTGAGGATAGCCCTCGGGCGAGTCCTCCCAGACCTCTTGCCGACCCAGCGGCGTGATGTCGAGGTAATTCCAGGTGCCCCCCATCTGTTCATCGCCGCGGTTGTTGATGAAGTAGGTGCGGAATACGCAGTCGCCGTCGCGGTAGAACACGTTCGTGCCGTGCCACTCGTCCACGCCGAAGTCAGCGTCGAAGCTGTCCGTGAGGCTGAACCACGGTATCTCCCAACCCATTCGCGCCTCCAATCGCGCGATGTCCGCCTGAGGGGCGCGCGAGACGAAGACGAGAGTGGTGTCACGGGCGTTCAGGTGGGCGACGTGGGCCACCTGGTCGGCCACCATGGAGCAGCCCCGGCAGGCGTGCTCAGGCCAGCCGAACACGCCCGGCTCGAAGAAAGCGCGGTAGACGATCAGTTGACGCCGACCGTCGAATAGGTCCAGCAGGCTGGCCCGGCCCGCAGGCCCCTCAAATGCATATGCCTTCTCCACGGCCATCCACGGCATTCGGCGGCGCTCGGCGGCCAGGGCGTCACGGGCACGGGTCAGGGCCTTTTCCTTCACAAGCATCTGCTCGCGTGCTGCCTCCCACGCCTGCGATGACACGACCGGTGGTGTGAGCATGGCAGGCTGTCCGTCTTTCCTTCCGTTCTCGGCTGATGTAGTCATGGCTTTTGCAACCTCCTGATTTGGGCAAATTCCTGCGCCTCGCGGCTGAAGCGCGGTTCCATCCGCTACGCGTCGCTTGATGTTTGGCGTGAGGTAGTTTGGACCCGTAAACCGAACGTTGGGAGTAACAAGTGTGGCGGTATTTCGATGAAGTCGCTGATTACAGCCGCCGCGCGTGGCCCAAAGCGGGTGATTCCCTGGCGCCTTGAACCGCGTGGTACTGCGCGACGATACTTACGCGCTTGCGGGTCGAGGAAACACCATGGTCGAGCACGGCCCCATTCCGGAACGTCTTCAGATGAGCTCGACATCTGGATTGGGTCATGGACGTGAGCTCGGTCGACGGCGAGCGGACTTCCGCTTCACGCCCTGAGTTGTCGAGAACAAATTGGTATTTCCGGCCGAACATTGATTCACTCTGCCTTTAGCGATACCCTTAAATCGTTCGTGGTCGTCGAATGCTGGTCAACCCGGAGACAACCGTTTCGTGAAACGAGCGTGGGCTTTCTCCTGCATCCTCGCCTTGAGCGCGATCCTCGGCGGATGCGGCAAGAACGGATCGCAAAACGCTGCTCAGGAACCGGGCGCATCCGCGAGTCAGGCGCCGGGGCAGCCGGGGCAGGCCGCGAGCGGCGCACCCGCCGCATCGGGCGCGCTGGCCGCCGTGACCAAGGCGCAGTTGCCGGGGGAAGCAGCCGAAACACTGCGTCTGATCAAAGCGGGCGGCCCCTATCCTTTTGGCGAGGACGGTGTCTTGTTTCGCAACAGCGCGGCATTGCTGCCGCAGCATCCGCGCGGCTACTACCACGCATACACAGTTCGCACGCCTGGCTCGGCGGATCGCGGGCAGCGCCGCATCGTATGTGGTGGACCGCGCAAGCAGACCAGCGACTGCTACTACACCGACGATTACTACGCCAGTTTCAAACGCATTGCAGGATGAATCAGTAGTGGGTCGGTCCCAGCCAACCGCGCACTCTTTGGTCGATGATCGGACCTGGCGCGGTTAGGAACAGACGGTGGCTAACTTTATCCGGATGACCGCAAGCAGACGGATTTCAGACATTTATTCGCCACTATCCCGACACATCACAGAGGCGCCGCTCGCTTCCTTAGCGCTGCCAATTGGTGTTTCGCGTCGTCGAGTAGTACCTTGATCTGCGCGTTTGCGCGAGGGTCGTGCAGCCGGTCGCTGTCGGTTATGTCAGCGGTTATTTCCAATGTCCGGGACATGTCGGCGACATAGTGAAGCAACTCGTCCCTGGTCGCCGCTTCCGGTGCGCCGGGCGGCCGTGCTGTGCCACGAAGGCGAGACACAGAAGATTGACGAGCGGGTTGATGAGCGGGTTGATGAATATCGCGCCGCGTTGTCGAGACCTGGTCAGGTCGGGATGTCATAGCGAGCTTGCAAATCCGCCATGAATTGCCTGATTTCGTCGGAGCATGCGTTCTGGTCATGGTCATCACCCGATCGACGTAAGCCGGTCGTGATCCAGTTCCCTCCATGCTGCCGAGTCGGATCAACGTCGATACCGGATATATGAAGATTTCTGCACACCGGCAAAGACTCGAGATGCTCATTGATGATTCTGAGCAGCTCATCCCGATCAATGATGTGGCGTGACATATCCGTCTCCCCTTGTATACACAAATCCAGGAATGACCCGAACAGCACAACGAATTATAGAAACAACGCCCAAACACTGGGGTATGAATTGAATATCGCCAAGGGAAAGAGAGTAAGCGCGACGGAGGCCGCTGAAATACTCGGCGTGCCTCGCTACGCGATCAGCCGGATGACCGTGGTCCGGCGAGGTCATCCAGCGCTACAAACCAGGCCACAAAACGGGCCTCTACGAACTCGAATCGCTCAATAAATTCCTCGCATCATGCCAATCGAAGCTATTACAAAAGCCGGTCGTCGGCGCCACCGCTGGACGCATGGACTTGGCAAATCGCGGAGCTTGCCGGCATTGCAGTGCCGCTGCGTTCGACCTGTGTGCCAAGCAACCTTGAGGTTGCCTGATCGAACCCAGTCCAGAGGCTCTTTCATATCGTCCGAGAATGTTCGGATCCTCCTTGCCGCGGACGTTATCAGGTCGATCATGAGATCACTCTTGCGCAGCGTGCTAACCATGCAGGATGCTCGTGATGACCCTTGTGCTTCCGTCTCGCGCAGCGGCGCCACGTGCAAGAACCCTTCGATGCACGGCGACGCGACCTGTTCCATTACCTCCGTAGTCACGAGGCGGCACGTTCTTGCGTGGCGTCGTCAGAACCGCCTTTCACGCAAGATGATGCTGGCAATAAACAGGATAACGAAGATGATGAAGAGGATCTTCGCGATGCCAGCGGCACCGGCCGCTATGCCGCCGAAACCAAAAATCCCGGCGATGACGGCGATCACGAAAAACACGATCGAGTAGTAAAGCATCACGCGGCTCCCTGAGGTCATTCGTGGGTGACGCCGAAGGCGCTGAAAATTGAGGTGGCTGTTGTTACGCTTTAACACGCCGCAACTTGCATGCCGCAATCGGGAACGCCGGTTTACGGGAACCGCGCCATTACCCGGGAGCAAATCATGAACAAACCGAAGCACGCCGCCGATGCACTCTGCCGATTGCCCGCCGCCTTTGCTGACGTTGAACCGGGGATTTGGGCAGGCTCGCTGCTTGCTACCCGAAAAGTTAGTCGGGCCCATCATCGGGCCGAATGGCCCGGATGATGACATCGGCAAGGCTCACCTGTAGAGGAATGCGATGACTCAGACTGCTGTCCAGTCCAAAGGACGCGATGGTCCTGTCAAGGAGAGAAGCGCTGAGGTGTCGCTCGATGCCGCCGCCGCGCTGCTCGATCGCTACGCTCATGCGCTCTTCGGCCGCGCCGTCGGCCGGCTTCCGGCGCCGGCGCTCCAACTGGCGTGGCTGGACTGGGCGCTCAGCATGGCGCGCTCGCCAGGCAAACAGTGCGCGCTTTGGCACCAATGGGCACAGGCGTTCTTGCCAGTGATGCCCCAAACCGAACCCGGCTCCGTCGGCGATACCGCGGAGCTTGACCACAGCGTTGATCCGCGTTTCGCCGATCCCGCCTGGGGACGCTGGCCATTCAATCTGCTGCGCGACGCCTTCTTCGAGATGGAGTCATTCTGGAAGAACGCCACCACAGGCCTGCAGGGTGTCACGCCGCACCATGAGCACATGGTTAGCTTCGCTGCGCGGCAATGGACTGATATGCTTTCGCCCAGCAATTGCTGGTGGCTCAACCCGGAAGTACTGCGCGAGATGATGGGAACGGGCGGGCGCAATTTCATCGAGGGCGGGCGTCGCTGGCTTGACGACCAGCAGGAGGTGCTTGCCGGTTACAGCCCGCGGACTTCGCCAAGGCGGTGCATTGCCCACTGTGTCGGACAACATGTCGCGATCACGCCGGGCAAGGTGGTGTATCGCAATGAACTGATCGAACTCATCCGGTACACACCGCAAACCACGACCGTATGGCCTGAACCGCTACTCATCGTACCGTCGTGGATTCTGAAGTACTACATTCTCGACCTGTCGCCGCACAACTCGCTCGTGCGCTATCTGGTGGAACGCGGTCACACGGTCTATATGGTCTCCTGGAAAAACCCGCGTGAGGACGCACGCGACCTCGGGCTGGATGATTATCTTGAGCGCGGTATCTTCGATGCAGTCACGCAGGTGTGTCGGGCAAGCGGCGCCGCCTCAATTCATGCAGCAGGCTATTGCCTGGGCGGGACGCTGCTTGCCATCGCCGCCGCGGCGCTTGCACGAGACAGCGCGACGCCACTCAGGACGATCACGCTCTTCGCAGCGCAGACGGATTTCAGCGAGCCGGGTGAACTCGGTCTGTACGTCGGGTGGAATGAACTTGCGGATCTCGACGCCCTCATGTGGGATCAGGGCTGTCTCGAAGGCACGCAGATGGCTCGCGCCTTCCAGTTGCTCCATTCACGCGACCTGATCTGGTCGCGGATGATGCGGGAATATCTTCTCGGCAAACACACCGTACCGACAGATCTGATGGCGTGGAACGCGGACACGACGCGCCTGCCATACCGGATGCACAGCGAGACGCTACGAGAGCTGTACCTGCGCAATGCGCTGGCCGAGGGTGGGTACTATGTGCGCGGCCGCGCGGTGGCGCTCGCCGATGTCAGGTTGCCGACGTTTGTAGTGGGCACCGAACGGGACCACGTGTCGCCGTGGCGCTCCGTATATAAGCTGCATCTGATGAGCAATGCGGAGATCAGTTTCTTGCTCACCTCGGGAGGGCACAATGCTGGCATCATCTCCGAACCTGGACATCCCGGACGCCGCTATCGCTTCAGTACGCGTCGCAAGAATGCACCCTATCTGGATCCAGACGAGTGGTACGCGCAGGCCGTCGTGCACGAGGGTTCGTGGTGGCCGCGCTGGCAACACTGGCTCATGGCGCATTCCGGCGAGAAAATCGCATCTGGCGCAGCACCGGTCGAGTCCGGGCTGTGCGACGCGCCCGGCACTTACGTACTCGAACCCTAAGAGTCGCTTATGTGGACGCCTCCCGGATTGCAAGCAGGGTTTGCACATCGGTTACAGGTCAAGGCAGCACGCTTATGTCCGGCCCGTTGGTGCAGGCCGTTCGGCCTGCTGGCCCATATGGAAAGCGCTGACGATGCCCAGCGCGCATTGCAGTTCGAGTTCACCAACGGCATCGCGAAACGCCGCATCGTTTCCATAACCCGCATCAGCCGGCACAACCCCGTCCGGGGCACCGCTTTGATCCGCAACAATAGAGTCCGTCATGAACCGATGAAACCGCGCATCGGTGACACCGCAACGGAATAGAGTCCGTCTTCCGCCATTTGTGCATTCGCAAGCCTCGTCTTGTGACGAACGTCCCTAGAACCTGTGCCGAATGCCTAAGCGAAACATCAGCTGTTGATTGTTAGAGGAGTCACCCAGGTTATCGATATCGGCAACTGCCGGCTTACCAAGCGACGAGGTGCCTGACGCGCGCTGCCAACCGGCGCCGAAATAGAGGTCCGTCCTTTTTGAAAGCAGGTAATCAGTCACAAGCGAAACCTGGTGATAGTGCTGGTTTCCCACCGTCGTACCACTAGCCGTAGCCACGCCATTAGCTTTCAGGTAATTGTATGCAATCGCCGCACTCAGGAATGGGGTAAATCGGTACAAGGCACCAACGTCGACGTTATTGAATATTGCCGTGCCATTAAGAAATTCGGGTCCAAGGTTCGCGTACTGCACGTTCGAAAACGATGCTGCGAGGGTTACGGCACCCACCGTATAGTTTGCAGCGGCGATCGCCACCTGGTATGCCTGAGCAGGTACGTAGGCCTTATTCAACGACTGTGAGAGCGGCGATGCCCCGTTGGCGTATGCCGTGAAGATGCCAGCCAAAGCCCGCATCGTCGAAGTCGATCACGCGCACGCGCTCGCCGTCCACGAGAACGTTCTCGGGCACGAGATCCGCGTGGATCAGGCCGAACTGCGCATCGTCCTTGCCATACGCGCGCAGGTCGGTCCAGATCGCCTCGCGCACGCGCTCGAAGAGGCGCCGTTGCGATCCACTCAGCGGCTCCAGTTCCCAGAAGCGCCCCCACAGCGGCTCGTCGCCCGCGATCCCTTCCTCGCACCAGCTGTGCCGCCTGAAGCCCGCAGGCGGCCGCCATGCGCTCGTGTGGTTGTGCATGCGCGCCGCCATGCCGCCTAGCGTGCAGTAGCGGCCCGCGATGTCCTCCTCGCCGCCGTCGAGGCCCGATTCGAGCGCGCCGAGCTGCCGCCCGTCGACCCATTCGAGCACGTCGACCTGACGGCCCGCCGGCAGCTCGTCGCTATGCACGCGCTCGAACGGCCGCCCTGCGCTCGACTTCATCACGCGCGGCACTTCGACGCCCGCGCTCGCGAGCGCCTGCATCCACTCGAACTCCGAGTGCAGCGCGGCATCGTCGTGATAGCCGAGCCTGTGTATGCGCAGCACCGCGCGGCGGCCGTCACGGCTAGCCACACGAAACACGGCGTTCTCGCGTATCTTGATCGGCGCGATCACGCAGTCGCCAAGGTCCCAGAGCGCGAGCGCCTGCGTGGCGAGACGTTGCAGCGCGAACGCGTCCTCCGACGCGCACGCGTCTTCTGTACGGGTCATCGCGATCCTCTCAGAGGGAATTGAGCACGGCGTCGAGGGTGTCGATCAGCTGATCGGCGTTGGCCGTCGAAAACGGCATGGGCGGCCGGATCTTGAGGATGTTGTCGTGCAGGCCGATACGGCTGATGAGCACGCCGCGCTCACGCATCGCGTTGACGACGCGCCGCGCCACGCTGCCGGCCGGCGCCTTGCTTGCCCGGTCCTCCACCATCTCGACGGCGAAGAAGAGGCCGCTGCCGCGCACGTCGCCGATGGCCGCATGCTTCGCCGCGAGCGCACGCAGGCTCCCGATCACGTATCGGCCCACGGTCTGCGCATTCTGCTGCAGCCCTTCCTCGGCGATCACGTCGAGCACCGCCATGCCCGCCGCGCACGACACGGGGTTGCCCGCGAACGTGTTGAAGTACATCGGATTGCGCTCGGCGAAGTCTTCGATCAGTTCCCGGCGCGCCACCACGCCCGCGAGCGGATGGCCGTTGCCCATGGGCTTGCCCATCGTGACGATGTCGGGCGTCACGCCAAGCTTCTGATGTCCCCAGAAATGCGAGCCGAAGCGGCCAAAGCCGCCCTGCACTTCGTCGGAGATATAGACGCCGCCCGCGCGGCGCACCTTCTCCACGGCGCGCGCAAGATAGCCTGCGGGTACGTCCGGCAAGCCTTCGCAGGAAAGGCCCGAGCACATCAGCAGGCCCGCGACGCGCACGCCGTCGGCCTCGAACGCGTCGATGGCTGCCTGCACCTCTTAGCTCGAAAAAATTGTCGAACCATTTCATACTTGTCGTCCTGTCGTTCTGATCTGTAATGTCGTGCTCAGGCGTGCTGATCTGCGTGATCCGCATTGACGAACTCCTGCAGCGATGCAACTCCGCGTTCCTTCGCTTCGAACAGGCTTTCGAGGTGTTCGCGCGAATTCACCAGACCCTTCGCGCGGACCTTGCCCGTTTCGTCGATGAGGAGTGCATAGGGCAGCTTGCCGATCTGGTAAGCGAGGCCCAGCTCCTGCGAGAGCACATATGGGAACTGGCTCAGGCCGAGCTTCTTGTAGAAGGCCGCGTGTTCGGTGGTGTCGCCGTCGCTCGCGAGCACGATGTCCGTGGCTGTTTCGCGCGCCTGGATCGACGGCAGCAGCGGCAGCAGCTTCTTGCACACCGGGCAGCTCGGCGAGAGGAAGAACACGAGCGTGCTGCGGCCCACGGGCGAGATCCCGCCCACCTTGAGCTGGCGGCCGTCGAGCGCGCTCAGCTCGAACGACGGCCCCACGGTGCCGACGGCCGGTCCCTTGTCGATCATCAACGCGCCGACGGGCATCATCCTTTCGTACAGAATGCCGATCTGGCGCACGAGCGCGAGCGAGATGGCGCCGAGCGCGAGCACGCCGAGCCACAGCAAAGCGTTAGAGATCAACAGTGCGTTTTCCATTACGAGTTCCTCAGGTGATTCAGCTTGGGACGGTTGGCGAGCAGCACGTCCAGGGTAAAGAAAGCGGCAACGGCGAGAAGCGTCGCGCCGAGCACGCTCAGGTAGTCGAACCAGACAACCGCGCGCTCGCTTTGCGGCACACACACCAGCGCAGCAAGCGCGGCCAGCAGCAGCGTGCGCGCCACGTGCGCCCAGCCGATCGAGTGGGCCACGGCGTCGCCCGACTGGCGAAAGCCATTGCAACCACAGTCGATGTCGGTGCGCCCGCGCGCCACGTTGATACCAAGAGCTAGCGCAAAGAGCACGAACAGCAAGGCGAGCGCGAACGGCGTGACCAGCACATGCGGCAGCAACCGGAAGCCCGCGACGGCCTGACGCAAATCGGACTGGCGCGTCACTTTCGGCAGTGCGAGCGTCAAGGTGATGATCGATGTGGTAGCAAGTGCAACTGTCGAGACGACCGGATCGACGACGAAGCTGGTGTTCATGGCATGCACCTCGTCACGGATTGATCAGCAGCGACGACGTCGTGCCCGTCTGCTTGTGAACGCGCTTGAGCTTGCCCGTCGCCGCGTCGGCCACGACCACGTCGGAGTTCGTCGTGATGCCGTAGAAGAGCGGATGCGCGTCCTCGCTCACCTGGATCGATAGGAGCGGATCGATCTTCAGGTCTGCGAGTTTCCAGCGCGCGATGCGCTTGTGCGTCTTCAGGTCGAACACCCAGACTTCGCTCGCGGGGTCCTTGTGCGAATCTTCGGTACCCTTGTGCATCGCCACGAAAAGACGCTGCGTCGGCACGTGCAGCGCAGTTTGCTGCAGGCCGCCCGGGCGCCATCCGGCCTTCGCCTCGTCCGGCGTTACGAGAGACCATGGTGTGCCGAACACGGGCGCGGGGCCGCTGAAGTCGGCGCTGCGCACCTTGCCGTTGAAGGTGGCGAACCAGTATGTGTTGCCGCTGCGCGATGCGTTCACGAATGCCGGATCTTTTGCGACATCGATGAACGGATCCGACAGCTTGCGGCTCTTCTCCTTGCCGTTCGTGCCGAGCACGACGGTCAACGCCTTACCGCTTTCGCACAGCGACGTGAAGCGGTCGTCACCCGAAGGGTAGGCGAGCACGCAGCCATCCGTATCGATCTCGGAAGCGACCTGATGCGTGGCCGTGTTGACGACGGTGACCGACATGGCGGGTGTCACGTTCGCGACGCAGAGCCACTTGCCGTCGTGAGAAAGCGCCGTGTTATACGGCGACGGCACGCTTTGCGCGTGCTTCGGCGGGATCACGACTTCGCCCGTAACCTGAAGCGTCGAGTTGTCCGTCGTTTCGACCACATCCGTGCGCGCGCCATGCGAGCCGCGGGCGAAGTAAGTGGTTGCGACGTAGGTCGTCTTGTGGTCGGGGCTAATCGCGAAGCCGGCATCGATCTGGCCGAGAAAGCGGTCGCTGTCGCCATCGAGAACGTACGTGCGCGCGTCCGTCATCGAGCTGACGTTGACGTCCAGGACGTATATCTGGTGCGGGCTGTACGCCGGCATCTTCGCGATCGTCAGGTCCTCAGCCTTTTCGACCGCGAGCACGTGGGCCGATATCGCGGCGCCGCTCACCATCAGCAGCGCCCATCTCCATTTCCGTAGCATCTCTTCTCCGCAAGAACATTCGTGTTGGCCTTGCGAAATTTAGCTGTAGAAAAATGCGGAACCAGCTCCCAAATCGGCAAACGATCGCCATATTTATTACGTATTTCTTACGAACCCGATGACGCGCTTACAACGCGCCATAGCGCATTTTCCTGAAGCTATGAATAGCCGGGATGACCCGTATGCGCGAGACGCGGCTTACGCGCCCTGCCCGACTTCTTCGCCGATCGCCTGTTCGACGCCGGGCACACAGGCTTCGAATAGATCGCGCGAGCCGAACATGCGCGCGGGCAACAGAACCGCTTCCGCGGCATTGATCAACAGGAGCGCGACATTGATGCGGCGGTCCGTATGGCGAATGACCGCGAAGTTGTGACGCGGGAGTGCGCCGTTGAAGCGCGGGTCGGCGCTCACGATGTCCTCGTCGTCGTGCAAGCCTTCGAGCTGCGCGCCTGGGACGACGCACCAGCACTCCGGCAGACGCATGAGCACGTCGGGCACGTCACCGAAATCGGAAATGACCGACGCGTGCGAGTTGGGTGCACGCCGGAACCAAAGTGGCTCGCCAGTCGCTTCGACGTGAAGCGCCGCGACTGGATACAATAAAAGCCCGTTTTCCATGGGTAATGAGTAGCGTTGGATCCCGCAGCCTGATCGGGTCGGATGATCCCTCAAAAATCCGGCCGCCGCTATATGACGGCATTCGGTTTGCCGATATTGGAGGTTGGGGACGTCAAGCTGCCGCGGGGGCAGGCTTTCCCGCGCACCGCGAGATGGCAGGCGTTCCTTGCGTGATTTCGCCAGGTTAAACCCGGCAAATTCCAACACTGGGCATCGCCTGTGTAATCAGGCGTCTGCCCAGTCCGATAGCAGACGCCCTTGTCGTATACGGCGAGATTTTGGGGTGGGTTCCAGAAGCCGATGAAGCGGAAACACGTCATACCTGACGGGGCATTCCGGCGACTTCAATCCTTCCGCATGCGAACCACTAACGCGAGCAAGCGGGCACGCATTTCCTCGGCCGGCAAGTGCGTGAGCCAGCCGTGACCCGGAAGCAACCAGTCGAAGCGATACGCGGATAGCTTGCCAAGCGATTCGGTGAGCTCAGACCATGAGTACCAGCACGCGTCCCTGAACGCGACGAGGTCCCGCGCGTGCGGGCTCCAGGCGAGCGAATCACCCGAGAACAACACGCTGTCATCGAGCAGGTACACGACGCTACCGCGTGTGTGCCCGGGCACAGGGATCGCGCGCACGCCGGCCGCAACGTCCGTCGCCGATCCATCGTCGAGCACGTCCGTTGCATAGGGCGCAGCCGACATGTCTTCCCGGTGAATCCAGACACGCGCGCCGAATTGACGGGCGTATTTATCTGCGTCCGCGACGTCGTCACGATGCGACAGAAGGATGTGCGCGATACCGCCGTTGTCATCAAACCATTTCACGAGTTCGGCCGCATAGCGTGGTGAGTCGATCAGCAGATTGCCGTCCGGACGCCCCGCAAAGTAAGAGTGCGCGCCAAACGACGACCGTGCGTTAAATCCGCAGCGCCACACAGCCGACGTGATCGGCTGTGGAAAGATCGCGGCGCTCGGACGAGGCTGCTTCGTTTCACTGCGTACCGACCCCGTAGGACATACGAACACCGCACGCCAGGCAGCGACGTGCTCTTCGGGCGTAACGGGCTGCCGCACGAAGACACTCTTGTCGTTTCGTTCGACAATCAGCCCAGGCGCGACGTGACGCGATGCACCGCAATTGATGCACGCTGTGTCTATGTACCACTCGCCTGGGACGGCGTCGGCGAGGCAACCGGTCGGCCATTGAAACGGTTTGCATGCGCAAGGTCACCGTGAGGTGTCACCCCGTCGACGATCGTTGGCGTTTCGCGGTACTCGGACCGATGGTTACGCGACCACTAAAGTGCAACTGCCCGTATGGTCGTCGCGTTGCAAGGGTCATCAATAACTATAGCGCTACAGAAGCGAGTCGATAGCTGTTCGGAGACAGGGGCGCCGGGCATCTTTCCTGCGTCGACGCATCGAACAGGAAGAATCCAGCTTGCGGCAATGTGTCGTTCAGCGACGCTACGCGCGACGGCGCGGCCGCCGCGTGTCTAGTCATCTTCATCAGGATTGGAGGTCTTCATGTCTGCCCTTTCTCCCGATCTAAACAACCGCGTTGCCCTGGTGACCGGTGGTTCGCGAGGCATCGGACGCGCGATTGCCATCTCGCTTGCTTCAGCTGGTGCGCAAGTCGCCGTCAACTACCGACGGCGAGGTGATGAAGCTGCCCAGGTCGTTGCTGAAATTGAACGCGCCGGGCGCCGTGCGATTGCCATATGCGCCGACGTATCGGTGGGAGATGACGTCAAGGGGATGATAGCGGAGGTGGAAGACCGTCTTGGCGCCGTCGATATACTCGTAAACAACGCCGGCACGGGTAAGTCCTTCGACCTCGACAATCTCACGGAAGCGGAATTCGACCGGACGCTTGCGGTCAACCTGAAGTCGGCGTTCCTGTGCACGCAGGCGGTGCTGCCGGGCATGCGAACACGGCGCTGGGGTCGCATCGTCAACCTCTCGTCGGCCGCTGCGCGCGGAGCCGGCCTGGTCGGCGTTCACTACAACGCCTCGAAAGCGGGCCTGGAGGGTCTGACGCGAGGGTATGCAGCGCGACTCGGGCGCGAGGGGATTACCGTGAATGCGGTGGCGCCGGGACTGATCGACACTGAAATGGCCGCGCCACTGAAGGCAGCGAACGTCGCGGAGCGACTGCCAGTCGGACGGCTCGGCGATGTGGACGAGGTGGCACAGGTCGTACTGATGGTCGTCGGCAACGGGTTCATCACGGGCCAGACGATTCCCGTCAACGGAGGCGTGATTTTCATATGAGCCTCCAGCCGGTTCGGTGCGAGATCGTCGCTGAAGTGACGTGGAGCAGCGAAACATTCCGCCGAACCTCGCTGATTGCATTGCTTCGGATGCAGGGCTAGCTCGCGGTTTCGGAAGCTACTCCCCATGCGCTGCGAATCTCGATACCGATCAGTCTTCCGCCGCCGGTTGTCACTTGCTCGCGTTCGCATAGCGCTCGCGACTACGCTAGCCGCTCCGTCGTGCGGGAGGACAGCACTCGGACCCGGAAGAGACATTCGTCCGTACCGAAAGCCGTCACTCACCTTGCTCGTTGATAAACGAGCGGGCCATCGGCCCGCGCATTTGCGGGCCAACCGAATGACCGATCCGCCCTGCTGGTCACTGCCGCTATGTGGCGTTCATCGCGAAGCCTACCCGTGATGTACTCACTTCATTTTCTCGAGTCGCTGGCTAACGGCTGTTTCGCAAGGTCAACTGATTCGCCACCGACCTGACTCCGCGCACCGACCTTGCCGCGTTGCCGGCGAGCGCGATCTGCCTGTGCTCAGGCACCCATCCCGTGAGCGTCACGACGCCGAGGCGCGCCCTGACCCGAATCCCTGTAGCATCCAGGCTCGGTGTCCGCCTGAGAGCGCTGCGGACGTCACGACTCACCGCACTATCCGGCCTGTTCTGAAGCCGCGACGTCGAGTACGCCACCCGATGCACTGTCGTGCCAGCACCCGTGTTCCCACCCGTGTGCGCGCCCGCATGGATCGGGCCACAACTCATGGGGACCATAACCAGGATCGTGTAGATTTTGACGCTCGCACCACTCACATTCATGCCCCTTCAGCAAAAGACGATAGACCCACAAGTCCGCAACTTTGCGGGCGGTCTTCGTGTAGGTTCGTCGGTATCGGTGAATGACTCAAGGGGTCGGCTATGCCTTCTGCATGGAGCGAGGCACGCGATGCGATCCGACGTAGCAGACCGTGGGACTCAGTGCGGCCCAATAGCAGTCCATCACGAACGTCTCATGTTGGCGTAAACAATCGGCGTATGCACAATCGCTATCAATGACGAAAATTATTGTTACAGCAGCCCGTACAGATATCGTCATCGACCATGTGGCTTAAAATTTCGTATAACGCGATACACTTCACCGACAGTTAGCAGCACGCCCGTGGTGAATTCGTACCATGGTGCGAGCGATGTGCTCGCCAGTGCGTATTAATCGCTTCTCGTCACATACGGCCGCGAAAACATGAGTGTCGAAGAAATTACAAAACTTATCGATTCGGTCTCGAGGCTTGTCTCAGCACTAGTCTGGCCAGCTCTAGTCGCCTTCGCACTGATTCGATTTGGACCTACGCTAAAGGACTTCTTGCGATCATTAGGGGAGTTTTCGTTTAAAGGGGCAGGCTTTGAGGCTTCGGCAAAGCTCAAACAGGTCGAGGTGACTGCTGCACTCGTCGCGGCAGCGGCAAATCGTCCGGACGTTGAGCAACCAGAGCTAGCTGCTAATGAAGCGAAAGATGCAGTAAATCTGGTGCAAGACGAAGTAACGCCTCGTCTCCTACGCAAGGCTTCCAGGTCAACGATCCTTTGGGTCGACGACCGTCCGGAAAACAATAGCTATGAGCGCCAATCGCTTGAGGCGCTCGGGATCACATTCGTACTGGCTCGCTCAACCGACGAGGCGCTCGAAAAGATTAGAGCAGACAACTTCATGGCAATCATTTCCGATATGGGACGCCCACCCGATCCTCGCGCCGGCTATACATTGCTAGAAAAACTTCGCGCTTCGGGGAACCAGACGCCATACATTATTTACGCGGGCTCACGTTCATCGGAGCACCAGGCGGAAGCACGCAAGCGCGGTGCAATTGGTTGTACAAATCGGCCTCCGGAACTCTTCGAGTATGTTCTAAAAGTTCTTCGCGCTGCTCGTTGATTGGAGATCGCAGGGGACGTCGATGCCTTCCCGTCACGTAGTCTACGAGTAACGGTCGCCCCAAAGCTAAGGGTTAAACGTCCGTTTTCTGGCAACTCAACTGAGTGCTTGAACTCCCGCTCAGGGTCGAAATTGTGAGTTCGTCGATCCTAAAAGTTGCCGTCCGGCGCATGACGCCGCCAACGTCAGCATCCGCGACACGACACTGTTGACGCAGAACACAGCCCCGCCCAGTGGCGGCTTTGGCCGAGAATTCGCCAACGATTTCATCTCGCGAGTGCCCGTTGTTCTCCGAGACGCGACGCACGATCGCAAGGTGGTGACAGGCTGGAACGGACAGCGCCATTGACAGCGACGCGCGGCGAAGCAACCGTATGAAAGCGGCACACTCGTGTCACGAAAGCAGCGCCAGAATATCAACGTTGAAACTGAAGCTCGCCGTCGCCGCGCCGAAACAGATCCGCGCACATCGTGCCATCAGTCTCGTGAAGCGTTGGAGGGTGCGGGAGAGAGGCCGGGCGATAGCCATGCCACGCGAACTCAGCGCAAACTTCTAACCTGGTCCGGCGTGACACTTCCAGCAAATCGGTTGCCGAAATGGGTTCTCGTGTAGTTGACGACAGCAGCGACCTGATCATCATTCATCGCGTCGCCAAACGACGGCATCGCCTTTCGGCCGTGCAGTACGCTGACGATGACGTAGGGTGCTACTTCGACTGCCGGGTTGTCAGCGAGCGCCGGGTAGTGACCCGCGCCCTGGGCGCCTTTTCCATCCCGCATATGGCATCCCGCGCAGGTAGCGTTGTAAAGCGCTTCGCCGGTTTTTTCGGTGAAGCGGTCGCCCGGCGAAATCGTGAAAGTGCGTGGTGCGTCCTGTGCCACGGCCTGAGGCGACACCGTCGCGGCTCCCATCAGCAAGGCCATCAGCATCACGCTGAGGATCAGGGTCGGCCTATCCATTGACGATTCTCCGATGCAACCGAGTGATCGCATCCAGTGACGACAGCACGGCGCCTTCCTGCCATGCCGGGATATGGGAAGCGTGCTCTCCGGCTAGGACGATCCGTCCGTCGATCTGACAGAGATTCGCGTAATGCGCTTCTCTCAGCGCATCCGTCCATGCGGCGAAGCAGCCATTCGTGAACGGTGATCGGCTCCAGCTCATCGCGAAGCCGTTCTGGTACTCGCGCGCATACTGCGGATGAATCTGGCTGCCCTGGCTCAATGCCACCGCGATCCGTTCGGCAGGGGGCAGCGCACCCATCTCATAGCTGGCGGGCCCCCACATGTAGGCGCCGAGCAGCACCGCAGGACCGATCGATCCGTAACCTGTTGCCGGATAGCCGATCGTCGAGATCGGCAGGTCAGTATGCGTGATGCCGCCGTAGATCTGCTCGTCTTCTTCCCAGAATCGTCGGCCGAATTGCAACCCGATTTTCACCGATGTCTCGTAAGGCACCGCATCGATCGCGGCGCGCATGGCCGGGCCGACCGCAATGTCGATCTGACTAAGAATCGACAGCGGAATGGTGCACACCAGCCAATCAGCGTACGCGTTCCGTTCGGTCCGGGTGGTCGTATCGGTATAGCGCACTGTGACGCCTTGCTCGTCCTGCAAGATGGCCGTGACTCTGGCGTTGAACACTACGGCGCTCGCGACCTGCGAATGAAGCGCATGGGCAATCCTGTCCATGCCGCCGACGGGCTGGAAAATAGTGCTCTGGAAGTCCAGCTCGTTTCCAGACGAGAGCCATTGCCACAAACGCGATGCAAGCAAGGGGTCGCGCGGGAGCAGATTCGACGGCACCGCCTCGGGCATCAGACCACCGCCATGTGCGGTCGCGAATCCGCGGCGTTCACTGCTTCGCCGGCCCGCCTGATAGCGACCATCCCCACCGAGCGCACCCCATTGGCGCAGGGATTCGAGTAGCAGATGCGCATCTTCGACTGACAACGCATCATCGAGTGCGTCCTTTCGGATTGCTTTGGAAAGCAGCTCGGCGATATAGCCTTGATAGTCGGTCTGCACCGCCCGGAATCGTTGCGGCTTGCCACCGAAAGCCTCCGTCGAATGCAGGTATGCGTTGTAATTGACCTGAATGAACGGCTCGAGCCGCACCTTCAGGCGTTTTGCATAGTCGAGTACGCCCTGGTGGTGATACGGGATGCGCCACGGCCCTGGGTTCAGATAGAGCCCGTCAGCGAATTCGCAGTACTGGGTGGCACCGCCGAGTTCTGTATAACGATCACCGCCCCTGACAGTCCAGGCCCGACCACCCGCGCGGTCGTTGTACTCGAGCACCTGCACGTGGTAGCCCGCGTTCCTCAACTCAAAGGCCGCGACGAGGCCAGCCATGCCCGCGCCGAGCACGAGAATTCGCGTTCCTTCGGTCGCGCCATCGAGTCTGATCGGTCCGGCGTAGGTCGAGGTAGCGGCGAACCCCAACGTGTCCATACCTTGCATCATGGCGGCCGCGCCGAGGTTCTTGCCGATCAGCGTCAGCAGGTGCCGGCGGCTCATCGTATTTGCGGTCATTCTCGACATAAGGACGTGATGCCCCGACTGGAGAGATGCGATGGCGAACGAAATCAGATGGCATCCCAGATTGCAAAGGCCCGAGTCATCGGGATTTGTATGCTTGGCGATTGCGTTTGGGCGTACTGAAACGGACTAGTTCATTTTATGCGATCACCCGTCGAGGGTCGTGAATCGAACACCAGAAGCACCGGTGGTGAGCGCGCGAAGTTGGTCGTCACGCGCCCGTTTTTGGCGCGAACGTCAGGAGGCTGCCTACTTCCACTGAAATCGAGCTTGCACGCGTTCGACCTGCGCATTGCCGGCAAGCAGTCCTCCGCGATGAGCACAGAGTCAGACTCCGATCAGCCGATGGAGTCTGACCTGGAAACCAGGCAAACTCGGGAGCCTTGGAACAGCTAGTTGGGCAGAAGCCACCTGGCATTTGCCTGATGAAAGCCGCGATCAGTCGTTTATCATGGCTAGCTCACGTCGTTCGACGGATCCGTCAGTAAGTACGATGAATACCCGAAAGATTTTGATGATTATTGGAGGGCTCCTGCTCGGTGCAGCAGGGACCACGTACCTGATGCTCCTTCAGGCGGACCGCCGCGCAATGGCAGAAGTCACGGCCGCCATGGATGAATCCGCACGCCCTTCCGTCGTCGATTCGCGCGTCAGCGATCACGTGGCGGAAGGCAGCATCGGCCAGTCGAAGCCATCCGGCGCAATCACGAAAAGCACTGCCATCGCGCAGCAGCCGGTGGTTTCCGCTACGGCTCCCGCTCTGGCAGTAGCACCTGCGCCCATGGCGGCCGCGCCCGCATCCGGTCCGGCCGCCGCACAAGTCACTGGGCAACCGAAACCGGAGGTACAACCGAAGCAGGCGCCATCGACGGCAGTCGCGTCGGTGAACGTGCAGGACCCGGGTGTGCCGAAGGTGGTTCCGGCGCAGCGCGCCAAACGTGGACGAGACGGTCTGGACCGTCGCGCGATAACGACTCGAGGCGCGACACCGGAAACGGACGAACTGGTCAGGGAATCGGCGAAGCTCGATCCATCGTTGCCTCCGCCGGATATGTCCACCGCTCGCGCCGCCATGGACCAACGTAGCTCGAAGCCAGGCACGGGCTCGAACCCGGTCGCGGCCGCGATGACGGAGCAGCTCGTCAGGGATTCGGCCAAGCTCGATCCTTCGCTGCCGCCGCCCAAGTAACCAACTTCTCCGGCAGCACGTGCGGCTGCACGAACGCTCCCGGCACTTGAGCATCGCGCTGCGGTGCTTGGCGCAAACACTTTTCCTTTAGAGATATCGCGCGTCCTTATTGCTATATACAGCAACAATACACGGGCGTCGGCGAATCGAATTGCTTATAAAAAACCATTCACGCCGGTTTATCCCTCGAATAACGGCATCGCCGAATATGACTTGACTTCGCCTGCGGATCGGGCGATTTCGTTTGAATACTTTGGGAGCTGCGGCAGCGCTCGGGTCGGTCCCGGCCTGCCGCGTTGGGCGGCGGTCGGCGAGCAGCCCTTCGCCCCTCCGGCCCGGATCTACGTCAGGCGGCCTGCGCTATCCATCCGCCCTCAGCGAAAACGTGTAACGCTATGCCGTTCTGGCGAGCTGTATCGCGTGTTCAGGGCACGACGTCACGCAAAGACCGCACGACCGGCAGGCGTGCGCGTTCGGTGTGTAGGCGACTTTCATTCCATGCACGCGTAGCTTAAGGCGATGCATCAAATCGAGGCTGAGATAATCGACCTCATCGATGCGCCGGATCTCAAACACATTCTCGGGGCAGACCTCCAGGCAATCGCCCTTGCCTTCGCAACGTTTCAGGTCGACGACCGGCGCAATCACGCCCGGCTTCTGTTTGCAGTCGCCCGTTGATTTCTCGCGCATGTTCAATCTCCCGCGCGCCGGGCGCGGCCCGATCGCCATGCCGTCTGGAAATGCTCCCGTTCTTCGGCCGTCATCGCTTCCCATTTGCGCCAGTGACGCCGTTCGCGCCAACCGCCGTGTCCGCGGAATCCGCCAAACAGGATGCGGCTCAAAACCAGCAAGCCCAATGCGTGTGCGAAGTCGATCGCACGGGCTCCAACGAATAGCGCCGGAATCACCCAATTCCATAGAGTCATGACCACCCACCCGAGCACGCCTATCGCGACCACCACAAGCAGCGCTTTGCCAGCACATCTGATTCGAAAATTCATCCGTCGACTCCTCTAAATATCCAGTTCGTCATAAATGACCTGCAGTCGGGCGCGCAGATGCAAGACCGCGTAGCGTTTGCGCGCGAGCAGCGTATTGAGCGTGACGCCGCTTTCCGCCACCATGTCTTTGAAGGGCCGCCCCTCCAGCTCGTGCGCGATAAATACCTCTCGTTGATTCGGCGGCAACTCATCGAGCGCATCCTGCAAGGCCTTGAGCAATAGAGCGCGAGCGTAGAGGGCTTCGGGACCTGCATCGTGCGCCGGTAGGGTGAGGTCGAGGCGATACTCACTGCTGGCGTCGTCCTCGGCCTCAGACAGATCTGTTAGTGGCTGCTCTTTCTTCTTGCGATAACGATCGATGATGCGGTTGCGCGCGGCACGGAAAAGCCACGCGCTCGCCTGTTCGATCGGAGCGGGAAGCCGGTAAGCCTGCACAAATTCGTGGAACACATCCTGCAGGATGTCCTCGGCATCATCCGGGTCGCGTATTCGACGCCGGATAAAATTGACGAGCCTCGTTCGCTCACGCACCACGGTCGCGGTGATGTCGCTGTCTCGGTCGGTCATCGGGTGCGAGGTGGGTGGCGGCTCCATGCGTCTGAAGACGTTTCAGGAGCGAGAATATTGTGGCGAGCGCAAAAAATCTTTCCTTGAACAGTATGGACCCGCGGCAACAGCTTAAGCAGGTTGCGCAGTTCTTTGACGCCGGCGTCCCCGAAACTCGGCCGATCATCAGGGCACGCCCGGTTTGCCGACCACCTGGTCGCGGGTTCGACTACAGCGTGTTCAGGAAGGCGGCATAACCGCCGTGCCGTTTCGGCCTAGAATCCTCTGAGGAGGTTCCAGTTATGTCAGGTATCAAGCGCATCGATTCGGGCCATCCCGCCTATCAGGCCGCACCGCACAGGACGACCCGCTACCCTGCGGAGCACGCCACGTTGACGGCTAGCTCCAGGAAAAGGCAGCGCCCCTGTGCGCCACATCGCAAGGTAGGACGCGGCAAGGTCGGCATCGGTGGCAAGCCCAGCGATAAGTAGGCATCTGCGACCCCTATATGGCGTCGGGAATATAGCGGACGCATGTTCAAGATGCGTCTTCAACTCGTCGCCGGCGTGGCACCTGCCCAATTTCCGTCATCCCGGTCCCATGAGGGCAATCCACCGAACGCATCGACCAGAAAATCGATCATGACGCCAGGGCCGACGAAAGGCGGCCCATGTTCTCGCGCGGCGTGTCGGCCGCCGGATTTTTCACGAGCTGGGGCAGTAGCTTTTCACCCACCCGGCACGGTTTTCATTTTCAGTGGCAGCCGACAACACGGCCATTTCGGCTTACCATGGCCAGCATAGGATCGGTAGGCTTGCGCTACGCACACTACCAAGCCGACAACCAGCCGTGCTGGCGCCGTGGCGGCTAACGGAGCCAGCACGCGGAAAGCAAGGATCGCCCACGATGCGGACACGAAGTGTGAGTCAGGGACGGCGCGATTTTCTTCGCAGGTCTACTGCAGTGCCGTCCACGTTGCTGCTGTTGGCCGTCGGAGATGCGTTTGGGCGGCCCGGCGCAGTTTCAACTACGCCCGCCTGCACCGACGAACACGAACCGACCCGGCAGCAGACGGCAGGTCCGTTTTTCCTGCCGCACTCGCCGCAACGCACATCGCTGCTCGAACCGGGAGTCAATGGAACGAAGATCGTCCTGACCGGACGGGTGTATTCGATACGATGCAGCGCGGTTTCCGGGGCTTTGCTCGATTTCTGGCACGCCAATGACGCCGGCGAGTACGACGTCGAGGGGTTCCGGCTACGCGGCCATCAATTCGCCGACAGCGAGGGACGCTACCGCCTTGAGACCATCGTTCCGGGGCTATATCCGGGACGCACACGACACATCCATGTGACTGTGCAGCCGCCCAACGGGCCGATCCTCACCACCCAACTGTACTTTCCTGCCGAGCAGCGCAATGCTCGCGATTCCCTGTTCGATCGCCGGCTATTGATGACGATTGACAACGACGGCGAGCGAAAGGCGGCCCGGTTCGATTTCGTCCTCGCGCTCACGTAGCGCAAGTGGTTGTAAAGCCGGGGCGTATCGAGAGTTAGGGGACGACGTGATCCTGGAAGTGTTATCTGGCATTGGGTACCCGCGAGGCCCGAGCAAGGCACGCATCGCGCGTCCGGTTTGGCCCATCCGGGCTCACTCTAACTCACTCAATCCCACCGATCGTCACGCACCTGAACGACGCCCGCCTCGATCCGCACCGGAAACGCCACCACATCCTCATATGCCGGCGGCGCCAGCACCTTTCCGGTCCTGATGCAAAACCGTGCACCGTGGCGCGGACAGACGACCACGTCGCCTTCCACCACACCGCCCGTCAGGATGCCGCCGTCGTGCGGGCAGATGTCCTCGATTGCATAACAGGTGCCGTCGACGTTGAACACAGCGACCTGCGCGCCATCGACCTCGACGCTGCGAACAGCTCCGGCCGGAAAATCCCCTATCGCGGCGACATCGACCCAGTCGGACATGTCAAAGCATTCCCAATTGCAAGCGCGCCGCATCCGACATCTGGTCTCTCGACCACGGCGGATCCCACACCAGTTCAACGTGCACGTCGTTCACACCGCTCACCGAGAACACCGCATCCTCCACCGTCGCCGGGAAGGTCTGCGCGACCGGGCAGCCGGGCGCGGTCAGCGTCATGCGGATTCCGACACGGCCTTCGGCTTCGTCCACGTCGAGACCATAAACAAGCCCCAAATCGTAGATGTTGACTGGAATCTCCGGGTCGAACACGGTTCGCAGCGCGTCGATCACGCGTTCTTCAAGAAGTTCTGTCGTTGTGCCACTGCCGGGTTGTGCTTCCTCAGCGCGCTTCAGCCAGTCGAATGTGTTCATCGTTTGCCTCACTCTGTCGAAACGGGGCGATCCTCGTCGTGCAACGCAGCATGCAGCGTATGCCACGCCAGCGTCGCGCATTTCACCCGCTCGGGAAATTCACGCACGCCGGACAGCACCGCCAGCTTGCCCATCTCCGGCGCGGCTGCCGCCTGCCCTGCAGCGGGTGTTGTCACCATGTCGTGAAAGCGCCCGAACAGCGCTTCGGCCTCTGCTTCCGTTTTGCCTTTCAGCGCCTCGGTCATCAGTGACGCCGACGCCGTCGCGATCGCACAGCCTGCGCCTTCGAAACTCGCCTCTTTGACGATACCGTCCTCGATGCGCAGATAAAGCGTAATCCGGTCGCCGCACAGCGGGTTATAACCCTCGGCCTTGTGATTGGCGCCGGACAGTCCATGACAGTTACGCGGCCTCCGATAGTGGTCGAAGATGACTTCCTGATACAGATCGCGCAGATCGCTCATGTTCCGAATATCTCCCTGACCTTGCCGAGACCTTCGATCAGCGCGTCGATATCCTGGTGCGTGTTGTAGAGGGCGAGTGACGCGCGCACGGTCGCCGGTACGCCGAAGCGCTGCATCACCGGCATCGCGCAATGATGGCCTGCACGCACGGCGATGCCGTGATGATCGAGAATCGTGCCGACATCATGGGCATGCACGCCGTCGAGCACGAATGACAGAATGCTCGCCTTGTCGCGTGCAGTACCGATGAAACGCAAGCCCGGTATCACCCGCAATGCATCCGTTGCATAGGCGAGCAGCTCGTTCTCGTGCGCGGCGATGACTTCCATGCCGATGCTGTCGACATAGTCGAGCGCCGCGCCCAGCGCGATTGCGCCGGCAATGTTCGGCGTGCCCGCCTCGAACTTCCACGGAATCTCGTTGTATTCCGTTTTCTCGAACGTTACCGAGCGGATCATGTCGCCGCCGCCCTGCCACGGCGGCATCGCTTCAAGCAGTGCGGCCCTGGCGTATAGCACGCCAATGCCAGTCGGTCCGTATACCTTATGCCCGGAAAACGCGTAGAAATCGCAATCTATCGCGCGGACGTCGACTGGCAAATGCGCAATCGCCTGCGCGCCATCCAGCAGTACCGGCACGCCCCGCGCGTGCGCCCCCGCAACGATGCGCTCCACCGGATTGATGCTGCCGAGCGCGTTGGCCAGGTGCGTCATCGCGACCAGCCGCGTACGTTCACTGAATAAGCGCTCGTACGCGTCGGCATCGAGCGCGCCCGTATCGTCGATCGGCACGACTTTCAGCGCCGCGCCTGTCTGCTCACAGACCAGCTGCCACGGCACGATGTTCGAATGGTGCTCCATTGCGCTGATCAGGATCTCGTCACCGGGCTTGATCTGCGGGCGTGCATAGCTCTGGGCAACGAGATTGATCGCTTCGGTCGTGCCACGCACGAACACGATCTCCTCCGGACGCTGCGCATTGATGAAGCGTGCGATCTTCGCGCGTGCTGCCTCGAATGAATCGGTCGCGCGCTGCGACAGCAGATGCACGCCGCGGTGCACGTTGGCGTTGCTATGCCGGTAGTAAGCGTTTTCCGCGTAGATGACCGCGGCGGGTTTTTGCGTAGTGGCGCCATTGTCGAGATAGACCAATGGCCGGCCATGCACGCGCTCGCCCAGAATCGGAAAATCGGCTCGCCAATGCTCGACATTGCGCGGATCGGGCGTCTGCATCTGTTCGATCGGCTTCATAGCAACTCCCTGATGCGCTCGCCTTCCGGGGTGCGCGCGAGCAGCAGGTCTTCGAGCCGGCCACGCAGCGAATCGATGCGCACACGTTCGACAATGTCGCGCGCAAATGCGTAGGTCAGTAGCGCCCGCGCCATGCGCTCTTCGACTCCCCGAGCACGTAAATAGAACAGCTGACTGTCGTCCAGTTGACCGACCGTCGCGCCGTGTGTGCATTTCACGTCGTCGGCGTAGATCTCGAGTTGCGGCTTCGTGTCGATTTCCGCATCGCGTGACAGCAACAGGTTGTGATTCGCCTGATGCGTGTCCGTTTGCTGCGCATCGCGATGCACGATGACGCGCCCGTTGAATACGCCGCGCGCAGCGCCGTCGAGCACCCCTCGGTAATATTCGCGACTCGTGCCATGCGGCTCTGTGTGATCGATGCGCGTGTGGTGATCGACGTGCTGCCGGCCCCCAACGAAATAAAGACCATTCAACGTCGCCTGCGCGTTCGCGGCGTTCAGGCTCGTGCAGATGCCCGTGCGCGACAACGCGGCGCCAAACGCGAACGCATGTGAGGTAAAACAGCTGCCGCGTTGCTGCGCAGCGGCGAGCGAGGCGATATGAAAAGCCTTCGGGCCCTCTTGCTGCAACCGGTAGTGCTGCACGTCCGCCTGCTCGTCTGCAACGATGCGGGTAACCGCGTTAGTCCAGTACGCGTCGTCGCCCAGCCCGACAAAGTGCTCGACGATCGTGCAGCCCGAGCGTGCTCCTGCAAGCACGACATTGAACGGCTGCACCGCAAGACCTGCTTCGTCGGTCAGGAACAGTATCTGCAGCGGTTGATCGATGACCTCGCCAGGCGGCAGCACGATGGCAAACCCGTCCGTCATAAACGCCATGTTCAGCGCGGCAAAACCGTCGGTATATGCCTGCGAGGCGATTGCCGCTTCCAGTCGTTGCGGCATTTCTCTCAACGCCCGGGTAAGCGAGCCCACAAATACCCCGTGTGCTAAACCATTCAGTCTCGACAGCCGCGGCACATGCCGACCGTTGACAAAGACCAGTCGATGCCCGGCAGGGTCCAGCTCGAGTGCATCGATGACGTGCCGCACGTCGCCATCGTCGGTGCGTTGCGCCCTGAAATGCCAGGGACGCTTGCCGATCGTCGACACGTTCGTGTATTTCCAGTCCTCCTGCCGCGTGGTCGGCAAACCCAGCGCGTCGAACTGGTCGAACGCGCTTCGGCGCGCGGCGCGCAGCCACAGAAACTCAACGCCGGGCAACGTCTTCGCGAGTTGCCCAAAAGCCTGATGGAAATAGTCGAGAGATTCGTTTTTCATGGATGCCCCGCACTTTCCCGGCCTGCTCCAATTTCTGGTTGCACCACTTCATCGTCGATCCAGCCATAGCCTTTACGTTCCAGCTCCAGCGCCAGTTCACGTGATCCCGACTTCACGATCCGGCCATTCGCCAGCACATGCACACGATCCGGCACGACGTAATTCAATAACCGCTGATAGTGCGTGACCAGCACGATCGCCCGTTCTGGACTGCGCATGCTGTTGACACCCTGCGCGACAATCTGCAATGCGTCGATGTCGAGTCCGGAATCCGTTTCGTCGAGAATCGCGAGCCGTGGCTGTAGCACGGCCATCTGCAGGATCTCGTTGCGTTTCTTTTCTCCACCGGAAAAACCTTCGTTCACTGCGCGATACAGCAGACTCTCGTCCATCTGCATCAGCGTCATGCTCTCCTTGACCAGTTGCAGAAACTCCATCGCATCGAGTTCCGGCTCGCCACGATACCGCCGCTGCGCGTTCAAAGCCGCCTTCAACAGATAAACGTTGCTCACGCCGGGTATCTCGACGGGATACTGGAACGCGAGAAACAGTCCTTGGTGCGCACGCTCCTCGGGTGCGAGCGCCAGCAGGTCGCGGCCGCAATACGAGACCTCGCCACCCGTGACAGCAAAGTCCTCGCGCCCGGCCAGCACCTGGGCAAGCGTGCTCTTGCCCGAGCCGTTCGGGCCCATGATCGCGTGCACCTCGCCGGCCTTTACCCTCAGATCGATGCCACGCAGAATTTTCTTGCCGTCGACTTCGACTTGCAGATTGCTGATTTCAAGCATGGTCCGAATCCTTCGCGATTCGCTGTGGGCTATCCCACAGCGCCTTCCAGGCTGACGCCGAGCAGCTTCTGCGCCTCGACGGCAAACTCCATCGGCAGCTCCTTGAAGACTTCCTTGCAGAACCCGTTCACGATCATCGACACTGCATCTTCCGGCGACAACCCACGCTGCCGACAATAGAACAACTGGTCTTCGCCGATGCGTGACGTCGATGCTTCGTGTTCGACCTTCGCGGTCGGGTTCTTGACCTCGATGTAAGGGAATGTGTGAGCACTGCAACGGTTTCCGAGCAAAAGCGAATCGCACTGCGTGTAGTTGCGCGCACCTTCGGCCGCACGGCCGACCTTCACGAGGCCACGGTACGCGTTCTTTCCGCGGCCCGCCGAAATGCCCTTCGACAGAATCGTGCTGCGCGTATTGCGGCCGAGGTGAACCATCTTCGTGCCGGTATCGGCCTGTTGAAAGTGGTTGGTGAGCGCCACCGAATAGAATTCACCGACCGAGTTATCGCCCTGCAGAACCACGCTCGGATACTTCCACGTAATCGCCGAACCGGTCTCCACCTGAGTCCATGAAATCTTCGCATTCGCCTCGCGGCAATCGCCACGTTTGGTCACGAAGTTGTAGATGCCGCCTTTGCCCGACGCATCGCCCGGATACCAGTTCTGCACGGTCGAATAGCGGATCTGCGCCCCTTCCAGCGCGATCAGCTCGACCACAGCGGCATGCAGCTGGTTTTCGTCGCGCATCGGCGCGGTGCAGCCTTCCAGATAGCTCACGTACGCGCCTTTGTCGGCGACGATCAGCGTGCGCTCGAACTGCCCGGTGTTCCGGGCGTTGATACGAAAGTAGGTCGACAGTTCCATCGGGCAGCGCACGCCCGGCGGGATGTAGCAGAACGAGCCATCGCTGAACACGGCGGAATTAAGCGCAGCGAAGAAATTGTCGGTGTGCGGCACGACCGAGCCGAGATACTTTCGCACCAGTTCGGGATGATGCTGTACGGCATCCGAGAACGAACAGAACACGATGCCAAGTTCCGCCAGCTTTTCGCGAAACGTAGTCGCTACCGACACGCTGTCGAATACCGCATCCACCGCCACGCCCGCCAGCAGTTCGCGCTCCCTCAGCGGCACACCCAGCTTTTCGTAGGTACGCAGCAGTTCCGGATCGACGTCATCGAGACTCTTCGGACGATTCTTCTGCGTCATCGGCGCGGAATAATAGACGATGTTCTGGTAATCGATCGGTGGATGTTCGACCGTCGCCCAGTGCGGCTCGGTCATCGTGAGCCAGTGGCGGTAGGCCGCGAGTCGCCACTCGAGCATGAACGCCGGCTCGTCTTTCTTCCTTGAAATGAGCCGGACCATGTCCTCGCTCAACCCGCGCGGCAGCGCATCGGCCTGCAGGTCGGTCACAAAACCATGCTGGTATTCACGGCTGATCAGCTCATCGAAACCGGTTGCGGATGCGCTCATGCGTGGCCTCCATCAATCGACTTACGCGCAGGCGTCGCGCCCGCGCGATGGTTGGGAATACTACGCGCACGGATCGCGCTAATATCGACCGCGCGCAAGGTGGGGCCCGCCATGTCCGCCAGCGTGACCTGCTGCAACGCTTCGTAAATCAGGCGATTGACCTTCTGCCAGTTGGCGCGCACCGCGCACACCGCCTCCTGGATACACAGGCCTGGCGTAGTGCTGCATTCGGTCATCCCGATCGGGCCGTCGACGGCGGCGATCACCTCCGCCAGCGTGATCCGCCCGGGCGGCCGCGGCAGCAGGTAACCGCCGTTTGTGCCGCGCAGCGACTCCACGACACCACCCCGCGTCAGGACTTTCAGCACCTTTGACACCGTAGGCATCGCGATGCCGGTCGCCGCCGCAATGCTGCTTGCGCTGTGGACGGCATCCGGATCGCGCGCCATCGCGGTCATGATCACCGTGCCGTAATCGGCAAGTTTGCTCATGCGCAACATCGGAATATCTCCCCTTTTAATCAGGACCCTTTTAGTCCTGATTACATCGAAACGAAATCCGCACGTTTGCAATGGGCGACACTGTTCTGTGTGGGGATTCCTGGCCATGTCGCGAACCGCTTTCCGTTTCGGGAGAAGCATTTCGCGAACGATGCAACGCCAATTTCATTCTAGACCTGTATGCATAACCTTGTCGGTGTATTGGTCTTCTTGACGGATCACTCTGGCGAGACATTAGTTATTCGATATCCAGAATATCGACCTTTCGCTCACCGCAAGATTCTTTGTACTCGGGCGTTGTCGCTATGCGCCTGGCCTCGTCGCGGGCAGCCCCAGGCGGGTTAGCGACATTCATCGCCCTGATCTCAGGCCCGGTCTGTCTTTCCGGCCGCCCCCGTCTAGCGTGCATTTGCGGCGACATACGGTCCAGCAGCGTCGTTGCAAGGCTGCCGCAGCCGACGCTGCGGCCGACGTAGCCCTGGTTGTGAAGGTCTTCCCGGATGTGCATGTGAAGTTCGGGAAATCTTGTCGATAGGTGATCCGCCAATGCGTCTGGAATCGGCGCAAATCTTTTTCCGCGCCCTGTGTCAAAAACTTTAAGTTGATCTTGTGCGAGGAGTCCAACATGACATCCCGGCGATCGAACCCATTCCGACCGGCATTGGGTCGGGCATGTGACACACGCGCCGCGCTGGTCTGCGCGGCGGTATTCGCGCTTGGGGCCTGCGCGCAGCCGTGGGAGGGGTTCCATACAGGCGAACAGGAATCCGCCGTCGTCGCCAGACTGGGGCAGCCGCGCGAGGTCTACAACCTGCCTGACGGCTCCAGGCGGCTGATGTGGCCGACGCAGCCTATGGGGGAAGTCACCGTCGCCGCAGACATCGATGCGACCGGCAAGGTGATCAGCATCCGGCAAGTGCTGCAGCCGAACGAGTTTTACCGCGCGGAGCCTGGCAAGTGGACCAAGAATGAGGTTCTGGTCAACTTCGGCCGGCCGGAGGAAACGGCTTACTTTCCATTGATGAAGCGCGAAGTATGGAGCTATCGCTATCTGGAAGACGGCGTGTGGTACCTGCTGTTTCATTTCTATTTCGACGACACCGGCGTGCTGCGCTCAACCCAGAAGAGCCCGGACCCGCTCCACGAACAGGGTGGCGACAACAAGCCGATGTGATTGCTGACGCAAGTCCAGTCCGGCGGCCGTTTCTTCAATAACATCAAATTTGGCAGTGCCGGCCCGGGGATTCCCGGCATTCCCGGCATTCCCGTGCGTCGCTTACGGTGGCGGTCTTGCTCGCGTCCCGTTAGTGAACTAGATTTTCTTTATTGAGGTGTGACAGACGGGAGGCATCGCCATGGAACTGAGCGTTGAACGTGTCGATGTTTGGGCAGCGACCATCGAGGACAGTCCAGGCGGCCTTGCGAAAGTATTAAGCGCCTTGCGGGATGCTGGGGCGGACTTGCAGTTCGTCGTTGCACGTCGCACGCCGGAAGCATCGGGCAAGGGAATCGTCTTTGTCGCACCGCTGCAAGGGGAGACGGAGATCCGTGCCGCTACACAGGTGGGGTTCAGCGTCACCCCGAGCCTTCACTCCGTCCGTGTAATGGGTCTGGACCAACTGGGGATCATCGCGCAATTGACCCAGATGCTGGCAGACGAGGGGATCAACCTCCGCGGCGTTTCGGCCGCTGTACTTGGCACGCAGTTCATTGCTTATCTCGCGGTCGACTCGTTGGACGATGCGGAAAAAGCGATCGACATTCTGCAGAGGGCCTGAAGCGCCTGTGCCGGACTGCGAACTCGCCTGGCTTGCTTGCTGGCGAGGCAACGGGTCGACATTGCCTGCGAAACGCTAGCCGACGCCCTCGCAACGTACGACGCTCAATTGATCGCCACCCGCTTTCGATCATGAAGCACGCCTCGGCCGACGTGCGTCTGAAGGCTTCGATCGTTCTGTGCGGTCCCAATACGGCGGATCATCAATATGGGCGCGAACGTGCTCAAGAAAAAGACGCGCCCGCGTCGCGGTAGCGCAGCGAAAAGCGCTTCTGCTATTCACGCTGTACGCCTGCCCGGACGCTCATGTTCAAGCAACTGCTTTAGCGTTTCCGGCCGGCCTGCTTTGGTCAGGTCCGAAGGTGCGACACAAACCAGACGACGTACCGGCGCAAGTCGCATGGCGACCAGATCACCGCTCAAATCACGCCCGCTACGGATCGCGAGATCGACACGCTCCACCGCGAGATCCACCACCCGGTCGCTCAACTGAAGATCGACCAATCACCGACAGAGCGCCTTTCCAACTGTCATTTCCGACAGATGACGCTGCGGCCGATCAGACCAATAATTCCTCAAGCTATATCGCAGGTTGGAAGCGTTTTTGGAGAACGACGCATGCTTCGGGCTGTATCCTTTGCACCCAGAACTGTCCGGGCCGTGGCGCAGGCTTTCGCAGCCGCGCTGAGTGTTGCGGCGCTCGTCGGGTGCGCCGATTTTGGCGCCCAAGGGATCCCGGTCCAGCCGATGTCGCCGGAATCGCTTGATGTTGGGCGCGAGATCCGCGAAGCGATCCCGGCACCGGCCATCAACATGCGGTGGTGGAGTGTGTTCGGCGATCCCGCGCTTGATCAAGTGGTCGACGACGCACTGAGCAATTCGCCCGAGCTGACCGCCGCGCAAGCGCGGGTGACGGAGGCGCTCGCGCTGTCAGACGTTGAGCGGTCGGCAACATCGCCGCAGCTCTTTGCGACCGTCAGCGCGGTGCCAACCCGCTTCCCGGCCAGCTACAAAATCCCGCCCCCGGCTGCAGGTCACTGGCAGACCGATGTCCAGGCATTGTTGCAGGCGTCGCTCGATCTTGATCTTTCCGGTCGCGCCCGAGCCTTGACGAGAGCGTCCGAGCGGCGAGCCGACGCACAACTGGCACAGGCACGCTGCGTCGCACTCGCATTGCAGACCGCGCTGGTCAGCGCATACCTGACGCTGGCCCTGGACTTGCGCCTGCTGCAGATCGCGAACGATATCCTGGACCAGCGCAAAGCCATTCTCGCGCTGACGCAAGAGCGCATTGCTCAAGGCATTGACACTCGCGTGGCGGGCTTGCGTGCCAGCGAGCCGATCCCGCTTGCGCGGGCGGAGCTTGCGCGCCTGAATGCGGATGTCGCTCGAACCCGACACCAGATCGCCGCGCTGGTCGGGCGGGGTCCGGGCTACGCCGACACCCTGACGCCGCGACTCGGCACGCTCGATGTGCGTCCGGCTCTGCCGGGAGCGCTGCCTGCAGACCTGATCGGCCGTCGCCCGGATGTCGCCGCCGCACGCGCGGGCGTCGAGGCGGAGTCGGCTGGCATCGATGCGGCGAAAGCGGCGTTCTATCCCAGCATCAATCTGCTGGCGTTCGCCGGCCTCCAAAGCCTTGGCTTTCACGCGTTGTTCAGTGGCAATAGCAGCTCGCTGGGTGTAGGTCCCGCGCTGACGTTGCCGATCTTTGAAGGCGGACGCTTGCGCGCCAGCCTGCGTGCGCAGACAGCTGCGTACACTGCCGCCGTCGCCGCTTATGACGATACGTTGATTGGCGCGTTGGCGCAGGTCGCCGACTCACTGGCGTCGATCACCGCGCTGCGTGAGCAGCTTGAACTGACCACGCAGGCCCTCGATGACGCGCAGCACGCGTTCGATGTCGAAGTGCACCGCTATCGGCGAGGCTTGACTGGCTATCTGGACGTATTGCTCGCGCAAAGCCGGCTGTTCGACGACCGCTCGGCGCAGGCGCGCACGGACAGTGCGCTGCTGACTGAGCACGTGCACCTGGTCGCCGCACTTGGCGGCTCGCCATCGAGCGGAGATGTCTCAAAATGAGTCAATCGGAACACTACTCTACGTTGCCGGACGACGAGCGGCAGCGCCGGCGGCGCCGCTACTTCACCGGGTTCGCGATGATCGTGGGGACTGTCGCGCTCGCGTCGGCCGCCGCGTGGTGGCTCACCGCACGCGGCATCGAGTCGACTGACGATGCCTACGTCGCGGGCGACGTCGTTCAGGTCTCGCCCCAGATCGTCGGCACCGTCGTCGCAGTGTTAGTGCAAAACACCGATTCGGTTGAAGCCGGCACGCCCCTGATCGAACTGGACAAGACCGACGCAAAAATAGCGCTAGATGCGGCAAGCGACCAGCTTGCGCATGCGGTGCGCGAATACCGCTCGGCGAGCGCCGATGCCGAGCGCGAACGTGCGCAAATCCGCCTGCGCGAAGCCGCGGCCACTCGGGCGCGAGACGACCTGAACCGGCGTCTCGCGCTGATCAGCGACGGTGCTGTTGCCGACGAGGACGTGCGGCATGCACGAGATGCGGCCAGCAGCGCTGACGCAGCGCTCGACGCACAGCGCGCGGCGTATCAGGCGAGCGTCGCCCATACCGATGGCACCTCGATCGACTCGAGTCCGCTGGTGCGCAGCGCCGCCGCGCAAGTGCGCAGCGCCGCCCTCGCGATGCGCCGTACAGTCGTGCTCGCGCCGGTCGCTGGTCTCGTGACCAAACGCGTGGTCGAAGTCGGACAGCGCGTTGTGCCGGGAACGCCCATGTTTGCGATCGTGCCCATGGATCGGTTGTGGGCCGAAGCCAATTTCAAGGAATCACAACTGCGACGGATGCATGTGGGCCAGCGGGTTCAACTGCACGCGGATCTATATGGCAGTGCCCTGACGTATCACGGCGTGATCGAAGGCTTCGAAGCCGGCACGGGCGCAGCGTTCGCTTCAGTGCCGGCGCAAAACGCAACCGGCAACTGGATCAAGGTCGTGCAGCGCTTGTCAGCGCGTATCGCGCTCGACCCACAGGAGTTGCGCAGACATCCGCTTCGCATCGGCCTGTCGATGACCGCGCAGGTGCGGGTGGGCGGCAGGGCCGGCGAGGCGAACGCGGCATCGAGTCCCGCACGGCCAGTGCGTACGCTTGACACGACGGCGATTTTTCGTGACGACGAGAACGTGGGCAGTGACGTGGTCGACCAGATCATCCGCGAGAATGCCGTGCCGGGGGCGCACGCCGACCAGGCCCGCGGAGCACATGTCCCTCCGGTAATGTGAGCGTGAGCGTGAGTACGTCCAGGCCATTGCGCCCAGTTGAGCCGATGCGGGGTATGCCACTCGCGCTGGTCGCGATCGCGATCAGCGTAGCGAATTTCATGCAGACGCTGGACCTGACGATCGCGAACGTCGCCGTGCCCGCGATTTCGGGCGACTTGGGCGTCGCGCCGCACCAGGGCACCTGGATGCTGACGTCGTTCGCGACGCCGCTGGCGATCACGCTACCTCTAACCGGCTGGCTCGCGCAGCGCTTCGGTCAGGTCAGGCTGTTCCGCGTATCGGTCGGCTTGTTCGTACTCACATCGGTGTTGTGCGGGCTCGCGCCCAACTTCGAATTGCTTTTGCTGTTCCGCGCGCTGCAAGGAGCGGTGTCCGGACCCGTGACCGCGTTGTCGCAAGCGTTGCTGGTCGCCGTTTTTCCGACCGCACGCCGACACGTCGCGCTGGCCGTCTGGCAGACTACGACATTCATCGCGCCGGTCCTGGGTCCGATCGCCGGCGGCTGGATCACCGACAACATCAGCTGGCCGTGGATTTTCTATGTCAACGCACCGACCGGCATCGCGGTCGTGATGGTGCTCACGCGCTGCCTGCGCGGACACGACAATCCGACGCGCAAGCTGCCGGTCGATCTGATCGGATTGCTGCTGCTTGCATTGTCGTTTGGCTCACTGCAGCTCTTCCTCGATCAGGGCCAGGACCTGGACTGGTTCAACGCAACGCCGATCCGCATCCTCGCGATTTGCTGCATGCTCGGCTTCGTCGCGTTCGTGCTGTGGGAACTGACGGACAAGCATCCGATCGTCGACTTGCGCCTGTTCGCGGATCGCAATTTCACCGCCGGGACCATCGCTGTTACGGTTGGATTCGGCGTCTACTATGGCGCGCTTGTGCTGGTGCCGCTGTGGTTGCAAACGGAACTCGGCTATACCGCGACCTGGGCCGGCATCGCGACAGCGCCGCTCGGCATCGCCGGGATCGTGATCGCGCCGCTTGTCGGCCGCTATCAGCAGCGTGTGGATCCGCGCTGGTTTGCCACCGTCGCGTTGCTCGGGTGGGCCATCGCATCGTTCGCCCGGATGGGGTTCAACAGCGACGTGCCGATCGAAACCGTCGCGCTCAACTCGCTGCTGATGGGCAGCGCGACCGCGTTTTTTATTACGCCGTTGGTGTCGCTGTCGCTCGCCGCATTACCGCGCGAGCGACTGCCGGCGGCATCCGGTCTGCAGAATTCGCTGCGCAGGATCGGCACGAGCGTCGCCACATCGCTCGCGCCGACCTTTTTCGAGCGGCGCGCACGCGTACACAACACCTATCTGGTTGACCGCATTACCCATTTCAATCCGGAGACGAGCGTCTGGATTGACCGTCTGGAGCAGAGCGGAATGCCTCCGCAGGGTGCGTTGGCATCGGTTGCGCGTTCGATCGACGTACAGGCGCACATGCTTGCGTTGAATGACTTTTCGTTTGTCTGCATGTTGCTTTTTGGCGCCACGCTGGTGCTTGTCTGGACGACGCGTTACCAGCGGGCGCAGGGATAAGCGAGTTGCTCGCGAGTTGCTCGATACGCCCGCGGCCTCAGGCAACTTCCCACCGCGGAACGCGTGAGACGTGCTGCAGTATTGGCAGACTGTCGGGACGGTCCGACAGCGCGTCATAGCCGAACACCCATGTCGGGTCGGTCGGCCCGCGCATAAACGTATTCGCGCTCGACACCTGGTGGATCAACGCGAGCCGCTCGCGCCGATGCGCGGCATACGCCGCGCACGCGGCACCGAAGCCAGTTGTGCCGGAGAGCGCGCGCAGTAGCACCACGGCATCTTCCAGTGCCATCGCGGCACCTTGCGACATGAATGGCCGCATCGGGTGGCACGCATCGCCGATGAGCGCGACCCGATCCTCGCCGAATATAAAGTTCGCGGGCCGCTCGAACAGCGCCCATTTGGTGACCGAGTCGCGCGGCGCGTGTTCCAGCATGTGTCGCACATCGGCGTGATAGCCGGTAAAGATCCCGATCATTTCGTGGACATCGCCTGGCAATGATGACGCGTCGGTCGGCCACTCGAGCTGGGGTGTCATCGCGGCGAAGTAGAACTGTTCGCGTGCGTTGTCGAGCCAGTACGACAGCACGAACGTGTCATCGCACCACCATTTGGTCAGATCGTCGACTGGCAGGTTGCCGAGCAGCGCCTTCGGATACGCGCCGCGAAATGCGACCTGGCCGGAAAACGTCGGCCGCTCATATCCGATGAGCGCCTCGCGCACACGCGATTTCAGTCCGTCCGCGCCGATCACGATATCGGCGCGCACGCTCGATTGATCCGCGAAGCGCAGTTCGATCGCGTCGCCGCGCGGCTCGAGGCCCACGAGTCGCTTACCCCAGGCGATCGAGTCGGGCGTGAGCCCCGACAGCAGTGCCGCGTGCAGATCGCCACGCTTGAGCGTAACGAACGGCGCGCCGAAAACCTCGTTCGCGGCGTTGCCAAGCGGCAGGCGGTAAAGCAACGCGCCGGTGTCTCCGCGGCGATTGACGAAGGCAGCCGGTTCCTGTCCGAACGACAACGCGAGGATGTCGACGCTGAGAAATCGCATCACCCGCATCAGATTCGGACTCAGGTGAATCCCGGCACCGACGCGGGCGAAACCGGGAGCCTGCTCGAACAACCTGACGTTGTATCCGCCTCGTTGCAGCAGTGCGCCGAGCGCACAGCCACCAATGCCCGCGCCGACGATCGCGATGCGCTCGGGTATGTGTTGACTCATTGAACCCCCTCAGGCGACGCCGATTCAAGTTCCCTGGACGATAATGCCGACGCTGTGCGCCGTGCGGTCGCGAATTTCTCTGGCGGCCTGATACTCGGCCGACTGGTGCCAGGCGCGTGCCTGGCTGATGCTGTCGAATTCGAGCACGATCACACGTTTGGGCGACCAGCTTCCCTCAATGGTGTGCGCCTCGCCGCCGCGCACGAGGAACCGTCCGCCATAGGTGGCGAGTGTTGGTGCACCGAGCCGCCGATATTCTTCGTAGCCACGTTGATCGTGCACCTCGATATCAAAGATGATGTAGGCAGACATGCGCTTCTCCCAATCGAGACAACTGCTGAGCTCAAAGACCCGCGAACGCAACGGTGCGCGTATTCGATACCGGCAGGCGGATCTTCCGGGCGGCCTGGTATTCGGCCGAAGCGTGCCAGCGACGGGCCGTGTCGAGGTCGGCAAACTCCAGTACTACGATGCGTCTGGGATGCCATTCGCCTTCCAGTGTGAGCGCATCGTCACTGCGCGCCAGCACGCGTCCGCCGTACTGTGAGATGGTCGGAACGCCGAGCCTTCGATACTCGCCAAACGGTATCGGATCATGCACATCAACTTCCACTACAACGTAGGCGACCATCGTCTTCTCCTCTTCGTCACAGTTATTCAGGCGCGGACCTCGTCGTCCAGCGCCACGAACACTTTGCCATCCTCGATCTTCACCGGAAAAACGCGCAAGCAGGCCTGCAGCGGCTCGCACATGGCCTTGCCACTGCGCACATCGAAGCGCCCCTGATGCAACGGACATTCGATTTCGTTGTCAAGCAGGAAGCCATCGGTCAGCCGCGCCTGGCCGTGCGTGCATTGGTTGTCGGTCGCGAATATCTCGTCATCGACGAGATAGAAGGCCACGTCGCGCCCTTCCACCAGCACGCCGACGAGGCCGAGTTCGCGCACTGTTGCGGCATCGGCCGCGAGTGTCCAGCAGGTCGTCATCACATCACCTTCAGATCGGATAAATCAGCGAATTCGGGATCATTTCGCTGTCGAACACGCAGATGCGCGACTCGAACCTGAGCCCCTGGTCGGTCCTGCGAATCCGGTCGATGTAGCGGCCGGCGTTGTACACGTCGCTAAGTTGCTCGGTCTTGGTACGCAGCACCACATAGTTGGCTTCCGCTTCAATGACGTCGCCTTCGATCCGATGGATGAGCGGCGCACCAACGACGTGCCGTTGATAGTACGGATCGAAGAAGAGCGTCTCCTTGATCCCGTAGACGCGATCTTTCAACATGCCCTTGCTCTCGAATGCGAGCACCGCAAGAGGCATGCCTCGCTCATGGTTTTCGCGCGGCAGTACCTGATACGTGCATTGGTCGAGAAAGAATTCCGGCCAGCTGTCCCAGTCGCCGGTATCGAGGGCCGCCGCGTAGCGGGCGTTAAGTGCGACGAGCGCATAGAAGTCGTCGAAGCTCGGAACGCCCGCACCATCGAGTTGACAGGCGGTGCGGGTAACGAGCGTTGCAGTCGTGCTCATGACTTGGCCTCCATGACTTCACGCCAGTATTGATACATACCGCGCACCAGGGTTTCGCTGACCATGTGATCCGTGTGATCGTCGACCTGCTGCCCACCTAGTTCGTTGTACACATGGCCGTGCTTCACTTGTGCAAAGCTTTGCTGCACACATTCGATGACTTCGCCGTCATCGGCCGACACGAATCCGGCCGGACCGAACAGGTTCGCCTGACGCAGGCGTCGGCGCGTCATGGTGTCGTCGTCGGTCTCGAAACCGAAATGAGTCCACACGTAATCGAATACCCCTGGGCCAGACGGACGAATGCGCCGGGTTGACAACGCGTTGACCTGCTGCTGGATGATCACGCTCGGCATCAGGGTCAGCATCACGACGGTCGGCTCGCCCCACCACGGTTCATGCACGACGTCGAGAAAGCGGTCATCGTGCAAGGTCATCCTTTCCTTGAAACTCGTCACGTTGCGCGTGACTTCGCCGCCGCCACCGCCGCTGCGAATCGAGATCATCGCGCCATGGCGATGCCGCGCATCTGTGACCAGCCTGGCGGGATTGTCTGCGCGCCAAAGACCGAAGTTGACGAACCACGTATGCAACAAGCCAGCGTGATAGGGATCCTTGATGTTCTCCTGCATCAGCTTCCAGTTGCTGGGAATGCGCTGGCGCGTGTAGCCGAGCACGGTCAGTTTCGGACCGTGGAAGAGCCGGTCGTAGTACGCCAGAATCTGGGGGCCAAGAAAGTCTTCAAACGATTCAACATCGGGATCGAACGAAGCAAACACGGCACCACCGCGAGTCGAAACCCTAAGGAGCCTAAGCCCGTGCTCCTTCGGGTCGAAGTTGGACGGCATGCCGCCGTTGATGCGGCCGCCCTGGCGCACACCGCGCCGGAACGGCACACCGGTCAGGTTGCCATTCAAGTCATAGTTCCATTGGTGGTACGGGCAGCGGAAGTCCTGCGCGTTGCCAGCACGCTCGCGACAGAACTGCATTCCGCGGTGGGCGCACGCATTTTCGACGACCACGACTTTGCCTTCCTTGTCGCGCGTCATGATGACCGAGCGTTCCCCCACTTCGGTGCGGCGGAAATCACCCGGGTTCGGGATTTCTGCCTCCAGCCCGATATAGCACCAGTGCCTTGAATAAAAGAGACGTTCCAGTTCGCGCTGGTACAGCGCTTCACTGGTATACGCGTCGAAGGGCGTACGGCTCGAGCCCTCACCCTTCCAGTCGAGGGCGGCGGCCATGTCACGAGGTGCGTTCAAGATTTTCTCCCGTCAGGTGGAAGGGGTCGATAGGGCCCGCGAATTGTCGCCTTCGCTCACGCGTGCCGTGTGGGCGCCGAATGCAACGTCGCGCACGCGCCGCATTGGCGAGTGTGTCGATCAGATGGGCGGTGTCATCCCAGCCGAGACACGCATCGGTGATGCTCTTTCCATATGCAAGTGGTGCACCGGGCATGACGTCCTGACGGCCGGCAAACAGGTGGGACTCGATCATCACACCTGCGATGCGGCAATCACCGCTCGCGATGCGCGCAGCAATATCGCTACAAACGTTGACTTGTGCAAAGGGATCCTTGCCGCTGTTGCCGTGGCTCGCGTCAATCGCGACATAAGGTGCGAGCCCCGTCTCGAGCAACTGGGCGCATGCTTCGTCAACGCTTTGCGCGTCGTAGTTCGGCGTCTTGCCACCGCGTAGCACGATGTGACACGCGGGATTGCCAGAGGTCTCGACACTGGCCGGGCGCCCGCTGTCGCCCAGCGCGATAAAACGATGCGGCTGCTGCGCCACCTTGACGGCATCGATGGCGATGCGCACATTGCCGTCCGTGCCGTTCTTGAAGCCGATTGGTGCCGCGAGGCCGGATGCGAGTTGCCGGTGCACCTGGGACTCAGTGGTTCGCGCGCCGATCGCGCCCCAGGACACCAGGTCGTCCAGGTATTGTGCGTTGATCACGTCGAGAAATTCGGTGGCGACCGGCATCGCTATCGCATTGATATCGACTAGTAGCTCGCGAGCCTGTCGCAGGCCACATGCAACGCGGCAACTGCCATCGAGATCCGGATCGTTGATCCAGCCTTTCCAGCCGATTGTCGTGCGAGGCTTCTCGAAATAGGCGCGCATGACTACTTCCAGTACGTCAGCATGCCGAACACGCAGCACGTTCAGACGGCGCGCGAATTCGAGTGCGGCCGCGCGATCGTGGATCGAGCACGGGCCGACGATCAACGCCAGGCGATCACAGTTGCCCGCAAAAATTTGCGCCAGCGCATTGCGCGTGTTTGCGATCAATGCGGCGCCCTGCTGGCATAGAGGCATGATCGCGCGCAGCTCGGACGGGGTCGCGAGCTCCTCGACAAGCGTGAGCCTACTGGGCAATGCGGCTACGGACGTGGACGGCATGCGCAACTCCTTGAGTGCCTCACAGAGGTCCGCTCAAATGTAGAGCAGACCTGGTGAGACGGATTAAAGGCGATTGCGCATGGAATGGAAACTGTCAGAAGTCGCAGCGCCATGCGGCGGACCGCTCGGCGTCGCTGTCAGATATCCCAGTAGCGCGGAGCGCGGACCCGACGTAGTTTTGCGACTGACGCTCGCACGGCCTGGCCTCGTGACGCGTCGACCGAACCACGCAATGGAGATGAATGATGGACAAGAGGCATTTCGAAACGTCGATCGACGTGAAGTATCGCGATACCGATTCGATGGGGCATGTGAGCAGCCCCGTCTACTATGACTACCTGCAGCATGCATACTTGAACTTCATGCACAATCTGCTCGAGGTGCCGCTCGCCGAGAAGCTGCCGCACATCATGGTGAAGACAGCATGCGAGTACTTGCAGCCAGCGCACTATGGCGACCGGCTGAAGGTAAAAAGCAGCGTTGTCAAATTCGGCACAAAGAGCTTCGAACTCGAGCACGTGATGGTGCGTGACGGACTGCAGGGAGGCGTCGTCGCAAGAGGGTCGTCCACGCACGTCATGTTCGACTATGCAAGCGACTCGACGATGCAGGTGCCTGACGACTTCAAGGACCGGGTGATCAATTTTCAGGGGAGACTGTAGCGAGCGACAGATCGCACGGCGCGGCGCCGTGCGATCTGCGCGACTCAGCTCAGGATGCCGAGCAGCGCCGCCTTGACGGTCGCATGCGTCTTGTTCGACGCGTCCAGCTTACACACCGCACGGTTGACGTGAAAGTTTACGGTGCGCTCGGTCAGTCCGAGGATCATGCCGATTTCGTAGCAGGTTTTACCTTCGGCGGTCCAGCGCAGTACTTCGCGTTCGCGCGGGCTGAGTGTGGATGCGGATTCGGGCAGAATGGCCGGCAACGCGAACCCGCTCATCACGCTATGCGCGGCGTGTGCGAGCAGCTTCAGCCGATGTTCGACGTTCACAAGCTCGCTCGCTCCGATGGGTTCGTGCTCGCGTGCGACCGTGAGCATGCCTACCGTACCGCCCGCGTCGTGGGAGGCTTGCGACCAGCCATGCTGCAGGCCGAACTCGCGCGCATGGGCCCAGAATTCGTGCTCGGTGTCCGCAAGGTCCGACCATAATATCGGCGTTGCTCGACGCAACCCCTGCTGCACTGTCGGATCGATTCGCAGATAATTGCTTTTCCGATATACGCGCTGCCATTCTTCCGGATAATTATTTATCAGGAAAAAAGCCGGCCGGCAAATCGGTAGCGGTAATCGCCCGCCATAGGCGCAATAATCAAATCCCCATTCCTTCGCGTGTAGGGCGATTGCTGCGAACGCCTCGTCGCAACCCCGTGCGCTCATTAAAGCGCCAATTATCTCGTTTCGCCAGGCCGCCATCTTGTATTCCTCATCCAGTCTCGACACGTTGATTCTCGAGTATGCCGGGGCTCAGCTCGCACGCCGGAGGAAGCCCGGACCGAAATCAATCGTGTGTCGGTAAGACGACTCAATACCCACTATTTGGAAAAAAAGCTTGATGTGACCGTGCCTGTGCGGGCCACGAACGCCCACGGTCGCGCCCGATCTTCTTTGCGGAATGCTTGATGAAATTCTAGTGAAAGCGTTTCGAAGGAAAATGACCAGTGCTTCCTGTCTTGATTTTTTGAAGTGGTTGTTAAATTCTTTTAATCGAGTGTTTTAGAAAATCACGATTCCAATCTGTTCGAAATCTCCGGGCAAATTCAAGCGACACGCAACTGATATTAGTCACAGTTTCGCGTATCTGCGACGTGGACTAGATTTCAGACGACCGCGCTTTTTACGCAGAACACGCAACCCGGATGGAATCGAAATGAACTTCGAATGGACCGATGAGCAACGGGAAATCTATCGCACATATCGTGCGATCGGTTTGCGCTTCGTGCGCGCCGCACCGCGCGACGGCTTCGATGCAGACTGTTGGAGTGCGCTCACGGCGGCGGGCATGTGGCGCATCCCGGTGCCCCGGGAATGCGGTGGCGGCGGCGGTAGTTGGTCGGACTTCACCGTGGCCTTCCAGGGTATCGTCGGCGCGATGCGCTCGACAGGGTTTGCGATGGCGGTTGCGAATCAGGCGACGGTGATCCGCGCATTGCTGAAACACGCCAATCCCGCTCAACGCGCACGGTATCTTGCGCCACTTCTCGACGGCGCGAACTGTGCAACAGCCATTTCCGAACGCGGAACAGGAACAGAAGTGCGCGCATTGCAGACAACGCTGAGTGCGAGTGCACACGGCTATCTGCTCGATGGGCACAAGTACAACATCAGTCATGCACCAACGGCATCACTGCTGCTGGTCGCAGCTCGCTTCGCGGATGATGCGCACGAACCAACGGTGCTGGTGCTGCTTGATCCTACGCTCGCCGGGGTGACGCGATCGCCGCCGCAGCAGACGATGGGCAATCGCAACCTGCCCATCGGCGACATGGAGTTCGCGTCTGTGCGACTCGACGACGACTGCATGCTCGGCACGCCGCGCGACGGACTGCGCAACCTGATGGACATTGCATCGATGAATCGCGCTTACTTCGGCTTGTTATGCGCACAGTCAATCGTGCCGTTTCTCGACGACGCGCTCGCCTATACGAAGTCGCGCGAGGCACTGGGCGTCACGCTGGACGCGCATCAGCACGTGCAGCGACGCCTGGTTGACATCCGCATCGGCATAGAGCGCACGCGCTGGATGTCGCTCGCGGCGCTCGGCCAGTTGCTAGGCGGTCATCCCGACGCATTCGCGAATTGCTCGATCGCCAAGTTGACTGGCGCACAGGATCTGTCATCCGGTGCGCTCGACCTGCTCCGCCTGTACGGCAGCGCCGGATATCGCAGCGCAGCGCTTGCGTCGTTTGTCGCGGATACACTCGGCATGCTGTGCGCAGGCGGCACGGATGAGATGCATAGGCGAAATATCTTTGCGCAGATGCGGCGGCAAGCCGACCTTGCTGCGGAACCCGCTCGCGTGGAGGCGAGCGCGATCGGTGCGTCCCCCTCGGACCTCATTCACTCATCGACAAAGGAGAATCTCGTGTCCATCGAACCAGGCCTGAAGGCGCACGCGACGCATCACGTCAACGTCATCGATCTTGCTGATCAGTGGGGCGGCGAAGCTCATGCACTCGCGAGTCCAATCATGATTATCTTTATCGAAAAGACATGCATGGCGGCGACCGATCATTTGCTCGATACGACCCAGATGACTGTTGGCTGCAACTTCGAAATCAGGCATCTCGCGCCTACGCCGCCTGACTGGGAAGTCACAGTGGATGTTGAACTGATCGCGGTGGAAAACCGGATGATGACCTACCGAGTGACCGTGAGCGACGCCGCGGGCGTCGTGGGCGACGGCATTCACACACGCTGCGTGGTGAGCAAGACCTCGTTCCACGAGCGAATCGCGAAACGCCGTGACAGTGTGGGCGCTCGCACAATGAGTCCGGCCTGCGAGGTCCACTGACATGCTACCTCCCTTGCTTCACACATTGCGCCTGCCGGTCATCGCATCGCCGATGCTGATCGCCAGCTATCCAGAGATGGTTCTGGCGCAATGCAAAGCCGGAATCGTGGGCGCGTTCCCGGCGTTGAACGCGCGTCCCAGCGCGCAGCTTGCTGACTGGATCGATCAGTTCGATACCGAACTGGCGGCGTATCGTGCCGCGCATCCTGATGCGCCGCTCGGACCCTACGCGGTGAACCAGATTTGTCACCAGTCCAATGACCGGCTCGACGTCGACCTGAGCATCTGCATCGAGCGCCGCGTGCCCATACTCATCACCAGCCTGCGTGCGCCGCCACGCGCAATCGTTGACGCAGTGCACGCCTATGGCGGCATTATCCTGCACGATGTGACGACGGTACGCCATGCGCATAAGGCTCTCGAAGCCGGTGTCGATGGATTGATCCTGGTCGCAGCCGGTGCCGGCGGACATGCGGGTACGTTGTCGCCGTTTGCGCTGGTGGCCGAAGTGCGGCGTTTTTTCGACGGCTTCCTGGTTCTGTCGGGCGCGATTGCTACCGGCGCGTCCGTGTGCGCAGCGCTTGCGCTCGGTGCCGACTGTGCGTATATCGGTACGCGCTTTCTTGCCTCGTGTGAGGCGAACATCGCGACGCGCTACAAACAGACCATTGTCGACGCGCAAGCCGCCGATATCATCTACACCGACGCTTTCACGGGTGTTCACGGCAACTACCTGAGGCAGAGCATCGAGGCGGCCGGCTTCGATCCGTCAAATCTGCCGCGACCAGACGGGCTCGCGATGGATTTTTCGGCCTCTTCCGGTGCGAAACAATGGCGTGATATCTGGGGTGCTGGGCAGGGCGTCGGGTCGATGGACGCGGTACTCAGCGTGGCGGATATCGTTACGCAACTCGACACCGAGTACCGTGCCGCACGCAACCGTCTCATCGCGTGGTGATCAGTTATGCGAACTGTCTATGGATGTGCGGCGAGCCTGCCGCCCGGGGTCGAACCGGCAATCGCAGCCTATCGGTATGAAATCTTCGTGCGACAGAAGGGATGGCCGTTGTCGTGCTGCGCGCCGTTCGAGCGCGATCGGTTCGACCGTATCGACACGCGGTATGTCGCCGCGTTAGACAATCATGATGCTGTTTGCGGTTGCGCCCGCTTGCTTGCGACGCATCGGCCCTACCTGCTCTCGGAAGTGTTTTCCGATGTGTTGGGTGGCGTCGCGTTACCGAACTCCAAAACGGTCGTCGAACTGTCGCGCTTTGCCGCAAGGCCGCCACCGTCACATTCGCTCGACGCACGCCAAACCAGGCAACTGACCCGCGCGCTGCTAGCCGCCTGCGTCCAGTGTGCAGTGGAGCAGGGCGCGACGCGGATTATCACTTTGTCCCCGCTCGGCGTCGAGCGACTGTTGCATCGAATGGGCGTGAACGCCAGTCGGGCAGGACCACCGCTAACCATTGCTGGCAAGCAGATGTTCGTCTGCTGGATCGAACTCGACGAAACCACGCGTTCTGCATTGGGTGTGATCTCCGCGGCTCGCGTGACGTCAAGACCGCGTTCCCTGACGACGCGCCATGGCGACGCGCACCCTGATCACGTCCACGCAGGGGCGACTATGCAGGTACGGGTATGAGCTGCTTCAAGCGGCCTTTGCAAGCACAAGGCGTGGTGGCCTACCTCGGTCCGCAGGGGACTTACTGCGAAACTGCGATGCAGCAGCGGTTTGGCCTGATGGTCAGGACACTGAGTTGTGACACCGTTGATGCCGCCTGTCAGGCGCTCGTCGCGAGACAAGCGCAGTATGCCGTCTTGCCGCTTGAAAACTCTACTGAAGGTGTTGTCACCCGCACCCTGGATGTGCTCTACGACTTTCCGTTTCCGATCATCGGCGAGATCGTGCTGCCGATTCACCATTGTCTGTTGACGAAAAGCGGCTCGCTGCACGACGTCACGCGCATTTGCGGACACCAGCAAGCGCTTGCACAATGTCGCCGTTGGCTCAGCTTGCATGGCCGCGGCATTTCGCTCGAAGCGGTTGCCAGCGCGGGCGTTGCAGCGCGCCTGGCGGCTACCGAACCTGATCATGCGGCGGTGGCCGGCGCACAAGCGGCTCAACATTACGGGCTGCGCGCGGTCGTTGAGGGAATCGAGGATGAGGCGGACAACCGGACCCGCTTTGCTGTGCTAGGCGGCGCGGGACCGGCGGCTACGGGATTCGATTGCACCACGGTGATCGTTTCACTGGCGAATGTGCCAGGAGCGCTTGTCGATGTACTGACACCGTTTGCCCGACACGGCGTGTCCGTGTTGCGGCTCGCATCCCGTCCCGCGCATGGTTCGGGCTGGAACTACCGCTTTTATCTTGATCTGATGGGTCATCGCGACGATCCACCATTGAGCGCCGCACTTACCGAGATTCGGCATTCGATGCGCGAGATCCGGATGCTCGGTTCGTATCCACGCGCGGCGTAAGCCGACCATGGTCCTTCCCGGGGACCATTTCGCATCCCGACGAACCCGGCTCCGTTTGCATTTGAAACGCTGCGCGTCCAGATTAAGTAGGTTCACAAATAGATCTTTCTCTTCCATCTTTTCCCCGTTCGATCTGCCGCCTCGCCTGGCACGGATCCTGTTGGGTCGTGTATGCCCATGCCATGTCCACGATCTCACAATTTCATTGGGGTTCGACCTATCAGGCACAGTGAATGCTCTACCTGCATCGGGTCATTGCCAACTGTGGAGGGATCGCGCAGAGGCACGCCGGACGGCGATTCCGGCCACCAGTCCAGATCGGCCACGAAGATGGCGGGCGTCTTCATAGCTCAAAGGCTTAGGATAGAAAAGCTGGTACACGGCTCCCCATTGCCGTGGCGGAACCGTGGGCGAACAGGCCGAACCGCGGCTCATTTCGATGAGCACTCCGTAAGGGGATGGCAGATGAACATAGTGAATGGAAGGACTTGGCGAAACGGTCCGAAGCGTGTTGGAATCTTCAGGCAGACCGGGCTTCCGCGTTCGGGTGCAGGTAGCCCCGATGCAGACATCAATACCGCACAGCCTTCGCGAGGCAGACGCCTTGCGCTTTGGGCTGCGTCGGCAAGCGCGTTGGCTGTCGCGGTCATGGGTATCGTCGCGCGTAGCGATCGGTTCGACGATGATCAGGCGCTCGGGATCATCGGAACAACGTCGCCAGCGCAACACAAGACTTGGTCCGGGCATGTCGCGCTGCCGCCGTCGCCTCCCGCTCGCGCAACCCCGGTTGGCAGTGCTGACCTCGCCCCGCCTGTGTCTTCCGCTCCGTCCGATCACGGCGCTGAAGCTACTCTGGATTCTGCCGCGCCGCAGTCGGTTACACGAGGGCCCGATCACGCAAGCTATGCCGCCACGCAGAATCGCCGCCACTCGGCGCCGTATGTGAGAGCAATCAAGCGGCATGCGAGCGGGATCACCCTGCCCACATCGCCGACGCCACAAGCGTCTTCGTCCGTTCATGTCGCGGGATCATCGTCAGTTCCTGCGCGGGGACCTGCAATTAGCAATGCTGAACATGCCCCAGCCGTGTCTTCCGCTTCGCTCGATCACCGCGGTGCACCTTCTCCGAATACTCGCGGTACACCTTCTCGGAATTCTGCTTCACTGCGGCTGGTTCAAGGACAGCCTGCAGGCGCTCACGGAGGAGGTGGTTTGGGCGCGGGCGGTTCGGGGGTAGGCACAGCCGGTTCGGGTGCGGGCGGTTCGGGTGCGGGCAGCTCGGGTGCGGGCAGCTCGGGTGCAGGCGCAGCCGGTTCGGGCGCACGCGGCTCGGGTGCAGGTGCAGCCGGTTCGGGCGC
>NZ_CYGX02000030.1 GCF_900019265.1 Paraburkholderia ribeironis
CGAGGTCGAGGTCGACAGGCTGTCAAGGTTGCTGTTGGTCGTGCTCAGCCCCGTCGACAGCGAGCTCACGCCGGTCGAGGTCGAGGTCGACAGGCTGTCGAGGTTGCTGTTGGTCGTGCTCAGCCCCGTCGACAGCGAACTCACGCTGCTCGAGGTCGACGTCGACAGACTGCCCACGTTGCTAGCGGTCGTGGAGAGACCCGTCGACAGCGAACTCACGCCCGTCGACATCGATGCAACCGTGCTGTTGGCCGTGCTCAGACCCGTCGACAGCGAACCCATGCCCGTTGAAGTCGACGTGGACAGCGAACCGATATTACCGTTGGTCGTACTCAATACTGAGTAGAGTTCCGACCCGTTGATTGCATCCGTTGACGTCGCAGTAATCTGCCCGGCAGCAACGTTCGTGATCTGACGCTCACTGCCGACCGATCCAACACTCACATCACAATGCCTGCAGTGGCTGGCGTGGTTCCAGCAAAGCCGCTATATGTCTGCGAGCCGACTGTCGCCGATGTCACGTTGACACCTGCCACCGCTGCAGAGGAGCCGGAACCCAGTGCGACACTGTTTGCCACGATTGCAGTCGAATTCGCCCCAAGCGCAATCGCATTCGTGTTCGACGCAATCGCATTAACACCCTGCGCAATCGACTGGCTCCCGCTCGCGGACGTGGTACCCATTCCAATCGCGATCGAGTCCGATCCCGTCGCGGTGCCACTAGGCAAACTCGAGTTAGCGACGAAATAAGGCATTGCGAACGATCCGGTCACCGTAAGGTTATGGATCGTGGCGTTGTTAAGATATGCCGCCGTGTTCGCGTAGAGTGTTCCACCAACCGACAGGTTCGTCGCGTTATTAGTCGAGCCAGTGTTAAACGCCAGGATACGGTTTGTCTGAGTGGCGGCGTCCGCGCTGCCACAAATGACGTCCGAACCGTAGTAATTAATCCCCGCCGTTGGACCGGACGAAACATTATCCTGCGTGATTCCGCTGAATCCAGAAGCAACGCCCCCGTTGGTGTTGCCATACGGGGAATATACGGTGCTATAGCAGGTTGGATTGGTCGCACTTCCACCGCCTAACGACGTGAAGATTCCGCCAACAAACGTCTGCGCAGCCTGCGCGTATGTCGCCCCGCCTATCATCGAGACGGCCAACATACATTCCAGAGCCAGAATGCCACGACGCCGCAATCGTAGTTCGATCACACCTGCGCTCGACCCTACTGCTTCGGAACGCACGCTGCCGCGAGAGCATTGCGCCATCTCCCCGACGACGACGTATGCAGACCTCACCCGACTCCAAACCACCCGAAAAATCCTGTTCATACGGTCTCCTCACATATAAATATATGGAGCCAGCACTGAACTCCGCAATGCCGGCAGTTATTTACAACATCTGCACTACTAACTTTCTAAAACGCACTACGAGATCGGTCGAATACCTACACTCTGCTCCCGGACCACAACATCCGATAAATGCAAAGACGATTACCTGCGCAAGCTTCTTATCAGGTCACATGCGATCCGCAGACCCCACTCTCCAGCTCGCATCGCCTGAATCTGAGATCACCGAGGCAACATACCCTCATATCCGATTTACGAAACAAGCGGATAGCAATATGCAACACGGCCACATACGATGCCGTGGATAAACAGTCGAAACAAAGTACTACTTGAATTTGAGCCCAACTCGACTCAACTGCGCGTGCTCGGGCCTTCCACAAATCGGAATCAAGACCGACGGATCGAATATCAATGCAGCAACCAACATGCCGAAAATTAGCATTACGCGGGTTGCCGCAGACCTTCGATTAAAGCCGGACAGATATCACACGAAAATGAAATCCATAAAAAGCAGAAAGAAAAACGCCGGACCAAATAAAGCATAAAATGGCCTACTCTCCCGCACAGGAGAACCACTTGTCCTTCGAATAATTAGCTACGGTTCGTAGCTGAGGCCACCAAAACCCCCATTTCAAACGCCTGAAAAACATCCTCACAAATGAAAATTCTTCTCCCTTCCCTTCGCTGCCCACCACTTGCCGCTCACCATGTTGCGACTATTTCCCAAGAGGCAAGCCATCGAAGAATGCCAGCGTTTCTTATCTTCATATTATATTGACCAGGTACATCGCTGAACATACAACGATATCGTTCTTTTGTTTAACAATAGTCAAAATGACCGTAGCTGCTCAGCGTAAACCCCATTCAGATCGAGCTCAAAAGTATCGGAAAAATTCGTTAAGCATCACTATCGCCTGATAACAGTCTACGCAACCGTACCCCAGTACTAATTACACGCCAGATAGCTATTCCGATACCGTTACTGTCAATATGAACTCTTAGACGACTGGGGGACAAATAGTGCAGGCGGCTCTGACAAACATCTAGCCGAACATGGATTCCCGCCTATGAGCGAGATAGGTTTGCATTTTGAATGTCTCGACTGCGTCCGTACATTCGGCTTTTGATCGGCTTGCTATCAGCATGAGCCATCATGCGCGCTTGCCCCTCATCGGCCTCTTGGCTTCGTACCGCAGCCGCCGGATATATCCGGATCTGCAAGCGCTGGTCCGACCGGTTCGCCATGCTTGTCGCCTCTTGAGCAATCGTGGGACAAGCAAAAGTACTTCTGTGTGTTACAGGCTGCTACCCCAATTTGAAGCTGCCATCGCTCGCCAATATTGCCCACGCGATTCGCGCGGACCTTTTCGCGAGAGCGATGGCCGCAACACTCACATGCCGGCGTTGCATCACCGCTTTGATCCAGCGACTGTCCCGGTCATCGCGACGATTCACGAAGCGCGTTACTGCGCGCGCTGCTTGTACCAGAATGGTCCGGAGATGGGGCGCCGCGTTTTATAGTGCCGCCCAGCTTCGACTTGCCACCGCTTGATCGTTGTTTTGGCCGGCACTGCCAACTTGCGTGGCTTCATCGATTAGGATGTCTAATGGATGATGGATCAGAACGCATTCGACGCAGTTTGGGTGACGTTGGCTATTCCCGCCATGCGGCGAATCTCACCGCGAGCTGTTTACGCTAGAGAGGGGCACGCAGCAGATGGCATTTCAGCGCGAAGTACTGCCGGATTGGCCCGAAGCTTCAGCCTGCGTGCGTTTCGGTTTGCGAAAACCCCGCACACCCCGAAGGAAGTCCCCTTGGGGGATGCGCCGCTCGCGTGAAGCCGAGAGAGTCAAAGATATGGGGCGCCTTCAGCGCGTCGCGGGCGAGGTCGGACGGCGGCAAAGTAATCTGCCCCGAAATTGATCACAGCGCGCTACCGCTTCGTGCGTGGGCGGCCGTCCCGATTTGCATCGTCAGAGCCCGAAGTGGCCAGCCATATCCGCAAACACCATTTCACCGGGTTTGTATTAAGTGATTGACGTGCGGAAAGGCGCCTAAAATTGCTAATAACAAAAAGACGCGCGCCGCAACTGTTGGCGAATGATCCGAGGGAGAATCATGCGAATTGCGATACTTGAAGACGATCCGGTTCAGGCTGTTTTCGTCGCGAATGCGTTGTCGGCGGCCGGCCACGGCTGTCATCAATTTGCCAGAGGGCAGGCTCTGGTTCACGCACTCCGGCGAGAGACCTTCGATCTGCTGATTCTCGACTGGGAGATTCCCGATATGACCGGAAAGGAGGTACTGCAATGGATCAAGAAGAGCGGCCCGGAGCGCCTGCCGGTCATCTTCATGACCGCGTACGGTCGTGAAGATGACATCACGTCGATACTGGACGCCGGCGCGGATGACTATCTCGTCAAACCCGTCGGGGCCGGCGTATTGCTCGCGCGTGTCTCAGCGTTGTTGCGCCGTGTGTACGCGATGAATCCCGTGGCCACGAAAGAGCTCTTCGGCGAATTTGAGTTTGATCTGCCTGCAGGACAGGTGTCGAAGAACGGTGTGCCGGTGCCACTGACCCAACGTGAATTCGCGCTCGCACTGCTGCTTTTCCAGAATCTCGGACGGCCCCTGTCGCGCGCGCACGTCGCCGAGCTGGTGTGGAGACAAGCGGCCGACGTTCCCTCGCGTACGATGGATACGCACATTTCCTGCTTACGTACGAAACTCGGTCTGCGTCCGGAAAACGGCTACCGGCTGGCGCCGATCTACGGCTACGGATATCGTCTTGAACAGCTTGCCGCGGCTGGGTCGGCCACCTGAGCCTTCCTGGGAACGCGGGTGCGACTGGATCAACCGTCTGCCAAAGCGGCAGCATGGTCATTGCTACGCGTTGGTATTCAAACCTGGCAGGAAATACCGCATGGCAGGCGACAACTCGTTCAAACCGGAGGAATCGTGAAAACTTCGGACGTCTACCCTTGGAAGTGCTAACAGAATGACTTTCTCAACAGTCGCCAGCATATGATGCAGCACGCGATTCTTAGGAAAGCCTCATGGATGAAAGCGAGCCGCTCGAAGCGGATGCGCAGTCGGCGAAAGTTGTGAAGCCACGAGATGGTTCGCTCTACAACCCAGCGTGTCTTGCCTAGCCCGCAACCATGAGGCTGACCGCGCCGAGCGATTTCGGTTGCAATGCCGGCTGCGCACATACTCCATCAGAGCGCGAACCGGCCGCTCGCGCCGGCGATCGGAATTGACTTAGTCATTCCGCTGCGACCGGTCAATCGTCGGTGGGCGTAGCCACTGAAACGTATCGGGAATGTCGTCGCAAAAAATCCGCCGCAGTTCGTCGTTGTCCCGCAAGGATTCCGGCGGACGCGGCTTCTGGCATTCGCCGCCCCCCCGATGAAGTCCGCGGAACCGGCTGGATCAGCTCCGGTGCGGCTTGCCGAACACGGGTTCCTTATGGGGAATCGGCGGAAGCTGCCAGGTCCCGGTTGAGGGCGGGCGGATATTTGCATCGACGTGAACATCGATCACGCATGGCCGACGATTCTTCAGCGCCTGCTCGACTGCCCCCCGCAAATCCTGAGGCCGTGTGACGGTTGTTCCATCGGCACCACAGGCACGCGCCCACGCGGCGAAATCCGGGTTGTACGATTCGCCGCTCTCGCCATGATAAAACGCCGTGCCGATCTCGCGGCCGTCAAACAGGCCGTACTGGAGATCGCGAATCGCGCCCCAGGCAAAGTTGTTCCATACGATCCATGCGCATGGCAGGTTGTACTCGACCGCGGTGCAGAGGACATAAGGCGTCATCGTGAAGCCGCCATCTCCGACCACTGCCACGCATGGCCGATCCGGCGCCGCGAGCTGTGCGCCAAGGATGCCGCATACGCCAAAGCCCATCGACGAATAGCCCCAGCTATTGAGCATGCTCTGCGGCCTGCGCGCTTTCCAGAACTGCATGAACCAGTTGTGATGCACGCCGGAATCCAGCGACAGGATGACGTCGTCGGGCAGCACCGATTGCAGCGTTCCGACCACAAACTCAGGCCGCAGAGGACTGGTCGAATCAGTGAAGTGAGGCTGAACGAATTCCAACCATTCGGTCTGCCAACTTTTGATCCGTGAGCGCCATTCGACAAACCGTCCCGCATTCAGTGCGGGGCGCCCGGCAATAGCCGCCAGCAACTGCTTTACGAAAGTACGGGCATCCGCAATGATTCCGAGCGTAGGCGCATAGTTTCGGCCCAACTCCTGCGGATCGATGTCGACATGAACCAGATTGGTTTGCGGGAAATTCCACGAATAGCCGGGATGCCAGCTCGACGACGAACGGTCGTCGAAACGGGTGCCCACGGTCAGGACCAGATCTGCAAAGCGCCCTGCCTGGTTCGCGGGGTACGCGCCGTTGCGGCCGATGAAACCGAGTGCAAGCGGATGATCCCCCGGGATGCAGCCCATCCCGTTCGGCGACGTGATCACGGGAATCCCCAGTGTATCGACGAGTTCGGTAATGGCCGCGCCCGCCTCCGACAGCGTCGCGCCCTGCCCGATGAAAAGTGCCGGCCGCTTTGCGGCGGCGATCAGTTCGACAACGGCCGCGATGTCGGCGTCGCCCGCCCCTGGGCGATGTTGAGCATCGAGGTGAGAATGCGCCGGCAACTCAACGTCGCCCTCTTCCTGAAACACGTTGTACGGAATGTCGAGGTTCACCGGACCCGGGCGGCCCGTGACCATCGTATTGAACGACTGGCGAAGCGCGAGCGGCAGCATGTCGACACGCGACGGCTGGAACGAGCGCTTCACCACAGGCTTCATCACTGAGGCGAAGTCGGCCTGGTTATGCTGGTACAGCTCCTGGAACGGTCCACGATTGTGCTGCGATGTGGGCACATTGGCAGTAATTGCGAGAAACGCGGACGAATCCGACAGCGCCGTCGCCAGCGACATCACCATGTTGGCGGAGCCGGGCCCCGTCGATGTAAGTGTTGCGACCGGCCGGTGCTTGACTCGGAAGTACGCGTCCGCCATGTGGCCCGCACATTGCTCGTGGCGAGGAGACACGAGCTTGACCTTGTCTTTCACGTCGTAGAGCGCATCCAGCATGCCCACGTTGCCGTGGCCACAGACACCGAATACGTAGGGTACTTCTTCCTGCACCAGATATTCCGAAATCAGTGCAGCCCCTTTTTTCATGGTCATTTCCCTGCCTCCAATATTTTGTACAGACCGCTCACGCCAGCAGCGTGACGAGGCGTTCCTCGCTCATCTCACGAATGGCATGATGCGGTCCCTCCCTGCCAAAGCCGCTCTCTTTCGAGCCACCATACGGCATTACGTCCGCACGAGAACTCGACGTCTCGTTGATATGCACGCTGCCCACCTGCAGCGCCCGTGCGGCATGCAGCGCATGGTCCAGCCGGTTGGTAAAAATGCCGGTTGCCAATCCAAATGGGGTGGCATTCACGCGCGCGCAGGCCTCATCCAGCGTCGAGAACGGCACGATCGACATCACCGGCCCGAAGATAGGCTAACGATGGAAGCCGGCAACCCACTGGCCGTCTATCAGCAGAAGGCGCTCGGGCTTGGTCGGGAGGAAGCTCATTGTGCTTTTTTCGGATTCACCGTCTCTTGATGTGATGCTAGTCTACGAGGCATGAACCATCACTGAAAATACCGTTTCAAGCTACCAGCTATATACCTTCGATATGGCTCTGTTATTTTTAGAGCAGCCCCTGAAAGGAGCACGCAATGGACGCACGACAGTACTGTTCAAGTCCGGAGCCTTGGTCCGCTACTGTCGCCACGGTCTGTTGTTTCATTCAAAGAAACGCGTTGCCGCCGTGATACGTCGCCCTTTTTCAGCGCTGTATCAAACCGCTCAGATCGACCCGCCATTCGGCTGAATGATCTGTCCATGAATCCACGAGGCGCGCGGCGACGCCAGAAACGACACAACCTCGGCAACTTCAGATGGTTGGCCGATCCGGTTGAACGGGCTCATCGCTGCAGAGCGCCGTTTCGCTTCTTCAGTCTTCCCACTGTTGAAAAGGTCTGTGTCGACCGGTCCCGGCGCAACGGCATTCACGCGGATATTGCGCGGCGCAAGCTCCTTCGCCATCGACCGTATCAGGCTCTCAACGGCTGCCTTGGTCGCGGCGTACGGACCGACGCCGGCTACCACATTGCGTACGCTCGACGTTGTAAGCGCGATGATCGCCCCGTCGTTCGCGACACGACACGCCGATTCACGCAGGATGTTGAATGCCCCGACGATGTTGACTTCAACGAGCTTCCTGAACGCGCCCGGGTCGAAACTGCCGATGGGTCCCGGCGGAACATTGATGCCTGCATTAACAACGACGCAATCGGGCGAACGCCCGAATTCGGTGGCCATCGACGCGAACAGGCCCTTCACCGCGTCAACGTCGCAAATGTCCACGGCATAGCAGCGCACACGTTTCCCGTATGCTTGCGCGACTGCACGAGCAACCTCGCCTGCCTGGCCGGAATTTGAGACGTAAGTGAAAGCGATGTCAAATCCGTCTCGCGCCAATGCGTCAACGCAAGCTGAACCAATACCGCGCGAGCCACCGAAAACGAGTGCCAATTTGCTGTTCATGAATTTCCTTTGCACGAAATGATTTGCGTGCGACGCAATCCCACTTGTCGCCAGATACCCCGTCCTGCTTGAGGGGCGCCGGTGAATATGTAAAATCGCACGTCGCATTCGCCGGGAAGCCGTTGCGTAACAATCAGCGATGCTAAATGGTGAAGGTGGTGTCGTGTTCACGAACGCTGTCGTCAAGCGACGGTCAACCCTATTCTAGAGATCGGCAAGGTTAGGAAAAACTATTGTTTTTTGCTAGCAGCTATACATCGCACATATAGGTACAAGAAACGGAGACTTTTACGACGGACGCTCGTGAGTTGTTAGCGGCGGCGTCAAAGCGCCATTAGATGTCGGCGCAAAGTTGAGCAGAAGCGTCAACAACAGAGGCGGTTATGGCCCGCTGTTGTTGGGTGATGGCTGTCAGAATGGATCGTCGATGTCGCGAGGGTGAGGATTGGGCTTTGTCGCGATAAGGGAAACGAAATGAAAAAATGCCTTGGTAGATCACTGAAGCCTTCGGTTCGCGAAAGCATTCGCTTCGGGCTGACCGATTTCCTCCCTCGATAGAATTTCAGGTCGCTTCGTATCCACCTCAAGGCGCTTCTCGGAATGGCAACGCTGGGGCGCTCACGAAGCGCAGCATTAAAGCCGGTTGATTAGGATACCAATGCACCATCACAGCGATTCAACTGTATCCGCCAACCTGACAATGCTCTGCGTCGCCACTCCATAAATGCCCTGCCCAAAATGTTAACTACGGTCAGATCACACACGGCTGAAAGCGGCACAGTCAACCACCTGGCAGGGCGACTCGTTGAAACGAAGCACGACGGCTGTTCCGCCGCGCACAGGTACTGTCCCGCACGTTTTATGTGTGTATTAAATCCGGACTTTGGAGTTACGTTATGAAATATCCGCTCCTGGCGTCATTGATCGCAGGCCTTGGAATTGGTTTATCTGGGGCAGCACATGCAGTCAATGTGGACGTCAATATTGGTTCGCCCGCGCCTGTAGTAGTTGCCCCGGCCCCGGTCGTCGTTGAGCAGGGATGGCACGGCGATCGCTATTGGGACGGCCACCGCTACTGGGAACGCCGGGAATGGGAAGAGCATGACCGTCATCGCGATTACCATGGTGGCTACCGTCACGAACACTGCCCGCCTGGACACGCGAAAAAGGGCGAATGCTAACAATATCGCTCAGCAGTCCAAGTTACCCTACGGGCTGTGAGGCCCGTTTGTTTTCGTCCGATGCCTGGAGTCCGGGAAACCGCGTTGTCTATCATGCAGCCTGCGGGTGGGCGACTGCGCTGCGGCCTGGCCACAGCGGAAAACCCGCGATGCGGGCGCATCCTGCGCGCAGCACAAGTATGTAGGCTACCATCGGAACCGCGACGCCGACGACCGTGCCGAGCGCGAGATGCGTCGCGAGATCGGTGATGCCCGCACGCATCAGCACGGTACGCACGCCTGCCATCGCGAGAATATGCATGAGGTAGATGGGCATCGACGCGAACCCGATCGACGTGAGCCACGTGTAGCGCATTTGTCGCGACGCATACCGGTACGAGAGCTGCAGACTCAGCGCGATGCCAACGAACGCGGCGGGAACGGCCCAGACGCTCGTCGCAACGCCGAAGCGATGAGCGAACGCGACAGCCGCGGCGAATACTGCGGCCGTCGCCACGCATGCGCGGTTACCGCTGTTGCTTTCGAGCCAGCCCGGCAGCGCATTCGATACCAGGATCCCCAAGACGAAGAACGGCCAGTTCATCAACGTTGTCGACAAGATTCCCCACTGCGTTGATGCACCGACCGCCAGCCCCGTCGCCGCGACTCCGGCGAGCAGCCCGCGGATGGGCATCGCCATCGGTTCCTGCGTGACAGCCGGCACGAAACGCGCGAGGGTCCATGCGCCCATCATGCAGAGCATGAGTGCGTACAGGAACCAGAACTGGGCGAACGGCCGCCAGCCGATTGCAAGCAGGTCGCTCAGCATGAGGGGATGATTCACGCCATGCGACGCCATTGCCAGTTGCACGCTGCCTTGCAAAATCGACCATAGTAGATACGGGTAGACGATCGCCCGGACCTTGGATCGCATGAACTCTCGTTGAGTGCCACGCAGTGAATTGCGTACATGTAGTCCGGACAGGAAAAAGAACAGCGGCATGTGGAACGTGTAGATAACGTAGTCGGTCCATGCCAGAACGGTGCCCAGCGTGCCAACCGGCACAAGTTCCGCAGCGAACACACCACGTAGCACGTGTCCGTAAACAACGAGAATGATCCCCGCGCCACGTGCGACGTCGAGATAGGTTTGGCGCATTGTCATAGTCCAAAAACAAATGCGATGAGTGATGAGCGGGACGGGGGACACCGAGCTCGTGAAGAAGGATCACTCTATGTATGGAGGCGCCGGAGAACAGCGGCCTGGACGACAGATACGCGATTTTTCGTCGACCACGATTCGTGAGCGGCAAGTGGATCAGGAAGATGGTTGTACAGCCGGACTAGCGTGTAGCGACCAGCGCTAGTAGCAGCCGGCCGCGTACACCTGATTGTCCTTTGACTGCTGCAGCTGGGCGGACGATTGCCCTGGTTCGCCCCGGTCTGTCAAGATGCGCATCGCCCAACTGAAGTGTCTGTGGTGAAAACACACACCGCCATTTTTGCTCCAAATACTTCGCAAACGATTGCTTATACTTTGGGCACCTCTTTGTCCGGCGCGCATCGTATGTGGCAGGAATCGCTTGAATTTCTTCACCGACTTAGCTGGAACACGCCATTGAGTTTGGCGCTGGCATCGGGGGCAGTCGGCTCAGTCATAACGCTCGCCTGGATCTCGGCAAGGGATGCCAGGGAGCGCAAGCGTCAGCGACGCGACACTGCGTTGGAACTCGCACTATCGCTGGAAAGTTACGCTCGAACCTGTCGGACTATGATGCATAGGGCCGCCTGGGCGGCGGCGGTACCGGTCGGCCCTATGAGCTGCGAAGCCAGCAAGGGCGTGTCCATCCCCGCCTTTGCCTATCCGGACAAGCTGCACTGGCACGTTCTGAGCCGCAGGGTTATCTCCGAGCTGCGCGAGTATCCGGCCACGGTGCACTCGGCCCGAGAGTATGTGGAGACATTTCGGGAGTTCGGTGAGCCGATAGACCTTTGCGACCAGGTTGAATACGAATGTGCCAAGGCTGCGAGTTACGCATTGGCGCTGGCTCGGGCCACGCGCCGCCGGCACCGGGCAGCGACGTGGAAACCGGGTGCCAAAGATTCAGCCATGGAGCGCGAACTATCCGAGTTCATCACGAGCGCTGAAGAAAAGCGCAAAGCGTCGCTCGAGCGACGAATGGAATTCATGGTTGGTCGGCCGGTTGACGCACAGCCGTTCAAACAACCGTTGAGCGTCTGAAACGAACTGACTCACGCATACCGCGCAAGAAACATATCTGCAGCCGCCTCCGCAATCCGCTTCAGCTGCTTACCATCGAGCGGTACTTGCCCCATCGTCACTTGCGGCCAGAACGCAAAAGCCTTGACGAGCGCCTGCAACTGCAGTGCCGCGAAAAGGGGATCATCAGTCTTGATACGACCGTCCGCGGCAGCCGCCCGGACCCACGCTGTCAGATCTTCCTCGCGTTCCCCCATTCGAGCGACCATATCCCGTGCGCGCTCCGGCGAATGTATTCCGGCCGCGATCGCCACCCGTGCAAGCGACAAAAAGGACTCGTCGTTAAGCAGCCGCAGCTTGCGGTCCAACAGATTGAGCAACTGCGTACGCAACGGCTTGTCGGCCCGATAAGCGGGCGCATCGCCGCCCTGGCTCGCGTCCCACAACTGATGGAGAATCGCCGCGAAAAGCGCCTCCTTGCTGGGGAAATGGTTATAAACCGTACGCTTCGAGACGTTCGCGCGGGCGGCGATACGGTCCATGCTGGTCGCGTCATAGCCGGCCGCGAGGAATTCCTCGATTGCGGCGCCGATGATCGCGACACGCTTACGGTCAGTCAGACGTTGATGTGTGGCACTGGATTCCATGGAAGAACTTTACACTGACAAGTATACTTTTTTCGAAAATAAACTACACTGCCGAGTGTACATTTTCTCCGGACGGCCAACTTCATGACGTCGCTTCCCGATCTTGCCCGCCGTATGCTCGGCGTGGCCGCCGCGCAACATAGTCGCGCGATGTTCAGCCTCTCAACCCAGCATGACGGCGAACGCTTTCGCAACGTCAAGCCGCGTCCTGCTGAAAGCCTGCGCAAGACGCTTGGCATTGCGTGGAACGTGTTGCTCAACAAGCCGCGCGGCACCGTGCCGACCGACGCGTTGCCCGTCGAAACGCTGACGCGTGCGCAACTCGACGCGGCGCCCGACCGCAGCCTTTACCGGCTCGGTCATTCGACGATGCTGTTGAAGCTGCGCGGCCAGTTCTGGCTGACCGATCCTGTATTTGCCGAGCGCGCCTCGCCATTCCGCAATCTCGGTCCGAAGCGCTTTCATGCGCCTCCAATCGCGCTCGCCGATTTGCCGCCGCTTCGCGGCGTGATCCTGTCGCACGACCACTACGACCATCTCGACCGCGAAACTGTGCTCGCGCTGGCGCAGCGCACGGATGTATTTCTGACGCCGCTCGGCGTCGGTAATCGGCTGACTAAATGGGGCATCGACGCTGCAAAAGTGCGGCAGTTCGACTGGTGGCAAGGCACGGAGGTCGAGGGTATCCAATTCACGGCGACGCCCGCACAGCACTTTTCCGGTCGCAGTTTGTTCGATGCCAACCGCACGTTGTGGGCGTCGTGGGTGATCGTCGATGAAGATTTGCGCGTTTTCTTTAGCGGCGACACCGGCTACTTCGATGGTTTCAGCACGATTGGCGAGCGCTTCGGACCATTCGACGTCACGTTGATCGAAACCGGCGCTTACGACGCGCTATGGCCGTACGTTCATATGCAGCCCGAAGAGACCGTGCAGGCGCATATTGATCTGCGCGGCCGCTGGCTCGTGCCGATTCATAACGGCACCTTCGACCTGGCAATGCACCGCTGGCAGGAGCCGTTCGAAAGGGTGACGGGACTGGCTCTTGTGCGCGGTGTCGAACTGTCGACGCCCCGCATGGGCGAGCGGCTCGATCTGAATGCATTGCATCGCGGCGAACGCTGGTGGCGCGACGTCGTGGAAACCGTCGCTGCGCCGAAGGCCTCGTGGCGGTTGTGTGCGGCGCGCCATGCCCGGCGCGCGGAGTCTGCCTGATCTGCTGTGAGCGCTGCCGATCCAGCGCAGCGCACGGTACCTTGGCATCGAGGTCGACGATGTGCTCGAGATGGCCGAGCAGACCGAAGTTTGCACAGAGGCATCGCGGGACAGCGATTCGGGCATCGGTCGCTGTCCAGCCATGAAACGTCGTTCGCCTCTACCGGCAATCGGTCATTTGAGCGACCACTTTGGCTTGCCGATTCAACCAGTCGGTGCAACACATTTGAGGCTGCACGAACGCAGCGGGCGAGTGCGGCGCCGCGTTCGACGGTCGAGTCCGGCAGGCGTGGGCGGGCGAGCGGAACACGCCGCCGGCCACACGCGACTGCCGCTTATTGCCCGTTCTGATCGGATCCTCGTGCCTTGGGCGCGATGGTACCGAACAGTCCATTGGTCTCCTTGTTAGGACCTGCCGTGAAGTACAGCGTATCCGGGCTCGAGTTGCGGCCGCCACCGAGTGTCAGGGTCCACAGGCCGTCGATAGCCAGCGGATTGCCGAACGCGTTCTCCAACTGATCGACGAATCTGCCGTCATTATCGAAGACACTGATTCGGCCATCGCCGAAGTTGCCAATCAGGATCTTGCCGCTGAAGCGGCCGAATGCAAACGACGCACGCGCGATTCCCCACGGCGAGTTGAGTGTTCCTCGGCTGGCGAAGCGACGCAGCAAGTGGCCGTCCGTATCGAATACATCGACGAACCCGTGACCCTTGCCTGCATCGTCGTCATGTTTCTTATCGTCCTGCTTCGCATAGGTGACGAAAAGGTCGCCATCAATGCTCGCGATACCAAACGGCGCGTAACCGGCCGGGATGTTCGGATCGATGAAGCCTCCACTCGTTGTCGCGGACGTGAACAAGCCGTTCGCACCGCTCGGCCCGAATACATCGATCCGACCCGAGCGGAAGTTTGTTGCAAACAGGAAGCCTCCATTCGCGTTCACGGCAAAGGCGAGACCTTTGTAGACGGCCCCGTTGGCCGCGGATGGACTGGCCGAATTATCGACCGCCATCACGGCGTGGTCCGCCGGAGTCAACCCACCGGCCCAAGCCGAAATCGTGCCGTCCTCGGTCGCGAAGATGAATACGGCCTGAATCTTGGTACCGGGCACGAGAAATGCGGCCGAGGGATTCCACACTATTCCGGTCGGCGCCGCAGGCGCGGGGTTCGGGGGATTGTTGGGAAAGACGGGATGACAGGCGCTGGCCGGTATGACATTGCCTGGCAGCGGGATGGAAACCTGCAGCGCCACTTTTGCCCCCGCGCCGTCATACAGCGTGGAACAGCCTGTGGCATTGTCGTTGATCCAGAATGGACTTCCTGCCGGGCTGAAGGCAACACCCCACGCATTCTGCAATACGCCGTCGACGTTCGGCGCCGCGCCTGCCAGATTGGACACGAGTGGCGTGACGACATAAGCATCATCGTCAGCAGCGTGCCCGATTGCGAAACCGGCGGCGAGGACCATCACGGTCGCCGCTTTGAGACCCCACGATACATGAGACATGACTCCCCTCCTCAGTCTGACTGGTGAGAAATCGCTCGGCGCGATGGCGCGAAGCAAGCTAAACGTCCGCTGCTCCCCCAATATTCCTGCGGTCCTCAAAAAAAATTCCACCTGCCACTCGCTCGAATAGCGCGACAGAATCGACCGCGATCCCCTTCGACTCGATTCATGGATCAGGGCGCGCTTCAAGAAAGCGACTTTGAGAGAGCCTTGCCAAATTCACAGCACTGTCATTCAACAGGAGCGGTGAATTTTCCAACGCCGCCCAGCTGTCAGTTCGCTCGCGCAAAGCGGATCAATCACCGGCAAGCGTGTACCGATTCGGCGCTGACTTGGGAAACGGTCGACTTCGGGCCACCGCATTCGGCAGATTCGGCAGTCGGCGGCCAGTATCGGTCTGCCAGGACAGATGTGCAGATCATCGACAATCGCGCCGACAGCGAGTACTCGCGGCTTGACCTATACTAATCGAAGCGCTTAAGGAAATCGGTTCATTAGATGTTTTCGATTGTCCTTGGTATCGAGCAGTCATGTTGGCGCAGCCGCCAGTTATCGCGACCTCGTGCAATTCAACTGTGCGTGCTGGCTGCATCAGTTCGTTCGCGTCGATTCTGGTCACGCGGCGTCTTGCGCATCTGGCCGGCGACAAAATCGCACGCAGCGGGAGCGGCTGAACGGCGCGGTGGATCTGTCAGGCGCAGACGAAACGCTCTCTGCGACGCGCATCGTCTCAGTGCGGATAAGAGCACCGGCCACGGTAATTGCTCAATTCACGGTCAAGCAGATGGCGATGGGCTGCGTCAATATTCCAGCCCAATCATGGAGGAACAATCATGAGCAAGGCAATCAGCACATTAATCGCGGCCGTCGCCGCACTCGCGCTGTCCGGCGGCGCTTATGCACAGAGCAACAACACGCTGGCGACCCCGACCACCGCGTCGCCGGCCGCCAATGCAACGAGCGGCTACGGCACGCCTGGCGCCACCACCACGGACAGCGGAATGAGCGCCGGGTCGCCGAACTCGAGCCCGCAGAAGAGCACGAACAATAACTCGACGTCCGGCACCCCCGCGTTCGGGATCAACAACACGCTGGCGACCCCGAGCACCGCGTCGCCAGCCAAATAACAGCAATTAAGGATGACCACAAGGCGCAGATAAGCGCAGAGCGAACAAGCGCTTCAATCGCGTAGGGCGCAGTTGTAATTGTGACCGGTGCCACAGTTTTGCGACTAGCAGGAGCTAGTTAATACGCCCGCCCTACACGGTTCCATGCTGTCGAGCGTCGCCGATGTAACAACTTCACGACGAAGCACCGTCATGGATGCGCCACCGCCGACAAGGGCGTGAGCAGCTCAAGCCCCGGCAGAGCGAAACATCGACTGGCTTAGCTTGTGTCGTAGCGGACTATTCTTTTCGCCACCCGTTGCAAGAAGGGCCGCTGTCCCCGTGGATAGCGGCCTTTTTGTTTGTTTCTTCCTAACCACTTCCTGGTAGCGGCTTGTTGCAGACCGATTGACTGGATGCCCGTAGGGAGACCGAACAGTGAGCAGCCAGTGCCGGCCATCGCGTGTTGGCGTCTTGATCGGATTTCAGATCCGTGTAGCGCTACCGCCCGATGCCCAGGCATCCGAAATTGCCAGAAGGTCGCGCGGCCCACATTATGCAGGTAGCTGCACCTGCTCAAAGCCCATTCGATGCTGGGATCGCCATCATGTCTGCGCACGGCGCCGCACGAGCCCCGCTGTGGCGCGCCGATTCCGTTTCGTCGCAGCCGCACCAGTTTCCATCCAGCCGGTGTTGTGAACGCGATCCGAAGCGATTTCCCAGCAGGGCACAGTCGTTTCACCTGGCTTCGATGTTTGTAGATTTCTCGTAGTATTGCCACTATTGGCGGTTCGAGATTTCCGGCCAGCGCTCAAACCCAAGCCCTTCGGGACTCGACCATGCACACCCACGGATTGACGTCCTGAACAGCTGCCCTGCGCAGCGCCAAACACCAGGAATCCTCCGTTTATCTGGGAGATGGCCATGCAGTTCGACTATAAGCACTTCCACATCGACGCGTCGCCACTCGATGAAGGTGGCCGTTACTACGCCCGCGCGAAAATCTACCGGCGTACCTCGGCGGGTGGCGATGCCGTCGAGGTGAAGTATTCGGGCGATCTCGGCGACTATCCGTCCGACGCGGCAGCAATCGAAGCGTCGCGGCAATGGGCGATCCAGTGGTGCGACGCGAATTCCGCCTAGGCTGCGTGCTACGACTTCTCAAATCCAGGATCGGGGTCGCCCATGTGGAAATGCAGAAATTGCTCCGCTGAGTTGATGTTCGAGGAAGTCGAGCCGGACGGGGACGCTCATGGACTCCACTTCATTTGCCACGAATGTGGGCACCGGAACAAGCTGATCAACATCGGCAAATCAGACGAGCCACTCAAGCTGCCGCAGCCAGACGACTGACGGGCGGCATACGGTGCGCCCTAAAGCTTTTGCTGCGATTGGACACGAAGGCATAGCCTCGAACCCGAATGGACTCTGGATTCACATGCGCTCCGTGCGCGGATCTTTACGGCCGTCCCGCAACCGTCGAGCCGCATGACAACCTTTTCATTGAACGGCACAGGCGCTATGAGGAACGCAGGGTCGAAGAGCACGGCACGTGCTTGCGGTGCGGCGCGGTGTTCGTACGAATATTTGCCGGATCGCGGACGCTTTGGACGCCCAGCTATTGCGATCATTGTGGCCGCGAATCCGCGACATTAATGGCGTCGCGAGCACCTTCATTTTTGAGGGACTCCATTCTGCGAACACTACACAGACACCTTGCATTACCAAACGTATGGGAAAGGGCACAGAAAATATAGTTTGAAGGGTCAATTTGGCCTGCTACGCTGCAATGCCGGTTCGCCTGTCATTGCTTTGAGCGAGAACATCGCGCTTTCGGGGCACGCTGCCAGGCTGCAGGATGCACCAAACATCACCAGTCAAATCGCTTTGTCAGCGCGTGCTTGTTCTCTCGCGCCGATTCTTGTCACATCCGGGAGTGAAATGATGCTCAACATCTCAAGAAAATGTTTTGCCGCCGGGCTGACTGCCGTCGCCATGTTGCTTGCAAGCAGCCAGTCGTTTGCGCAGCAGGTCGTGAAGATCGGCGTGTCAGCCCCGCTGACCGGCGCTGGAGCCGCCAACGGAAAAGACATCGAAAATGGTGTTCGCCTTGCCGTCGAAGAAGCCAACGCCCAGCACACGAAGCTGGGCGGGCAGGAGGTACGCTTCGAACTGAACTCCGTCGATGATCAGGGCGACCCGCGCATTGGCGTGCAAGTCGCCCAGAAACTCGTCGACGACGGAGTGGTCGCCGTGGTGGGCTACTACAACTCCGGAGTCGCATTGCCGTCGTCACCGATATTTGCCAAGGCCGGCATTCCGTTGATAGACCCCGCCGCCACGAACCCGGCCATCACCAGGCAAGGGCTGAAGAACGTCTTCCGTATCATCGCCACCGACGCACAGAACTCCGGCAATGCAGGAACGTACGCGGTCACGGTCACCAAGGCGCAGCGCATTGCAGTGATGGACGACCGCACGGCATTTGGCCAGGGAGCCGTGGAGGAATTCAAGAAGGCTGTCATCGCGGCCGGCGGCCATATCGTCGCGTCGGAATACACCAACGACAAGGCCGTCGAATTCAACGCGCAACTTACGAATATCAAGGCGGCGAACGCCGACCTCCTGTACTTTGCCGGCCTTGATAATCAGGCGGCGCTCCTGACCAGGCGGATGAGACAACTGGGCATGCACACGCAGTTCGTAGGAAGCGGTGGCATTGCCGACAGCATCTTCATCGGAGTTGCGGGCAATGCTGCCGAGGGCGCCATGGCGTGGGAGTACGGACGGCCTGTCGAGTCCCTTCCCCAGGGCAAAGCGTTTGCGGAAAAGTTCAAAAAGAGATTTGGTGCGGATACGTTGACTTACGCGCCATTCGCGTATGACTGTGCGTGGGTGGCTATCAACGCGATGAAACAGGCGAATTCCGCAAAACCCGAGGTATTCATGCCTGCGTTGCGCACTATTCAGTACGACGGCATCACGGGAAAGATTGAATTCGATTCGTACGGTGACCTGAGACACCCGACGTCGACGCTCTATCAGGTGAAAGGCGCCAAGTGGAAACCTGTGACGACTATCAGCGCCGGGTGACTTGCTGAGCGGTTGTGATTGAGCCGGGCGTCTGCTGAAGAACATGGCCGCAGCCATCGACTGATGAGCGTCCGGTGACGGCGGTCAAGAGTGATCAGGGTGTCCAGCGATAAATGATGACGCTGGTCCCGTTGTAGTTGTCCTTCGTGATCATGTACTCCCCGTTCGACCGACGGTACGATCTAAGGCCGTACATCGAATCCACGTCATTGCCGACGTACACGGTGTTGGGGCTGCTGTTGATCAACGTGATGTCCAGGCTGCCTGTGGTCAGATTGAAGGCATCGATGTTGGGCACCGTGTGTACGTATCCGACGAAGAGATAGTTGCCGGCTGCCGTAATCGACTTGGGATTGGCGCTGGTGAGGTTGATCACCGGATTGGGAACAGTTGTGTTGCCTGCGAGCCAGCCGTGATACACCTCGATCCGCGTTCCGATCGACGTCCAGTCCGTGCTCCCGACAACTCCCTGTGCCAGGATCATCGTGTCGCTTTCCGGCAGGTAGATGATCCGCGTCAATGGCGTGATCGTGCCCGGAATGGGCGTTGCAATTCCTGCTCCCCAACTCGGCTGACCGTTGGCATCGAAGCCGCTCAGCGGGTAGTGCCAGATGGCATTCGTCTTGTCCAAACCGGCCCAGATGTCCCCTTTGCTGTCGAAGCAGAATCCGTCCCTGACCGGTGCGGTCGTATTGAACGCCGTACCTGGAAGCGTGGCGTCCGGTATTGCGATGTAGCCATTCGCAGCATTGAAGTGAAAGAAGTAGAAGGTATCGGGATTCTGGCCGGACGCCACGAGGATCCGGTTGGCGCCGACGGTGGCAAGTTGACCGAAGTGCTCATCCCGTGAGCGATCGTTGATGTTGATGCGCGGATCGGATGGATAGTCGATCGGATCGACACTGTTGGCTACGAGACTTCCACCAGCGGTGCCGGTGTAGATGTTGGTACCTCCATAAAAGTACGTGCCGTCAGTACTCGGATCTGGAGCGGCGCCCCCCTCGAAGTTGAGAGACTGAAGCTTCCATTGCAGGTGGCCAAAACTGTCGTAGGAGTGAATGTCGGTACCGCCGTCGCGGCCGAGGTCCCAGCTTCCGCCCCACGGGTTGTTGAGCACGTACAGGTTGCCGGCGGCGTCTTTGCCGATGCCGGCGACGCGGGTAAAACGCTTGTCGCCAACCTGGCCTTTGATTCCCGCTGTCGTATCGAGATATCCCCTCTGAATGCCAAATGTACTGACCAGAAATGGAATGGCCAAGATGTTATAGATCTTGATGTTCATGTCGGGGCCCTCGTCGCCGAGCATGAGATACCCGGTCGACGAATCGAAATACAGCGAGGACGGTCGAGAGGCGACAGACATCTGGATGGTGTTTATAAGCACGCCGGCCGGATTGAATTCGAGGATCGCGCCCGCACTCTTCTGCGCAACCCAGATGTTCCCTGCGCTGTCCACCGCGAGCGCGCCAGGGCATGAGACGGCGATATCCTGCCGCCAGACGCCGTCGGTGGTGTAGACGCGGACGCGATTCCCAGGAAAGTCGCTCACATAAAGGAGCGAGCCCGACGTCGCGAGTCCCGTGATTACATCAGCCCGCTGCTCAGTCGTTGTTGCGCTGACCGAGATGAGAAAGTCGCGAGTTTGGGTGCTTCGGTTGTACCGCGCCACCGTGCCGCTGCCGTAAGTAGTATTGAAATGCAGAGCGGCGAAGATCGAAGTTGCATTGCCCGTAATAGCGCTGCCCTGAAAGTCGCCGTGACCTCCTATGGACCCCAGGCTTTGGCCGTTCTGGTATATCGCGACACCACCTTCGTTTTCGTCCCACATGGAAGCCGTGTAGATGACGCCCTCGGGCGCTATCCACATGGAGCGCGCAACACTACCCACGCGCGTAGCGTTGGTCCCAAACGTGTTCGCCACCCAGTCGGTGGAGTACTGGCCCTGGCACTCCGGCGCAAGCGTCGCGATCAGCAGTGCGGCGAGGAACGTAACATGGATTCGTTTCATGATCGTGAAGCGTGCCCTCCTGAGGCACCGGAATTGGGAAATTGCGCGTTGACCCATGCCCGCAGCCTTGACGATCTGATCGGCTTTGAACGGGACCGACTGACGGTCCTGTGGCTGCCTTCCGTGTCGTGCTGGCATGCGCGCTGGGAGCTGGAAGATTCTTCGCTCGGGAAGGGCGTCTTCGAAGCGTGCTCGGTGGCGCTCGCCCGTTCGGAGAGCGGCGTTTCGCAGGGAACTGTCCTTGTCTACTCGCCGCTCTGGCGAGTGTCGCGTCTGTCCAACTCAACCCTGCGTTCGAGTGGTATATCGGCGAGGTGCGGAAAAGGTTGAGCTGTTCGCGTTTCCGGTACAGGCAAACGCGCTAGACCCCAGCTCGAGCAGCGCTTTCAGCCGGTGCGCGAGGTGGGTGAGCGTTCACGTGCCAACTGGCAGTTCGGGGTGACAAGCGTGGATCGCGAGCGGGTGATTTCTCGCGAGGCGAATGGGCGGTAAGGGCCGACTACCGAAGTTCGCGGCCGAGGGGCGTCTGACCGGACTCGGTCGGCTGCCGGCCTTCGGTCATCTGCGGACTCTCGTCTCTACTGTTGCGCAGACATTGGAACGTCGGTTCGATCGTGTATTACGACCCTTCGCGAGACCGCACCCTATGCCGGTGCCCACGCGTGTTCACGGCGTAGACTGAAAAAGGAACAATCAGGTATTGCGCACGCCGATAATTTTGTCATTTACTTTTTACTCGTCCGTGCGGCCAGGGGCCGATGCCTGCGCAAGTTACTGCTGTCTTAATAGCACCGATCTCGTTTCTCGACTTTCGAGTTGCGTCAGTCAAGCGACGCGTCGCAGGCGCGATTAAGAGAAGACGCCTTGGCCGGTCGTTCCGATACAGCAAGTCGTTGCAGTGTCACCAGTCCTAGGGAAACGCTGAT
>NZ_CYGX02000133.1 GCF_900019265.1 Paraburkholderia ribeironis
AGCGGCAGCATCCGGTCCTTGCGATCCAGGGCTCTGATGTGATGGACGACTCCCGCTAAGCGGCGAAAGGATTTATGCCAAAGTGGAGAAGTCGTGACGTCCACGGCAAAGGAGCGTTCATCATGAACATAGCGACTGTTGGACTGGATCTGGCCAAGAATGTGTTGCAGCTTCACGGAGTGGATCCGCAAGGCCACATGGTTGTGCGCAAGCAGTTGAGACGCACGGATGTACTCCGGTATTTCGCCACGCTTGACCCGTGTGTGATCGGCATGGAAGCGTGCGGCTCGTCGCACTACTGGGGCCGCGAGCTCGCGAAGCTCGGACACACCGTCCGACTGGTTGCCCCGCAGTTCGTGCGGCCTTACGTAAAGAGCAACAAGACCGATGCGGCTGACGCCGAAGCAATCTGCGAGGCGATACAACGACCGAACATGCGCTTTGTACCGGTCAAGACGCAGGCGCAACAGACAATGCTGTCGCTGCATCGCGCGCGCGCCGGGCTGGTCAAGTCGCGCACCGCACTGGCCAACCAGATCCGTGGGCTTCTGGGCGAATTCGGTATCGTGCTGCCACAGGGTATCCGGCTGCTGGGGCAACGGGCCACGGAGGCTCTTTCCAGCCGAGACAGTGAGTATTGCGAACCGTTCCGGGCGTTAATCCATATGCTCGTCGACCACTTGCGCGAGCTCGGCAACAAGGTGGCCGAACTGGAAGGTCGTATCCGCGCAATCCACCGGACCGATGCGCCCGGCCAACTTCTCGAAACCATACCCGGAATCGGCCCGCTCACCGCGTCGGCCCTGGCAGCGTCAATCGGCGACGCCCGAGCCTTTCGCAGCGGCCGGGAACTTGCTGCCTGGCTGGGTCTGGTGCCGCGCCAACATTCCTCGGGCGGAACCCCGCGCCTGCTGGGCATCAGCAAGCGCGGCGATACGGCATTGCGAACACTTCTGATTCACGGCGCCCGTGCGGTTATCCGCATGGCAGCCGCCAAGACCGAGATGGCTGATTCCTGGCTGATGAAACTGTGCCGACGCCGACACAAAAACATCGCTGCCGTGGCGCTCGCGGCAAAGAATGCACGGACAGCATGGGCCATGCTGATACGAAATCAGGCCTTTCAGGCTAGCCATGTACCTGCGCGATCCTAACGTGACGGATTGACAGATTCAGCTATTGGCAGCGAAACAGCATTCACTTCCCAGAGGTTGCTTGAGCAGACTTCAATTGGATGACAGAACGGTCGGACCGTGGTGGGCCAAACCCGCTTTGCACCAAGGGCAACCAGGCCCGAGGCTCTGATGGGGTACCCATTCGCGGATATTCATCGTGGGCCCGCAGCGAGTGCTGTCAACTGAGCCCGGATACATGGCTGCAATCTCGACCTGATGCCAGAAAACTGGGACTGCTTGACAACAGGGAGTCGTCCATACATGGTGCAAA
>NZ_CYGX02000081.1 GCF_900019265.1 Paraburkholderia ribeironis
CGTCTGCAGCAGGATCGACACACCGATGGCCGTGATCAGCGGCGCGAGACGCGGCGCTTTGCGCAACGGCCGGTAAGCCACGCGCTCGATCGTGTAGCCGACCACCGAGCAGACCGCCGCTGCGATGATCAACGCGATGACCAGCGTCGGCACATTGCCGAGGCCGGGGAAGTGGTTCTGCAGCACGCCTATGGCGGAGAGCGCGACCATTGCGCCCACCATCAACACGTCGCCGTGCGCGAAGTTGATGATGCCCAGAATGCCGTAAACCATCGTATAGCCCAGTGCGATGATGGCGTAGACACTACCAAGAATCAGACCGTTCATGATTTGTTGGATCAGAATGTCCATGTCGCTCTCACTCCAGTTGACCGCCTACGGGTTGATACGGAGGAAAGGACAGCGCGACGCTGCCCGTTCACTGCCGAAGAACAATCGGATGGGGTGGAGGCTATCCCCGGAAATCTCACGGACCGTCACAGGTGCGTCGATCCACTCGCCCGTCTTGTCAAATGCAACTTCCCGACCACGGTCGAGAATTGCATCTGATTGAGCACTGTCACGAAATCTCAGAATCCGTCGAGCTCGCCGCCTTCATTGCCTGTGCCACTACCATCCTCGTAGAGGAAAAGGCTGGGGATAAACTCGTTATTCACGCCAAACTGCTTTTCATACCGGCTTCCGAATTCCGGACGTCTTTGTAGCGTCGACAGTGCGGAGCCGCCCTGAGCACAGAATCGGCGGCCGTCCAGCGAGGCATCAGCTAGCTGGGGCGTGCCTATGGAGCAGATTCCATCGCCGCCCAGAACGGGAATATCTAGGCACAATTGTGTGGACTGTCGCCCGATGGAAACCGCCTGCCGTTAGCTGCCGTAGAAGATGGCTTCAGGATGCCCGTCGTTACCATCAACTTATCACCTTCCTTCAGAAGGACCAATGTTACTCCGGCACAATTACTGCAACGGAACGGAATAGAGCGCCATTGTATTTTGCGCACTTAGGAATATGAAATAAAATCTATTTATATCCACACCTCTCGATTCTAAAATTAATATAAATTCCCCTTATGTTGGCTTAAGCAAGATCCGCTTGTGTCAGGGATGAACTGCCGTTAGCATTTGCCCATCACGCCTGCAGCGAGCACGTAGGAGAGAGGACGTTGTCGCGGGGAGGTTTTGATGGCTATGGAACTCGTCCAACGATGAAGTTGGGCCGATGAGTCAACTAAAAGAGATCGTCAAGCAGTAGAGAGGTGGTTGGTAGAGGGTGCCGTCGCGCAGCATGACGAACAGCACTCGCAGCGGCGCCCGTCGAGAGCAATGACCGCCTGTGGCGCTTATGTCATATCCGCTAAAAGCGAGAATCCACGAAGAAACGATGGCTGAACGAGGCGTCTTGGTGGACCATTCAACCAACCCTGCATCACTTCCTCGCAACGGGCCAGCACCGGCAACAGTTTGAGCGCCCAGCCATGCACCGCCGAATGAACGACCGAAATTCCTCCTAGGCCATCATCTGCTCGGGCTGACACAGATTGAGCTGATACATGACATGCGAAGGTACGCGGAACGGATTGCATCAAGCCGATATTGCAGACGCTTGGCGGACCTTAATGTTCAATTGCTGTGCTTTCTGTGTGATCGGCGCGTCGTCGCTCGACAGCCGCTATCACCTGCTCGAAGTAGACGTTAAGGAATTCCGATCAAGATCAAAACAGGTGAGCAAATGAAGAAACTTCTGATCGCGTCGATCGCCGTCGTGCTGGTTGGCTATCTCGGTATCAGCGGTATCGCGTACGTGCACGACAAGGACTATGCGGAAAGAGCGGACGCGAGTCCGGCTGTCTCCGTACAAGCGTCCGGCATCCGCGACGTGTTTGATCGAAACGCATGCTATTACTGCCATTCGAGGAAAGCTGTCCTGCCCAACTATGCCGCGCTACCAGGCATTCGTCAGCTAGCCGAACACGACAGACAAACTGGACTCGCCTACTTCCGCATCGACAGCCTGTACGCGGCGCTCGAAAGCGGCGTACCTGCCCCCGAAGCCGATCTTGCGAAGCTGGAAGCCGTTGTGACCGAACGCACCATGCCGCCAACCTTGTTCCGCCTCGTACACTGGACGACGGGCATGAGGGCCAACGACCAACGCGCGCTTCTCGACTGGATCGCGTCACAGCGCCACACCACATATGCGACGCGCGGCGTTGCACCGGAGTTCGCTAACGAGCCGGTGCAACCGTTGCCAGATTCCTTGCCGACCGATGCGGGTAAGGTCGCGCTTGGAAGGCAGCTCTTCAGCGATGCCCGACTATCGGCGGACAACACCATATCGTGTGCGAGCTGCCATACGCTGTCGAACGGGGGCGTAGACGGAAAGAAGGTTTCATCCGGCGTGGGCGGAAAGTTGGGTGTGGTCAACGCGCCAACGGTGTTCAACGCGGCGCTCAACCACAGGCAGTTCTGGGATGGTCGCGCGACCACGCTGCAGGAACAGGCGGGCGGCCCACCGCTCAATCCGGTTGAAATGGCGTCTAGGTCGTGGAGTGAGATCATCGACAAGCTGAAACTGGACTCATCGCTGACGCAACAGTTCTTGGCAGTGTACCCGGAAGGTTGGTCGGGCGCGAACATCACAGACGCGATCGCCGAATATGAGACGACACTGCTAACGCCGAGCCCCTTCGATGCTTACCTGCGCGGCGACAGGCATGCGCTGAACGGCGAGGAACTGCACGGCTACCAGTTATTCAAGGCAAACCATTGCGCGACCTGCCACGTTGGCAAGAATCTGGGCGGGCAGTCGTTCGAGCGAATGGGCCTCGCGGCCGACTACTTCGCCGCGCGGGGCCACACCACCGCAGCGGACAACGGCCGCGCCAACGTTACGAAGGACCCGCTCGATCGCCACGCGTTCAAGACGCCGACGCTGCGCAACGTGGAACTGACTGCGCCATATTTTCACGACGGCAGCCGCACTGATCTGCACGAAGCTGTGCGTGACATGGCGACGTATCAGGTCGGTAAGCAGCTTTCGGACTCGGATGTCAACGCGATTGTAGCCTTCCTGAAAACTCTAACGGGTACGCGCCAACCCGTCGCGATCCACTGATCCGACGACCGTGGCTGAGTCTCGTTATGCTCTGGCAAATGCGCTAGGAGCACAAAGAATTGAATGCTGCAGACGTCGTCGCAAGCCTGGGCGTAAGCGCAGCAGCGGTTCTTCGCCTGATCCGAATCAAAGTACTCTGCTTAACGGGCTTGTGTGCAGGCGCGTCGCCGAACGGTACACGGATAGAAATTGGCGCCTTCAGCTGGCTTTGTCAGTTGGCAGAAGGCGGCGATAGAAAAAACGATGAAGAAAACAAAATCGCTTTGTCCCGGTCACCGCTTTCCTGCCGTCATCGTTAGTTGCGCGGGCTCAGTGGTACTTCCGGTTCAGCCTGAGCTGCGCAACATCGAAGAGTAGTTGCTTGACCGTGGTGTGGTCGTTACACACGAAAGGATCCGTTTCTTGTACGACAAGTTTGGAGGGCCATTCGCCCGCGAGGCCAAAGCGGCGCGACGCAAGCCGCGCAACACACGGCATACGGCCGAAGTGTTCGTGACGCTGCGCGGCGAGCGGCATCTGTTGTGGCGCGCGATCGACCAGCACGATACCGAACTCGATCTGCTGGTGCAAAAGCGATGCGACAAGGCTGTGGCAAAGCGCTTCTTCTGCCGGTTGCTTCGCTGAAACCCGATGCCCCGCCGGGTCGTCATCGACTAGTTGAGCAGTTACGCGGCAGCACAGGCGGAAATCTTCGAACTCGCGCATGTGAACCGCGTGTTCGTCAAGGTAGCCGCACGTGTCAACAACTGCGTCGAGAACATCCATCAGCCAACCCGCAGGCGCGGAACGCCGTAGTCGATGCTCGTCAACCTGACAGGCCCCCTTTCAGAGCCTACCATGTGCCAGCATAATACCAAGCGCCCGCACCGCCAAACGAAAGGCACATTGAATGGCCTCTTCTACGCTGTGGCGTACGCAACAGCTGACGCGTCTCAGTCTATGCGCGGAGGTCTCGATTTCGAGGCGAACCTCGTAGAGCCGATTCTCTAGGAGATGACTCAAATTTTCGATCTCGAGCCGGCAAAGGGAAAGGTAGGTACTGTACGGATGAAGGCGCAAGAGCTGCACAGCCGCTTCCGCTTCTATTGACGAACTTCCCGGGAACCCGAGATAGGCTATCTGCATGCCAATTCCCATGATTAGCTTCCGGTCTGAAAAATTCGAGTAAAAAGTGTGACTGACCAACAGCGGTTAGATAAATCCTCGCGCCAATACAGTCATCCCGTTTGACGGTGATCAAATAGAATGACAGTAGGCAGTTGTGGTCCGAAGCTTCCGACCCGATCTCGGCCCGAGCCCCACGGCCTCGGCCGACAAGCGTTCCGATCCAAGACATCATTGCCTTTTTCGAGCGCGTCGGCTATGAGCCAGCGCAATCTTCCATACCATCGACCAACGGGGATTGCTGCAACGCGCTTGCGAATATCCGTGTTCCCTGTTTGGGTGGAGAAGACGGCTAGACCGTGGGCACCCACACCACGTCATCCATTGCCAGGCCGATGAGCCAACGAAACAGGAGGTTGTATTGAACCTGCTCCATTAATTGCCGCTCCGAGCGGATGCTGTAGAGCACCTGGATCAGCATCGCCCGCAACAGGTTCTCCGGCGCGATGCTCGGCCGCCCGCCTTTTATGTCGGCTTCGTACATGTCGGCGAACAGTCGGTCCATCTTCGCGAGTGCTTCGTTCGCCATGACGCGAATTGCACGCAGTGGATGTGACGGTGGAATGAAGTCGTCCAGCTTGCGCACGGAAAACAGACTCTCGGTGAACGTGTCGGCGCCGCGCATAATCTCCATCGTGCAGCCGGGCTCCTTCTATCAACGCCTCACAAACTCTGCGCGATGACATGTTGCAGCGGTACTTCAGCAGCCTGTTAGTCTTACACACATGCTGCTGAAGAGGCGGGCTACTACTGGATTATTGACGACACCGGCTTTCCAAAGAAGGGACGTCATTCGGTCGGGGTGGCACGTCAGTACTGTGGGCAACTCGGCAAACAGGACAACTGCCAGATCGCCGTGAGCCTGTCGATCGCGACGCAACGCGGCAGCCTGCCAATTGCCTGGGAGTTGTATGTCCCCAAGGAATGGATTGACGACCGGGAACGTGCCCATCGCGCTGGCATTCCCGACGAACTGGTTTTTCAGACCAAGCCACAGATTGCGCTGGCCCAGCTTCGCGAGGCTATAGCATCCGGCGTTGCGCCGGGCATCGTGCTGGCCGACGCTGGGTATGGCGACGAAACCGCATTCCGGGAGGGCATAACTGAACTGGGTTTGTTGTATGCGGTAGGGATCCGGCCGGGCACCTCTGTGTGGGCGCCAGGTACAGCGCCGCTTCCGCCCAAGCCTTGGAGCGGACGCGGCAAGCCACCGACATTGCTGCGCCGTGCGCCCGGCCACGAGCCGATCGTGGTGAAGGAATTGGCCATGCAATTGCCCGCAAACGCCTGGCAGACCGTAACCTGGCGGGAAGGCAGCAACGCGGCACTTTCCTCACGCTTTGCCGCCGTGCGGGTTCGCCCCGCACATCGCGACACTTGGCGAAGTACCGTTCGCGAAGAAGAATGGCTGCTCATTGAATGGCCTGATGGTGATACGGAGCCGCTCAAATACTTTCTCACTACCGCCCCCGAAGAGGCGACCCTCGAGCAGCTTGTGTTCGTGACCAAAATGCGTTGGCCTCAAAGATCAAAATACAATAACCTTCTCGTGTCAGAGAGCGTTGCGCCCCGCGATCATTTTGTCAAAGGTTGGGAATGGTCCAACCGTTCTGCGTGAGTTGACCGACGCCATGGCGAAACCATTACCGCTTATCGTGTACGGACCTGTTACACCGCTCAGCCCAGCGGTTCGCGTCACTGGCGTGCTTCCCGGAGCGGATGTCGACATCCTGGCGAATGGCGCCGGCATCGGACATGCCATGGCGAACAGCCCGGGCGAGTTGTGGGTTCCGCTCGCTTCGCAGCCGGGTGTCGGTCAGGCCATCAGCGCAGTGCAGAAGACCCCGGACGGAACCAGCGACTCGTCGTCGCAAACTGTTCCGGTAATCGACGTGCCCAATCCGCTCCCCGTTCCCGTCATCTTTTCGGACCTGAACACCTGCATGGTCGACATTTGGGCCGGTGCACTGGTACCTGGCGCCAGGGTGCTGACGAACATCGGCGGAGTGCCCTTCGGGTCGACGGTTCCCTCACAGCCGAATTCGTTTCTTGGAATCAATGCGCTTTCTATTGTCAATGAGACGCAGTCGGAGTCCTGGATCAATCCGACGGCGGCCTATACCGGTTCCGGAGCGCGTCCGCTCATTAAGGGGAAAGCGGTTGCAAAGCAGGAGATGCCGCGTTGTCGGCGAGACGGTCAAGCGGCGACACTGCCAGTTGCGCCCGCAACTGTCCCGGGAGCCCCGACCGTTACCCAGGATCTGTGCCCGCAAGTGATGAGACTCTTTGTCAGCGGCCTCGTGCCAGGTGGGATCCTGCACGTATATCGGCGCGTTCTGCACGATCCATTGGGCTCTTCGTGGTCGCAGGCGCCCGTTGGTGATCTCGGCATTGCCTATCCGGCCCAACCAGTCGACCTGCCGCCGGGCCTTCCATTGACCGATGCCACAGGTACCGTGGTGATCGCCCTGTGGCAATCGCGCTGCGCTGGCGACGGACCGTCCACCGTCGTCAAGGTCGCTGTGCCTGGCGGACCATTTGCTGCGCCGACCATCGTCGAGCCACTGTTCGATTGCACGCGCTACGTTCCGGTCAAGGGCGCCCACGCCGATTCCATGCTCCAAGCGATGGACGCTGCAAGCGGCGTCGCGATCTCCGATCCCTACATTGATGCCGGCGCAAACTGCGTGGTACCGCTCTGGTTTCCGCTCGTGGCCGGCCAGAAAGTATTCGTGCGGCAGCGCGGTTGCAACGCGGATGGCGATTCGCCCGTCGTGCGCGCGAATGCGCTGCCCAATACCCTTGCGATCCCCACGATCGTGGAGCCGATCCGTCCGCATGCGCCCTGGGTAAAGGTAACGGGTGTCATTCCAGGAGCGCGGCTGCACCTGCTGGTCAACAATCAGCTAAGGCCGGGCGCGGTCGATTGCTTGGCCTCCGAGGGTGTCATACCGGTTAGCGGTGCGCTGCTGGCCGAGAACAATCACGTGTTCGTGGTTCAAACCATCTGCGATCACTCGAGCAACGTCGAGGGTCCGGGTGTGACTGTTAAGCGAGGCAACCTGAAGGTTTCCGTGTCGCCGTCGAGCGTGAACCGAGGCAGCACGAGTTCCGTGATGGTCCACGCGAAGGACGCCGACACCGGAGTCGCCGTCAGCGCGCAGGTTCTTCTGAACGCCAAGAACGTTGGCACCACTGACATCGCGTTCGGTTATTCATTCGCCCAAAGCAGGCGATCCCAACCCGGCCGGCACGGTCCACGAACCGGTAGCATATTTCGACGCGCCGTTCACCATCACGCTCACGGATCCGACCTGGACGCTGTTCGTTCAGGCAGGTCCGGTGCCCGCTTATCTCGAGAGTATCAAGATCGATCTCACCGAGTTGAGCTGGCTCGTGACACCGGATTGGAATGCGTCGCTGGCGAAGACGCTTAAGGTCTCACCAAGCGCCCCCTCGGGTGCCAGCTCCTGCAATCTTCCAATTCCATCGGGTTCGACCAAGACAGTCACCGTCACGATCTCCGGGAAAGCATCGACGCAGGGCGGCGACCTGAACGGATTCACGGTTGCACCCCAGAACTTCATCATCGGGAGCGACACGCAGAAGGTCGGCTTCCACGGACCCAACGATCGCATGGGATGGCTGCTGCAAGTGGGCTACGTCACGGACCAGACGTCGGTGATTATCTTCAATGTGGTACCCACGTTCGCGGGAATCACGGACGCGTAGTGGGCCGACGCGCTCGACGTAATTGGACCGTCGCAACCATTGGCTACGCGCGAAGGTCCGTTGTCTAGTGCGGAGCGGTCGCGCAAATCTTTGATTGCCAGCGGAGGCGAATGGCGCCTCATGGCCCGAGCTGAGCCGGCAGCTATCTCGGGCGATCCCCGCCGCGTCGACTGAAATCCGCCGCGAAATCGAGAAGCCACCCCCGCGATCCTCCCTCGCTCTTCCCCGCCGTTCGGTCCAGGTCGCCGGTCGCGGCCGGAGTTCAGACTTGAGTGAACAAAGTTCAGAGTTATGTGAATGTCGACACGTCACTTCAATAAACCCAAATGGGAATGGCTTGTATCCCGTTTGGTAATAGGCTAAACTGTATACCAGTTGGGCATCAATCGTTGCTCATTTGGGAGAAAACCATGACGGCAGAAGCATTGGCAGGACGGCCGCATTCGCGGCGGACGAAACCAGCCGCTTCGGCAGCGAAGTCTGCAGCGGCATCCAGGCTCGCTCACATTGGCACCGCCGGGCTCGGTGCTCAGGAAGACGATTTGACATTCTTTCTCGGCCTCGCCCCTACCGAACAGTCACGCCTGATTCGAGATGGCATGGAGGCGGTAATCGTCAGCCGGATCGCTACCGAGCTGCTGGAAATTCCCGTGCAAACCCTGCTCGCCAGTCTGCGCCTTCCCAGCAGCACTATCAACCGCAAGATTGCGCAGGGAGAGCGGCTGAGCGCAGGAGAATCGGACCGTGCGGCTCGTACGATGCTGATTTACGCTCAGGCCAAGGATGTTCTCGAAGACGGCAGGCTGGCGGCTGAATGGCTGTTGCGCCCGAGCGTTGAGCTGGGCGGTGAACGACCACTGGACACGCTGGATACGCAGACGGGGTTCGACCGGGTTCGTGACATTCTGGTTCGGCTCGAACACGGCGTGACCGTATGAAGGTCTTTCGTCTTGCCAAAGAGAAGCCCGGCAAGTACCGGGCCGATGATCTGAGCGGCAACGGCGCTGCTCTGGCAGGTGGCCGCTGGAATCCGCGGGGGATGCCGGTACTTTATACATGCTGCCACGCATCGACGGCGGTCCTCGAGGCGCGGGTCCATGCGTCAGGATTGCTGCCGGTGGCCAACTTTTATCTGGTCACGCTCGACGTGCCGGACAGGGCTGCGTCGAGCGCCTACGTGCCAGATCTGCCTGACGACTGGAACGTTCTGGATCGCGATCCGGCGTCGACCGTGGCTCTGGCGCGGCAGTGGCTCGAAGCCGGCAAGCGGCTCGCGATGAGGGTGCCGTCTGTTGTGTGTCCGAGTGACGACAACCTGATCCTTAATCCCTTGCATCCGAGTATGAAGCACGTCGTAGTGGTGCACAAACAGCGTTTCGAGCTGGACCGACGGCTCTTCAAATAACCCTGGCGGCTATCGCGTTGGCGCGGTCGCCGTCAGACAGGACCATGACAGGCGGAGTGGTGGTATGAATCCCGTTGAAGCTAAGACGATCCTTGAGCAACTGACGCGCGGCATCGATCCCGAGACGGGTGAAATCCTCGCCGGACAAACAACTGGTTGCGGGTTTCTTCCAGCTGGCGGAATCGGTTGAAATGGCCGCCGGGCTTGGGTTCTACCCGCCTGACACGAATCGGGTAGAATCC
>NZ_CYGX02000033.1:0-5209 GCF_900019265.1 Paraburkholderia ribeironis
GAGTCTGCGGTCAGGCAAAAGTATCAGAAGCCTCACACAGTAATGAAAGGAAGGTTTGACCGTTGAGAGATGGTTGAACGCTTCGTCAGTACGTTGAGTGAGCGACCGGTTTCGAAAGAAGCCGAAAACAGTAACAGGTTTGAACTGAAGAGTTTGATCCTGGCTCAGATTGAACGCTGGCGGCATGCCTTACACATGCAAGTCGGACGGCAGCGCGGGCTTCGGCCTGGCGGCGAGTGGCGAACGGGTGAGTAATACATCGGAACGTGTCCTGGAGTGGGGGATAGCCCGGCGAAAGCCGGATTAATACCGCATACGCTCTGAGGAGGAAAGCGGGGGATCTTTCGGGACCTCGCGCTCAAGGGGCGGCCGATGGCAGATTAGCTAGTTGGTGGGGTAAAGGCCTACCAAGGCGACGATCTGTAGCTGGTCTGAGAGGACGACCAGCCACACTGGGACTGAGACACGGCCCAGACTCCTACGGGAGGCAGCAGTGGGGAATTTTGGACAATGGGCGCAAGCCTGATCCAGCAATGCCGCGTGTGTGAAGAAGGCCTTCGGGTTGTAAAGCACTTTTGTCCGGAAAGAAAACTTCCGCCCTAATACGGTGGGAGGATGACGGTACCGGAAGAATAAGCACCGGCTAACTACGTGCCAGCAGCCGCGGTAATACGTAGGGTGCGAGCGTTAATCGGAATTACTGGGCGTAAAGCGTGCGCAGGCGGTTCGTTAAGACAGATGTGAAATCCCCGGGCTTAACCTGGGAACTGCATTTGTGACTGGCAAACTGGAGTATGGCAGAGGGGGGTAGAATTCCACGTGTAGCAGTGAAATGCGTAGAGATGTGGAGGAATACCGATGGCGAAGGCAGCCCCCTGGGCCAATACTGACGCTCATGCACGAAAGCGTGGGGAGCAAACAGGATTAGATACCCTGGTAGTCCACGCCCTAAACGATGTCAACTGGTTGTCGGGCCTTCATTGGCTTGGTAACGTAGCTAACGCGTGAAGTTGACCGCCTGGGGAGTACGGTCGCAAGATTAAAACTCAAAGGAATTGACGGGGACCCGCACAAGCGGTGGATGATGTGGATTAATTCGATGCAACGCGAAAAACCTTACCTACCCTTGACATGTACGGAAGTCTGCCGAGAGGTGGATGTGCCCGAAAGGGAGCCGTAACACAGGTGCTGCATGGCTGTCGTCAGCTCGTGTCGTGAGATGTTGGGTTAAGTCCCGCAACGAGCGCAACCCTTGTCCCTAGTTGCTACGCAAGAGCACTCCAGGGAGACTGCCGGTGACAAACCGGAGGAAGGTGGGGATGACGTCAAGTCCTCATGGCCCTTATGGGTAGGGCTTCACACGTCATACAATGGTCGGAACAGAGGGTCGCCAACCCGCGAGGGGGAGCCAATCCCAGAAAACCGATCGTAGTCCGGATCGCACTCTGCAACTCGGGTGCGTGAAGCTGGAATCGCTAGTAATCGCGGATCAGCATGCCGCGGTGAATACGTTCCCGGGTCTTGTACACACCGCCCGTCACACCATGGGAGTGGGTTTTACCAGAAGTGGCTAGTCTAACCGCAAGGAGGACGGTCACCACGGTAGGATTCATGACTGGGGTGAAGTCGTAACAAGGTAGCCGTATCGGAAGGTGCGGCTGGATCACCTCCTTTCCCGAGCCATGCATTACCCATTCAAGTGCTCACGCTTATCGGCTGTGGTAAAGACAGTCACGCAGACAGGCTCCGGGGTCTGTAGCTCAGTCGGTTAGAGCACCGTCTTGATAAGGCGGGGGTCGATGGTTCGAATCCATCCAGACCCACCATCTTTGTCTGTGGTGCAGGCTGGGAGCCCGTGGTCTGGACTTGTCTGTGTACGACCGGGGGATTAGCTCAGCTGGGAGAGCACCTGCTTTGCAAGCAGGGGGTCGTCGGTTCGATCCCGTCATCCTCCACCAATCCTCAATGCGCAGTGTTCTGCAGGAGCAGAGCGTTGCGCATTGGCGATTGAGCCAGTCAGAGCGGTACACAGTTTGACTGTGATATCGGCTGTCGTTCTTTAACAATCAGGAAGAAGTAGTAAAGAGATTCACGAAAGGCACTTGGAGATGGGTGCTGAGTAGGTGAATCAGGGTTGTGATTGTATCGATGTATTTTATAAGTGATCGAGAGATCGCTTTGGAATACGGCGCAACACGAATACTCAACCTGTAGCGTGTGTGTTGGTCAGTCCTTCGGGAACCTGTCCCCTTCGGGGATGGGACCCGCGTAAGCGCTAAAGCGCTAACGCGGGTCGACACAGAGACACACCCGTTATAGGGTCAAGCGAACAAGTGCATGTGGTGGATGCCTTGGCGATCACAGGCGATGAAGGACGCGGTAGCCTGCGAAAAGCGGTGGGGAGCTGGCAAACGAGCTTTGATCCACCGATATCCGAATGGGGAAACCCACCTCTTATGAGGTATCCATGGCTGAATCCATAGGCCATGAGAAGCGAACGCGGTGAACTGAAACATCTAAGTAACCGCAGGAAAAGAAATCAACCGAGATTCCCAGAGTAGTGGCGAGCGAAATGGGAGCAGCCTGTACTCTTTATCTTCATTGTTAGTCGAACGCTCTGGAAAGTGCGGCCATAGCAGGTGATAGCCCTGTAGACGAAAACAGCGAGGAAGAACTGGGTGTACGAGAAGTAGGGCGGGACACGTGAAATCCTGTCTGAAGATGGGGGGACCATCCTCCAAGGCTAAATACTCGTGATCGACCGATAGTGAACCAGTACCGTGAGGGAAAGGCGAAAAGAACCCCGGGAGGGGAGTGAAACAGATCCTGAAACCGCATGCATACAAACAGTCGGAGCCTCGCAAGGGGTGACGGCGTACCTTTTGTATAATGGGTCAGCGACTTACATTCAGTGGCGAGCTTAACCGATTAGGGCAGGCGTAGCGAAAGCGAGTCCGAACAGGGCGTCCAGTCGCTGGGTGTAGACCCGAAACCAGGTGATCTATCCATGGCCAGGATGAAGGTGCGGTAACACGTACTGGAGGTCCGAACCCACTAACGTTGAAAAGTTAGGGGATGAGCTGTGGATAGGGGTGAAAGGCTAAACAAACCTGGAAATAGCTGGTTCTCTCCGAAAACTATTTAGGTAGTGCCTCGTGTATCACCTTCGGGGGTAGAGCACTGTCATGGTTGTGGGGTCCATTGCGGATTACTACGCCATAGCAAACTCCGAATACCGAAGAGTGCAATCACGGGAGACAGACATCGGGTGCTAACGTCCGGTGTCAAGAGGGAAACAACCCAGACCGCCAGCTAAGGTCCCCAAATATGGCTAAGTGGGAAACGAAGTGGGAAGGCTAAAACAGTCAGGAGGTTGGCTTAGAAGCAGCCATCCTTTAAAGAAAGCGTAATAGCTCACTGATCGAGTCGTCCTGCGCGGAAGATGTAACGGGGCTAAGCCATATACCGAAGCTGCGGATGCACAGCGATGTGCATGGTAGGAGAGCGTTCCGTAAGCCTGCGAAGGTGCACTGGAAAGTGTGCTGGAGGTATCGGAAGTGCGAATGCTGACATGAGTAGCGATAAAGGGGGTGAAAGGCCCCCTCGCCGTAAGCCCAAGGTTTCCTACGCAACGTTCATCGGCGTAGGGTGAGTCGGCCCCTAAGGCGAGGCAGAAATGCGTAGCTGATGGGAAGCAGATTAATATTTCTGCACCATTGTGAAATGCGATGGGGGGACGGATCGCGGAAGGTTGTCCGGGTGTTGGAAGTCCCGGTCGCTGCATTGAAGAGGGTGCCCTGGCAAATCCGGGCACAGGACTCAAGGGTGTGGCGCGAGCTTCTTCGGAAGCGAAGCAACTGGAAGGGGTTCCAGGAAAAGCCTCTAAGCTTCAGTTTCACAGTGACCGTACCGCAAACCGACACAGGTGGGCGAGATGAGTATTCTAAGGCGCTTGAGAGAACTCGGGAGAAGGAACTCGGCAAACTGGTACCGTAACTTCGGGATAAGGTACGCCCCTGTAGCCTGACTGGCCTGCGCCAGAAGGGTGAAGGGGTTGCAATAAACTGGTGGCTGCGACTGTTTAATAAAAACACAGCACTCTGCAAACACGAAAGTGGACGTATAGGGTGTGACGCCTGCCCGGTGCCGGAAGATTAAATGATGGGGTGCAAGCTCCTGATTGAAGTCCCGGTAAACGGCGGCCGTAACTATAACGGTCCTAAGGTAGCGAAATTCCTTGTCGGGTAAGTTCCGACCTGCACGAATGGCGTAACGATGGCCACACTGTCTCCTCCCGAGACTCAGCGAAGTTGAAGTGTTTGTGATGATGCAATCTCCCCGCGGCTAGACGGAAAGACCCCATGAACCTTTACTGTAGCTTTGCATTGGACTTTGAACCGGTCTGTGTAGGATAGGTGGGAGGCTGTGAAGTTGGGACGCCAGTCTCAATGGAGCCGACCTTGAAATACCACCCTGATCTGTTTGAGGTTCTAACCCTGTTCCGTGATCCGGATCGGGGACAGTGCATGGTAGGCAGTTTGACTGGGGCGGTCTCCTCCCAAAGTGTAACGGAGGAGTACGAAGGTACGCTAGGTACGGTCGGAAATCGTGCTGATAGTGCAATGGCATAAGCGTGCTTGACTGTGAGACTGACAAGTCGACCAGGTGCGAAAGCAGGTCATAGTGATCCGGTGGTTCTGTATGGAAGGGCCATCGCTCAACGGATAAAAGGTACTCTGGGGATAACAGGCTGATACCGCCCAAGAGTTCATATCGACGGCGGTGTTTGGCACCTCGATGTCGGCTCATCTCATCCTGGGGCTGTAGCCGGTCCCAAGGGTATGGCTGTTCGCCATTTAAAGAGGTACGTGAGCTGGGTTTAAAACGTCGTGAGACAGTTTGGTCCCTATCTGCCGTGGGCGCTGGATATTTGAAGGGGGCTGCTCCTAGTACGAGAGGACCGGAGTGGACGAACCTCTGGTGTACCGGTTGTCACGCCAGTGGCATCGCCGGGTAGCTATGTTCGGAAGAGATAACCGCTGAAAGCATCTAAGCGGGAAACTCGCCTTAAGATGAGATATCCCCGGGGCTTCGAGCCCCTTGAAGGGTCGTTCAAGACCAGGACGTTGATAGGTCAGGTGTGCAAGCGCAGTAATGCGTTGAGCTAACTGATACTAATTGCCCGTAAGGCTTGATCCTATAACCGGTG
>NZ_CYGX02000033.1:5219-5512 GCF_900019265.1 Paraburkholderia ribeironis
GATACGCACAGCCCGTTAAAGAGAGGCCTCCTCTCAGCTACTTCTTCCGGATTGGTCGTGTTGGGCGAACCCCAGCACGACAACCAGTCATGCCTGATGACCATAGCGAGTCGGTCCCACCCCTTCCCATCCCGAACAGGACCGTGAAACGACTCCACGCCGATGATAGTGCGGATTGCCCGTGTGAAAGTAGGTAATCGTCAGGCTCCCCAGCAGCAACCCAAAACCCCACCGGACCGCCGGTGGGGTTTCTGCGTTTACGCGCGCCGGGCGCGCGGCGCGAAGCGGTACCG
>NZ_CYGX02000071.1 GCF_900019265.1 Paraburkholderia ribeironis
GGTTGATTCAGTCTAGGCGATCGGACGAGTTTTTACACAGCCTCGGCCAGTAGCAGACTACCCGAGCACACACTCGTCACGCGTGCTCCACGCGCTGCACATCGACTTACAAAGCGGCGCGTACGCGCGTCGATCATGGCGGCATCCACGCCATCACCGCCAGCCACGAGCAAAGTATCCACCTGGTTGGCTGGCGGCAGTTTCTCGCATGCCCAACTCACGCCCGCCGAACTACGCACCAGACCCGGCTGCGCTGCCACGATCTTCAGCGAGTAGTACGCGTCCCGATAGCGGCTCGCCACCTCGAACGCAGCCACAGGTCCAGCCGCGTCGAGCAACTGGAATTCGGGGAAGACAAGCACAGCGATGCGGTGGGGCATGGCAGGAAAAGTTGGGTATATGACATTGCTGCCATCACGATAGAGCGCGATGCTACGAAGTGTCAATCCACTCGAAGGAGACTCGCGCCATGACCGCTTCCCCGTTCATCATCGTTTTTGCGCTATTCGATCGCATCACGCAGCTTGATTTCACAGGTCCCTACGAGGTGTTCTGGCGTTTGCCGGGCGCGCAGTGTGTGATGGCTTCGGTTGATGGCGGAGAAATTCGGGCCGATGGCGGACTCACGATCACAAACGTGCAACGACTGGCCGACATTGCGCAGGCGGACCTCGTGTGCGTTCCCGGCGGCTTCGGCGTGATCGAGGCGATGGGCGATGCGTCCTTCGTCGGTGAAGTCCGCCGGCTGGCTAATGGAGCCCGTTATGTCACGTCAGTGTGTAGCGGATCACTGGTGCTCGGTGCTGCAGGATTGCTTGGCGGAAAACGCGCCGCCTGCCATTGGGCGTGGCGCGATCTGCTGCCATCGTTCGGCGCGATCATGGACGAGAGCCGTGTGGTGCGCGACGGCAATCTCATTACCGGTGGTGGCGTGACTGCGGGAATCGACATGGCGCTTTCGGTGATGGCCGACATCGCCGGAGCCGAGTACGCGCAGTCGGTGCAGCTCGGCATCGAATACGCGCCAGCGCCACCGTTCGACTGCGGGCGTCCCGAGCGCGCAGCCCCACAGATCCTGCGGGCTGTTACGGAGCGGCTGGATCGCCTGCGCGCGGATCGCTACGCAGCGGTGCAGCGGGCTGCACAAAAACTTTGACGCGTAGAGTGGCATCTCCGTCTCGACATCCGGCCAGTTCTTCCAGGCAGACGAGCGCAATCTCTTGTGGCACCGGGGCTGACTCCATGGCCCCGGGCTCGCCGCACGTCACATCATTGCGCTGTTGCTGCCAGTACTGCCAGTGCCGGACAAAGGTACGGACGTCGCTGTAAGCGGATGAGCGCGACCCGCCGCGGACAGCAGCGAGACGGCGGCCTGATCGGGCATGCCATTGGCGTCGATAGCCCCTGCTGCCGCTAGCGCGCCCAGATCGCTGTCGACACCTGCTTGCCCAACCGTAAAGGATGTCGTCAGAAACGCAGGTGCAGTCAGCGTGACCGCATAGTGCTGCTGCAGATTTGTGACGACTACCGATTGCGCAGCCTGCACGTCGGCCGGGTTTGCCAGCACCTGCTGGAACTGTGCGTTGGTCGGGAAGCCCGCTATCAGAGCGCTCTCGTTCGTGCCGAGTTGCGAAGCGATGTAGACAAGCATCAGTTCGGTCTCTGGCGTCAGATTGAAGGTACCGCCGGCAAATGCCAACGAATGCAGGCTCGTGCCACCAGAGGTCACGGTGAGGATGCAGGGAGGCGTCGCATTGAACGCGATCGTGTAGTGTCCACCGCCGTCGGACAGGGTGGAGCCCGAGCCCTGCACACAACTCAAGCCGACCGTCGCGCTGGCGAGCGCTCTGCCGGTGGCGGCCGTGCCGGATATAGCGATGGTTGGCGTCACGTTTGCACCACCGCAACCGTTGAGGCCGATGCAGGCGTTTCCGCCGCAAGCGGCGAGCGTCGCGAGGGAAGCCACGCAAATTGCAGCCAGCGCCGGACGAACGAAACACGCGCAGTGAGTGTTCATGGTTGCCTGCCGTTGATAGATCGGGATGGGGCATTCGGTTCCATGGAACGGAGCCAACTACAATTTTAGCGCCCCATGACTCGAGACCGTTCTACACGTCAATCACATTTGCCGGTGCATCAACTGCTGAACGGGGGTTCGTCGGCTCTCCGGCGGGTAAAGGTCGCCCCATCGCTGTCAGTCGCGGTCTCAGGAAAACAGTCAATGAGGCAGCACGCGCTTCAAGAATTCCTTTGCCCGCTCCGATTGCGGATTGTCGAAAAACGCGTCCTTATGGGTGTCCTCAACGATAAGACCCTGGTCCATGAAAAGGACCCGATGGGCTACCTTCTTCGCGAAGCCCATCTCGTGCGTCACACACATCATCGTCATGCCTTCCTGGGCGAGTTCGATCATAACGTCAAGCACCTCGTTGATCATCTCGGGGTCCAGCGCGGACGTTGGCTCGTCGAATAGCATCGCGATCGGATCCATCGACAGCGCCCGCGCAATGGCGACCCGTTGCTGCTGTCCGCCGGACAGCTGGCCAGGATACTTGTCGGCGTGCGCCCGCAGCCCAACCCGGTCGAGTAGCGCGAGGCCCTTCGCCGTTGCCGTGTCCCTATCCCGGCCCAGCACCTTGATCTGCGCGAGCGTCAAGTTTGCGGTGATGGACAGGTGCGGAAACAGTTCGAAATGCTGGAACACCATCCCGACCCGTGCGCGGAGCTTCGACAGGTCAGTACGCTTGTCCCCGACCGACTGACCGCCGACCACGATCTCGCCTTGCTGGAATCGCTCCAGCCCGTTCACGGTCTTGATCAACGTCGACTTGCCGGATCCGGATGGACCGCATACGACGACCACTTCACCCTTGTTCACTTCGGTCGTGCAGCCGGTCAGGACCTGAAACGGTCCGTACCACTTCGATACACTGTTCAGTTCAATCATCAAAATATCCTTATGCTCCGCGTTGCCTGCTTTTTCTCAGCGGACGTGCGCCCTTGCGAGCCGTACTTCGACGTGACGCTGAACCGACGACATCGCGGTACTGAGCAACCAGTAAATGGCCGCCGCAGCGAGATAGAGCGGTAGCGGTTGAAACGTGGACGCAATGACCTCCTGCGCCGCGCGCAGCATCTCGGTCACGGTGATCACGGACACCAGTGACGTGTCCTTGATCAGGCTGATCAGCGTGTTGCCCAGACTCGGCACGGCCATCCGCAACGCCTGAGGACAGATCACATAGCGCAGCGTCTGCAGGTTAGTCAGACCGAGGCTATGCGCCGCTCCCCACTGCCCCTGACCAATCCCGAGAATCGCGCCACGCATACTTTCCGACAGATAGGCGCCGGCATTGGCCGTCAACGCGAGAATGCCTGCGCTTGTCGGATCGAGGGAAATCCCGATATCTGGCAACCCGTAGTACACGACGAAAATTTGCACGAGCAGTGGCGTGCCGCGCATGAGGCTGACGTAAGCACGCGCGATGCCCGTGATGACGGGCTGACCACTGATCCCCATGATCGCGACGATGAGGCCGACAAACAGGCCGAGCACCGCCGAGGCCAGGGCAAACTTCAGGGTAACCGTTGCGCCCAGCAGGAGGACAGGCAGCGCGTGAATAACAAGGTCGATTGGTGTCATGAGATGATCCGCCGCGCGGGCGCGTCACCCCGGCCAGAACCGGGGCGCCACGAAAGATGAAGATGTAGAACGCTTACTGGGCGACGGCCTGTGTCACATCGGAGCCGAACCAGTGCATCGAGATCTTTTTCAGCGTACCGTCCTGTTTCATCGCGTTCAAAGCGTCGTTGATCGCCTTCTCGAACTCCGGGTTGCCCTTGCGGAACGGGATCCCCATTTCCTGCTCGGCACCCTTCAACACAGCGCCAGCCCGCAGCGGGAGTTTCGAAGTCTTGATGATGTACGGCAGCATCAGCCGGTCGTCGAGCGTCGCGTCAATTCGTCCTGCCGAAAGATCGCGCAGCTTTTCAGGGGCACCAGGGTAGGTCTGCACGTTGATGCCTGACACGGCGCGGGCCATCTGGTCATAGTTCGTACCGAGCGTCACACCGATTTTTTTATCGCCACTGAACTCGGCGAGCGAGTTGAACTCGCGCTTGTCGTCGACCCGCTGAATCAGCTGCGCCGCCGAGAACGTATAAGGCTGACTGAAATCTAGCGCCTGCTTGCGCTGCGGAGTAATGGTGACCTGGTTGACGATCACGTCGAACTTCCCAGCCTGCAGTCCGGCGAGAATGCCACTCCACTCGGTCGGAATGAATTACGGTTTGACGCCAAGCCTGGCTGCGACGGCCTTCGCAACGTCCACATCAAAGCCTTCGAGTTCTCCGCTGGCATTCTTGTAATCGAATGGCGGATAGGTCCCTTCCAGACCGACGCGCAGCACGCCGCTCGATTTGACGGTTTCGAGGAGATCCTGGGCGTGAGCGCTTGCGCTCACAAAACTGAATGCAGTCGCGATGACCGCACCACGCAAAAGTACACCAACCGTATTCTTCAACTTCATTGTCTCCTCCGTGAATTTAAAGTGCTTCCTCTACTACGCATGCAGAAAGCGGAATGCCTTCTCCAGGTCTTTAATCACCGTGCTCCACGCCCCCTTGTTCGCCGTGATCACGCCCATCGTCGCGTCCTGGCCCTCCGGCGTGGACATCGCCTTTGCTCGCGCCTCCATGTCTTCCATGTTGCGGAAGACGATCGTCGATGCCCGGTAGACCGGCGGATTCATCACGCCGCCAAATGCATCCGGATTGTAGACCCCGTGAAGCAAAGATGTTTCGGATTGCCTATCTATTCATTGCCAGACACATCGCAGCGGCCGGCTGTTACTCGTCAAGTTTGGGTGACCTGCCAATTCGACGGACGCTGCTACGTCAACATGCCTGCAGCATGTGATCTGTGGCGGTGCGCTATCGTCCCTCACGCCGGGTGGACTCCCGCTGTCGCTCAGGGGCTGGCGCGTTGTCTTTTTCTGGCTGTGACCATGCGTTCATGGAGCGCGGTCACGACGTTGCTCCCGGTTTTCACGAACAGGAAAGGAAACAGTGCATGCACGATCAGCGCGAGCGACGCGATAAACATCGGAAGTCCGAACGAGAACGCTGCCCCCATATGCTGGAGGTAGGTCTCGTCGACCGAGTTGGGGTGTGCACGAAAAAGCCGCAGCAAATGGTTCATGCATGAAACCTCGTTGTCTTGTTGTTGGGGGCGGCGCGGCGACGGACGCATTGACTCGCGCCACCCGCCTCACCTTGCATGTCAGCCATCCTACGGAAACGCTGGGAGAATTTTTTTTCAAAAAAAATCCCGTTTATCCCTTAACAGGAAGAATAAAATTCCCCTGACAACGCGACTACGATAGATGCTATCTCCCGAAAAGCGCTACGGACCTTCCCTCGGCTTTTCGCCTTCCAACGGTCCCGAGGGTGTTGTCAAGTTAAACGGTCCCGACGACACAATGCTGCCGAAGCCGTTTGTTTGCTCAGAAGGGTGACGGATTTTGGGCGAGTTCGGCGAAAACATGCCATGCGGCAAAGCGCTCAGCGAGCTGTTTGCGGTGGAGCGACGCGCGCAAAAGATGTTGCTTGAGCGCGAAGTGTTGCCGGATCGGGTCGAAGCTCGACAGACAGACAGACTTGAGTTCGGGTTTCGGCTCGCGGAAGCCGCACACGCCTCGAAGGACGTCCCCTTGTGGGATGCGTCTCTCACGTTCGCGCGGCGTTAAATTTGAAAATCAGGAACAGTATTGAGTCGAACCTGAACAATGCTCGAAGCTTTATCCGGCAAGGCTTCGAAGATCGTTCAGATTCGACGGATTATCCAGGGCCGGCTATTGACCCTGCGCGTTGAACCAGCCAGGCCCAATTGGCGCGTAACCGCTTGTACCGGCAGCCGCCGCAATTGCGCTGGCACCGAAATTTGGCCACGCTGGATAGTACTGACTCGATACAGCCTGGGCCGTGCCTTCAATCTTCTCGGCACCAGGCGTACCCGACGATCCGGTTGTCGATCCGAGCGTCACGATGCCGAAGTACGGCTCATAGAGGCTCGTGCTGCTCGGTGACGACAATGTCATATCTGAATAACAGTAAGCGTACACGGGACCATACGCGCCCTTGGGTTGTTGTCCGATCCACGCCATCAGCGCACTATACTCGCGCGCCTGGTTGGCTTGTGTCAGGTAGGGATAACTGGTTTGAAAATTGGCGTTCGTGTACTGCACCGAAGAACCGCCCAATTGCCCCGTGAAATTTGTCGCGCCATCCGAACCGGTGGTCGGCGCGCCAAACTCCGTGAGGACGATCGCTTTCGCTCCGTCGCCGTGCGAGGTCATCTGGTCGCGCAGACTCGTGCCCGTGTAGCTTGCGAAGGTATTACTTCCATTGCTCGCTGGCCAGGCGTAGGACGGCGAGGTGAAGGTGTGCCACATGATGTTGAACGCATTCGAGTATTGCGGGAACGACGAGTTGAGCGTCGTGCTCGGACACTGGTCGGGTGCCGATTGCCAGTCGTCGCTGAAGCAGTAGGGATGATGGCTAAGTGCGTCGAAATACCCTTGAGCGCCGTCCGCATACATCACCGCCAACCAGTCGCGCGGATCCCACTGCGTAGGCGCGGGATAACTGGAATTGGTCGAATTAACGAGGCCCGCGACACCATTCGACGGCAGCGCGCCTGTTCCGTTGTTCGGATATGTGGTGCATTCCGCACTGCCGCCCGCATACACATAAGCGCCGAGATTTGCCTGCTTGATAACCGGGTAGACGCTCTTCAGGATCGTCGTGTAAAGAGCGGGATCATGAGGCATGAAATCACCGCCGCAGTTGGGCTCGTTCCAGATCTCCCATGCATCGACCTGACCGCCGTAGCTGTCGCTGCTGTAATGCTTGGCGGCGGCCCGCGCAAAATTGGTATAGAGAGCGGGATCCGGCGCGCACATCCAGGATGAAACGTAGTTTGCCTGCTGATAGCTGCTCGAGCATTCTGAACTCACGGCCCACGGAGGAGTAAGCAGAATCACGCCCAGCACGCGCAAGCCGTTGTTGCGGGCGGCACGGATGATCGTGTCTGCCACCCCCCAGGTTAGTCCGCTGCTCGTGCCCGGATTAGGATCGCTGGCATTGATCGTCGTTTGCGAGGGTTGGGTTTGCGCCCAGTTGATGCCAATCCGGACCCAGTGAGCCTTTGTCGCCGCCAGGCTGGCCATGTAGTTGTTGATTGCCTGAGTCGGGTTGTTGGGATTCTGGTTAATGATATCGTTGATTTCACCACCCAGGTTAATAGCCGGCACAGGTGTATTAGTTTGGCCGTTTGCTATCTGGCTTCCCAGCAGCGCCATGGCGATCACACCGCAGCCAAGTCCAGCTCTCGCCAAACTCAACCGGCCAACCTGAGTTTTCAGCACCGCAAATTTCGCTCGATTTAGCAGAAATTTCATCACACGAACAATCATTCACGCCTCCCAATTAATAGCTTATATAAAGGTCGCTTCTTCGTACGCCGGGATATCACAACCTATTTTCTACGTGCCGCCGTTTTTACCATGATCGGCCACACATTAATTACACGGATAAAAATTTAGCAAGCCAGAAAAGCATCGCCCCACAATCGCCTTGACTGCCATGAAACCAGGACGGAAAAACCCTTATCAAACAATGTGGCGGAAAAAATTGATGCCCCACTTTCTCTCAGCCACCTGGCCTTAAGACAATGCATACCAATTGAGTATAAGAATTTTTACATTAAAAAAGGTCAACTATCGTCAATTCCACCAAAACCAATTAGCTCATTATTGAGATGTGAGTAAAAAATATGCATATTGGATACTTATGAAAGTATTTTCAATGCATATTTTGTGTAAATTTTATTTAATATCGTTTACACACGACATACAGAGGGAAATCGTTGCCCGGCGCTCGCAGAAGTGCAGTCGGCCCAGTTTGGGACATTCGATTTACCGACCAGGATTGCCGACAATATCTCAGAGCCGATCCGTGATGGGATTTAAATCCTGAGTTTTTTTCAGGTTTCGATATATTTACGACAATGAGAACTCGTCAAGGAATTCGACATGGAGCCACTGTCCGTCGCCATTTTTGCAGGTGCATTGCTATTGAACGCAGGTACTCCCGGCCCAAGCATCGCCGCGCTAGTCTCGCGCGTCATCACCAACGGATGGCGCGGCGTGATCCCCTTCGTCGCTGCTATGTGGATCGGCGAGATGATTTGGCTCAGCATGGCGATGGCAGGGCTGACGGCGTTCGCCCAGACCTTTCAGTCCGGTTTTCAGATCATCAAGTGGCTTGGCAGCGCTTACTTGTGTTGGCTTGCCTTCAAGATGTGGCGGCAACCAGCCGCGGAGGTCGGGAACGACTTACCCCGTCGGACTTCACCGCTGTCGATGTTCGGAGCGGGCATGGCCGTCACCTTGGGTAATCCCAAGATCATGGTGTTCTACATCGCCCTGCTGCCGTCGCTCGTTGACCTCTCGTCCGTAGGTCTCCAGGAGTGGGCCATTCTTTCGTTCGTCACCCTCGTAACGTTGGCTGCGATCGATTTGAGCTGGACATTTCTGGCCCATAAAGCGCGCCTGCTTCTGCGGACACCACACGCGGTTCGCATCGCCAATCGTGTTGGAGCGTTTGCACTCGGCGGTGCAGCGGCCGCTATTGCGAGCCGGAACTGAAGGAGGCGGACGAATGCAATTTGAAATCAGGGTGGCCGAGACAACAGACCTTTCGGTCGTGCGGCAGATCACTGAAAGGGCATGCAGTTTGGGTTCCGGATCCCGGATACCCTCCACCGCCTGTTACAGAAGATCACACCTCACGCATCGCACGTGATGAGGTTATCCTGGGTTGTGAGCAAGGCAAAGTGGTGGGCCTCATCGTCGTTGAACCTGGCGATGGACATGATCGGATTTTCAGTGTCGCTGTCGATCCTGACCACGCCGGGAATGGGATCCGCCCTCGCTTGATTGCGAACCCTTACCGCGGTAAAGGGCCAATGTGCTGGCAATACGGGAGTGAGCCCATTGGCCCGATACAGCGGACTTGATCGTCACTCCCGTTCCTTGCGCGTCTTCGGTTCTTCGGGTGGCCGGTCACGTCCGCGTTGCGCCGGCGCCCTCGTACACGCATCCGGGGGTGTGACATGGGTCACGTCGTGGCAGCAGCACGCATAGACAGGAAATCCGTAGGCATTCGTGCCGACGATGGTCGTTGGCCCGTGTAGCGGGCACACCGCGTTCATGTCGCCTCCCGAAAATGGTCGTCAACAGAGTTATATCTTACGCGCGGCTCGTCAGCCTGGCGCGAAGGCACACGACCGAAGAGACAGCCGCAGTCGGGGCATGAACGGCCGGTCAGGCATCTTCCCGGAACCCAACACGAAAGGACATGCCGGGCACTCCCCGATCAGCTTCACAGCAGGCCTCGTCCGAGTCGTGCTGCTTCGATCGCGGCGATGTCGATCTTTTTCATGGTCATCATCGCGTCGAATGCGCGCTTCGCTGCTGCGCGATCGGGATCGGTTACCGCCGCCGTAAGGGCGCGCGGTGTGATCTGCCAGGACACGCCCCATTTGTCCTTGCACCAGCCGCAAGCGCTTTCCTGACCGCCATGACGAACGATCGCGTCCCACAGGCGGTCTGTTTCCGCCTGATCGTCCGTCGCGATTTGAAAGGAGAATGCCTCGTTGTGCCTGAAATGGGGGCCACCGTTCAGCCCGAGGCAAGGAATGCCGATCACAGTGAACTCGACCATCAGGACGTCGCCCTGTTTGCCGTCCGGGTAGTCGCCCGGTGCCTCGTGGACCGCGCCGACAGCGCTGCCGGGAAATGTCTTCGCATAGAACTTTGCTGCGTCAAGGGCACCGCCTTCGTACCACAAGCAAATTGTGTTCTTGCTGCTCATTTCGTGTCTCCTGGGGGGAATCGATGAGACGGCTACCGTCATACTATCGCCGCGGCCGCACGCTGGATACCACGGCAAAATTACGTTCGGCATCCGCTCTGACGTCGGGATTGAACGGTTGCCCGTTCCCGAACAGAATTCACGACTCGCCACACTTGTCGACGCGACAATACGCCCGGCTGGTCCACCGGTGGATCGCGTCAAGACCGCCGTCGCAGTCTACCCCTTGAGCAACATATCCCTGATCTTCCCAACCGCCCGAAGCGACAGAGCAGCGACGGTCAACGCAGGGTTGACTGCGGCAGAAGAAACAAACGGGCTCGCATCGGTGATAAACAGGTTTTCACACTCGTGTGCCTGCCCCCAACGATTTAATGGCGCGGTATTTGGATCATCGCCCATCCGAACGGTGCCGGACTGGTGACCCGGACCTTGACGCTCGAACAGCATCGAACCCGTGCGATGAAATCCGGCATCTTGCAGGCAATCTTTCCAGCGCCTGGTCAAACGTCTGTGAGCCAGCATGTTGGTTCGATGGCCGAAATCGAGGACAAGCTTTCGTCCATCCAGTCGCACGCGGTTTCGCTCGTGCGGAAGGTCTTCGCTATTCAGGAAGAAGTCGAGCGTGTGCTTGCTAATCCTGCCAAGCAACCACTCTGGAACGCGGGGAAGCCCCGCCTTCAGGATGGCGCCGTCAACGCGCCCAAGGGCCTGGATATTCCCAAGGGGCGGGCCGCCCGCTCCATCGGACAGATAGAAGTCGTTGATCGCGAACGTCTTCTGGTAAACCGAGTCGTTCCTGAAACGCCAGTCAAAGCCGATCACGATGCTTTGGTTATGCGCCATCAGGTTGCGGCCTACCTGTCCTGAACGGTTGATTGTGCGGTCGATATCGGACGCTAAAAGAATGGCTGCAGTCGGAATGGCACCCGCCGCAAGGACGACAACATCTGCACGCAAGCGCTGCGTTTGGCCATCGGATTCATACTCGACGCCGACCGCGCGTTTTCCGTCGGGGGAAAACAGTACCCTTTGCACCACGGCGCCACTGTTGATTTTCACATTCGGATAGTTGAGCGCAGGGATCAGCGCGCAGTTCTCGGCGTCCATCTTGCCTTCCCGGGCGCCGGGAAAGCCATCCCAACCCGTCTTGCCGTGCTTGAGCCAGGTGCCAAGGTCAATGCCTAGCGGCAACGCACTGGGATGAAGGCCGATGGCTTCAAAGCGAGCACGCGCGTGCGAGATTGCTTTCTCATCGGGAACGGGCGGGTACGGCAGGTTGGTCTTGCGTGGCGGTTCGGTCGGGTCTTGCAAGCTATCGCCCCGAACCTGATACAGGCGTTCAGCCTGTTCGTACCACGGTTCCAGTTCAGCGTATCGAATGGGCCATGGAAGCGCATCGCCCTCGGCGTGGGACACGCCATCGAAATCACGTTCGCGAAAACGGTACAGGACACCACCGTAAAACTTCGTCATTCCACCATGGCAGAAACGATTGCCCGCTGCGAAGGCTTCGCCGTTAGGCAAATACCAGAACCCGTCCGCCTTGAAGTGATTGCGCTGGTAGACAGCACGAGCATCGCGATTGTGCGCACTCGGTGCGATTTGATAGCCTCGTTCGAGAATCGTTATGTTCGCTCCCGTTGGGGCAAGACCGAGCGCTGCGGTCGCTCCACCCATCCCAGAGCCAATGATGACAACGTCTGTCGTGGTTGTGGTCATGTTGAGTCGACTCGACTGATCAGGATAGAAGCTCACTGTGACACGGTGTAACTCTCGAGCGGCAGCTTATCTCAGCGTCCGCCCTCACGCCATGGTCACGACAATCTGGTCAAGTTGGTCCGGTCGACTACACGTCGAACAGCGCGTCGAACAGCGCGTCGAACAGCGCGTCGAACAGCGCGTCGAACAACGCTTAACAAACAGCGCCCGTCGACGGCGGTAGTGTGAAGCTGACCGGTTTGCGGCAGTCTCGCTGCCGCACCCAATGCCGGCTAACATCATGATTGGCATCCGGATTCGATGCAGGTCCGGACTGGATCATCCGATCGATATTGGGGCGCGGCCGTGACCACCGGCAAGCTGAGGATTCGCGCACTCGCATTCTGCGTAGCAGGTGCGTTACTAGGCTGCGGGGCCGCATTGGCAGACGAAGTCAAGGTGATGATTTCGGGCGGGTTTGCGTCAGCCTATCGCGAACTGGGCCCGCAATTCGAGGAGGCGACCGGTCGTAAGCTAATCACCGTCTGGGGGGCCGCGGCGGGTACGGCCGCGAATGCGATCCCCGTGCGGCTTGCGCGCGGCGAGTGGGCCGACGTGCTGATCGTGGTCGGGTATGCGCTCGACCAGCAGATCAATGCCGGCACGGTCTTGCCTGCCAGCAAGGTGGACCTCGCACGCTCGCCGATCGGCATGGTGGTTCGCGAAGGGACGCCGAAGCCGGATATCAGCTCGGCCGACGCATTGCGGCGAGCGCTGCTCGCAGCGAAGTCGATCGTCTATCCGGACGACCCGACTGGCGTCTATGTCGGCGGCGAACTGTTCTGGCGTCTCGGCATCGCGGGGCGGATGGAGAGCAAGAGCCGCATGATTCCGGTCGCGCAGGTCGCCGATGCCGTCGCGAATGGAAACGCTGAGATCGGCATTCAGCAGGTCGTCGAACTGTTGCCGGTGAAGGGGGTGACGGTGGTCGGCAGTTTGCCCGCCGAAATGCAGAGGTACACGATGTTCTCCGGGGGCATCGCCACCAATGCGAAAAATCCGGCCGGCGCAGAGGCGCTGATCCATTTTCTGTCGTCGCCGGACGCGGCGCCCGCGATTGCGAGGACCGGGCTCGAACCGCTTTCGGCGACGCCAGCGAAGTGAGCGAGAACGCGTGTCCTATGCGCCGTTTCGACCTGAGTGGCCGGCGACTTTCCGTAATCGGTCCATCATCTGCCGTTCGACCTTTCTCTCAAACTGACATTGGAACGTCGGCTCCGCCCAGGACAACCGACGTCCGCAAGCTGATCGTAGCTGGCGCTTTTGTCGGTGTGATTGTCCGACGCAAGGAGACTCGTGGGTATAAAAGTGCACGTTTCGTCGAAGCGTCAAGCATAGGTTGACGTTCTTGCGCTCCGCCTGACCCGCTTTGAGAGGTATCCATGGACCGATTGCAAGGTTTGGCCGATCGCGCCAGCGCGTGGCCTCGAAGCGCGCTGGTCATGCTTTTCGCGACGGTCTGTCTTTCCTGCGGTGGAGGTGGAGGTGGTGGCGCGAGCGGAGCTGGCGCGAGCGGGGGAGCGAGCTCCGATGGAACATCAGGGAGTACTTCCGGTGGAACATCGGGAAGCACTTCCGGCGGAACATCGGGAAGCACTTCTGGCGGAACATCGGGAAGCACTTCCGGCGGAACATCGGGGAGTAGTACTGGAGGAACATCTGGTGGCACGGCACCGATCGCCGCGTCATCGGTCCCGTGGACCGGTACCTGGGCTGTCGCACCATGGATCACTGTTGCACAGGGCTTTAACAACCAGACCGTGCGCCAGATCGTGCACACCAGCATTGGCGGGTCTGCCGTGCGTGTGCAGTTGTCGAACCTTTACGGGAGCGCGCCAGTCGTAATCGGCAACGTTTATGTTGCCCTGCGCGACCGCGGTCCCACTACGGTCGCCAGCAGCACCAGAACGTTGACGTTCGGAAGCCAACCAAGCGTGACGCTGCCCGCAGGTGCGTCAATCACAAGCGACCCTGTTCCCTTCGACGTGCCGCCACTCGCGGATATTGCCGTCAGCCTGTATCTGCCCGGCCAAATACCACCGCAGTCGACGGGCCACGACGGCTCGCTACAGGACGTCTATGTCGCGCCGGGCAACCTCGGTGCCGATCCAAGCTTCACCGGCTTCACCACTAACCCTGCCGGTCAGGCCTACTATTTTTTGACGAACGTCGATGTCCAAAACGCGCAGGCAACGGGCGCGGTGGTGGCATTCGGCGCGTCGATCACCGAAGGGAGCGCATCCAGCAGCAACGCTAATCGCCGCTGGACGAACGATCTTGCCGTGCGCCTGTTCAACGCCGGCATGTCGGTCGGTGTGCTGAACGAGGGAATCAGTGGCAATAACTTTTTAACCGATGGCGGGGGCCAAGCGGGCCTCAATCGCTTCAATCGCGACGCGTTGGCCCAACCGGGAGTGAAGTGGACTATCGTCTCCGACGATGCCGTCAACAACCTCAATACCCCGGCACCAGCCAGCGCGCAGGATCTGATCGCCGCGTATCAACAGTTGATCGCCCGTGCGCATCTGGTCCATGTCAAAGTTATCTGCTCTACGCTGACACCGTTTCGCGGCACGCCGTTCTGGACACCCGCGATCGAAGCTGCACGCGAAGAGATCAACGCGTTTGTGCTGAGCCCGTCGAGCGGCTGCGATGCGGTGCTGGACCAGGCTCGCGCCGCGAGCGATCCCGCCGACCCAGCCTCTTTCCTGCCGGCTTTTAACAGTGGCGATAACCTGCATCCGAACGACGCTGGCATGCAGGCGATCGCCGATGCATTGGACCTCAATAGCCTCAAGTGACGAGGTGTAGTGCGGCAACGGCGAGCCACCAGCCACCGCTAGCCGTACGCGCTTTCCACGCCAAGCCGGCCCCCAAGCCTCCCCACCGCCGGCATCGCCACCCCCGATGCCGCATCATGTGCGTGCCCACCCAGCGCATACGCGACGCAACGTCTTGCCAGCACGTCGGTCGGATCGACGAGCCGTACCATCCGGCCACCCGGGCACGCCAGCACCGCGTCGCGCAATAGCAGCGGCAACTCGGTGCACGCCAGCACGATCACCTGCACGCCCTGCCCGACCAGGTCGTCGACCGCGACGGCGAGCTGGTCCACGCACTCGCCCGCTGTGTAGCCCGCCTTCGCGCCACACGGTCCGTAGATGGCGTTCATCAGGTGCGCCTGGGCAGGCGCTGTCGGCGCGACCTGCCTGATGCCGCGCGCTTCGAGCGCCTGCTCGTAGACACAGCTCGCCAGTGTGCCCGACGTGGCCAGCACGCCGACTTCGCGCAAGCCCGGAAACGTCTCGCGCAGATAATCGGCGGTACAGGTCAGCATATTGACGATCGGAATGCCCAATGCCGGCTGGATCCGCTCGATGAACGCGTGCGCGGTATTGCACGGAATCGCGATCAGATCCGCACCACCTTCCTCGAGCGTCTTGCATGCGGCATACAGCGCGAGCGTCGGATCGTCGCCGTTGCCGAGCAGCGCGTCGGTGCGATCCGGAATCTGCGGATTGTGCTCGATCATCAGCCTGATATGGTCCTGATCGCACGCGGCCGGCGTATTGCGCACCAGCTTGGCGAGGAAATCGACGGTCGCGGCCGGCCCGACTCCGCCCAGCACGCCCATCTTGACCCGCCGTTGCGGTTGCGAATACTGGGCCGTCGCCACATAGCGCGCGTAGACCTGGTTGGTATCGACGAGCGGCACCTCGAATGGACCGAGCGCCCGCTGCACGAGACCGATCTCGGCCAACCCCGGCACGATCACCTCGGCGCCCTGCGCGATCAGGTCCGCGCACGCTGCGCGCAACAACTCGACGGGCCGGCCAGACAGGCGGCCGTTCCTGATGCCCTCGTCGCCATACACGGCGCTCGTCACGCAATCGACACCCGTTGCGTGACGCGGATACAGCACGTCGAACCGACCGGCTTCGAAATAGCGCTCAAAAAGGCTGTTTTCACGGACCGCCGCGCAAGTCAGCACGCCGATGCGGCGCGCCGACACGAACGTGCTCCGCACGTGCGCCGCGAGCGCGGTCATGATGTTGGCGACCGGCACGGCGAGATTCGCCGAGAGTTCGTCGATGAAGGTATGACTGAGGAAGCACGGCAGCACGATCGCATCGACACCGCGCTTTTCAAATCCGCGCATGAGGTCGAACACATGGATCCTGAACGCCGCATTCGCCGCATTCGCCGCGTGCGCCGCAACGGGCCCTTGCCACACGCGCGGCTCGAGCACCAGGTCGAAGGGCTGCGCCGCGCCGGAGCGGCACGAGAGGCCGCTCATCCTGCTCAGGATGTCGGCGCTGGCGAGCTGTGCCGTGCCCGTCACCACACCCAGCGAACGAAAGCGATGCATGATGTTTCCCCCGTCATTTTTGTTCGTCCGCCTTGATCGCAGGCGGCGTTGCGCGCTTGAGGATGACACCATGTCGAGCGCGCATGACGTGGGGTTAACCACGAAAACCCATTGCTTTGTGTTGCACGGGCGGCACGGCCCGCACAACACCCTGCCTTACGTTACCTTACGCGACCTCACGCCGCCTCGGCCACACCGTGCGCCGCGCCGCGCTTGCGGCGTTCGAGCGTGCCGATGCACACCAGCGAGATCCCGGCCAGCCAGCTGTAAAACACGGCGAGCGGCCACCATGCGCCCGGATAGCGGTGGGCGAGCACGGCGCCGATCAGTGGCGTCAGGCCGCCGGCCAACGCGGCGCACACCTGGTAGGACAACGAAATGGCCGAATACCGGACTCGCACCGGGAACGCGGTCGACATGAAGCCGGCCATCACCGCGTACGAGCTCGACATGCACATCACCGCCAGCGCGATGCCGACGACGATCGCCACCGGCCGCCCGGTCGAGACGAGCGCGAACATCGGATACGGCGACAGCATCGCCAGGCCCGCCGCGCTTTTCAGGAAGCGTCCAGTGCCGATGCGCTGCGCGAACCAGCCCGATCCCAACTGCGTGAACAACTGGATGAACGCGACCACGAACAGGCAATCGAGAATCAGCGAACGATCGAGCCCGAGGGTCTGCGTCGTGTAATTGAGCATGAACGTGTTGACGAACCACGCGCCCGCCACGCCGATCACGTTCGCGCCCAGGCACAGCAGCACGGTGCGCCACGCATCGCGCAGCACTTCGGCGACCGGCAGCGCGGCCACCCGCCGTTGCGCCTTCAGCGCGCTGAACTCGGGCGATTCATCGACACCCGCGCGGATCAGCAGGCCGACCACCAGCAGCAGCGCGCTCGCGAGAAACGGCAGGCGCCAGCCCCAATCGAGAAACGCGTCCTTGTCCATCGACGCCACTGCGCGAAACGCCAGCAGCGACAGGATCAGGCCCGCCGGACTGCCGAGTTGCGCGAACGACGCGAAGAACGTGCGCTTGCCTTGCGGCGCATGTTCGCTCGCCATCAGCACCGCGCCGCCCCACTCGCCGCCGATCGCGATCCCCTGCGCGACGCGTAGCAGCACCAGCAGCACCGGCGCCCACGTACCGGCACTCGCGTAGGTGGGCAGGAAGCCGATGCCGACCGTGCCGACGCCCATGATCGCGAGTGTCGCGACCAGCGCCTTCTTGCGGCCGATGCGGTCGCCCAGGTGGCCGAACACCAGGCCGCCGAAGGGTCGCGCGAAAAAGCCGACCGCGAAGGTGCCGAACGACGCCAGCGTAGCGAAGAACGGATCGCTGCCGGGAAAGAACAGCTTGCCGAATATCAGCGCGGATGCGGTCGCGTAGATATAAAAGTCGTACCACTCGATGGTGGTGCCGACGAACGCGGCGGCTGCCGCGCGGGTGGGTTGTGCGGTGCGTTGTCCGGCGGGTTGCCCAGTGTATCGCCGGCTGGCGGCGTGATCGTCTGGCTCGCGATGCATGTCGGTGTCTCCAAGATCATTGTTCTGAATGGCGCGGCGCGTCTGTGTGTCGTCTGTGTAGCGTCTGCGTGCCGTCGCCGGGATGCCGCAAGCGTCAGGTCCTGAGCGCCTCGGCGGTGGACGTGTCGGCCCTGAGCACGCCCGCTTCGAACAGACGCTGCTGGGTGGCCGCGTCGATACCCAATGCGTCGAGCACGTCGCGCGTGTCGGCGCCCAGTGCCGGTGGCGCGCTGCGATACGTCGCCGGCGTGCGCGACAGCTTGATCGGCGACGCGGTGCCGCGATAGTCGCCCAGCTCGATCACCATGCCGCGATGCAACGTATGCGGATGCCGTGCGACCACGTCGACGTTCTGCACCGGCCCGCACGGTACGCCCAGGTTGATCAGCGCATGCGCGAGCGGCTCGCACTCGTGCGCCGCGAGCAGACTTTCGAGCGCGGCCTTCAGCGGCTCGCGATGCGCGCAGCGGCTGCGGTTGTCGGCGTAGCGCGGATCGTCGGCGAGTTCGGGGGCGCCGAGATGCGCGCACAGCCGCGCAAACTGCCGGTCGTTGCCGACCGCGAGAAAGATCGGCGCCGTCCCGGTGCGATAGCTGTCGTAGGGCGTGATGTTCGGATGCGCGTTGCCGCTGCGCTGCGGCGTGCGTCCCGAGCCGAAATAGTTCGGCAGATGCGGATGCAGCAGCGACACGCCGCAGTCGTACAGCGCGATATCGATCGACTGCCCGAGGCCGCTCGTCGCGCGCTCGGCCAGCGCGAGCAGAATGCCGGCAAGCGCATTCAGGCCCGTCACCATGTCGACGACCGGCAGGCCGATGCGCGTGGCGGGACCGTCGCGCTCGCCGTTCACGCTCATCAGACCGGTCATTGCCTGGATCGCGGCGTCATAGCCGGGCAAGCCGCCGAGCGGGCCGTCGGGACCGAACCCCGAGACGGCGCAATGAATCAGTTTCGGAAAGCGTGCGCGCAGATCGCGCTCGTAATCCATGCCCCAGCGGGCGAGCGTGCCGGGCTTGAAGTTTTCGACCAGCACGTCGGCGTCTTCGAGCAGCTTCCACAGAATCGCGCGGCCTTCGTCGCCCGACAGATCGACCGCGATGCCTTGCTTGTTGCGGTTCACACCGGCGAAGTACCACGCGGTGTCGCCATAAAACGGCGGACCCCAGCCGCGCGTTTCGTCGCCGTCGGGCGGTTCGAGCTTGATCACCTGGGCGCCGTGATCGGCGAGCGCCTGTGTGCAGTACGGGCCGCCGAGCACGCGGCTCAGATCGACGACCTTGATACCTTGCAATGCGCCGTGGCTGCGCTGGCCGTGAAGCGCGGCGGCGGTCATTGCGCGCCTCCTGCCGGCAGCAGTCGCAGCGACTGGTCTAGCGTGATGTCGCGGCCCGCGACCAGCGCATCGATCACTTCGATTTCATCGTCCGCACTGCGCAGGTCGAGCGGATCGGACGGCAGCAGCTTGTGCTGCACCACCAGATGCGCCAGCGCGAGCCGCCGGTAATCCGGCGCGAGGCGCGCGCCTTCGCAGGCCATCAGCACCGCACTGCTCGCGTGATACAGCGCGGAGCCGGCCTGCCGCACCCATTCGTCGCGGCCAGAGTCGGCGACGCGCGTGAGCGCATCGCAAGCGCGCGCCAACGTCCAGCGCAGCAACGCGACGCTGACGGCGGGCAGCCCGGCCGCGCCGAGCAGATCCTGCAACCAGCTGCGCAACGATTCGAGCGCGCCGTCGCGTTTCGCCGCACGTGCGATGTCGAGCGCGACGATGTTGCTGGTGCCTTCCCAGATCGAACCGAGATGCGCGTCGCGCACCAGACGCGCGTCGCTCCATTCCTCGATGTAGCCGGTACCGCCACGCACTTCCATCGCGTCGCCGGTGACGCGGCGCGCGTCGCGGCACGCGCGGAACTTGATCAATGGCGTGAGGATGCGCACGCATTTGGCCGCCTGACGGTCGCCGGCGTCGGCCTCTCCGAGCAGCAGCGCGATCTGCATGAACATCGAGCGCGCCTGTTCGGCCGGCAGCATCATCTTGACGAGCTGCCGCTGCATCAGCGGCATGTCGATCAGCTTGCGGCCGAACGCTTCGCGATTTCGCGCGATGTGCAATGCCTCGGTCAGCGCACGGCGCATCAAGCCCGCGGCGCGCACGCCGTTGGACAGGCGCGACATGTTGATCATGTCGGCCATCTGATGAAAACCGCGCCCCACCTCGCCGATCAGATACGCCACTGCGCCTTCCAGCACGATCTCACCGCTCGCCATCGAACGGCTGCCGAGCTTGTCTTTCAGACGCACGATCCGGTACGCGTTGCGCGAGCCGTCCGGCAGTGTTTTCGGCAGCAGGAACAGAGCGAGACCGTTGATGCCGGCCGGCGCGTCGTCGGGACGCGCGAGCACCATCGCGAGATCGGCGTCGGCGTTCGAGCAGAACCATTTGTCGCCGTACAGACGCCACACCGCTTCGCCGTGCGCATCGGTTTGAAGCGCAGCACGCGTGGCGATGCGCGCGACGTCGGAGCCGGCCGCCTGTTCGGTCATGAACATCGCGCCCTGGAACAGCGTGTCGAAATCGCGCGAGGCCAGCATCGGCAGAAAGCGCGCGACCAGCTCGGGCGCACCGAACTTGCGCAGTGTGCGGGTGAGCGAATCGGTCATGCTGACGGGACAGCACAGGCCGAACTCCGCCTGCACGAACAGGAACGTCAGCGCGTACTTCACGAGCGGCGGCGGAGTCTTTTCGCCGTCGCGGCTAGCGTGGCTCAGCGACGCGAGACCGAGCTCGGAATAAGCGACGCGCTCCAGCGCGACGTAGTGCGGATGCTTGTCGATGCTTTGCAGCGCTTCGCCGCGCCGCGTGCGATGGCGCAACTGCGGCGGGTTCCTGTCGGCCGACAGCGCCCAGGCGTCCAGTTCATCGGACGCGCGCTGGCCGAGCGAGACGAACTGGCTTTCGAGCTCCTGGTACAGCGTATCGCCAAGATGCAGCCTGAGCAGGCGGGCCAGATCGGGATCGCTGGTGAAGAAATTGATGCCCCGGCTGTCGGGAATGTTGGATGAGCCGTGGGCCGGCTGCGCGGTGATTTCGCTCATGCTTGTCTCCTCATGCCTGTCTCCTTAGTGGACGCAGCATAGAAGCGGCTTCGATAATCGTCTAATACAACTTATGTCCGGTACGATAGACGCGGATTATCGATAAAAGTGGAGACTGCCATGGACCTGAAGCAATTGCGCTATTTCGTTGCAGTCGCCGAGGAGCTGCATTTCGGCCGCGCCGCGAGGCGTTTGTTCATTTCGCAGCCGGCCCTCAGCTTCGACATTCGCAAGTTCGAGGAGCAACTGGGCGTGCAGTTGCTCGCGCGCACCAACAAGTCGGTGGCGCTGACCAACGCCGGCCAGGTGCTGCTCGGCGAAGCGCGCCGCCTATTGTTGCAGGCGGGCGAAGCCGAGCGCATCACGGTCCGCTCGGCGCATGGCCTCGCCGGCCGCTTGCGGATCGGCTTCGTCAATTCGATGCTGTACCGTGGCATGCCGCAGGCGGTGAGCCGTTTCGAGGCCGACCACCCGGGGGTCGAAATCGTCTTGAAGGAAATGAATACCAGCGAGCAGGTGCACGCGATCCAGCGCATGCAGATCGACATGGGTTGCGCGCATTGGGGCAATTTCCCATCCGACGTGACTTCCGCGCCGCTTTTTTCCGAGCCTTTCCTGTGCTGCCTGCCGGCCGATCATCCGCTCGCCCGCAAGCGCCGGGTCGATCTGCGCGCGCTGGCGCAGGAGCCGTTCATTCTGTTTCCGCGCACCGTGTCACCGCACTACCACGATCTGATCATCGCGCAATGCGTGGGCGCGGGCTTCAGTCCGCTGATCCGGCATGAGGCGCGCTTGTGGCAGACCGTCGTGACGATGGTGGGCTTCGGCATGGGGGTCGCGCTGGTGCCGTATACGTTGCGGCAGGTGCAGGACCCACGGGTCTGCTTTTTACCGCTGCGCGGCGAGACGCTGCTATCGCAGGTGCTGTTGTTGCGCCGTAGCGGCGACGCGGAACCCGTCACGAACCGCTTCGTCGAGTATCTCGGCGATGCCGGCGGCAAGCCCGGTAAAACACCACCACACTTAGCGCCACATTCGGCGCCACATTCAGCGCATCATTCGGCACCTCGTTCGGCACCTCGTTCGGCGCGGTCGCGGCGTTCATCGTAAGCGCTCAGCAGCTTGTGGGCGATCATGTCCACGGCCGGCTTGACCAGTCCGTTCTTGTCGGTCCAGACCTTCGGCGTCAGGGTGCCGCTCAGCGCGATGCTATCAGCGTCGCTCAATGCGAGCAGCGCGGCTTGCACGGCGTCGTCGAATGCGATCACGTTGACGAAGATCGTGTCGCCGTCATGAGTGGTCGCGCGCACCTTGCAGGTCACAAAACGCCTGCCGTTCTGCCCGGTGCGAACCTGCGCGTCACCATACAACCGCCCACCCACCAATCCCTCGATCATCACGCCACTCCTGTGTCGATGGGAGTTAGTGCTTCAGCACTTACTCCCATCCCATGCAAAGCTGTCGATGGGAGTTAGTGCTTCAGCACCTACTCCCATCCCATGCAAAGCTGTCGACCAGAGTTCGCGCTTTAGCTGTCGGCCAGAGTTCGCGCTTCAGCGCGTTACTCTGGTCCCATGCAAAGCGCCTACTCTGGTCCCATGCAAGATGGTTGCTGTTAATGCGCCCCCGGAGGGGGCTTCCTTCGGGGCGTCCCCCGAGGCGATTTCCTTCGGAGCACTCCTCCAAGGGAACTTCCTTCGGCCCTTCCAAGGGCGCTTCCTTCGGACGCCCCCGCGAGGGACTTCCTTCGGAGCGCTCCTCCAAGGAGACTTCCCTCGGCCCTTCCAAGAGCGCTTCCTTCGGGCGCTCCCCCAAGGGGACTTCCTTCGGGGCGCCCCCCAAGGGGACTTCCTTCGGGGCGCCGTGCAACTTGCGATGGCGCCCAACACGGCACGTATGCCCCACGAGAATCCACGCGGGCCGTATTAAAGCATGCCTCACGCGCCAACCGTCAGGTCCACGCCGCGCACGAGGCGCTTCGCCAGCCGGGGTTGCCGCAACTGCTCGAGCCACCATTGCAGCGCGCGTCCCTCGTGATCACCGCGCCACGCGACATATAGCACGTTCGGCTCGCGCGGGTCGGCCGTGGCCTTCTCGACCAGTTCGCCGCGCTTGAGCAGCGACGCCACCCGCTGACGCGGCAGCCACCCGACGCCGAGGCCGTCGCGCTGCGCGAGAATCTTCGCCCGCATGCCCGGCACGGCCAGCGACGCCTGCCCACCGATCACGCCGTATGCGCGCCCTGCCGTCGTCCGCGATGAATCGGCCACGACCACCGCGCGATGCTCGCGTATCCGCTCGCGGCCAAGCGGCCCTTCTGCACTCGCGAGCGGATGACGCGGCGACACCGCGAACACCCAGTCCATCACGCCGAGTTCAAACCAGCGCAGGCCGGGAATCGCCGGCGGTTCATTAGTCGCGCCGACGATCAGATCCGCGCGGCCGTCGCGCAATGCCTCCCACGTGCCGCTCAACACTTCGTGCGTGAAGCGCAGCTTGACGCCGGAGTCGAGCGCATCGAAGGCGCGCACCACCGGCATCAGCAGTTCGAATTCGAGGATCTCGTCCGTGACCACCCACAGACGCTCTTCCCAGCCGCTCGCGATCTGCCGCACGCGCTGTGTCATGCGCGATACGTCGAGCATCAGCCGCGCGGCTTCGTCGGCGAGCAGCTGGCCGGCGGGCGTCAGTTGCAGCCGATAGCGGCGCCGGTCGAACAGCAGCGCGTCGAAGCGCGTCTCGAGCTGGCGCGCGGCATGCGACACCGTGGACGGCGCCTTGCCGAGACGCGCCGCCGCACGCGACAGGCTGCCGGTCTCGCGGATCGCATCGAGCAAAGCCAGTTCGTCTTCCGACAACATGTTGCATTCCTTCGAACGAATTCGACGCGAAGATGCTACGGCAAAGCGACGAAAGGTGTCCACCCTGACGATATCACCACTACGGGTTGCCGGAAAATCATCGCGACACGCGTTCGGAAAAACCGCATGAGCTGCCCGCAACCGCACTTGCACTTGCACTTGCACAAACGCACTCGCAGAAAAGATAACGCTCACGCCAACGGTTCTTTTCGATCCTCCGCCGCTTCGAAAATCTCGCGCAGCCACTGCGCAAACACCCGCACCCGCGACGACAACTGGCGATTCTGCGGATACAGCACCGACACCGGCATCGGCGGCGGCGGGAAGTCCGCGAGAATGATCTTCAGCCGCCCCTCCGCCAGTTCCCCAGCAACCCGATACTGCGGCACTTGCACGATACCGAGTCCGGCGAGCGCCGCACCGGTATAGAGATCGGCGCCGCTCACGGACACCGCCGACGGCAGCAGCATCGCCGTAACACGGCCATCGATGCTGAATTCGAGCGGCACCGGCTTGCCGGTCGCGCTCGACACGTAGTTCACCGCGCGATGCGTGGACAGCGCCGACGGCTCGCGCGGCTCACCATACGCGGCGAGATAGGCGGGACTCGCGACGGTGACTTGCGGCAGTTGCGCGACGCGCCGCCCGACCATCGACGAATCCTGCAGATTGCCCGCGCGCAGCACGCAGTCGATCCCTTCGCGCACCAGATCGACGAAGCGGTCGTCCTCGCCGATCGTCAGCTCGATCCCGGGAAAGCGCGCGAGAAACGCCGGCAGCGCCGGCACGACGAAGTGCCGGGCCAGCGTGCCCTGCAGATTGACCCGCAACAGTCCCTTCGGCGCCACATTCGAAAACGCGCCCTCGGCCTCTTCCATGTCGGCGATCAGCCGCACGCAGCGGCGGTAATACGCGTCGCCGTCGTGCGTGAGCCGCACCGTGCGGGTGGTGCGCTCCAAGAGCCGCGCGCCGAGCCGCTGTTCCATGCGCTTCATCAGGTTGGTGACGGTGGCGCGCGGAATCTGCAGATCGTCGGACGCACGGGTGAAACTCTGCCGCTCGGCAATCCGCACGAAAACCCGCATCTCCTCGAAACGATCCATGGTTCGCACCCCGGCATGCATTTCGCGCCGATTGTTAAAGCAAACGGAATGGTTATGGCCAGTTTAACGTGATTATCTAATGAGGAATAGCGCTCATGATTCACCTCGCCCACTCATCACACCCAAGGAAACGCACCATGAATACGCTCAACCACACTCGCGTCGCCATCGTGACTGGCGCATCCCGTGGCATCGGCGCAGCGCTCGCGCGACGTCTCGCACGCGACGGCTTCGCGGTCGTCGTCAACTATGCGTCCAGCCCGGCCGAAGCCGAGGCGCTCGTCGCCGGGTTGCAGGCCGCGGGCGCGCAAGCGATCGCGGTGAAAGCGGATGTCTCGGAGGCCGACGACGTACGCCGCCTGTTCGAGATCACTGAACAGCAACTCGGCAAAGTGGATGTGCTGGTCAACAACGCCGGCGTGCTCAAGACCACGCCGCTCGCCGACACCAGCGACGCGCTGTACGACCAGACCTTCGACATCAACGTGCGCGGCACCTTCAACACCTTGCGCGAAGCGGCCGCGCGGATGAACGAGGGCGGGCGCATCGTCAACTTCTCGAGCACCACGCTCGCGCTCAACATGCCGGGCTATGCGGTCTACAACGCGACCAAGGCGGCTGTCGAAGCGTTCACACAGGTGTTCGCCAAGGAACTGCGCGGGCGCAACATCACCGTCAACGCGGTGGCGCCGGGCCCGATCGCCACGTCGCTGTTCCTCGACGGCAAGACCGACGAACAGATCCAGACCTTCGCGAAGATGCCGCCGTTGCAACGCCTTGGCCAGCCGGACGATATCGCGTCGGTGGTGGCGTGGCTCGCCGGTGCGGATGCGGGCTGGGTCAACGGTCAGATCCTGCGGGCGAACGGCGGTCTTGCGTGACGCGCTCGAGCGCCCCGCATGCAGGCTTCGTCCGTCGCGCTGCCGCGAGGCGAGTGGCCGATGCGCTCGGTGATCGACTTCATCGGCGACGGCGCGCGAGGTGCGCGAGGTATCGGAGCGCGTGCGCATCGAGTTCGCGCAGCGGATCGGCATGGGCGATTTGCCGGCAGCGCGAGTCAAGCGCTAGACACGATGCTCGCGCAAGGTTTCGCGTTCGGCCCGCATGTCGACGCGAGCCGCCGCTAATATGGCGAATTGTTCGCTGTTGCGTCCGAACTCACGAAACAACACCACACCGCGGCGTGATGCGCCAGCCTGACAGGGAGCGTGCTTACACCGCTTTTGGATTGCGTTCCGTGAATCCTTCCTGATGCCAGTACGGGTACGCGGGCCGCACGGCGCTCGCCGCATCGAGCTTCGCGACCTGCTCGGCTGTCAGGTTCCAGCCGACCGCGCCCAGGTTCTGCCGCAACTGCTCTTCGTTGCGCGCGCCGATCAGCACCGTCGACACCGTCGGCCGTTGCAGCAGCCAGTTCAACGCGATCTGCGGTACCGTCTTGCCGGTTTCGGCGGCGACCTCGTCGAGCGCATCGAGCACGCGGAACAGATACTCGTCCGGCACCGGCGGGCCCATGTCGCCAGTCTTGTGCAGGCGGCTCGATTCGGGCAGCGCCTGGCCGCGCTTGATCTTGCCGGTCAGCCGTCCCCAGCCGAGCGGACTCCACACCACCGCGCCCACGCCCTGGTCGATGCCGAGCGGCAATAGCTCCCACTCGTAATCTCGCCCGATCAGCGAATAGTAGGTCTGGTTCGCGACATAGCGCGGATAACCGTAACGGTCCGCGATGTCCTGCGATTTCATCAGATGCCAGCCGGAAAAATTCGACACGCCGGTGTAGCGGATCTTGCCGGCGCGCACCAGATCGTCGAGCGTCGACAACACTTCGGCAATCGGCGTTCGGGCATCGAAGCCGTGTAGCTGGAACAGGTCGATGTAATCGGTCTGCAAGCGCTTGAGCGCCGCGTCCACCGCCTGGATCAGATGAAAGCGCGACGAGCCGACACTGTTCGGTTCGTCGTCGAAGCGGAAGGTCGCCTTGGTCGAGATGATCGCTTTGTCGCGCTTGCCTTTGAGCGCTTCACCAAGCACCGACTCGGATGCGCCCGTCGAATAGATGTCGGCGCTATCGAACAGCGTGACGCCCTCATCGAAGCAGATGTCGATCAGGCGACGCGCTTCGGCGACGTCGGTGGCTCCCCACGCCTGGAAAAATTCGCCCTTGCCGCCAAACGTGGCGGTGCCGAAACTCAGGACCGGAACCTTGAAACCAGATGCACCCAGATGTCTGTATTCCATTGACGTATCTCCGTGGCCTAGCCGTCGATGATGGGACGTCCAGTCTACGCGCGTCCGGGCAAACGCATCGGCACGGGAGCAAGGAGCGGCGCGCAGGCTCGTGATGTTCGTGGGAAGCGGTACCGCTGACATAACCGGCGAGCGATCGCTCACGCGCGAGGCGCGAGCGCAAAGTCAAACGCCAATACTGACGCCATCACTACCGGCATCGTTACGCGCCCGCCGCCGTCGACGCGCTCAATGCGGCGAGCGCGTCGCGTACGGCCAGCATCACGCTGTCCCAGTCGCCCAGCGCGGGCTGCCTGAACAACCGCGTGCGCGGATACCAGGGCGTGTCAGTGCGCTCGAGCAACCAGCGCCAGCACGTGTCGAAGCGGTTCAGAATCCAGACCGGCTTGTCCAGCGCGCCGGCCAGATGCGCGGTGGACGTGTCCACGGAAATCACCAGATCGAGGTTGGCGACCAGTGCCGCGGTGTCGGCGAAATCGTGCAGTTCTTCCGAGTGGTCGATCACGCGTCCGGCCCGCCCGCTACCCGCTAGCTTTTGCGCCGCCGTGCCTTTTTGCAGGCTGAAGAAGCGCACGTTCGGGACGTCGAGGATTGGCGCGAGCCGCTCGAACGTAACCGAGCGGCGCGCGTCGATCTTGCGCAGTTCCGCGACGTACGCGCGATTTTCGCCCGCCCACACGAGGCCGACCTTCAGGCGGTTATCCGCTCGCGCAGGCGTTCGGAAATGAGCTTGTGCGTTTGCTTCGTCATGTGCCTGTGATTCGATGCGCTCGCGCCACGCGCGCACGGCGTCGGTGTGCGCGAACAGATAGGGCGTCGCGGCCGGTATGCTGGCCTCGCTGGTCCTGAATGCGAGCGGCAGACTGAGCAGCGGGCAGTGGCAATCGAATGGCGGCAACGCTTGCCCTGCTTCGATCAACTGATCGACACCGTCGAGCGTGCCCATCAGCCGCATCAACGCGGATGGCACTTCGAGCACGACCTTGGCGCCGAGCTTCGACACCAGCGCGGCATAGCGGCAAAACTGCAGCGTGTCGCCCAGGCCCTGCTCCGCGTGCAACAGAATCGTCTTGCCATCGATCGAAAAATCGCCGAGCCACAGCGGCTGCGCGAAACCGCGCTTGCCTGCCTTGATCCGGCTGCGCTCCCACCGCCATTCGTATTTCTGCCAGCCGGCTTCGAACTGCCCCATTTGCAACAGACACAGCGACTGGTTCCAGTGCGCTTCCGCCGACGCGGGATTCATTGCGAGCGCCTGCGCGTAACTCGACAGCGCTTGCGTGTGCTGATTGAGATCGATCTGCGTGAGGCCGAGGTTATTCCACGCGTCGGCAAATCCCGGTGCCAGTTCGAGTGCGCGTCGATAGTTGCGCTCCGCTTCCTGCGGCTGGTTCAGGTCGCTGAGCGCATTGCCGCGATTGCTCCATGCCTCGGCATAGTCCGGTTGCAACGCGAGCGCGCGATCACAGCTCGCGAGGGCGTCGGTGCAACGGCCCAGGTCGCGCAGCACGCACGCGCGATTGTTCCAGGCCTGCACGAACTCCGGCATCAACGCGATGGCGCGCTCGAAACTGGCGAGCGCATCGAGAGGCCGGCTCAAACCGGCTTGCGCGTTGCCGCGATTGTTCAGTGCATCAGGGAATTTCGGCTGCAGCGCGAGCGCGCGATCAGCACTCGCGAGGCCTTCGTCGTAGCGCTGCAACGCGTTCAGCGCGGCGGCCAGGTTCGAATGAACCGGCGCATGTTTTGCGTTGATCGCTAGCGCCTTCCTGAGCAGATCGACGCCTTCCTGCAAACGGCCCGTTTGCAGCGCGAGTTCGCCTAGCAACTTCAACGCGTCGAAATGGCGTGGCTTGAGTTCGAGAATCTCGCGATAGAGTTCTTCGGCCTCGACAATCGCGCCGTTCTGCTGAAGCGCGATCGCTTGCCGCAGCAGATGGTCCAACTGTTGCGGCAGATTGGCAGGCTTGTTCATACGGTCGGATTGGATGGCATGCACGGGAAATCGTGAGCGCGCTGCGAAGACGCATGCGTCGTGCGAGACGCTACGCGCCATCAGCGCGAAAGAAGGAACCGATTATCGCCGAAAAGCAGCCGTCCGACCTGCCGCGGTCACACTGTGAGCACGGTCACACTGTGAGCACGGTCACACTGTGCGAACTGCGGGTGTGAAGCGCGTATATGTGAAGCGCTCGTGTAAAGCGTTCGTGTGAAGTGTGCATATGAGGCGTCCATCTGAAGCGCGGCGTGCGTGGCGAGCACCTGAGCCGCACGCCGGACACCGCGCGTCACGCCGCAACGTGACGCGCGTGAAACACGCGAGCTCGCGTTACTGCACGGCGCTCGACAGATGCTTGCGCTTCGCCAGTTCCTGCGCCATCGCGTAGTGCTGCTGGATGGTCGGCAACGCCTTCTTCGCGGCGTCCTTCAACTGCTCGTCGCGGCCCGAAGCGATTTCGGCCTGGAACGCCGACAAGGCTTTCTGTTCGCCGGCGAGCGCGACCTGTTCGATATACGCCTTGTCGAACTCGGCGCCGCGCAGATTGTTGATGCTCGCGAGCACCGCCGCGTCGGGATCGTTCTTCGGCACATCGACACCACGCGGGCTGGCGGCGCGCAGCGCGTCCGAGATCTTCGCATTGTCGCTCGACACGCGTTCGGCAAATGCCTTCACTTCGCGATCGGTGGAGCGCGACGTGGCGATGCGTGCGGCGTCGCGTTGTGTCGCGACGGCCTGAGTGCCGTCCGCGATGAACGCCTGGTCGGCGGCATGCAAACGGACCTCGGCCGCAGCCGGTGCGGCCGGTGCGGTTTGGGCGCTGGCGACGGTGGCGACCGCCAGAAGACCGGTCATGCAGGCGCTGGCGAGGGTGGCGAGAGGCAAGCGGATCATACGTTCTCCTTGAGGTGGAAGCGAAACAACGGCGACACGTGTACGCGTCGAACATCTCCCTGCGCAAACCTTGCAGCCTGCTTGCGAGTTGCTGACGGCATCACACTTTTATCGCTGTCGATTCTAGGAGACGCATAACGGTCCATGTGAAACGGTGCTGTCGCTTCTGTAACCTTAGGTAAGCCTCATATGAATCACTTGACATGGCGGGATTGACGCACTGCTGCGTGCTGGCCCGAGCGCGCGATGAAAACCGCGCGCAATCGCTGAATTTTTCGCGATCGGTGCCGATAACAACAGTGAGCCACGCGCCAGAGGCGAACGAAACATAGGCATGGCGCACCACACGCACCGCAATCCTGGGGAGTTTCGATGGCAGACGAACACCATGCCAATCACGAACGCAGCAATCTGACGAGTTCCAACAAGTTCGAATTGTTGCTGTATCGCCTCGGCTGCGTGCCCGGCAGCGACGCGCACGAACTGTACGGGATCAACGTCTTCAAGGTACGTGAAATCTCGACCATGCCACCGGTCACACCAATCGCCGGTTCATCGCCGTTCGTGATGGGCGCGGTGGATATTCGCGGGCAGATCATTCCCGTGATCGACTTGCCGCGGCTGATGGGTTGCGAGCCGACGCGCGGCCTGAACATCCTGCTGGTCACGGAGTTCGCGCGGTCGACCCAGGCGTTCGCAGTCGAGGAAGTCGACGACATCGTGCGGCTTGAATGGAACCAGGTGCTGTCCGCCGATGGCACGGCGGGCGGCAATCTCGTCACGAGCATTGCGCGCATCGACGGCAATACGGGCGATTCGCGGCTCGCCCAGGTGATCGACGTGGAGCAGGTGTTGCGCGATGTGTTTCCGTCGCAGCACCCGAGCGTCGATCCGACCTCGGTGGGCGAAGCGCTCGGCATTCGCCCTGGCGGAAGATTCTCGCCGCCGACGACTCCGGCTTCGCGCGCAAGCTGATCGAACAGGCGTTGAGCGCCATTGGTGCGGACTACATAATGACCAAAACCGGCGAAGAGGCATGGAACACATTGCAGCAGGTCGCCCGCGAAGCGCAGACGACCGGTGCGCGTGCGAAGGACAGCATTGCGCTGGTGCTGACCGATCTCGAGATGCCAGAGATGGACGGCTTCATGTTGACGCGTCAGATCAAGGCAGACGCACGCACCCGCGATATTCCGGTGATCATCCATTCGTCGTTGACGGGCGCCGCGAACGAAGCACATGTGAAGAATGCCGGCGCGAATGGCTATGTGCCGAAGTTCGCGGCCGCCGAACTGGCCGCGGCGATTCGTCATGCGCTCGGGGCCGCGCCTACGGCAGAAGCCACTGTGTGAAATGAAGCGTTGCTGTGACAGCGCGCCGCCAGCAAGGCCGCGCTCGTCCGGTTGAGGCGAGCGCGCCGAAGCTTACAGATGGCGCGAGCGCATCGGTGTGAGCCCCAACGCGCTGGCAATCAGGCACTTGGCGCCAGTTCCTCTTCGCGCTCCAGCGAGCGGGTACGTCGCAGTTCGGGAAAAAGCTTCATCCACAGCAACGCGACCGTGATCGTCGCGACGCCGCCCACCAGCACGGCGGGCCGCGCGCCCCACCACCCCGCCGTGACGCCGGATTCGAATTCGCCCAATTGATTCGATGTGCCAATGAAAAGCGAATTGACGGCGCTGACGCGTCCCAGCATTTCATCGGGCGTGCGCAATTGCACGAGCGACAGCCGCACCACGACGCTGATGGTGTCCGATGCGCCGAGCACCATCAACGCAAGCAGCGACACAAGGAATTGATGCGATAGCCCGAACACCACGGTGGCAACGCCAAACGCGATCACGCCACCGAACATCGCCGCGCCAGGCCGGTTGCGCAACGGGAAATGCGCGAGCCAGATGGTGCCCGCGAGCGCGCCGATGGCGGTGCCCGAGCGTAACAGACCAAGACCGAGCGGCCCCGCGTGCAGCACGTCGCGCGCAAAGATCGGCAATAGCGCGGTCGCGCCCCCGAACAGCACCGCGAACAGATCGAGCGACAACGCGCCGAGGATCACCGGTTCTTTGCGGATGAATGCGATACCCGAGAAGATCGACTCGAGCGTCACGGGCGCGCGACTCGCCGGCCGGGTCTGTAGCGGAATGCTCCACACCGAGGCGGCCGCCGCCGCGAACGACAGCGTGCAGGCGAGGTAGGCCGCACCCGGACCGATGCCGTACAGCAGACCACCCAACGCGGGACCGGCGATCTGCGCGGTCTGATTCGCAGAAGTGGCCCAGGCCGTCGCTTTGGGCAGATAGCCGCGCGGCACGACGGCGGGCAACAGGGAGGCGACCGCGGGCGACTCGAACGCGCGTGCCGCGCCGACGCATGCGGCCAGCACATAGATCACCGGCGCGCTGATCCAGCCACCGAACGTGCCGAAAGCGAATAGCAACGCAGCGACGCTTTCGAGGCTCTGGCAGATGGCCGCGATGCGGCGGCGATCGTAACGGTCGGCGACATGGCCCACCACGAGGGTCAGCATAAACATCGGCAGGAATTGCGCGAGGCCGACGAGCCCGAGTGCGAAGGCGCTATGCGTGAGCGCATAGACGTGCCAGCCCATTGCCACGGCGAGCATCTGGAATGACAGCGACGAAAGGATGCGGGTGCACCAGAAGCGTTGGAATGGGGGGTGCCTGGGCAGGCTGAAGTTCGCGGAGTCTGCGGGATCGGCGGGATCGGCGGGAACTGGTGGCATCGGTGTGTTGCTCTTTGTCTGGCGCATGGCGGGCTTGGGCGGCGCTAGTTTAGAGCAAGATGGACGGGTCTGCTGCCGGGCGGGGTGAGACCGCTGCCCGTTCACTGCTGCTCCAGTCCGGTTTCGCCGCGCGACTTCAAGCGCGCTTCGGTTTCGTCGTTCGTCCCGCTCACAAACCGCTTGCACATTGCGCCGACCATACCGTGGCAAAATCAATATCTGCGGCGTTAGTCTGGGAGAGCGACCATGGACGACAAAACGCACGGCGAGCGCCACACAAATCGGGCCAGCCGGTCGGACGGCAAGCCGGACATTCCTGGCCAGATCGTTCTGGTTTTTCAGGGAGGCGGTGCGCTTGGCGCGTACCAGGCAGGGGTGTATCAGGCACTCCACGACGCCCAGGTCGAACCTCACTGGGTGATCGGCACGTCGATCGGCGCGGTCAATGGTGCGATCATCGCAGGCAATATGCCCGAGAACCGAATGGCGCGATTGACGCAGTTCTGGGACGGTGTGGCGTGTCATGGCGTCGCCGCGACAAGCTGGCTACCGGGACTCGAGAACTGGCTGCGCGATCTCGCGACTGTCACTCATGGCGTGCCATCGTTCTTCACTCCTCAGTTGGCATGCTGGGCTGGCATTCACGCGCACGTTCGTCCCGATCAGGCAGCGTTCTATTCGACGGGACCGCTGCGTGAAACCTTGTCGTCGCTAGTCGACTTTGATTTCCTGAATCAGAAAGCAACCCGACTGACCGTCGGCACAGTCAATGTCCAAAGCGGACGTATGCGCTATTTCAGCAATCGCGATGCGCCAATGGACGTCGAGCACGTGATGGCATCCGCCGCTTTTCCGCCCGGCTTTCCATCAGTGCAACTGGAAGGCGAATCGTACTGGGACGGTGGCATCTACTCGAATACGCCGCTCGAAGCTGTGCTCGACGACCGGCCGCGGCGGGACTCGGTCATTTTCTCGGTGCAGTTGTGGCCTTCGCGCGGCCCGCAACCCGAATCAATCCTGCAGGTGATGAGCCGGCAACGCGACATCCAGTATTCGAGTCGCGCGGAAAGCCATCTCGATCGACAGAAACAGATTCACCGCCTTCGTCATGTGATTCGGGAGCTCGAGCAGTACATCCCCGAGGAGAGACGCAGTGCTCCGGAGGTCCGGGAGCTTCTCGCCTGGGGCTGTGGCACGACGATGCAGGTTCTGGAACTCGACGCGCCGGCGTTCGACAACGACGACCTGAACAGGGATATCGATTTTTCGTCGAGCAGCATCAGGCGCCGCTGGCTCGCAGGTCATGAAGACACAGCCCGCCTGTTGAAGCTGGCACCCTGGCGCGCCACACTGGACCCCATGGAAGGCATCTCGGTGTTTCGAATGGCCGGCGCGGAAGGCCAAAAAGGCCAAAAATAACGGTGGTTGTCGTTGCACTGGAGGCGTCGTGAGCACATTCACAGAGGGGGAACGGGAATGCATCGTTCGCCCCATGAAGGCCGAAGAAGTCGCACTGGCGATCGAGTGGGCGGAACAGGAAGGCTGGAATCCCGGTCGCCACGACGCGCCCTGCTTTTGCGCCGCCGACCCCGGCGGATTTTTCGTTGGCGAGTTGCATGGTGAGCCCATCGGCTCGATTTCCGCTGTTGCTTATGACGAGCATTTCGGCTTCGTCGGCCTGTACATCGTCAAACCGGCTTTTCGCGGCAGAGGAATTGGGCTTCGGATCTGGCGACACGCAATCGCCTATCTGGGCGAGCGCAACATCGGCCTTGACGGGGTCGTCGCGCAACAGGCGAACTATGGAAAGTCCGGATTTCAGTTGGCACACCGGAACATCCGCTTTCAAGGCATCGCGCACGGTACAGAGAGCGCGAGAATATCCAATCTCTGCGACGTGCCCTTCGAACAATTGTCCATCTACGACCGGCAACGGTTTCCCGCACCCCGATCAGGCTTTCTGCGTGCATGGATTGCCCAGCCCGATGTCGTCGCGCTGGCAGCGATGCGCGAGGGCCGCATGCGTGGCTATGGTGTACTGCGCAAATGCCGCCACGGCCGCAAGGTCGGCCCGCTCTTTGCCGACGACGAATGGACTGGCGAAGAGCTCTTCAGCGCACTGATTTCCAGGTGCCCGGGTGAGATGGTCTCGATCGATGTGCCGCAGAGCAACGCTGCGGCCATCGCTCTCGCCGAACGACACGGTATGGCCAGTACCTTCGAAACGGCAAGGATGTACACGAAAGCGCCGCCGGCGATTCCAATGGCGCGAGTGTTCGGGATCACCTCATTCGAACTCGGATGAGGTGAACTTTGCCGCCGCCCGGCACGCGGTGCGCACGGCTGAGGCCGGGGCTGCACTCGAGACTATGGCGTGCGGTTCAGCAGGTCCGCCGCAAACGCTTTCGCATGCGCGATGGCATCCTGCGCGCTAAGGAATACGTCGAGCTGATCCCAACGCTCTTCGACCGCATAAGTCCCCTTCGTGCCGAGCGCTCTTTGCACGCGCAATTGCGCCGCGTACCTGCCGTCTTCCAGAGAACGAGCACTTGCAATCACCTTGTGCGGCAGACCAGATCTCTGCGGCTGGTTCAATTCAACAGGACCGCCAGCAGCGCCGATATCGTTCAACTCGTTCCTCGCCTTGCAGTCCGGGCAGTAAAAACACCAGGCTTCGTTCTCGCGAACGGATCTCACCTGCCCGCGGGCCAGCACGGCGCGACATTCAACGTTTTCGCAGATGAACGGCATAGCAGTCTCCGGAGTTGTTTGCGGGAAATCCTAGCATGACCATCGCCGGCAAACCATTGGCATTATTGCCGTGCCTGTTTTACGCGCTGGGGCGCCTGCATGAAACGCCGTGCGTCATCCAGGCAGTCGACGCCGGACAAAGAACCACACATAGGTATGTCATCAAACCGGCAGCAGGTCAGAGCAGACGGGCATGGCTGGATTCTGCTTCGCAGTGCCAACCAAAATGCTCTTCAGTATCCGGTTGATTAACCCTTCGTGAAGGAACATTGCATGCCGTTGCGCAGACGATTGGTCGGAGCGAAGCCCCATCGCTCCTGGAAGAACCTTCGCGTGTTTATAACGCCTTCAAACCCGACCTGAGAAGAAAGAATAGTCCATCGAACTGGGTGACCAGTTCAAAAGACAAAAGAAACGCCAGCATATAGGCGAGCCCTTGATTACCGTTCATCCATCGCAGGATCGGTCCAGCCAGACGTGTCCTGACAAAATCGCGCGTCGCAATACACGTGATCGCTACGCCGATGACCGCTCCCCCGAGAACATCGGTCGGATAGTGCAAACCAAGGTACACCCGCGGCAAGCATATGAAGACGCCCGCGTACAACAGCGCGAGCACGCCGACACGTCGAGAGACGAGAAAGATGCCCGTCGCAATCGACATCCATAGCATCGCATGATCACTTGGGAAGGAACTCCACGTGCGCAAGACGGCGTCCTGGAGGCCGACTGGGGGAAAGCTCAGGTGCAGCTCCGGGTTGTAGAGTGGCCTTTCCCGAAACGGCAAGTAATAGGCGAGAAGCCTGCCGCTTGCAAGTGATAGAAGAGCGCTCGCGAGCGTCGCGATAATCATCTCACGCTTCCATTCACCACGCGGCCCCGGTTCGAACCACATCCACCACAACACCGGTATCAGGACGAGGCCTTTGAATGTGAACTGACCTGCGATCACCCTGATCGCGTGATTCAGTGCCACTGAGTGCAAAGCGTTATGCGTCAGGAAGATCTGGACTGCTGTATCGAAACTGTTCATTGCTGCCCTGATCTTGCGGTTCTCAACAGTACGCGCCCCCCGGTCAGGACAATGGGTTGCAACCGGTTTGAAGAACGCAGTGTCTTTATTCGGTTAGAGCGGCACGTTCCTCAACAGAACCGGTGCCGCAAGGGACTATCTTCGCCAGCCGTGCCCGTAGCCGCCGAAGCCGATGCCGACATCGACGGAAGGCGCAGCGTAGTACGCTGGCGCATAACCATATCCATAGGCCGGCGCAGGCGCGTAGGCGTACGGCGGAGCGACAATGCAGCCTGACAGGCCAGCCGCAAGCGCAATGACAGATAAGAGTCTGAGCATGTTTTTTCTCCGTGCGCGGATTGTAGATGGCGGGCGCAATCCGATGCGCAACGAAGTGTGTCCGAACGTAACTGGTTGGGCGCAGACATTTGATCTGAGGCGCTTGCCTCCCAGTGGAACCCAATGATGCATGCCAACCTGGGAAATGCACGCACTGGCACTAATATGTATGACGGTGAATAGCAATAAGAGAGGATGCTCCATGAACGCATCGGTTATCTCGGCTCTGGCTGCACTTGTCGGCGCTGCGATTGGCGGCCTGACTTCGGTTCTTGCTTCATGGCTGACCCAACGCACCCAGGTTCGCGCGGAATGGCTGGCGCATGACCGCGTGCGTCGGCAGGAACTCTACAAGGAGTTCATCGAAGAAGCGACGAAGTGCTACGTTGACGCGCTGCAACACGGCGAGCCGGACCTGCACTCGCTCGCCAATCTCTATGCGAAGATCAGCCGCATGCGGGTTCAGTCATCGCGTAAAGTCGCGGATGAAGCCGACCTGATCGGACGCAAGATCGTCGACACTTACCTCGCACCGGACAAGACCTTCGTCGAGCTGCGCCAGATGCTCGCGGACGGCTCGATCGACATCCTCGGCAAGTTTGGCGAAGTGTGCCGCGCGGAATTCGAGTCGCTGCGCGCGCAGCAGTTCTGAAGCCCGCTCACGCCCCGTTCAACGCGGCGTGAGTACGACAGGTGGATCGGCGCGATAGCCGCCGCCGAGCGCCTTCGTCAGCGCGATCTCCTCACCGAGCATCTGACCGTTGAGCGTGAGCAGCGCGAGCTGTTCCGCGATCACCGGCTGACGTGCCTCGAGCGCCGCCACGCGGCTGGCCAACCCTCGCTGATAGTGAGCTTCGACGCTGTCTCGCGCGAACGCAACGAATTCGATCCGCTGCTTCTGCAACTGCGCCTCCGCATCCAGGGCCTGCAGACGGCTGCCCGTCTGCGCCACATCTCGCACCGCGTTCAGAACAGCCTGGTTGTACTGCTCGATCAACAGGTTGCTGCCCTCGCGTGCACCGCTCAGATTCGCGTTCAGCCGGCCGCCGTCGAAGATCGGCAGAGTCAGGCCCGGGATCAGGTTGATCTGCTGGCTCGCATGCGTGAACAGGTCGGCAAGGTGCAACGCGTTGAAGCCGAAGAAAGCCTTGATGTCGAAGCTTGGATAGAACGCCGCCTTGGCCGCGTCGATCCGGTGGAACGATGCCTCGACATACCAGCGCATGGCCTGCAGATCGGGCCGCCGGGCAAGCAGTTCATAAGAGAGCGTCGCCGGCAGGGCCGCCTGCGAGCGCGGCAGCGCAACGGGATTGATGGTGGGCAGGCCATCCGGGCCCGCACCGACCAGCGCGCGCAATGATTCGCGCAACTGCCTGATCTGCGCTTGCGCCGAGACGATCTGCTGTTCGATGCCCAGTTGCTGCGCGCGGGCTTCTTCGAGCCGGGTCCTGGCTTCGAGGCCGCGCGCCGCACGTGCTTCGTGCGCCTGCACTGTGAACACCGCTACCTCGTGCAATTCGTTCAGCAGATCGATGAGCTGATAAGTCGTCTGGATGCCGTAGTAAAGCTGCGCGACATCCGTCGAGATTTCGAGTTCGACAGCGGACGTCTCGGCGAGCCGCGCATTGCTCACGCCGACCGATGCCGCGATCTGCGCGCGCTGCTTGCCCCAGATGTCGACGTCCAGGCTTGCACCCAGTCCGACGATGCCCTCGGTGTACCAGGGGCCTGTGAGCCCCAACGCCGGTACGTTCATCGCGAATGGGCCGAGAAAGCCGTTCGCTGATACATGCTCGCGATTCAGCGACGCCAGCGCGACCACCTGAAGGCTCGATCCCGTCCTGACGAGTTCGACATCCGACCTGGCCTGCGCGACGCGCGTGCGCGCAATCACCATGGTCGGCGCGTCGCTCAGCGCCTGATCGATCAGTGCGTCGAGCTGCGCATCCTGATAGCGCGTCCACCAGCGCGCGGCGGGCCAGCCATCGCGCGCGAGGTGGATGTCATCAGCAAGATTGATCTGCTCGGGCGCGATCTCAGCATAGGGTGTGCCGTTATGATGGATCAGCGCGCAACCCGGCAGCACCGACGACAACCACGCGACGCATAAGAAGCATCGACGCCATTGCCAACCGCGCAAACCCGATCGCGTATTCATGTGCGTATGGCCTGTGATGGCGGCGCCGCGACCGCTGCCTCAACGCGCCAGTCCGGTAGTCCCGCGACCTGTCGCGACAAGTCTTGCGCAGCGGCGAAGAGCAGCTCTTCGGCCGGTTCGACAGCTTGCGCAGCGATCTCAATGCGCCGCGGCGCGTGCGCATCGGGTGGGTTAACCGCAAGCTCATCCGCATACCGGTTGAGTTCGACGCAGGCCTGTTGCTGGGCCGCGCGCACTGCGTCGACAGTGTATGGGCTTGACAATCCCGCTTGCGCCGCGAGCGTGCTGCGCAACGCATCGCCAGCGAGCATGATCTCGCGGCCCTGCGCGAGGACAGTTTGCGCGCGCAGCGTAAGCTCGCCCTGCTCCCCTTCCTGCCATGACGGCTCGAGCGCGACGCGCGACAGCGTCGCTTCGCAATCGGCCAGCACGGCCCACGCCTGCAACTGCCGCTGCGCATCGCTCAACTCGTCCCGTTGGTCGGCGCCCGCCTGGGGAACACACAATTGTGCAGCAATGGCGCGCAGCATCGTGGCGAGTTTCTGCCGTAGCACGTCGCCCTCGCCCTCGCGCCAGAACGACATCTGCACGAAGGTCGCCACGCCGACACCCAGCAGAATGCCGACCATCCGGTCGCGGATTTCAGTGAGATTCGTGGTTGGACTGAACTGATCGAGCAACGCCAGCGAGAAGGTGAACATCAGCTGAACGCCGGCGTAGCTGATGCGCTCCGAACCCGTCGAGATCCACGCCGCGAATGCGACAACGGGCAGCGCCATCAGCAGCAAACCGACGACGTCCTCCAGATGCGGAACGACGAACACGACCATGAACAGCGCCAGCGCACTGCCGACGGCGGCTCCGGCCAGCCGCAGCAACGCACGCTGCGTCGATGCACCGAGGCTCGGCAACGCGACGATCAGGCAGGTCAGCATGATCGTGTGGATGCCCTGCCAGTCCACGGCGTTGTAGAACACATAGCAGACCAGCACGGCAAGCAGCGTCTTCAGCGAAAAGCGCATGTACGCTGGATTGGTCCACGCGTCCGGCGCGACCATGGGTTCGCTCGCGGACGGCTTGCCGGGTTCGGCACCGCTTGCAACCCGATCGGCGAATGCGCGCAGCGCCCGTTGCAATTCGCCTGCGGCGGGAATCATGTCGGCGGCAGCGCGCTCTTCAGGTGTTGCCGTGCTCATGTAACGATACGGCTCGCCTGACATTACCGCCTCGTCGAGCGCGCGGCAGTTTACGCGCAACTCGCGCAACACAGCCAGCTGCTCGGCCGTCGCTGCCGGCCAGCCAGGCGGCAGTTCACTCGCGCCGCGATAAAGGCGCGATACGGTCGCGATGCACGCCAGTTGCAACGCCTGATGCTCGCGATAGTGGGCGTCGCGCATCGTCGTGAATCGCAGCAGCTTTTGCAGCGTCACCGCGTCTTGCTGGACGGCCGCCAGCGTAATCGGCGGAGCATGCGTCGTGCCGTCGATCAGTTGCGTGAGGCGCGTTTGCAACGCCGTCAGTTGCCGATGGATTTCCGCCTTGAGCTGCAATTGCGGCTCGGCAGGCAGCAGCAGCGTGTTGACCACGAGCGTCAGCGCGATCGGATAGTTGACGGCGACCCAGACCCACAACACCGCCCGAATCAGAAGCTCAGCCTGATCGGTCCGGTCCACGAAACTCTGCACGTAGATCACAACGATCGCGACGATGAAGAACACAACGCCGATCCTGAGCACGCGAATCAGGTACACGCTGCCGAAAAACAGCAGGCTCGCGATGACGATGCGCAGCAACGGGTAGTCGAAGGTGAACTTCAGCAGCAGGATTGACAGACCGATGGCGAGTGTCGACCCGACGATGAACATCAGGCCGACCAGCCGCGTAACCACCACGTTCGACTGCGTGACGTAAAACACCACCAGCAGCGACAGCGCGAGTTCGGGCACTTCAAGTGCCATCGACGCGACGATCACGATGGCGCTCGTCAGCACGCAGCGCAACATCACGTTGAGCCGCCCAGGAAATGGCGTAAGCTCGCGCTTCAGGAAATCGCCGGTATGGCGCAGCATAACGGGCATGGTGGGCAGGTAGCCGGCAACAGCCATGCGCGCTCCTCAACGATGCTCGCCGTCGTTGCCGCGTGCGGGGTTCAGCACGGCCACCGCCGACGTCCCGACGCGGAACAGCTCCGGGTTCGGAGCGTCGACGCGAATCTTCACCGGGAAGCGCTGCGACACGTGCACCCAGTTGAGCGTGCGTTGAATGCGAGGCAATCCGCCGGGCAGTGCGAGGCCTCCTTCGTCGGGTGCGACGCCATAGCTGATCGAATCGACGGTGCCCCGGAAACGCTGGCCCGTATCGCTCATCAGGTACACCGTGGCGGGAGTGCCCATACGGACGCCTTTGAGTTCCGTCTCCCGGAAGTTCGCGACCACGTACCATTGGCGCGTATCGATCAACGTGAAGACGGGCTTGAGCGCCGACGCGAACTGTCCCGTCGATGTCTTCAGCGACACGATGCGTCCGTCGAACGGTGCTCGCACGGTCGCATATTCGAGGTTCAATTCGGCAAGCGCAATCTCCGCCATCACGACCGCACGTTGCGCGACCAGCGCATCGACGCCGCTCACCGCCGCGCTCGCCTGCTGCGCCTGCAGCTGCGCGGCGCTGAGTTCGGCCTGCGTCGCGCGTTGTGCGGTGCGAGCGCGGTCGACATCCTCCGCCGACTCATAGCCGTGCGACAGCAGCGGCTCCATGCGGCGCAGCGTATCGGACGCCTGGCTGGCTGCGGCCCGCGCACGCTCGACGGCCGCACGCACCGACTGCGCGTTGTACTGCTGCGCATTGACCGTGCGCTGGGTCAGCTCGATCTGGCGGTCGAGCGCGACGAGAGACGCCTTGCCCCGCGTCAGCGCATCCTGATACGGACGCGGATCGATGCGGAACAGCAGATCGCCCTGCTTCACCGCCTGGTTGTCGCGCACCGCCAGCTCGATGATGCGGCCGTTGACCTCGGGCACGACGTCGATCGTATCGGCGTACACATAGGCATCATCGGTGCGCGGCGAACGGTCCAGCTGGCGGATGACGAATAGCAGCAGCAACAGCGTCGCCACAACCAGGATGATGGCTGGCCATTTGCTCTTCGATGTCTTGCTGGGAGTCGTCGCCATCGCATTCACCCTGAAGGAGATTCAATGCTGGAAGAGTAGCAACCAGACAGCGAGTGAAATGAAAGTGACAAGCGTGGGAAACACCACGGCTGACGGTCCCAGCAGGTGATCGTATTGCAAACGTCTGAGAATCAGATAAATGACGACCGTGAGCGCAACGCCCGCGACGATACAGAACAGCCAGTCCGGAAAGTACGCGCCGAGCACGCTGATTGACGGCGAACCTGAGCAGCCCGATATGAAAACAGCCGTCAACACGGTAATGCCGGTCGCACACTTCGGACATTTGCCCCTGAGGAGTGGCATGTGTCGCTCCAAAGTCGTCTGTGTCGTTGTGATCGATGTCACGCTTTGCAGCTTCGCCGAGGCATTCTGCCTCAATTTTCGGGGCGATGGAAAGGACGCGCCAATTCGGCTAGTGTTCCGTTCCGTTTTTGACTAGTCTATGTGCGCGTAACATGGTGACGTCAACGGAACGGGCGATGTCAGCATGCCCATGGGCAGACCGAAGGCGGAACTCATGCTGAGCGAAGATGAGCGCTCGCAACTAGCTGCGATAGCGCGTTCGATTTCGGCCACGCTGGTCACGCGTGCGCGCATCGTGCTGGCGGCGGCTGACGGGGAGCCCAACAGCGCGCTCGCGCAGCGGCTGCAACTCACGCGTGCCACGGACTTGAAACAGTGGCCGAGGCAGTGGGGCACACCGGAGCGGCATCAAGACAGGGCCTGCAACGTCGGAAACGGGTGCTTTTGTTTCCACTGACGAAACGCTTGCCGTGTCCGAATACGTGATCGGCCGACTCAACGATTTCGCGCTCTCGCATGAGCGGCATCCTTCGAAGCGACAGAAACTGGGCCGCGTGCTCCCGAACGCGTCGGGCTCTTGTCGGCCCACAGAGGACATTCAGCTTTCTCGACAGCGGACGCTCGCCGACGAACAGTCATTTATCACCTTCAAGTTGAAACGATCCCTCCATGACGCTGACGCATTTCCCTCCGACGCGAATCCTTGTACGTCCGCCATACGAGTCGACTCTTGCAAAGAGGATACTGGGGCGACCCATGTCAACTCCTTGGGCAACGCATAGCGACAGTTCCGGCAAACCCCGCACGTGCGCAATGAGCGCTGCAATCGCTGCAGTGGCGCTGCCTGTGGCGGGGTCTTCCGTCATGCGTGGCGTGAACATGCGCGCCTCAAGATCACAGGCATTTCCGGCCCTGATGCGGTCGATATCGCGCGTATAGGCGTAGATGGACACGGCGCCGTCAATGGGAAGCAGGCCTTTAAACGCCACGAGATCAGGTACGCATCGTCTTAGAGCATCGCGTGAAGCAAGTTCGACGACAAGAAACGGCAGGCCAACGGAGGCGACTTGAGGCGCGTGTGCGTCAATCCGGACATCGTCGGCGCTGAGTGAGAGACAAGCCGCTACCCGGTTTGCGCAGACCTGCGATAGTTGCGCCAACGGTTCTGGTGCAATAAGTTCTGCACCGACTACGGTCTCTCCCTCTTTCAACTGATTGACCGGAACCAGGCCGGCGAGCTCCTCGAAAACAAGCAAGTCCGGCAAGCGCTTCTGACAGGCTTCCGCCTTCGCGGCGAGCGCGAAGGCAGTGCCGATATTCGGATGTCCGGCGAAGGGTATCTCGCGGCTTGGCGTAAATATTCTCACCCAGGCAGTATTCGCGGCATCGCGCGGAGGCAACACAAATGTCGTTTCGCTATACGCGAACTCGCTGGCGATTGCCTGCATCTGGCTGGTAGATAGACCGGCAGCGTCAAGCACAATTGCAACCGGATTACCTTTAAATTTCTCGTCTGTGAACACATCGGCGGTGACATAGCGGCGATTCACGGCGTTCCTCGGCTTGGTCAATTGTTTTCGGCGATCAGCACTATTATCGCTATGCGCCGTCAATAAGACAGGCACAGTTCTGTCGCGATAGACCGGGCCAGCGCCTCGATGACCATTCACCAGTCTCAGCAAAGAGTAAACGTGTCAGCAACTTGAATGATCAACTACTGCGCGCAAGAACCCGGTTCATTTTGTCGACGATGTTGTTCAATCGGGTGATCGTCCGCAAGTGGCCGACCACTGCCCGATGCGCTCAGCAAGAGCCACCGCCGAGCCGCCGCATGGACTGGACAAAAAGAGATGTCTACTCGACTTTTCAAATATCCTGAAGCGAGGTCGCACGGCGAAGTGACATGCTGGATGTCATTCCGCACATGCCGCCACGAATGCATTGACGAGTGGTGCTGGCTTTTCCCTGAGCGCCGCACGCTCGGGTTGAAAGAGCGTCGCAACGAAGAACGGATGATCATCCATTTCGACAACTCGTACGTCACCTGCTTCATCATCGCCGGCAACGCGTAGCGGACCTGAGACAAGCGAGGTTCTGAAATCGGGGTTAAGCCCATAGCGGCAACGATAGCCCTCCGCCGTTTCCATGACTCCATACGCAGCCGCAACGTGGGTCCCGGGGAAGAGTCGAACCAGAGCTACGGTTTCAACCAGCGCGCATTCAAGCGGCGAAATGACTGCGCGTGTGGCGCCGGGCGCCGTTTCAGCGTGCTCTGCATCGGCCCAGCCAAGCACGTTGCGGGCATACTCAATGATGACATGCTGGAATCCTCCGCATGTACCAAGGAACGGAATTGCCGCTTCACGGGCGTGCCGGATGGCCAGCAGCGCGCCTTCCATGCTCTGGTACGGACTCGCGGGGACGCACCAGATTCCATCAAACGAAGAGATCCGGGAAACCGATGTGATTTCCACGGTAGGAACCCATTCAGGTTCGACCTCGATCTGCTTCGCGTCTGCCGCTCGCTTTAATGCAAGCGGAATAGCCTGGTGCGCCGGCACCGACTGGTTATAGTCGCCAACCAGACCGACGGTAATTTTCTTTCGCATCGTCGTTGCTCTCACTGAAACGTCCAGCAGCGTTTGCTGGGACTGATGGCCATGATTGTCACCGATCTGATTGATGGCGTCGAACGGTGGGGCATGGCCGACTGTGCGCGTTCAGCCCCATTCACCGTAAGCCGCCGGTCGAAAACATTCGCCCTGCGCTGGCGGCAGCTTTGTGGCGGCATTGCTCAGAAGGTCCAACCAACCGGCCAGCTTCGGACGTCCGACGTCGCCGTGTAGATCGTCCCCCATCGACGAGCAAGAACTCGAGACTCCTCCTGACAATTATTGACCGTTACCGCACTCGATCCGGGAGTAGGATTTGATCCGCGAGAAACGGCCATCGCACATCAAGGGGCGGAAGACCGCGCAGCGGCGCCAAGGGATCTCCAGGAAGCCATCGTTTATTGGACCAGCGGAGAATGGCGAAAGAACTCAAAAATCGACGCGCGAGCATCGCTGTACGACATACCGCAACAACCAACAACCGACGGCAATCAGTGAAATGAATACGCATCCAACAGACATTTATTGGCGCGGCGCTCGCTGGTGCAATTGTCACGGGAGTTGTGGTTGTGATTTTCAGGTATTTCGGCATCCGTCAGGGCACTATGGCAACGTGGTGGCGCAGGCTGTAGCGCCAATCGTGGTTGCTGCCGCCATCCTTCTCACGGGGCCACTTCTATTCAGAACGGTCCTTCGCTCACGGCGAGATCAGTTACTGCTCGATGAAGATCTGAATGCGCTCTCGATGCGCCGGACGCCCGGCTTGATCGGTGGCTTCCTCATCGGAATAACTTTCTGTGCTGAGATCCTATGAATACCCCGTCAGAGGGAACAATAACGCACTCGGCCGCCCTGGATCGCGCATTCAACGCTGCGAATCAGTACCAGGCTGCGCTTTCCGCATATTCCAGCGGACGATACACGGAAGCAATGGCGATGCTTGACCTATTGCTCCAGTCGCAACCGTTCGACGCAGACAGCCACCACCTGCGGGGACTTATCGCATTCGCGTTGAAGCAGAACCAGGAGGCACTGCACTGGATTCGTTCGGCAGTAGCGATTCAACCGTGCGCGGCAACGTTCAATACCCTTTGCGTTGTGCACACTGCCTGTCGTGATTACGAAAGCGCGATATACAGTGCCCAGCAAGGCCTTACGTTGCAAGCTGATTCTGCAGTCCTTCACTACAATATGGGATTGGCTATGCAACTGCTGGGCCGTCTCGGGGAAGCCGCAACATGCTATCGATCAGCAATCAGGTTTGCGCCTGAGCATTGCGCAGCGCACAACAACCTTGGCATCGTTTTGAAGACGTTTGATCAACTGAACGAGGCCGAACATCACTTCCGTCACGCGGTTTCGGCAAATCCAGACAATTGCGAGGCGCGCAGCAACCTTGGTCACGTCCTGTTAAAAATGGGGCACTTCACCGAAGCATGGCCGTATTTCTAGTCTGGGCAGGGGATCCGCGTCCTGGTCAAGCTGGCGCGAATGTCATCGACAGCCGCCGTTCCCTCAGGGCTTCAGCCTACCTGCCGCTGCTGCGCGTGCCGGGTATCATATTTGTGAGTCTGCAGATGGGCGATACGTCGCGCCCGGAGATCAACGAGCTTCCGCCAGAACTGCAGCCACTTGACCTGATGGGGCAGGTGCAAGACTTCGCGGACACCGCAGCGATCATCGAGTGCCTGGACCTTGTGATCACGGTGGATACGTCCGTTGCGCATCTGGCGGGGGCGCTCGGCAAACCAGTGTGGATTCTGTCGAGATTTGACGGCTGCTGGCGCTGGTTGCACAACCGGGACGACTCACCGTGGTACCCAACTGCTCGCCTGTTCAGGCAAACGCAGCCAGGCGATTGGGATGACGTCATAGGGCGCGTCACTCGGGCATTGCAGTTGGAGAATGAGGCGGGTGCGCCGCGTTCTTGACGTGAAAAACCCAGCGTTCGTACAAGATCCTGCGTCCCCGGGGGACGAGATAATAGTGGCGGGAAAAAACGATGACTGAAGTTCGGTACGCCATCTACTGAATGTCCGTTTCGGCGACTACGGAAATTCGCTCCGGACATGCGCATGAAAAAAAGCCAACCCTTGCGAGGTCGGCTCCGCCGTCTTTCCGGCTGTCATGCTGCTGCGAGAAGGTGCACCGTATTTCCGCCAGGGTTAGAGACGGAGTCGGCCGGCGCTTAAGAGTGGCAGCGCGTCTCCCAGTGATGGTGGACCCGGACCTTGTGACATACGCGGTGATGATCATAGGCGAAGGCCGGCGCAATCGAGCCGAGCATGACGGCTGCTGCAACAAGGGCGAGGATAGCTTGCTTCATGACGTTCCTTTTTGTTCAGGGTGGACGGATGTCAACAGGGGCGGACGCCTTTCCTTGCATGGGCTTGGCATTCCCAATCCAGGAAAGAAGCCTGAGAAACATTACGTCTGACTGGGCGCCTGAACGATTAACAATCGTAAAATACCGGTAGAACGATTCTTCAGGATTGCAAAGCCTGTCATCTTGACCCGGTCATTGGACTGTCGTGCCAGGAATTGACCGTCGGGAATGGACGAAATAACGATTCTTGATTTTTCCTCTGCCCAGATTCGATACGATCTGCGTTCCCCAACCACGTTCCGGATCACTCTATGAGAGCAGCAAAACTTTCGGCCATTGCATTGGCTATTCCTCTATTTGCACTAGCCGGTTCGGCTTCCGCGGCTGGCTGCATCAAGGGCGCGGTCGCCGGCGGTGTTGCCGGTCACTATGCCGGCCACCATGCTGTTATCGGCGCCGTCGGCGGCTGCGTCGTGGGTCATCACCTCGCGAAGAAACACGCTCAGGAGCAAGCGGCCGCAAAGGCGCAGGCAGCTCAGCTACAAGCGCAGCCGGGCAATGTCCAGTAAGCAGGCATCTCAGGTTGCCTTGATGATGTGACAAGGGGCCGCGAGGTCCCTTGCCTTTGCGGCACCGTGCACACATTCGGCTCGTTCGATCGCGCTCGCCAAGCGAGGATTCGAAGAAATCCAGGCCATGAAGAATGACTCCGAGATCGGCCTGCATTGCCCGGACCGGCGCGTCGTGAATGCAGTCGGTTTGATGAGGCAACGAACGTTTGAGCCCGGTTCAATTGCGAGCATCGCGCAAGCGATCGGAACGACTGAACGAGAACTCACCCGACTTTTCCGGAAGCATCTGCGCGTGGCGCCCCTACAGTATTGGAGGGGCATGCGCCTGAATACCGCAAAATGGATGGTGGTCAACAGCGATCGGTCCATTACTCAGATCGCCTACGAGTGCGGCTTCACCGACAGTTCACATCTCATACATTGGTTCAAACGCGAATACAACGTCACCCCGTCCAAGCTGAGACGACTTCAGTCCGACTTCGGCGTGCATTAGCCGTCAATAATCGATCTCACATCGGACTACAATCATTCAACTGGTCTGAACCCGTTTCATCCGGACTCGCATCGCACAGTTCATGGAGCGGCTATGCACGGACTACCACCGGGCTGCGTTGACAGGTCGTTCAGCCACGCTCCCCGCAGTTCGGCAGTGCGCATTTGATCCGGTCGCAGCAAGCCATGTGCGACGGGCCCGCACAGGAGGGACTATGTGGTCGGCAGTGAAGTCCGGGGGGCGCCTGAGACGTTATGCCATCACGGCGATAGCCGTCATCGCCAGCCTGATCGTCATCGGACGCATCACCGGCATCCTGGTCGACTGGCTGTGGTTCTCTTCGGTCGGCTATGACCGCGTGTTCTGGACAATCCTTTCCGCGAGGGCGCTGCTGTTTGCCGTCGTGTTCGCCGTCTCGACGGGCGCGATCTGGCTATCGGGGATTCTGGCGCATCGTTACGCGTGGGGCGTCGATATCTCGCGAGCGGAAGCAGCCAGTCCGTCGGGTACGAGGGAAGTCACCGGCGATCTGGCCGACCTGTTCGCGCCGCGCGTTCCCTGGCGCTCCAGTATCGCTTGCGCCGCAGTCGTCTTTGGGCTGCTTATCGCCACCAGTGAAATCTCGAACTGGGACATTGCACTTCGCTTCGTTTATCAGGTGCCTGATGGCGGGCGCGATCCGATCTTTGGCAGGGACATCAGCTTTTATCTCTTCTCGCTGCCCGCGTATGTCGCGCTCAAGAACTGGCTGCTGTGGCTGGTCTTCTGCAGCGCGATCGTGGCGGGTGCGGTCTACGGGTTGCGCGGCGACATCGCGCCACAGTGGCCAGCACAGAAGCTCTCGCCCGCAGCGATCACTCATGGTTCGGCACTGCTCGGTTTGTTCCTTGTGGTGAAGGCCTGGTCCTGGTGGCTCGACCGCTTTCTGCTGCTCTATGGCGACAACGGTGTCGTGGTCGGCGCCAGCTATACCGATGTCCACGTCAAGTTGCCGGTCCTGTGGATGCTTGTCGGCCTTGCCGCGGCCTCATCCGTGGCCCTTGTGGTCAACCTGCGCCGGCGCAGCTATCTGCTGCCTGCAGCTCTCGCGCTGCTCGTGTTCGGCAGTTCGTTCGTGTGCGCCGTGATCTATCCACCGCTGTTCCAGCGCTTCTATGTCAAACCGAGCGAGCTGAGACTGGAAACACCCTATATCGAGCACAATATCGCGCTGACCCGACACGCTTATGGTCTCGCACAGATTGCGGTCAAGCCGTTCGAGGCCGAGCAGGCACTGACTCTCGACTCGCTGCAGGCCAATCGGGCGACCATCGACAACATCCGGCTATGGGATGTGCAACCGCTGATGGATACCTACGCGCAGTTGCAGGAGATCAGGACATACTACAAATTTCGCTCGGTGGACATCGACCGCTACCAGCTCGACACCGGATACAGGCAAGTGATGCTGTCGGCGCGCGAACTGGAACCGGCGATGCTTGCGTCCAGCGCTCAAACCTGGGTGAACCTGCATCTTATCTTCACTCACGGCAATGGCGTTGTGATGTCGCCGGTCACCGAGAAATCCACCGAGGGTCTACCCTCTTTCTATCTGCGAAATATTCCGCCAGTCGCCAGCGGCGGCCCGGCCATTCACGAACCGCGTCTCTATTTCGGCGAAAACCAGCAGGACTACATCATCGTGAAGGGCAGCGTAGCGGAATTCGACTTTCCCAAAGGCGCGGACAATGCCTACACGACATACAGCGGGCACGACGGCGTCGCCATCGGCAGTGTGGCGCGACGCAGTCTCTTCGCCTGGCAGCTCGACGATGCCAATATTCTGCTGAGCGACTACATCACACACGAGAGCCGGATCCTGCTGCACCGTGACATTCAGGACCGCGTGCGTACGATCGCGCCGTTCCTGAGCCTCGACCACGACCCCTATGTCGTCGCGGCCAATGGGCGCCTGTTCTGGATGCAGGACGCCTACACCATCAGCCAGTGGTTTCCTTACTCCCGGCCGGGTTTCGGCGACAGCGCCAATTACATCCGCAACGCGGTCAAGGTCGTGGTCGACGCTTACAACGGCACGGTCGATTTCTACGTCAGCGATCCCGCCGATCCGATCCTGCGAACTTACGAGCGCATCTTCCCGGGTGTGTTCAAGCCTTTGGACACGATGCCACCGCAGCTTCGGCAGCATGTCCGCTACCCTGAAGATCTGTTTCTGATCCAGGCGCAACTCTACCGCGCCTATCATATGGACGCGCCGGAGGTCTTCTACAACCGCGAGGACCTGTGGCAGTTTCCTCGTGAACTGGTCGGTATGGATGGAGGGAGCGCCGCCAGCACGATGCCGCCGTACTACACGATCATGCGACTCCCAGGCGACGCACGCGCCGAGTTCATCCTCATGTTGCCGATGGTGCCGAGCCAGCGGGAGAACATGATTGCCTGGCTGGCGGCGCGTTGCGATCCGTCCGGGTACGGCAAGCTCATCGTCTACACGTTTCCCAAGGACAGGCTGGTCTATGGGCCGTTCCAGATCGAAGCGCGCATTCAGCAGAATACCGAGATCTCGCAGCAGATCTCGCTGTGGAACCAGATGGGCTCGCGCGTCATTCGCGGTCATCTCGTGGTTGTGCCGATCGAGAACTCGATCCTCTACGTCTCTCCGCTCTATTTGCGCGCAGCGTCCGGTCAATTGCCGGAGTTAAAGCGGGTGATCGCCGCCTATGGTGAACATGTGGTGATGGAAGACAGCCTGGGCGAAGCCCTGGCGGCGCTTTTCAAGGAGAGCGCGCGAGCGGCATCGCCAGCCCGAGGCACCGAGGATGCCCGCGCCCGCGAGGCACTTGCCCACTACGACCGCGCGATCGAGCGACTGAAGGCGGGAGACTGGACTGGCTTCGGCGCGGAACTGGATGCCCTGCGGCGGTTGCTGGAGGCACTCGGTGCCGGCCGTTCCGACAACCAGAAGTGACCTCGGGTACAACGTCAACGCACGTCAAGGCACGCCACAGCGCGTCACAGCGCAAACAGCCGCCCAAGATGGGGCTCACAATCTCTCACGCCGGCGAGCCGCAACGCGTGCCAGGCCATCGCGTAGTTGCTCGATATCACCGGCTTGCCTATCGCGGCCTCGAGCTCCGGAATCAACCCGGCAATGCGCAAGCTCGTGCACGAAACGAAAATCGCATCCACGTCACGATTCCGCGCAAGTCGCTCAACGCCCGTTCGCAGCGACGCCGCATCGATCCGCGCCACTTCGTTATCGTTCGCATGCTCGAACGACGCCATGCGCGTAATGCCCTGGCCACGGGACTCGATATAGTCGCGCATGTAATCGTTGATCGAACGCACGTAGGGCGTAAGCAGTGCCGCGCGCTGCACGCCTAGTGCACGAAGCGCCGCCAGCGCCGCGGTGATCGGCGTAGTACTCGCGACACCCGGACGCGCTTCGCGAATCCGCGCGAACACCTTTTCCTCCCCGATCACCATCGACGCGGACGTGCAGCCGAACGCCACGACATCGATACGCTCGGCCGGACGAATCAGCGCGACCGCAGGTGCAATGCGGTCCTCCATTTCCGCCAGCCGTTCGGGCGTGATCTCCGCCGAGTTGTACACACGGCTTTCGTAGAACGCCACGCCGTCCTGTTTCAGCAAGCCACGCCATTCATGCTCGATCGTATGATCAGTGGCGAGCACCACGAGGCCGATCGCGGCACGTCGGCAAATGCCGTCGTCCAGCGTGAAATCGAGCCTCGTATACGCGTCATCCTGCTGTCCAATCACACTCATTTCAGAGTCATCCTGTCATGTCGCGTCCGGGTTCGCGAGTGCCTCCCGTCACTGCCTTTTAAAGGTAGAGGATTGCCGGCGCCTTTGTGTAATGGTTTATACGCAAATACCCTATACCGTCCCAGCGCAAACCGCCTCCTATCATGAAAGAAGCGCTTTCGTGCCAGCGCTGCGGCGAACCGGCAGTCACGCTGTTGACCTGGCGCGTATGAATCGCGTGCATCGCCCATTTCCGTCTGTTTTCTGATGTCACCGGTCTATCCGTGTGGCGGATCGTCCGATCCCTTTCACAATAAGGAGTCACTAACATGTTTGCTCAGAAGAATGACTGGCCCGGTGTAGACCGGAGCTTGCGGCAAACGACAATCGCGGCCGTCGCGGCCGCGGTGGCCCTGCTCTTTGGCATGGCTCCCGGCTCGGCGCTAAGCCAGGGCTCCACCATCAAGATCGGTGTGCCGGTCCCGCTGTCGGGCAGCAGTGCCAATGCCGGCACGGACATCGTCAACGGCGCGAAGCTCGCGGCCGCCAGAATCAACGCGGCTGGGGGCGTGCTCGGCAAACAGATCGAGCTGGTGCCGGAGGACGACGCCTGCGATGCGCAAACAGCGGTGCAGGCGGCGCAGAAACTCGTCGATGCGGGCGTTGTCGCGGTAGCGGGCGGCTATTGCTCCAGCGCGGCGTTGCCGGAGTCGACAACCTTTCATCGCGCCGGGATTCCCTACGTGCTGGACGCGTCGACCAATCCCCAATTGACCGAGATGGGGTACGACAACGTGTTCCGCACGATCGGCCGTGACGACCAGCAGGGCCCGTTCGCCGCAAGCTTCATGAAAGACGTCCTGCACGCGAAGCGCGCGGCGGTGATCGACGACAACACGACCTACTCCAAGGGTCTCGCCCAGAACACCGTGGAAGCCCTGAAGAAGAGCGGCGTCGATGTCGTTTACGCCAATTCGATCACGCCCGGTCAGATGGACTACTCACCGACGCTGACGCGGGTCGCCTCGCTGAAACCCGACGTGATCTACTACACGGGCTATTTCTCCGAAGCCGGCCTGATGGTCAAGGAGGCGCGGCAACTGGGTCTGAAAATGACCATCATGGGCGGCGACGCCACCAATGATCCCACGCTGATGAAGACCGCCGGTCCCGCCGCCGACGGCATGATCATCACGACGGCGCCGCTCGCGCAGTTCCTGAGCGGCGCGCACGCCTACGTCGATGACTATACGAAGGCCTACGGGCAAGGGCCGGGACCATACTCGGTGTACGAATACGATGCCGTCGGGGTCACGGCGAAAGCCATCGCGGACGCAAAATCGGCGCAGCCCGCCGCGATCACCAGTGCCCTGCACAAGATCTCGAACTACCCTGGCGCGACCGGAACGATCGGCTTCAATCCGAAGGGGGACCGCAGCAAAGCCGTGTACATCACCATCATCGTGCACAACGACAACTTCGAGCCCTACCAGAGGCAGGATGCGAGCGGACATTGGGCGGCCATGAAATAGGCGTTTTAGCGCGCCCCGCCCCGTCATGAGCGACTTCTTCCAGTTCGTCGTCGAAGGGCTGACGACCGGCTCGTTCTATGCCCTCGTCGCCCTCGGCTACACGATGGTCTACGGAATCATCCGGCTGATCAACTTCGCTCATGGCGATCTGTTCATGGTCGGCGCGTTCATCGGCTGGACCGGTTTGATGGTGCTCGCGTCCGCGCATCTGCCGCTCGCCCTGGTGCTGCTGATCGCCCTGGTGGCCGCGATGACGGCCACAGGCGCGCTCGGCCTGCTGATCGAGCGGCTCGCGTATCGGCCATTGCTGCGCGCGCCGCGGCTGTCGATTCTGATCACGGCACTGGGCGTCTCGCTGGCGCTGCAAAATGGGGTGCTGCTGATCTATGGCGCGGGCTTTCGCACCTATCCGCATGTGCTGACCCATACGGGATTCGAATTGCACGGCGTACAGATCACCTTCGCGCAGATCGGCATTGTCGTGGCCAGCCTGGCACTGATGCTGGCGCTGTATTTCTTCGTTCATCACACTTTCCTTGGCACCGCGATGCGCGCGCTGGCGATCGATCAGGACGCCGCGCGTCTGATGGGCATCGACGTCGAGCGCCTGATCCAGCTGACCTTCCTGCTGGGTTCGGTGCTGGCCGCCGTGGCGGGTGTCATGGAAGGGCTTTACTACACGCAGATCAATTTCTTCATGGGCTTCGTGCTGGGCCTGCGCGCGTTCACCGCCGCCGTGCTCGGCGGCATCGGCAACATCCCGGGCGCGATGGCGGGCGGCATCCTGATTGGCCTGCTCGAAGCCTTCGGCGCGGGCTATGTCTCGTCGCAATGGACCGACGTGTTCGTGTTCGGCGTGCTGATCGGCGTACTCGTGATCAAGCCGACTGGTCTCTTCGGCGAACGCGTCGTCGAGAGAATGTAATCCATGAGCGCCCGCGAAGCTTCCGCGCATTGGGCCCGTCTTGCCGGCGGCGCGCTGCTTGCCGCGGCCGTGGCGCTGCCCGCTGTCGCCAGCAACTATATCGTCGATGTCGGCCTGACTATCATCACCTATTCGATCCTGGGTCTCGGGCTGAACATCGTGGTCGGCTATGCGGGACTGCTCGATCTCGGCTACGCGGCCTTCTTCGCGATCGGCGCGTACACGACGGCGTTGCTGGAAACCTTGCTGCACTTCTCGTTCTGGGAAACGCTGCCGTTCAGTCTCGCGTTCACCGCGGTATCGGGCATCGTCATCGGCTATCCCACCCTGCGCCTGCGCAGCGACTATCTGGCGATCGTCACGCTGGGGTTCGGCGAAATCACGCGTATCGTCGCCACCAATCTCGACATCACGGGCGGCCCGAACGGCATCTTCGGCATCGCCAGCCCCAGCCTGTTCGGTTTCGAGATCAGTTCGCCGCCGGCGCTCTACGAACTGGGCATGGCGTTCCTCGTGCTGGTGCTCGTGTTCGCCATACGGCTCGGCCGGTCGCGGCTCGGCCGCGCCTGGACCAGCATCCGCGAGGACGAGGCAGCCGCCGAGGCGGTCGGCGTGCCGACGCTGCGCGTCAAGCTGCTCGCCTACGTGATGGGCGCCCTGATCGGCGGGCTGGGGGGCAGCCTGTTCGCCGCCCGCTTCGGCACCATCGACCCGACGGGCTTCACCTATCTGCAGTCCGTCACGATCCTGATCGTGGTGGTGCTCGGCGGCCGGGGCAGCATTCCCGGCGTGATCCTCGGCGCCATCATCGTCGCCGGCCTGCCGGAGGTGCTGCGTTTTCTCAACCTCTGGCGCATCTTCGCCTTCGCGATCGGACTCGTGATCCTGATGCTGCTGAGGCCGCAAGGGCTATGGCCGGCACCGCTGCGTCGCGTCGCGCCGCCACGCAAGAGCACCGCCGCCGATCAGGCCCCGGTGCCCAGCCACGCTGCCACCGATGAAATCCTGCTGGAGGTCCGCGACATGCAGCGGCGCTTCGGTGGCGTGCTGGCAGTCGGCGGTGTCAGCTTCATGGTGCACAGCGGCGAGATCCTGAGCCTGATCGGTCCGAACGGCGCCGGCAAAACAACCGTGTTCAATTGCCTGACCGGCGTGATCCGTCCGACCGGTGGCCAGATCGTCTGGTGCGGCAAGCGACTTGCCGGTGGGGCGCCTCATCGCATCGTCCATCAAGGCATGGCGCGCACGTTTCAGGGCATCCGTCTGTTCGGCCACATGACGGCCTTCGAAAACGTCCTGACCGGCATGGATCATCGACTCCGGACAACGCTCGGAGCCGAGCTGCTGGGGTTGCCTGCAGCGCGTGCCGAAACGGCAGATCATTGGGCCGAGGGCCTGCGCTGGCTCGCCTTCGTCGGTCTCGCAGGCCGGGCGGGCGAGCGCGCCGCCGATCTGCCCTACGGCGACCAACGCCGGCTGGAGATCGCCCGCGCGCTCGCCAGCTACCCTCGCCTGCTGCTACTGGACGAGCCCGCAGCGGGCATGAACCCCACCGAGAAACAAGCGCTGATGGAATTGATCCGGCGAATCCGCGATCATGGCGTGACGGTGCTGCTGATCGAGCACGACATGATGCTGGTGATGGGCGTGTCGGACCGGATCATCGTGATGGATCACGGCGTCATCATCGCCGAGGGTCAGCCCTCCGCGATCCAGGCGGATCCGCGCGTGATCGATGCCTATCTCGGCACAGCCGGAAAGGACGAGGCGAGCGACGATACTGCCGGGGAGAAATCGCTGTGGGACTCCTAGAAATCCGCGATCTGCGTGTGAGCTACGGAAAACTCGAAGTGCTGCACGGCATCTCGCTGGACGTCGCGCAGGGCGAAATCGTCGCCTTGCTCGGCAGCAACGGCGCCGGAAAAACGACCACACTGCGGGCGATTTCCGGATTGATCCGGCCGCGGGCGGGAGAGATCGCGATGGATGGCCTGCGCCTGACGGGACTGCGCGCACACCAGATCGTCGCGCTGGGTCTGGGTCATATACCGGAGGGGCGGCGCATTTTCGGGGCGTTGACGGTGGAGGAAAATCTGCATCTCGGCGGCTATCTGATCCGGCGTGACAGTGCGGCGCTGCAACAACGAAGGGATCAGCTCTATGCGACTTTCCCGCGGCTTGGCGAGCGACGCAGTCAGCTGGCAGGCACGCTCAGCGGCGGCGAACAGCAGATGCTGGCAATTGCCCGCGCCCTGATGCTGCGCCCGCGTATCGTGGTACTGGATGAACCCTCGATGGGGCTCGCGCCGAAGCTGGTTCGCGCGATCTTCGGCATGATCGCCGACATCTGCCGCGAAGGCACCTCGATTCTCCTCGTCGAGCAGAACGCCCGCCAGGCGCTGCGTATCGCTCATCGGGCCTACGTGCTGGAAAGCGGGCGCATCGCGCTCGCGGGGTCCGCCCAGGAGCTGGCTCAGGATAGCCGGGTCCGCGCCGCCTATCTGGGCGGCAGTGCTATCGCGGCAGAGTAGCCCGCTAACCGGTCAAATGGCATCGGTTGAAATGGGTCAAACGCAATGGAGGCAAACATGTCAGAGATCGATAAGGAAAAGGTCGTTGCCGTGCTGAACCGGATTCTGGAGTCGGAACTGGCTGGTGTAGTTCGTTATACTCACTATTCATTGCTGGTATTTGGATTTGGTCGCATCCCCATTGTGGCGTGGCTGCGGCAACAGGCCGACGAATCGCTCATGCACGCTCAGCAGGCCGGCGAATGGATCACCACGCTGGGCGCCTACCCGTCTCTCGCGATCGGTCCGCTCCTCGACTCGCACATCTTCGACATTGCTTCCATTCTGCGTGAATCGCTCGAAGCCGAGAAAGTCGCGCTTGACCTGTACCGGGACCTCCTGACGCTGACGGAAGATCGTTCAGTCGCGCTGGAAGAATACGCACGCCAGATGATCCACGTCGAAGAACTGCACGCCGGCGAGGTGGACAAGATGCTGCGTCGACCCGGAGCGATGACGACGACGCCTGAGCGCGGCGCGGCGCCGGCCTGAATTCGAGGAGGAATCCATCATGCTGAATTACCCTGCTGCCTATCAGTCCACCAAAGGCTCCGCGCTCGACGTCGACAAGACGTTCTATCAGCGCATCGCTTCACAGCACGACACCCGCACGCTGGTTGAATCGATCGTCGTGCCGATTCGTTCGGGGCAGGCGTGGACCGTGCCGGCTGGCCACGTGTTTCGCATTGTCACGATCGAAGGTCCGCAGGTTGCCGACCTGAACCTGTGGAACCGGCACAACCCGCGCGAGCGCATGTGGGCATCGCGCACGCGCCAGTTGCAGCAGGCGCACGTGAGCACGTTCGACCGTCTGTGGTCGACGCTGCCGTTCCTGCGTCCGATGGTGACCATCACCGATGACAGTCTCGCAGGCTACGGTGTCGACGAGCACGGCGGCCGTGTCCACGATCTGCTCGGCACGCGCTGCGACCCGTATGTGAACCGGATGCTGAGCGGCGAGGATTTTCATTTCCACTGCCACTCCAATCTGACGCGCGCCATCGCCCCGTATGGATTGACCGAGTACGACGTCCACGACGTGCTCAACGTGTTCCAGTGCACCGGCTTGAATCTCGAAGACAAGTACTTCATGAAGGCGTGCCCGGCGAAGAAAGGCGATTACCTCGAATTCTTCGCGGAGATCGATTTGCTGTGCGCGCTGTCGACCTGTCCGGGCGGCGATCTGTCAGTGCCGATGTGGGGACCCGACGCGCGAGATCCGCTGGACGTGTGCCGTCCGCTTGGCATCGAGGTCTGGCAACTCGCGCCACAGATGCTGGACGGGTGGACGCCACCGGCTGTGGCGGCTTACAGAGGGCAGCACGGAATGGTGCTGAATCAGCCGCAATGGAAGTGAGACTGCTGCAGCGCGAATCGTACGATTGCCCCGTATCGCACACAGGCTTACTTTCACCAGCAATGCCCTCTTTTAATGCCAGGGCGAACAAAGGCTGGAGCAACGCCGCGCTGCCGTTGATGGCCGCAGGCTCTTGCCTCTGAGGACATTATGAGAGTTATCGTGCTCGGCGGCGGTGTAGTCGGTGTGACGACCGCGTACCAGTTACAGAAGGATGGCCATGAGGTCGTGATCGTCGAGCGGCAGCCTGTCGTCGCTGCGGAAACCAGTTGGGGTAATGCAGGGATGATCGCGCCCGGACATTCCTTTGTCTGGTCTTCACCCAAAGCGCCAATGATTCTGCTCAAATCGCTGGTGTTGAAGGATCAGGCGTTGCGCTTCAGGTTCTCGGCAGATCCCAGGCTGTACAGCTGGTCGTGGCGCTTCCTGATGGAATGCACGTCAGAGAAGGCACGCAGGAACACTCTGCTCAAGCATCGGCTTGCCGCCTACTCGCAACGCGTGCTGCAGGATGTGATCGCTGAGAACGACATTGAATACGATCGGAATGACCGCGGAATTCTGTATTTCCATCGGAGTCAGGAAGCGCTGGACCGCGGAGTCGCACACATGAAGTTGCTGGAATCCGATGGGCAAGTCATCAGGGTTCTCAACCGCGATCAGGTCGTCGCACTCGATCCGTCTCTGGCTTCGGCAAAAGACAAGATAGCGGGCGCCATTCATTGCCCAACCGATGAAACCGGAGACCCTGCGAAGTTCACCCGCGCCCTTGCGGAAAAGATTGTCGCGCGTGGCGGTACGCTTCTGACGAACACCACCATCGACGGCTTCGAAACCGCCGGGCAGGACGTGGTGGGCATAAGAACGAGTCGAGGCCTTGTGAAAGGCGACGCGTATGTGCTCGCCCTTGGCTCCTACAGTCCAATTCTTGGCCGGCAGATCGGCATCGATCTTCCGATCTATCCGATCAAGGGATACTCCCTCACGATTCCGATCGATGGCCGGCCCTTGCCGCCAACCGTTGCAGCGGTCGACGAGCACAACCTGGTCGCAATCTCTCGCTTCGGCGAGCGGATCCGGGTCACCGCAACGGCGGAGTTTGCCGGCTACGACACGAGCCACAAGCCTTCTGATTTTGCGTTTATGAAGAGAGTGACGCAGGAACTCTACCCTGCCGGCGCGAACTACGATCGCGCCGAAATGTGGGCCGGGCTCAGGCCGATGACGCCGACGAACTTGCCGTTTTTTGGTCGCAAGAAGTATCGGAATTTTTATCTGAATACCGGGCATGGTCATATCGGCTGGACCATGTCACATGGATCGGCTCGAATTACGGCCGACCTGATCGCGGGACGAACGCCGGCGATTCCGATGGTGGGGTTGTTGGGGGATTGATGGCGATGCGGTGGTATTTTAAATGTCGTGCGCCGGGCCTTGTGCTTTGCTCGCTGCATGCGGGCGACGATGCTGTTAGCTGCGTCTTGATCAGCGCGCCGTACTGAAGCGAATCGACAAATAACAGATTATTGACCTTCTGAACTCACGGTTCAGCAGGTTCGGCGCGACCGGCAACTTGTGCCTGGAATTGCCCGGAAACGGCGCTTATGACGTGCCCGGATGCCGTTCTCGCTCATCAAGCGCTCCACGCGTGCCTTGCTGACCGGAAACCCTCAATCTCCTCGGTCATGCCCGGCGACCCGTACGCGTCCGTGAATTCAGCGTGAATCGGGCGAAAATTCAGGGGTGAGTCGGCAACAGTCGGCGAGGAAGTCGAATACTACGAGCGTCAGCAAATGCCATATCAAACGTTGAAGGACGGCGAGGCTTTTATGATGGATGGCATGCGGAGCGAAATCGTTGGCCAAGAGCGCTTGAGCCATCGCGAATGACCATTATCAGAGCCAGCGATTGTCTCTTTTGGGTCCGCGCACGGTCAGCGGCGGGTCAGCAGGAGCCTTCTTCGCGGCGACCGGCATGCCCTTCGGTGGTAGCTCGCGAAATCCCCGGCATAATAGGAATCCGCAATCAGACTTGCGCGAGGTCGCGAAATGAAGCTGCGTTTTTCAGGCATAGCACCAGGGACTGTGGAATGGGCGTGGCGGGTTGCAAACTGGCTAGCTATTGCCGCAGCTCTCGGTTCGTGTGTCGCGGCGTTTCAGCAGGCTTCCGCAAAGGTCGTCGGCTTGGTCGGTTTGTTCTCATTTCTCGCAATGTGCATTACCTATGTTGCCGGCATCGTTCGCGAGCGAGCGTCCCGGGCTGAACTGGAAAGTGCTCGTTTCGAAATCGAGCGACTGCGTGGGCGAACTGCTCGACGCAATCTCACCGACGATCAACGTACAGCGCTCATAATGGCCGCCAAAGTCGAGGGACCACAAAACGTTTGGGTGCCACACGTCGCAAGCGACCACGAAGCTTCAGAGTACGCGAAACAGCTTAGAGATGCTTTCGCCGAAGCCGGGTGGAATATCGGGTACGCAGCACTCCAGCTTGGAACGCCAATCTATGGCCTCGTGGTCGGCATGAGCCCGCCGTTCTGCAGTTCGCCCGTGCCTAGCGAAATCGAACGAGTACGCCGAGTCCTTGCGACTGCAGGCATTACGTCAACCGTGACGGAGACGTTTCCTCCTCAGTCGCCAGCTTTTGGCTGGAGCCCGCGTCCGCATCCGGGACCGAACGCAGCGGTTTTGCTGGTCGCCTCCAAATCCTCTGAACTAGATCGGTTCGGGTAGAAGCAGGCGAGCGTGGAGCGTATGAGAGCGGCATCAAATTGCCATCGATGGACGGATAACGGCTGTCGGTCGACATGCGACCTTCAGAGCCACGGCCAATCGAGGCCGGCGCTGACACTGCCCGAGATGCTTGCGCTTACCACGCGTCGCCTGCCGACAGCGAGACCCCGCCGTCTCGACTTCGCGAAGAGTTATTCCGGTCTGCTCGACTGACGCGAGCATATGCGAAGGTAGGCGGGCGGCCGCCTTTTGATTGCAGGCCTCGCGATCGGCGGAATTGTCGCGATCGCCTATGCAGCCCTCTCGCGCGTATAGGTGTAAGGAAAATTCGATTAAAGGGCGACACGTGTCACTGGTGTGTGGGTGGGTCAACGCGGTAGGGGAGCACTCGCCGGTTCCTGTGTTCCGGTCTGTCAACCCTACTGTCCCGTGCGCGCGAGGCCGGCCGTCGCGTGCTCACGGACGGCCAAGGCGGTTTGCTAAGTGATGGAGCCGCTATGGATCTATTGGATCAATGCCAACGTCCGAATTGTGTGCGGTCAGACCGACGACGAGTTCGACCAGCTTGTCGACGCGTTCATGGATGAGTTCTATCTCGGCGTCGATGAATTTGTGAGGTCAGTGCAAGGCCCTCACAACTCCTTGGCTAGAACGACTCAAGAGGACTGAAATGCGCCATCGCGTAGAGAGACGAAGTATCTCAGCCAATATGCAGTCCTTGTAGAATCGATTCAACAGAGATCGTCTGCCGTCTGTTGTCGACGTGCTCGGACTGCTTGACCTACATCCATCGAAGCCGAACGGATCAGGCTATACGCAGGTGCGCTGCGCGATCCACGGCGGAGACCATCCGAGTCTGAGCATCCACATGGCGCGCGGTAACTGGCGCTGCTTCGCCTGCGGCGAGGCTCGCGGTGATGCGCTCGAACTGTACCGCCGCGCGCCACGTAGACACCGACATAGGTAGTGCCCAACCGAAACGGCCTTTGAATGGGCCCGTTTCGGTTGACGTTGCCAGCCTATCAGTCACGGCGCAATGGACACCCAGCGCGCGAGACAGCTTTTAATCAAACTGAATTAAAGTCATCAAATCCTAGCGCGATGCTCGCAAGGATATTGGCAAATTCCTGAACTTGGAGGACGCCTTCAGCAACCTCGACCATCAGGTCTTCAAGACGAGCATCCCGTTGCACGTCTATTTCTTGCAGCTTCAGGTACGTGAGCGCGGCGACGAGAGCCGTTCGTTTGTTGGCATCGTTAAAAATGTGACCGCGAGCAATCGCCACTGCATACATGGAAGCCGTCCCGAAAACGTCATTGAGACCTGCATATACGGCCCAGTTGTCAATGCGTGCGAGTGCGCTTTCAAGGCCAGCGAAACCGGGGCCCGCGAAACCAGCTAGCCCCGGTTCGTCCCTCAAAATTTCATCGTGAATTTGAAGGACAAAAGCGGCATCCAGCATCGGCTATCGTTTGGCAAGCGCCTTGATGACGTCTCGGTGCTCGCTGATGACCGCGCGAGCGGCCGTAATCACGCTACGGCGATCCGCATCAGTGGTGACGCGGACAATGTGCTTCGGAGCAATCATCGGGCGAACGGAGGCCGTGACCGAGGTCTTCTTCGTGTCTTTGGTGCTCATAGGGCTCTCCGGTGAAATAATATGGTGCTTACAAGCAGTGGCGGAAGGCGCCAAAAGTTAACAGCACCGTTAACGGTTGCAATCATTGTACAGGATCGCCGGAGGATGGCGCACGAGGATGCTAAACCGCTGTGAGGGCTAAGCCACTGATTTATTGGCAGGAATTAATCGACTTTAATTCCTGCGCGGCGGCCCTCTTGGTCGCATACTATCTGTGGCTGGCAGCCGACATTTCAACGTTTGACGGGTAGAAACGGAAAGCGGGCCGCGATGCCTCGCCTTTAGTTTAAGCCGCCCGTGCGCTTCGTAGCGGTCGAAGTCGACATTGCGCTGGGAGGTTTTGCCCCGATGCGAGCCAGACAAGGCTTTGATGGAAATTCTGGCGGAGAGAGGGGGATTCGAACCCCCGATAGGCTATTAACCTATACACGCTTTCCAGGCGTGCGACTTAAACCGCTCATCCATCTCTCCGGCGGGGAGCCGAATTATAGCAAACTTCGCGCCTCGCGCCAGACCCATGCGCAAACCCGTCTAAGGATGCCGGATATAGTCCACCAGCGCGATCGTATAGGCATCCGGTTTCCGGTCGATCAGACTCACGCCGATCATCACGAGAAAACCCGCCGGCACGCCGAACACGCCCGAACTGATCGGCTCGATGCCCAACCAGTGGGCACCCGTGAAGCCCGTCATCTGCGTAAAAAACGGATACGTCGAGACGATGTAGTAGATGCACACGAGCAGCCCCGCCAGCATGCCGGCCACCGCGCCGAGCCGGGTCGTGCGCTTCCAGAACACGCCTAACACCAGCGCGGGAAACAGACTCGAAGCCGCGAGCGAAAACGCCGCGCCCACCAGAAACAGAATATTGCCCGCATTCAACGACGCCACATACGACGCAAACAGCGCCACCCCCAGCAACAGAATCTTCGAGATCGTCACGCGCCGCTGGCTCGATGCGGTGGGATCGACCATGTGGTAGTACACATCGTGCGACAACGCATTGGCGATCGTGAGCAGCAGACCATCCGCGGTCGACAGCGCCGCGGCCAGCGCGCCGGCTGCGATCAACCCCGACATCACGTACGGCAGCCCAGCGATCTCCGGCGCGGCGAGCACAACCATATCAGGCTGCATCTGAATCTCGCTCCACCGTACGATGCCGCCGCCATTCGTATCGGCGAGACTGATCAGGCTCGGCTCGACCTTGCGCCATTGCATCAGCCATTGCGGCAGATCGGCAAAATGATGGCCGACCAGGTTGCTCAGAATCTCGTACTTGATCAGCACCGCCAGCACTGGCACCGTCAGATAGAACAGCGCGACGAAAAAGAGCGTCCAGCCGACCGAGCGGCGCGCGGACGCCACCGAAGTGGTCGTGTTGTAGCGCGTGAGGATATGCGGCAGGCTCGCCGTGCCGAGCGACAGGCACAGCAGCAGCGAGAGAAAATTGCGCTCGTGAATGCGCCGGTCCTCATCGTCGGTCGCGGGGAACGGCTCATGCATCGGCACTGGCGCGGCCGCGCGCATCAGCATTTCGTCGCGCCGCTGGGTCCAGACGATCTGCGCGGCGGCGGCATCGCGCGGAAACTGTTCGAGCGCCCTTTCGCGCGCCTTGATGTCACGCAACGGCCCGTTGTGACGACGCAGATTGGCGACTTCCTGCGTGAGCCACAGCTTCTCGTCGACGAACGATTGCGGCAACGTGTCGATCTGCCTCTGCATCAACGCGGCGCGGCGTCGATAGTCGTCGCGCACGCTCTGTTCGAGCGGCGCGTCGCGCACCTGCTTCTCGAGACGCTCCATGCGCTCCATCAAACGTCCGTAGCTCAATTGCGGCACCCAGCCAAGGCCGTCTTTATGCGCGATCATCGACACGGGAATCAGGATCGCCGCGATCAGGATGATGTACTGCGCGACCTGGGTCCACGTGACGGCACGCATGCCACCCAGAAACGAGCACACCAGGATGCCCGCCAGTCCACAGAAAATGCCGATGGCGAAATCCACGCCGATAAAGCGCGTCGCGATCAGGCCGACACCCTGAATCTGCGCGACCAGATAGACGAACGAGCACAGGATCGCGGCCAACGCGGCGAGGCCGCGTACCGCGTTGCTCGAAAAGCGCGTGCCGAGAAAATCGGGAATCGTGTAGCGCGCAAGCTTGCGCACGTACGGTGCGAGCAGGAACGCGACGAGGCAATAGCCGCCGGTCCAGCCCATCAGGTAGGCGAGACCGTCGTATCCGGTCGCATAGATCGAGCCGGCCAGACCGATGAACGATGCCGCCGACAACCAGTCGGCCGCGGTCGCCATGCCATTGAACGCGGACGGCACGCGCCGCCCGGCGACGTAGTATTCGACCAGATCGGACGTGCGCGACAGCACGCCGATTACCGCATACACCGCGATCGGCACGAACAGGAATACGTAGCCGATCCACACGCCGGCACCGCTGGTGCGCTCGATGCGCCACATCACGTAGATGAACAGCAGGAAGCCGAGCGTATACAGCGCGTACGAGCGGATCAGCCGGTGCGTGAGCTTCATCGGCTCAGTGTCCGTGCGTGGCCGGCGCGCCGGCTGCAGCGCCGAGGTCCGCTCTGGCATCGGCACGCGCATCGGCATCGAAAGCGCGTTGCAGGCGACGGTCGGCCCATTGCATCAGCACGATATACACGACAATCAGCGCGAAGTAGATCAGAATCGCGCCCTGCGCGCCAAAGTAGAACGGCAACCTGAAGCCGCCGACACGCACCTGCGCCAAAGCCGGCGCGATCACCGGCAGCACGAAGGACACGATGAACCCGAGCGTCATCAGCGTTGCGATCAGCGCAAGATTGAAGCGCCAGTACTTTCGATGCGCGTGCGCCATCGCCGCCGAGACCGCAGGCGGTTCGGGCGCGGGATTAAGCGTAGCGTGAGAGGAATGGTGCGGCGCGGCCATGCGCCTATGTATCAAAAAGCCACCGGGCAGGCAATCGGGATTGTCCGCGCGGTGGCATCGACAGGCCAGGCTCAGGCAGTGGCCATCTGCATCAGGTCAGGAGCGCATCGTTCGACACGCCCCCGCTCGGACACCGACGCGGCGCGACGCTCAGAGCGATTCGCCGAGCTGATCGAGAATCGCCGGGTTCTCCAGCGTGGACACGTCCTGCGTGATGGCCTCGCCCTTCGCGAGCGAACGCAGGAGACGCCGCATGATCTTGCCCGAGCGCGTCTTCGGCAGGTTCTCGCCGAAGCGGATGTCTTTCGGCTTGGCGATCGGACCGATCTCCTTGCCCACCCAGTTGCGCAGTTCGTTGGCGAGCTTCACGGCTTCCTCGCCCTGCGGACGCGCCCGCTTGAGCACGACGAACGCGCACACGGCTTCGCCGGTGGTTGCATCGGGCCGACCCACCACTGCCGCTTCGGCGACGAGCGGGTTCGACACCAGCGCTGATTCGATTTCCATCGTGCCGAGCCGGTGACCCGACACGTTCAGCACGTCGTCGATGCGACCCATGATCGTGAAGTAGCCGGTCTCCTTGTCGCGCACCGCGCCGTCGCCGGCGAGATACAGCTTGCCGCCGAGTTCTTCCGGGAAGTAGCTCTTCGTGTAGCGCTCCGGGTCGCCCCACACATTGCGCAGCATCGACGGCCACGGACGCTTCATGACCAGAATGCCGCCCTGCCCGTTCGGTACGTCCTGTCCTGTCTCGTCGACCACCGCGGCCATGATGCCCGGCAGCGGCAGCGTGCATGAGCCCGGCACGAGCGGCGTGGCGCCCGGCAGCGGCGAGATCATGTGGCCGCCGGTTTCGGTTTGCCACCATGTATCGACGATCGGGCAACGGCTGCCGCCGACGTTCTCGTGATACCACACCCACGCTTCCGGATTGATCGGCTCGCCGACCGTGCCGATGATGCGCAACGACGACAGGTCGTAGCTCTTCGGATGCACCTTGCTGTCGGCGTCGGCGGCCTTGATCAGCGAGCGGATCGCGGTGGGCGCCGTGTAGAACAACGACACCTTGTGCTTCGCGATCATCTCCCAGAAGCGCCCGGCGTTCGGATACGTCGGCACGCCTTCGAACATGACCTGGGTGCCGCCAAGCGTCAAGGGTCCATAGGTGATGTAGCTATGGCCGGTGATCCAGCCGATGTCGGCCGTGCACCAGAACACGTCGCTGGGCTTCCAGTCGAAGGTCCACTTCATGGTTTGCGCGGCCCACAGCAGATAGCCGCCGGTGCTGTGCTGCACGCCCTTTGGCTTGCCCGTCGAACCGGACGTGTACAGGATGAACAACGGATGCTCGGCGCCGACCCATTCGGGCGCGCATTGATCCGATTCGGCCTGCGTGAGTTCGTGCATCCACAGATCGCGGCCTTCGTTCCATGCGATCTTGCCGCCGGTGCGCTGATAGACGATCACGCTCGTCACCGCTTCGCAGCCGCCCATCGCCAGCGCTTCGTCGGCGATGTTTTTCAGCGGCAATGCCTTGCCGCCGCGCATCTGTTCGTCCGAGGTCACGAGCGCAACGGCGCCCACGTCCACCAGCCGCTCATTGAGCGACTTCGACGAGAAGCCGCCGAACACCACCGAATGCGTCGCGCCGATCCGCGCGCACGCCTGCATCGCGACAACGGCTTCGATCGACATCGGCATATAGATCACCACGCGATCGCCCTTCTTCACGCCGCGCTTTTTCAGCGCGTTCGCAAAGCGCGATACGCGTTGCAGCAGATCCTGATAGGTGACGTTGGTGACGGTGCCGTCGTCCGCTTCGAACACGATCGCGACACGCGCGCCGTTGCCGGCTTCGACATGACGGTCGATGCTGTTATACGACGCGTTCAGCTGGCCGTCTTCGAACCATGTGTAGAACGGCGCTTTCGATTCGTCGAGCACCTTGGTGAAGGGCTTGTGCCAGCTGAGCGTCTCTCGGCCGAGGCGCCCCCAGAAACCATCGTAATCGCGCTCCGCTTCGGCGGCCAGCGCCCGGTACGCGTCCATGCCGGAGATCGCCGCGCCTGCCGCTGCTTCAGCGGAGGGCGGGAAAACACGGCGTTCCTGAAGAACCGATTCAATCGCAGACATCGACAACCCCTTGGTGAAGATGAAACGGAAAACCTGTGCCGGCACGCCAGCGACGCGCCGTGTCCTGAGAGCGCCGCAATGCGCGGCGCGCTGTCGCCAACCCTCGCGCGCCGATCGCCGATGACCGCCGCACTGCGGACCGCTCGTGCGCACCGTGCGCCCATGTCGCGTCGCAACACAGGTGCGTGCGGGACGACCGTTCCGCGCTAATGCTCAAACATAAGCGCTGCAACTTACCGGCCACTTACGCGAGCGGCATCGGCTTGCCAGCGAAAACCCTAACCAGGCCGCTCGCGCAGCATGCCGTCACGTCCGCGCGCCGCGCTCGACACAACGCGTGCATGCTACGCGTCATGCGGCGTGCGGCGAGGCGAACCTGTCGCCGAACCGGCGTTAGCGCGCGGCATAGGCGCATAAGCGCATGACCGCGAGGTATCACATCATGACATATCGTCAGGCCGCAACTTCCGTGCCCCGTGCGTCTTTACGCCGGTTCGCACGGCCTTCTTACAATGCTAACTGAACTAGCCGTCCGGATTCCAGCTTGAATCGCTACGCCCTGCTTCTGATTGCCTCGATGCTGCTGGTCGGCACCAATGTCGGCGGCAGGTGCCACCGGTCGCCTCCTGAAAGGCCGGCACGCCCTTCCCGCGGCGCCGCAGCAATTTCATCTGACGCTGTACAATAGCGCGCCCGACGTCAGTTTTGCCGGCCTTCGGCGGCCGTGCGCCGCGCCACCCGCAGGTTTGCGTGCCTGATCCGCGTGCTTCGCGCGTACGCCGGCCGGCGCATCCGGTCCGTGTTTCGTCACCTGCGTTTCATCCGACTCTTGCCTATGTCCGCTACGCGACTCGACTCCGCCCGTCAGCGCCGCCCGATGCGCCCGCTGCCCGTCATCATCTTCATGAGCCGCTGGCTGCAAGTGCCGCTGTATCTGGGCCTGATCGTCGCGCAGGCCGTCTACGTCGTGCTGTTTCTCAAGGAAGTCTGGCATCTGGTCACAGCGTCGATGACGCTCGACGAAACCAGCATCATGCTGGTCGTCCTCGGCCTGATCGACGTGGTGATGATTTCGAACCTGCTGATCATGGTGATCATCGGCGGGTATGAAACGTTCGTGTCGCGCCTGGGCGTCGAGGGTCATCCGGATGAACCGGAATGGCTCGACCACGTGAACGCCGGCGTGCTGAAAGTCAAACTGTCGATGGCGCTCATCAGCATCTCGTCGATCCATCTGCTGAAGACCTTCATCAGCCCCGACCAGAACACGACCCACACGATCATGTGGCAGGTCATCATCCACGTGGCGTTCCTCGTTTCGGCGCTGGTAATGGCGCTGGTCGACCGCTTGACCACGCATACGCATCCCAGGCATTTCGCAGAACCCACGGCACTGCATGCCGTAGGCACCGCAAAAGTTTCCACTCCCATGAAGGCGCACGACTGACCGCACTGTGCCGCGATCTGACCACAAGCGCCGTTGTCCTCACTGAGCTAGCCATGACCGTCATCAAACAGGAAGATCTGATTCAGAGCATTGCTGATTCGCTTCAGTACATCAGCTATTACCATCCGCTCGACTACATCCAGGCCTTGGGCCGCGCTTACGAACTCGAACAGAGCCCCGCAGCGAAAGACGCGATCGCGCAGATCCTCACCAACAGCCGCATGTGCGCCGAAGGCAAGCGCCCGATCTGCCAGGACACCGGCATCGTCACGGTATTCGTGAAGGTCGGCATGGACGTGCGTTGGGACGGTGCGACGATGAGCGTCACCGACATGATCAACGAAGGCGTGCGCCGCGGTTACCTGAACCCGGACAACGTGCTGCGCGCGTCGATCGTGAGCCCGCCCGAAGGCGCGCGCAAGAACACGAAGGACAACACGCCGGCCGTGATCCACTACGAGATCGTGCCGGGTGACAAGGTCGACGTGCAGGTCGCGGCCAAGGGCGGCGGCTCGGAAAACAAGTCGAAGTTCGCGATGCTCAATCCGTCGGATTCGATCGTCGACTGGATCCTCAAGACCGTGCCGACCATGGGCGCGGGCTGGTGTCCGCCGGGCATGCTCGGCATCGGCATCGGCGGCACCGCCGAGAAAGCGATGGTGATGGCCAAGGAATCGCTGATGGACCCGATCGACATTCAGGACGTGATCGCTCGCGGCCCGCAGGACTGGATCGAAGAACTGCGCGTGGAACTGCACGAGAAAGTCAACGCACTCGGTATCGGCGCGCAGGGCCTGGGTGGCCTCTCGACCGTGCTCGACGTGAAGATCATGGCTGCGCCGACGCACGCCGCGTCCAAGCCGATCGCGATCATCCCGAACTGCGCGGCGACCCGTCACGCGCACTTCACGCTGGACGGCTCGGGCGTGGCCAAACTCGAAGCGCCGTCGCTCGACGCATGGCCGAAGGTGCACTGGCAACCGGATACGGAAACCAGCCAGCGCGTCGATCTGAACACGCTGACGCCGGAACAGGTCGCGGGCTGGAAGCCGGGCCAGACGCTCCTGCTGTCGGGCAAGATGTTGACGGGCCGCGACGCCGCGCATAAGCGCATCGCCGACATGCTGGCGAAGGGCGAAAAGCTGCCGGTCGATTTCACCAACCGCGTGATCTACTACGTCGGCCCGGTCGATCCGGTGCGTGACGAAGCGGTCGGCCCGGCAGGCCCGACCACGGCCACGCGGATGGACAAGTTCACCGAGACGATGCTGGCACAGACCGGTCTCATTTCCATGATCGGCAAGGCCGAGCGCGGCCCGGTCGCGATCGAGGCGATCAAGAAGCACAAGGCCGCGTATCTGATGGCCGTGGGCGGCGCCGCGTACCTGGTGTCGAAGGCAATTCGCAGCGCAAAAGTGCTCGCGTTCGAAGACCTCGGCATGGAAGCGATCTACGAGTTCGACGTGCAGGACATGCCGGTGACGGTTGCGGTCGATTCGAACGGCACCTCCGTGCACCAGACTGGCCCGAAGGAATGGCAAGCGAAAATCGGCAAGATTCCGGTCGCGACGGCTTGATGATGCGCGGCTAACGCTTGTCACGTGAGTCGAAGAGCCGGGGCCTCGGTCCCGGCTTTTTTATTGCTGCGCGGCGCAACGCGTGGAGCCGGAAACAGATCTCAAAGTTGCATCTGTTTCCTTGGCTTTTTCAGGCATGGCGTTTATTGTTGTTGGAATTCCAAAGTCCCCTACAAGGAAAAAGCATGCAAGGCGACAAGAAAGTTATCGAGTATCTGAACTCGCAACTGAAGAACGAGCTCACCGCGATCAACCAGTACTTCCTGCACGCGCGGATGTATAAGCATTGGGGCCTCGATAAGCTCGGCAAGCATGAATACGACGAGTCGATCGGCGAAATGAAGCATGCCGACTGGCTCATCGAACGCATTTTCATGCTGGACGGTCTGCCGAATCTGCAGGATCTGCACAAGTTGCTGATCGGCGAGGAAACCAAAGAAATCCTCGAATGCGATCTGAAGCTCGAACAGGTTTCGCAAAGCACCTGCAAGGAAGCGATTGTGTATTGCGAATCCGTTCGCGACTTCATCTCGCGCGAAATCTTCACGAAGATTCTCGACGACACCGAAGAGCACATCGACTGGCTCGAAACCCAGCTCGATCTGATCGACAAGGTCGGTATCCAGAACTACCAGCAATCCGCAATGGGCTCCGTCGAGTCCTGATCGAGGCGCGCTGGAATAGCCCGTGCGACGGCACATGGTCTGGCTCGTTTGCAAGCGCAGCCACGACGACCTGCGCCGCACAGGCGATATACTGGCGCACTTTGCCGCGCACTTTGCGGTTTTCCCCTGCTCTTCCTGACTACCCCGTCACACGCAGACTCTTCGACTATGCCTGCACAACCGCCGTCTCCGACTGTCCGCACATCTGCCCTGGGTGCCAACTCGAGTGCCGCCACGGGTGCCGTCACGGGTGCCAATACGCCTGCGCCGGTCGGCATTTTCGATTCGGGTCTGGGCGGTTTGTCGGTGCTGCGGGCGGTCCGCGCGGAACTGCCTGACGAAGCGATTCTGTATGTCGCCGACTCCCTCTACGCACCCTACGGCGAACGCGACGACGATTTCATCGCCGACCGCACCCTTGCCATTGGCGAATGGCTGGTCAAAGAGGGCGCGAAAGCGCTGGTGGTCGCCTGCAACACGGCGACCGCGCAGTCGATCGCGCTGGTTCGGGAAAAGCTGCCCATTCCGCTGGTGGGCGTCGAGCCTGGGGTCAAACCGGCTGCGCTGCAATCGAAGACCCGCGTGGCGGGCGTGCTCGCCACCCAGGTGACGTTGCGCAGCGCCCGCTTTCAGGGCCTGCTCGAACGCTACGCCGCGGATTGCCAGTTTCTGTGCCAACCGGGCCACGGGCTGGTCCAGGCCGTCGAGCGCTGCGATGTCGGCTCGGCCGAATTGCGTGCGCTGCTGCGCGACTACCTTGAACCGATGCTCGACGCCGGCGCCGACACGCTGGTGCTCGGCTGCACCCATTACCCGTTTCTCGACGCGGCGATCCGCGATATCGTCGGCGATCGGCTCGCGCTGATCGACACGAGCGTGGCCATCGCGCGGCAATTGGGTCGCGTGCTCGACCAGCACGGCCTGCGCGCAGCCACGCAAGGCGCGGGTTCTGCTCCGCCCCGTTTTTATTCCACCGACGATGGCGCGCATCAGCGACAGCTTGCCGCTTCGCTGCTGCATATCGACGCGAGTGTCGAACGGGTGCCAATCCCGTCGCGCCGCACTGCGGCGCCGGACTCCCAAGCGGCATAAAACCATCGCGCGGGCGTTAAAGCGTCCTCCACGGGCATTTTTGCGCCCGTTTCAGCCGTTTTCGCGTGCAATCCGCCGCACGCGCCGAAGCTGCGCCATTGACGAAACCCTTCTAAGAGTCTGGTTTTGTTACAAAAAATCAGGCAAGACGCTTGCCAAACGGCTCCGACAAAATGATAATAATTCCCATTAACGTTAGCTATGACGCCCTGCCATGATTGTCTGTGTCTGCAAGTCAGTTTCCGACCGAACGATCCGTTCCTCGATCGCGGAAGGCGTCGACTCGTTCGACGAACTTCAGTTTGAACTCGGTGTTGCTTCGTGCTGCGGCAAGTGCGAGGAATCGGTGCGCGACGTCATGCTGCAAAGCGGCGTATGCGCCAGCCGCTGCGGCGTCGAGCATCACGTGCAGACCGCGCCGCTGACGTTCTACGAACGCAAGGCCGCCTGACACCAGCTTGGGCGTCGCGGCGCGTGCCGCGATCGGGCGCCCGGCGTCTCAATGCTTCAAGCGCCATATCAGGCGCTGCATTACGCGTCTGCATTGCGCGTTATTCCACTGCCGTCAGCAAGCCAGTCTCCGTACCAGCCAGCTACCTGCTCATCCCGTCCAAAGGAGTTCGAGATGGAATTGCTGATTGGTTTCGTGACTACTTTGCTTATCTCGCTGCTGATCTTCCGAACATGACGCTGTCTTGTCCGACGCACTGCCTCGGCAGCGCGCTGCCACGCTAACATGCAGGCCTCGCATACTGTTGCCTCCGGCGCCATGCCGATTTCGGCCGCTCGCACGAACTCCCGCGCATTAACCGCGACCGCCGTAGTGGCGGCGATTCACGTGGCGCTACTCGCCGCGATCGTGACATTGCGTCACGAACCCGCTCAGCCCGCGCTCGAATCGCACGTGATGACGGCTCGATTGCTGCCGCCCGCGCCGCTCTCAGCGCCCGTCGCGATGCAATCGATCGCGCCGCCCCCGCCGAAACCAGCGCCACCGGTTCGTAGCAAGCCGAAGGTCCAGCCGCAACCGACCCCAACCCCGACGCCCAGGCCGACACCGACACCGCTGCCTCAGGCAGCCGCGCCATCGCCAACGCCCGTCGCCGCGCCCGATCCGGCGCCGCCCGCACCCGCCGCGCCGGCCACACCGCCTGCTGCCGCGGCGCCCGCAATCGGCCGCCAGACGATGGAGATCAGCGCACCGAAAAATGTCTCGTACCTCGACTGCAATATCGCCAGGCCCGACTATCCGGCGCTCTCGAAGCGGCGCGGCGAAACCGGCACCGCCTATGTGAAGTTCGTGGTCGGTCTGACCGGCAAGCTGGAAGATATCGAGTTGAAGAAGAGCAGCGGCTTCAGCCGCCTCGACGACGCCGCGCTCGCCGCCGTGCATGCGAGCGCCTGCAAGCCTTATCTCGAGAACGGCCAGCCGATTCGGGCCGCGTACACCCAGCCTTACGACTTCAATCTGAACGATTGAGGCAGATTTCAAGAAAAAGGAATTGCAATGCAAAACTACGGATTGGCGCACGTGTGGGCGCAAGGGGATTTCGTGACGCGCGGTATCGCGCTCGCGCTGTTGATCATGTCAGTGATGTCGTGGAGCGTGATCGTCGTCAAGGGCTGGAATGTGATGCGCCTGAACCGCCTGACGAAGAATGCCGAGCAGGCATTCTGGCATTCGGACGATCTCGCCGACGGCGTGAAGAAACTCGGCGCCGGCTCGTCGACGCCGCAAGACAATCCCTTCCTCGCGCTGGCGCTGTCGGGCCAGCAAGCGGCCGATCACCATCATCAGACGCAGCCTCATCTGCACGACCGCATGGACGTGTCGGACTGGGTCACGCGCTGCCTGAAGGACACGATGGACGAAAGCGTCGCGCACATGCAGAGCGGCCTCGCGATTCTCGCGTCGATCGGCAGCACCGCTCCGTTCGTCGGCCTGTTCGGCACCGTGTGGGGCATCTATCACGCGCTGCTGGCCATCGGCGCAAGCGGCCAGTCGTCGATCGATCAGGTGGCCGGCCCGGTCGGCGAAGCGTTGATCATGACCGCGTTCGGTCTGTTCGTCGCGATTCCAGCGGTGCTCGGCTACAACGCATTGACGCGCGCCAACAAGGCGATCGTCGCCAAGCTGAGCCGCTTCGCGCACGGCTTGCACGCATTCTTCGTGACGGGCGCCCGCCTGTCGTCGACGCGGCGCGGCGACGGCCTGCGTCTCGCGACCCGCGCCAACTGACCGACGAGGCACTCCGATGGCAATGAGCCCCTTCGCCGGCGACGATGACGACGGCCTGATGAACGAAATCAACATGACGCCGCTCGTCGACGTGATGTTGGTTCTCCTGATCGTTTTCATGGTGACGATTCCGGTGATCCGTCACGCGGTCAAGATCGATCTGCCACACGCAAGCAGTCAGAAGGAAGATACCAGGCCTGCGCAAGTGACGGTCTCGATCGACGCGGACGGCAACGTGCTGTGGGACAACCAGAAAGTCGACGATGCCGCGCTGCAGGCGAAGCTTGCCGAAGCCGCGCAGGCGAGCCCGCAACCGGAACTGCATCTAGACGCGGACCGCAAGGTGCCGTACGAGAAAGTGGCGCAGGTGATGTCGGCGGCCCAGGCTGGCGGCCTCACGAAGATCGGTTTCGTCACGCAGCCCAAAGCGAAATAGCGACTTGAGCGGACCTGCGGCACGCCAGACCCAGTCCGCTGAAAATGCACAAAAGCCCTTTAAACAAGGGCTAAAAAGTAAAAGGCCCTCATCGTCAGATGAAGGCCTTTTTTTGTGCGCACTCGGCGCCTTCGGGCGGTGGGTTCATTTGCCATCAGCCGAAGACTGATAACTCGAATCACCACATGCGACAGCCGTGACCGACACGGACAGCGCGGTCAGCCCTATCAGGCCCGCTATGATAGCGGCCATGAGTTTCCGCATAAGAGACTCCTTAGCGAAGGGATTTCACTATATTCCTGTGAGCTCGCGCATTCAAGCGCACGGCCATTGAAAGTACTCATGACAGGCGGCGCTTAAATGCTAAAAGCGATGCCGCGCCACCCGCTACGATGCGATGGCGAGACCCGGTTGCGCGGCGGCTTTTTCGGCCCGCACGGGGCACTCGCCCATGATGTGTTTTCCATGGTCCGGATCGAGCATTTCGACCAGATAATCGACGAACGCGCGTACGGCCGGCACCATCCCCTGGCGCGACACGAATACCGCGTACAACTGCGGTGTCGGCAAGGTCCAGCCCGGCATCACCGGCGACAGTTGGCCCGCGCGCAATGCGGCGCCATACATCATCTCGGGCAGCGCGGCGATGCCGACGCCGGCGAGCACCGCTTCCCGAATCGTCATCAGATCGGCGGTCACGAGGCGCGGCTCATGCTCGTGCGCGTGGCGTGTACCGTCGGGCGAAATCAGGTTGTAGACATGACGTCCGTCGCCGGTCGGCACGTCGAGCGTTTCGAAACGGCTCAGATCGGCCGGCAGAAGCGGCGGCGCATTCTGCTGCAACAGACTCGGCGCGCCGACCAGCATTTGCTCCGTGCGCCACAGCGGGCGCACGACGATGTTGGCGTTTTCCGGCGGATCGGAGCGCACGCGCAGCGCGACGTCGATCGAATCCTCGAACAGATCGACCACCCGGTTGGTCACCCGCATCACCACGCGCACCTCGGGATAGCGATGCATGAACTCCGGCAGGATGGTCGACAGGATGGTCTGCGAGATCGTGACCGGCACGCTGACGCGCACGGTGCCGCGCGGCGACGAGCGCAGTTGCTGCACGACGTTGACCGCTGCCTGCGCCTCGCTCAGCATCGCCTGGCAGTGCTGGTAGAACAGTTGTCCGGCTTCGGTCAGCGCCAGCTTGCGCGTGGAACGCTGCAGCAGACGCACGCCCAGCGACGCTTCCAATTCGGTCAGCCGGCGCGACAGGCGCGACTTGGAAATGCCCAGCACCCGCTCGGCGGCGGAAAAGCCGCCATGTTCGACGACCTGCGAGAAGTACATCAGGTCATTCAGGTTGTGTGAATCGATCTTCATCTCATCGTTCCATTAACAGAACAATCCATTGCGTGACGGCGGCTGGCACCGCGAAAAACGGTCCCTATAATAGCTCCATGTTTCAAAAATAACGCTATTCCCCATTTTCCGAGGTGATATTGATGAGCACGACACGCACGATCGAACGCACGTTTCCCGCCGTTCGCACGACCGAAGGCGGCGGCTTTATCGTCCACCGCCCGTTTCCCACGCGCATGCTGATGGACTTCGATCCGTTCCTGCTGCTCGATGAAATGGGACCGATCGACTACGCGCCAGGCGAAGCCAAGGGCGCGCCCGATCATCCGCATCGCGGTTTCGAAACGGTTACGTACGTGCTGGAGGGCCAGTTCGGCCACAAGGATTCGGCGGGCCACTCGGGCACGCTGCATGCCGGCGACGTGCAGTGGATGACCGCCGGCGCGGGCGTCGTCCATAGCGAGATGCCGGACCCGTCGTTCGTGCGCACCGGCGGGCGGGTGCATGGTTTGCAACTGTGGGTGAATCTGCCGCGTCGCGACAAGATGATCGCGCCACGCTACCAGGAAATTCCATCGTCGAGCATTCCGGTGGCGACGTCCATCGATGGCAAGGTGCGCGTGAAGGTGATCGCCGGCGAAGCGCTCGGCGTGAAGGCCGCGATCGAAACGCGCACGCCGATCCTGTATCAGCATTTCACGCTGCAACCAGGCGCGACGATCCAGCAGCCGGTGCCGGCCGACTATCGTGTGTTCGCGTATGGCCTGTCCGGCACGGGCTTCTACGGCGAGGGCGACGCACGCCAGCAAATCGATGCGCAGAAGATGGTCGTGTTCCACAACGACGGCGACGCCGTCACGCTGAGCGCCGGCGACGAGCCACTCGAGGTCTTGTTGCTGGGCGGTGTGCCGCTGAAGGAGCCCGTGGTGCGCTACGGCCCGTTCGTCATGAACACGGAAGAAGAGATCCGCCAGGCCGTGATCGACTATCAGGCCGGTCGCATGGGTGCGATCACGCACTGAATGCGCGAGCGCGAGCCGCGCGCCAGCCGCTCCGGTTGCGAGCGGCTTCCTTCGCGTCGGCAGAGGGCGCGAAAGCCGGCAATTTCGTTCACAATATCGACTCATGCCGCGCGCCGGGCCGTTTCATCACAATGAGCCGTGGCGCATGGCGATTTTTCGTCCCTGTTCAGGAGCGCGCATGGCAGAGTCCACCGTCACCGCCCATATCGGCTCGACGAATTTCCAGGTCCTTTTCGACGACGGCCGGCACACATGGCTGGCCGACGAACCCGAGTCGCTCGGTGGCGGCGATCGCGGGCCGACGCCCGTCTCGTTGTTGCTGTCGAGCCTCGGCGCCTGCACGTCGATCACGTTGAAGATGTACGCTCAACGCAAGGGCTGGACGCTCACCGACGTGCGCGTGACACTGTCGTTCGAAAGCGGCGACGCGGGCTCGACCATCGACCGCCGCATCGTGCTGGAAGGCAATCTGTCCGACGAACAGCGGGAACGGCTTTTGCAAGTTGCCAATGCGTGCCCGGTTCACAAGATCCTCACGCATTCGATCACGATCCGCTCCGGTCTCGCCGTCGCGTAATGCGGCGTTGGCACGAAGCGCGCGCCCCGCAGTCAGGGCCACCCGAATTGCAGCGCTTTCATAGGAAGCTGGCGTCTTGAATTTCGAACACCTCATCCAGATCAACGACCCGTTGAATCCCTTTGTCGAGTCGATGACTCGCGAGCAGTTGTGGGACGGGCTCGTGCTACGCGCCGAGCAACCGCAACTGTTCGTGATGGGACTCGACAGCTGCACGATTCTTTCGCGCGAAGGCAACGTCCTCGAACGGGAGCTCCACTACGGGCAGGCGACGGTGCTTGATCGCGTCACGCTGCAGGAGAGTCAGAGCGTGCGCTACGACATCTTGCCGACTGCAAACCACGTCGGCGGCTCGCTGACGATGACCATCGAACAGCCGGACGAGTTGCAGCTATTCCTGCGCTTCGAGTACGCGACCACCCTGCCCGTCTCGGACGACCAGGACGCGGTGCAGACGCAGGAAATCGTGAAGTCGGCGTATCGGGAGAACGATATCGATACGGTGCGGCTGATCCGCCAGTACATGCAGACAAGGCAGGAACCTGGCTCGCTGCATTGATTGAATCGCGCGGACGTGCGGCCCGCGCCGCCGCACGCATCGCGGCGTCGGTCGGCTGAGGGTTGGCTGAGGGTTGGCTGAAGATTGCTCGTGCTGACGCTCCCCATCATTTTTTACCCGACTATCACAACCCCGATTCGATCAATATCTCCTCTTGTGAATAGGAATGGTTATCATTTAGAATTTACCCATCGAATCGACGAACAGCTAAAACGAATGACCGATCTCACACGCCCTTCCACCCTCAGCCTGCGCCGCCCGGCGGCCGCGCTGACCAGCCTTCCGACAGCGTCGACGGCGAGCGCAGCTCCCGCCAGACCGGCCGCGCAACGCGCGAACGGCGCGGCTGAGAGGTCGGAGCGGGTCGTGCGCAGCGACGCATTGCTGCAAGGACATAGCCACGTCAGCATCGTGCATAACGGCGAAACCTACCAGCTGCGTGCGACGCGCTTAGGCAAGCTGATCCTGACCAAATAACGACGAACAGAGAAGTCAGTACCGGGTATTGTGGGGACCACCTCCTCGAGAGGTGTTAGGCATTAGCCAGCCACGACGGCTTGCACGCGAGAACTAGACCCCTTCGTGCAGACACCAAGCCAGCCGTCGCAGCCAGCCAGGCCGCTTTTTTGGTTCTCACCCAATGCGGATGCACGACACGCCGTGCGTCGCTCAAAGCAAAAGACAAAAAGCCGTGGGATGCCAGTCATCTCCACGGCTTTTTCGTTTACGCGGCGCCGCCAGGGCGGCATTGCAATTGCACGGAAGCGGCACGGCAGCGGCACGCCGCAAGGCAAGCGTTCAGACTTACTTCGACGCCCAGCCCCAGAACATCAACCACCATGCGCTATCCACCACGGCCAGTGCCGCGATGAACCACATCATCGCGAGACCGCGCGCTACGATGCGTTCGGTATAGCGCCGCGTAACGAGCCAGGCGAGCCACGCGCTCCACAGGTTTGCGATCGCCAGAATCGCGATGCGCAGATCGGACGCCCACCACAGCGACAGATGTTCCGCGCGCAACAGCGACAGCGTCGTCGCGGACAACCCGAGGAACACGCCCGCGCCGGCGATCGGAATCAGCCCCTGCGTCAGATGATGCAGACGCACCGTGCGGAAGCGTCCGAGCATGCGCGTCGCGCCCATCAGCAACAGCAGCAGCGCGGTGCCGTACACCAGCGCCGTGGCGACGATGTAACCGATCACCATCGTGCCGTCGAGCCACGAAAATACGTCGTTCTGCTCCGGGTAATGGGTGAACAGGAACCACGGCGCGTTGGTATCGAGCGGCCAGGTGATGTCGTGATCGACCAGCCACGTGGCGAAGAACATCTTCAGGTCGACGAACCAGCGCGACGCAGTCCAGTGAAACGCACCGATCGCTATGCCGAGCAGGCCGTACAGGATCAATGCGGTGTCCCACGCGTTCGCCTTCTTGTCGCCGAGCTGCACCACTTCCGACGACGGCGCGCGCCACGTCAACGCAATCGCGTCGCGGTGCCCGCTGCAACGGCCGCACATATGGCAGTCCGCCGCGCCCTTCATGTTGCGCAACGGCACGAGCGGCGCGCAATTGATCGGAATCACACGATGCCCATGCTCGCCGTTCTTGTACGAATAGCGCCAGGCGTCTTCATCGACTTTGTAGTGAAACGGCGCGAGGCGCGCCAGCAGCGAAAAAACCCCGTTGACGGGGCACAGGTACTTGCACCAGACACGCTTCTCGCGTCCGTACAGCAAGCCGATGACGATCGCCGCGAAGGTCGACCCGCCGAGCACCAGCAGCACCGCTTTCGGATACTGGTAGACGCTCACCATCTGGCCGTAAATGGTGGTGAGGCCGAACGCGACGAACGGCCAGCCGCCCCAGCGCATCCTGTGCGGAATCGCCCGGCCGCGGCCGAACTTGCTGGCGAACTCGGCAAGCGCGCCTTCCGGACACAGCACGCCGCACCAGACACGGCCGAGCATCACCATCGACAGCAACACGAACGGCCACCAGATGCCCCAGAACACGAACTGTGCGGCGAGCGTCAGGTTGTTCCACAGATGCGCGGTGTCGTCCGGCAGCGGCATCGCTGCCGGCACGATAATCAGGAGTGCGTACACCGCCACCACCACCCACTGAATGCCGCGAATCACCGCGCCGTGACGCTGCATCCACTGCCCGACCGCCGCGAGGCGCCCGGGCTGGGTCATCAATGCGCTCATGCTGCGCGCCCTGCCGTTTGCTGCGTGGGCCTGCGATTCGCGCGGCGCAACAGCAGATAGACCACCGCCCAGTACAGCACGTACGCCAGCAGATTCATCAGCGCCGGATGGGCGCGGTAGCCGGTGAGCGTCGCGACCAGCGAACCGAAGGTGCTCGAGTCATCGAGCAACGCCGACGAGTTCCACACCTGGCCGATGATGGTCGGCAGGAGTTCCTTGTCGATCAGCTTGTCGACGCCGGTCTGGAACAGTCCCGCGCCAAGGAACAGCAGCATGATCTCGGTGATGCGGAAAAAGAGCCGCCACGAGAAGATCTTGCCGCCCAGTTGCAGCAGGTAGAACGTCAGCAACGCGAGACCGAGGCCGATCACGACCGCGAGCATCTGTCCGCCATCCACGTGACCCGACTGGCCGAAGCCGAGGCCGTACAGGAAGATCACCGTTTCGCTGCCTTCACGCGCGATCGCCAGTGCCACCAGCAACGCGACGCCCCACCAGTTCGAATCGCGCTGGCTCTTTTCGAGCGACCGCTCCATGTCACGCTTCAGCGACCGGCCGTGCTGCTTCATCCACAGCACCATCTGCACGATCAGCACACAGGCGATCAATACCATCGCGGTCTGGAAGTAGTCCTGCGCATCGCCGGACAGCACCTCGGTGAAACCGACCAGCGCCGCGCCGAGCGCCACCGCCGCGATCACCCCGGCCGCGACGCCGCCCCACAGGTACGGCAAGCCGCGGCGCGCATCGTCATCGCCATTTTTCAACCACGCGTACAGGATGCCGACGACCAGCAATGCCTCGACACTTTCGCGCCACACGATGAATAGAATCTGACCCATTCAAGCTCTCCCTTCGATCCTTCTACGGCTTCCCCGCGAATGTGGCGCGCGCAACAGGCACGTCCTCGCGCGAGCGCCATTACTTCGCGACGATGACGCCTTGCGCCTGCTGGTGGAAATCGTCGAAAAACTTGTATTCGCCCGGCTCGAGCGGCGCAATCACCACGAACGAATCCGCGCCCGGCGCCAGCACTTTTTCTTTACGCAACTGGACGCTTTCAAATTCGGCCGCGCCTTTGCCGGTATTGCGCACTTCGATCTTGATGCGCTGCCCCGCCGGCACTTCGATGCGTGCCGGATTGAGCTTGCCGTCGTTCATTTCCAGTTTGAAGGTCGGCAGGTCGGCTGCGTGGGCCGTGCTCGCCAGCAAAACCGTGGCGGCGAGCATCGCGATCTTTCGGTTATTTCTCATGGGCCTTTGACGGAAAACGCGGCGCGCCGACGTCCATCGTCCGCGTGCCGCCTGCTGCATTCACTGTTTCGCTCATTCATCGCTACCTGGCCTGTCGCTCAAGCATGGCCGCAGCGTAACCGGCGGCCATCAGACGATCAGACGGTCGGACGATCAGTAGCCACCCTTCTTGCCGATACCGGCGTAGGTGAAGTCGTATTCGATCGTGATCGGCTTGAACCACGGGCCCACACCGGTTTCCTTGTCGACGTGGCGGCCGAAAGCCATATGGCCCGTCTGCATCGGCGCTTCGACGATCAGCTTCAGGTGATACTTGCCCGGACCTTGCAGCTTGACGTTGTCGCCGTAGTGCGGGCCGTCGTTGGCGACCATCGCCATCATGTCGCCTTTTTGCGGCTGCTTCGAACCGGCTTTCGTCAGCTCGTAGCGGACTTGCAGATACGGCATCCAGTCGCCTTCAGCGAAACCGGTCGGATTGTTCTTGACTGCGTGGATGTCGGCTTCGAGGTGGATGTCCGAGTCCGAGGCCTTGCGCATCATGCCTTCCGGTTCCATCGTGATCGGCTGCAGGTAGACCGCGCCGATTTCCATGCCGCCCTCGATGTGTTGCTTGCCGATCGGGTACTCCGCGGCCATGGCCGAAAGAGCCGCGACAGCGGCCACCGCCGCTGCGCCGCCACGCACAAATGAAGAAATCCGCATTGAAACTCCTTGTTTTTATCAGTCTGAAATCGAACCCATTCGGAACAGTGCGTTGCGAGAGGCCTGATGCAGCGGCCCCATCGTCCGTCAGCAACGGCGAACGACCGGAAGCAAAACGCATCCACCAATTTTAAATGCGAACCATTCTCAATATTGGGCGAGTTTATCATTGATCGCCAGGGAGAACAATTGACGACGCCCGCAACGCCTTGTGCCAACAAGGTCTTAAGGCCGCTTTAAGAAAGCGTGTGTGCGGGTATGGCCGAGGCCGCGCCGGGCTGGCTTGCCGGCTGCGATCGACGGACGTGGGAACTGGGAACTGGGAACTGGGAATGTGGGGACGTGAGGACACGGAAACGCCGGGACGCGGGCACGCGGCAGATTGCCGCGTCCGCAAAGGGAAACCACTTTAATCCACGCCGGGGACGTGATCGCCGACATTCGCGCCGAACACGCGCTGGCGCAACAGCGCCAACTGGTCGCGAGTTTGCGCGGCCTTTTCGAACTCGAGGTTTTTGGCGTGCTCCATCATCTGCTTTTCAAGGCGCTTGAGCTCCTTGGCGAGCTGCTTCTCGGACATGTCCTCGAATTTCGCACGCGTCTGCTGTTCTTTCAGCTCGGCGCGAGCGTCGTCGACGTTGTACACGCCGTCGATGATGTCGCGAACGCGCTTGACCACCCCGCGCGGCGTAATGCCGTTCGCGACGTTAAAGGCAATCTGCTTCGCGCGCCGCCGCTCGGTTTCGTCGATCGCGCGGCGCATCGAGTCGGTCACCTTGTCCGCGTAGAGAATCGCCTTGCCGTTCACGTTGCGCGCCGCGCGGCCGATGGTCTGGATCAGCGAGCGCTCGGCGCGCAGGAAGCCTTCCTTGTCCGCATCGAGAATCGCAACCAGTGACACTTCCGGAATATCCAGCCCTTCGCGCAGCAGGTTGATCCCGACCAGCACGTCGAAGGTGCCAAGCCGCAGATCGCGGATGATCTCGACCCGCTCCACCGTGTCGATGTCGCTGTGCAGATAGCGCACCTTGACGCCGTGGTCGGCCAGAAATTCGGTCAACTGCTCGGCCATCCGCTTGGTCAGCACCGTGACCAGCACGCGGTCGCCCGCCTTGACGCGTTCGTTGATCTCGCCGAGCACATCGTCGACCTGACTGCGCGCCGGCCGCACCTCGATTTCGGGATCGACCAGTCCGGTTGGCCGCACCAGTTGCTCCGCCACCTGCCCGGCGGTTTTCTTTTCGTACTCCGCCGGCGTGGCGGACACGAACACGACCTGGTGCATCTTGCGCTCGAATTCGTTGAACTTCAGGGGCCGGTTATCGAGCGCCGACGGCAGACGGAAACCGTAGTCGACCAGATTTTCCTTACGTGCCCGGTCACCGTTGTACATGCCGTTCAGCTGGCCGATCAGCACGTGTGATTCATCGAGCATCATGATTGCGTCCGACGGCAGGTAGTCCACCAGCGTCGGCGGCGGCTCGCCCGGCGCCGCGCCGGAGAAGTGCCGCGAATAGTTTTCGATGCCCTTGCAGAAGCCGAGCTCCTGCAGCATTTCCAGGTCGAAGCGGGTGCGTTGCTCGAGGCGCTGGGCCTCGACAAGCTTGCCGTCGCTATAGAAGAATTCGAGCCGCTCGCGCAGCTCGCTCTTGATCGTTTCGACCGCGCGCACCACGGTATCGCGCGGCGTCACGTAGTGCGACGACGGATACACGGTGAAACGCGGAATCTTCTGCCGCACGCGGCCGGTGAGCGGATCGAACAGTTGCAGCGTTTCGATTTCGTCGTCGAACAATTCGATGCGCACCGCCATCTCGGCGTGTTCGGCGGGAAAAATATCGATCGTGTCGCCGCGCACGCGGAACGAGCCGCGTTGGAAGTCAGCTTCGTTGCGGTTGTACTGCATCGCGATCAGCCGCGCGATGATGTCGCGCTGACCGAGCTTGTCGCCGTTACGCAGCGTCAGGATCATCTGGTGGTATTCGGACGGATTGCCGATACCGTAAATCGCCGACACCGTCGCCACGATCACCACGTCGCGCCGTTCCATCAGGCTCTTGGTGGCCGACAGCCGCATCTGCTCGATATGCTCGTTGATCGACGAGTCCTTCTCGATGAACAGGTCGCGCTGCGGCACGTACGCTTCCGGCTGGTAGTAGTCGTAGTACGACACGAAGTACTCGACCGCGTTGCGCGGGAAGAACTCGCGGAACTCCGAATAAAGCTGCGCGGCGAGCGTCTTGTTCGGCGCGAACACGATCGCCGGACGGCCGAGCCGCGCGATCGTGTTGGCCATCGTGAAGGTCTTGCCGGAGCCGGTCACGCCGAGCAGCGTCTGGAACGCGAGACCGTCCTCGACGCCTTCGACGAGCGTGTCGATTGCGCTCGGCTGGTCGCCGGACGGTGGATACGGCTGGTAGAGCTGGAACGGCGAGCCTTCGAACGTGACGAATTTGGATTCGTCGAGCGTGTCTTCGACTTCAGTCAGATGTTGTTCGGACATGGCGGGACGGCAGCGGGCCTTGGGCAAAGAATCATTCTAACGGGTTGCGGGAAACGCGGATCGAGCGGGTCTGCGTAGAGTCCGGCGCGCCGCGGTTGCGCGCGGCTGATGGGTATGGGCGGGAGGTGGCGGCCTTTTCAACGGGCGATCCGTGGCTTTCTGGCTACGGAGCCGAGGGGGCGCTGAGCAGGCTCGCGGCCTGCACGCAAGGCGCGCCCACGCCGATCCGTGATTGCGGTGTGACGCCGGAGTGCCTGTTTTTCAAGGAAATAATTCCCTGCTGCCCACCTTGTCGTCCGAAAAACGGGCGCGGATTCGTTACAATGCGAAGCTGCGCTCGCTCGCCGCCGTCCGGCACCTGTTTCGCGTTTTGCGTCAAATGCGTCAGGCTGGGCCGCCCGCGCTCGAAGCCGCCCTCTTTTCACTACTGCTGCCCACCCATCATGTCTCTGTTCTCCGCCGTCGAACTTGCTCCCCGCGACCCGATTCTGGGCCTGAACGAAGCTTTCAACGCCGATACGCGCGCCACCAAGGTCAACCTTGGCGTTGGCGTTTACTTCAATGAAGAAGGCAAGATTCCGCTGCTGCGCGCCGTGCGCGACGCTGAAAAGGCGCGCGTCGAAGCCGCGCTGCCGCGCGGCTATCTGCCGATCGAAGGCATCGCCGCTTACGATGCCGCCGTGCAGAAGCTGCTGCTCGGCAACGACTCGCCGCTGATCGCAGCGGGCCGCGTCGTCACGGCACAGGCACTGGGCGGCACGGGCGCGCTGAAGATCGGCGCGGACTTCCTGAAGCGCGTGAACCCGAACAGCAAGGTCGCGATCAGCGACCCGAGCTGGGAAAACCACCGTGCGCTGTTCGAAGGCGCGGGCTTCGTGGTCGAGTCGTACCCGTACTACGACGCGCACACGCACGGCGTGAACTTCGACGGCATGTTGAATGCGCTGAACAGCTACGCCGCGGGCACGATCGTCGTGCTGCACGCGTGCTGCCACAACCCGACCGGCGTGGACCTCAGCGTCGAACAATGGAAGCAGGTGGTCGAAGTCGTCAAGGCGCGCAACCTGGTGCCGTTTCTCGACATCGCCTATCAGGGTTTCGGCGACAACATCGAAGCGGACGCGGCCGCCGTGCGCCTGTTCGCGGCGTCGGAACTGAACGTGTTCATCTCGTCGTCGTTCTCGAAGTCGTTCTCGTTGTACGGCGAGCGCATCGGCGCGCTGTCGATCCTCACTGCAAGCAAGGACGAAGCTGCACGCGTGCTGTCGCAACTGAAGCGCGTGATCCGCACGAACTACTCGAATCCGCCGACGCACGGTGGCTCGGTGGTCGCCGCGGTGCTCGCGTCGCCCGCACTGCGCACCACGTGGGAAACCGAACTGGCCGAAATGCGCGACCGTATCCGCGCGATGCGCAATGGCCTCGTCGAGCGGCTGAAGGCAAGCGGCGCGGATCGCGACTTCAGCTTCGTGAACGCACAACGCGGCATGTTCTCGTACTCGGGCCTGACGGCTTCGCAAGTGGACCGTCTGCGCGAAGAATTCGGCATCTACGCCGTGAGCACGGGCCGCATCTGCGTGGCCGCGCTGAATACGCGCAACCTCGACGTCGTGGCTAACGCGATCGCTCACGTGTTGAAGTAATGCAATTCGACGCGCGGGCGTTCGGCTCGCGCGCTCTGCTGGCACTGCTCGTAAAAACGGCGCCCTTTTCAGAAAGGGCGCCGTTTTTTTATTGACCGGGTGTGCGGGCCTTTCAGCGCGAATCCCGATGAATATCGTGCGTGACGAAACCCGCGTCGTTGTCGGGCATGTCGAGCCAGCCGGGTTGCTCGAGCGAATGGCGAATGTCCTCCAGCCCGCTTTGCCAGTGCTCGCGCATGGTCGACAGGCCGAACTGGAAGTCCTTGTAGTGCCCTTCGTATTCCTTGTGCCGGTGGATCAGATGGACCACGTTGTAGCGCTTCGAACACGCAAGGTCCTCGGCCAGCTTGCACCACGGATCTTCGCGCTGATCGGACGGCACGCGCTCCAGCACCTCGCGCAGCACATGCCGGAAACGCTGCGAGCGTTGCAGCATGTCCGTCACGAGACGCGTGCGGCTCGAATACTGAATGTCCTTCATGCGCCCCTGCACGTCGGTCAGGTTGTCCGGCACCGGCCCGATTGCGCTCCACAGATCGACCTGGAACGCGAGCGTGTCGCGACGCGGCGTGGTCTGGATCACCTCGTAGAGCGGCGTGTTCGACATCAGCCCGCCGTCCCAGTAATACTGGCCGTCGATCTCGACTGCCGCGAAGCCTGGTGGCAATGCACCTGAGGCCATGAAGTGCTCGGGCCTCAGCGTGGTGTGCGTGTTATCGAAGTACGCAAAATTGCCCGTACCGCAATTGACCGCCCCCACCGACACACGAATTTCGCCCGAATTGATCCGGTCGAAATCGCAGAGTGCTTCGAGCGTGGCCTTCAGCGGCGTGGTGTCGTAGTAGCTGGCCATTTGCGGCGGCCCGGACACCGTAGGCAACGGTGGCGGGAAACGCGGCACGAAAAAGCCCTTTTGCCCTTCGACGACCGCGCTCATCGCCTGGCTTGCCGTAAAGGCTTTGCGCACGGCTTCGCTGGAATTGAAGAACGCGCGCTCGACGAAAGCCGGCAACTGCGGCCCGAACGCCGGCTGGCAAATCGTTTCCCAGAACTGCAGCAGCCGTTCGACCCGCTTGCCCGGCGGATTGCCGGCAATCACCGCCGTGTTCAACGCGCCGATCGAAATACCGGCCAGCCAGTTGGGCTCGATGCCGGCTTCGTGAAGCCCCTGAAAGACACCGGCCTGATAGGCGCCCAATGCACCGCCACCTTGCAGCATCAGCGCGACGGTTTCGTAATTGGGCAAATCGACGCGCCGGCCAAGACGCGCGCCGGCGGCCGGGCCGGCGCCTTCGCCGTCTCCATCGCCAGGCGCACGCATGCGCGCCCGCTTCATACTGCGTTGCGCCATGCGCACCTCCTTATTGCATATACCAGCCGTGACTCACAATAAAGGACTGGCCGGTCAGGGCCGCCGTCGGGAAGGTGGACAGGAACAGCACTGTCTGCGCGACATCTTCCACGGTGGTGAAAATGCCATCGACCGTGCCTCCCAACATCACGCGCTTGATCACGTCGGCCTCGCTGATGCCGAGTTCCTTGGCCTGCTCCGGAATCTGCTTGTCGACGAGCGGGGTACGCACGAAGCCCGGACACACCACATGCGAGCGCACGTTGTGCTTCGCGCCTTCCTTGGCCAGCACGCGCGCGAGCCCCAGCAACGCATGCTTGGCCGCCACGTAGGCGGACTTCAGCGGCGACGCTTCGTGCGAATGAACCGAACCCATGTAGATCACGATGCCGCCGCGGTCATCCTTGTACATGTGCTTGAGTGCGGCCTTGGTGGTGAGGAACGCACCGTCCACGTGGATCGCCTGCATCTTCTTCCAGTCCGAGAACGAGTAGTTTTCGATCGGATTGACGATCTGAATGCCGGCGTTGGAAATGAGAATATCGATCGAGCCGAGCTCGGCGGCGACCTTGTCGATGCCCTGATTGACGGCCTCTTCGCTCGTGACGTCCATTGCCACGCCGATGGCCTTGCCGCCGCCTTTCGTGATTTCTTCAGCGACGGCGTTCGCGCCGTCCTGGTTCAGATCGGCGATCGCGACCGCTGCGCCAGCCGCGGAAAGGGTCAGTGCAATCTGCTTGCCGATGCCGCTTGCGGCGCCAGTAACTACGGCGACCTTGCCGTTCAGATTCGAGTTCAGAGACGACATCCGGAACCTCCATGCAGTTGATGAACAATGAGACCATGAGCCGCGAGCGGCGTGAAGTCGGCCAAACGGCATAGACCGTTCGGCCGGATGCTGCATTGCGGCCAACGCTGCTATTGTGCATGAACCCTGAGAACACCAGAGGTAAAACGCACATCGGACCGTATCTCTTTAAACTGGTTGTTTTCGACGCAATTCCCGCGGCATCACCAACAAGGAGAAATGCATGAACTATCGACGTCTGGGCCGCTCCGGCCTGCAAGTCAGCGAACTGTCCATCGGCTCGTGGGTCACCTATGGCAATCAGGTGGATCATCGCGCGGCGCGCGAATCGCTTGCAGCCGCGCACGATGCGGGTGTCAATTTCTTCGATAACGCCGAGGTCTACGCTGGCGGAAAATCCGAAGAAATCATGGGCCACGCCTTGAAGGAACTGGCGTGGCCGCGCGTGAGCTACGTGGTATCGACGAAATTCTTCTGGGGCCTCACACAAGCGCCGAATCAGTACCACACGCTGAACCGCAAATATCTGCTGAACGCTCTGGACGGTTCGCTCAAGCGCCTGCAGCTCGACTATGTCGACCTGGTGTTCTGCCATCGCCCCGATCCAAACACGCCGGTCGAAGAGACCGTCTGGGCGATGAGCGACATGATCACACGCGGCAAGGCGCTGTACTGGGGCACCTCCGAATGGAGCGCCGATGAAATTCGCGCTGCCTATGAAATTGCCGAGCGGCACCATCTGCACAAGCCGGTCATGGAGCAGCCACAGTACAACCTGTTCCACCGCAATCGCGTCGAGCAGGAGTACAAGCGGCTTTACGAAGATATCGGTCTCGGGCTGACCACGTGGAGCCCGCTCGCATCCGGGCTGCTCACCGGCAAGTACCGCGACGGCGTGCCTGCCGGTAGCCGCGCGCAGTTGCAAGGCTACGACTGGCTGCGCAAGGAAGTCACCGACCCAGCCCGGAACGACGTAGTCGGCAAGCTCGGCGCGCTGGCCGACGAGTTGGGCTGCACGATCGGTCAGCTCGCGATCGCGTGGATTCTGAAGAATCCGAACGTCAGCACGGTGATTACGGGCGCGTCGCGGGTCGAACAGATCGGCGAGAACATGAAATCCGCCGACGTCGCGGCGCAAATCACCCCAGAGATCAAGGAGCGGATCGAGGAACTCATCGGCGACGCCCACGAGTAACGCGAAGTCGGGCGCGCAGCGCACCGCACAGCCGCGACAGCAGCAGCGCGTCGTGCCACGCGCGGAACTGACCGCGAAGCGCGGCGCGGCGCAGCGCAGCGTCGCGTACAATACGCGACCGCGCCGCGCTTCGGCGCTGTTGCCCGTCGTGCCGCCGCATTGCACCCGCACCGCCGGATCCACCTTGGACCGGCATGCCCTCTTTCAGCGTTTCCTCATCATGCTCAGTTACCGCCACGCCTTTCATGCAGGCAATCACGCCGACGTTCTGAAACACGCCGTCGTGTTGCAGCTATTGCGCTACCTCGGCCAGAAGGACAAAGCCTACTGGTATATCGACACGCATGCGGGCGCCGGCGTTTATTCGCTGAAGGAAGGCTACGCGACCAAGACCGGCGAGTTCCAGACCGGCATCGCCAGACTGTGGGAACGCAACGATCTGCCGCCGCTCTTCGCCGACTACGTCGAGGAAGTGAGCGCGCTCAATCCGGATGGCCAGTTGCGCTTCTATCCCGGCTCGCCGTATATCGCGTGGCGGCAGTTGCGCGAACAGGACCGCATGCGTCTGTTCGAGCTGCATACCACCGAGATCGACGTACTGCGTCACAATTTCCGCGACGCAGGCCGTCGCGCGATGCTTTACGCCGGCGACGGCTTCGACGGCATCATCGCGTTGCTGCCGCCGGCGCCGCGCCGCGCGCTGGTGCTGCTCGATCCGTCGTACGAAGACAAGCGCGACTATTCGCGCACACTGCGCTGCGTCGAAGAGAGCCTGAAGCGTTTTCCGACCGGTACTTACGCGGTCTGGTACCCGCAGGTGAAACGCCCTGAATCGCAGCGTTTTCCCGAGCAGTTGAAAAAGCTGCAGGAGCGTGACTGGCTTCACGTGAGCCTGACGGTCAGCAATCCGCCCGAGGACGGCTTTGGGCTCTACGGCAGCGGCATGTTTATTCTGAACCCGCCTTATACGCTGGCGAAAATGCTCAAGGAGCAGATGCCCTGGCTGGTCAAAGCGCTCGGCGAAGACCGGGCCGCCGAGTTCAAGGTGGAATATCGCGGCGACTGAGTCCCGGTGCTCCTGTTGCGAGCTGGAGGTTTGCGGCTGCATCTGTCGCGGCGTGCAGGCCTGGTTCGAGAGTCACGCGCGCCCCGGCGCGAACCGGCATCGCGCGCAACAGCAAGCAACGCCCGTCCGGCTATTTCAATTGCGCCGCGGCTTTAAGGGCAAAGTCGTTGGTATAGGTTGCGTTCAGGTCGATCTTTTTCGGATCGAGCCGGTTGTCGAACGACGCCAGCGCACGTAGCGCAGTCGCCGGGCCGTCCGCGGGCATCAAGCCATCCGGCGAATAGGCGTCGCGCACGTTGTGGAAGGCTTCGACATAGAGCGTCGGGTCGTTGAGCAGATAGGCGGGCGGCACCATCTTCAGCAGATCGGCGTCGCTCGCGGTCTGCAACCAGTGGTTCGCTCGCACGATCGCATTAGTGAGCGCCTGCGTCGTCTTCGGATTCTTCTCGATGAAACTCTCCGACGCATAGAGCGTCGCCGCGGGCATCGTTCCGCCGAACACTTCCTGCGTGCCCTTCACCGTACGAGTATCGACCAGCACCTTGATCGCGCCGCTACGCGTCAGTTTGGTCATCATCGGATCGACGTTGGAGAGCGCATCGATCTGCCGGCTGCCCACGGCTGCCAGCACCGTCGCGCCGCTGCCTATGCCGATCGCCGAAATCTCGCTGCGCTGCACGCCGGCCTTGCGCAAGGCCACGGTGAGCACGAGATCCGTCGACGAACCCGGCGCGCTCACGCCAACCTTCGCGCCCTTGAAATCCGCCAGCGACTTGATCCGATCGGCCTTCGACTTCAGCACCGCGACGACGATCTGCGGCGCGCGGCCCATCAGCACGAACGCCCGGTAGTGCTGCCCTTTTGCCTGCATGAACAGCGTGTGCTCGAACGCACCCGCGCCCACGTCGGCACTGCCTCCCACCACCGCTTCCAACGCCTTCGACCCGCCCGCGAAATCTTCCAGCGTAACCTCGAGGCCTTCGTCCTTGAAGTAGCCCAGTTGCTGCGCAGCAAGTACCGGCAAATAGTAAAGGCCGGGCAAGCCGCCGACGGCCATCGTCAGCGCGGGTTTTTCTGGTGTGTCTTTGGCGAGCGCGACGCCCGGTAGGACGACAAGCGCGAGCAGCATCACGCAGGCGCTCGTGGCACGCTGCATCCAGTGAGTGGACATGTCGATGTCTCCGTGTTCTGTTTTTCGTTCGACGCGGTCACGCTGCGCGAGATGTGTCGCTCGAGCCGTTGGCGGGAGACCGCGGAACGATTGTCGTCGGACGGTTTCGCCCGCGCCATGCGCCCAAACCCCAATGACGGGCGGCGACCGCCGCGCCTGAGCCGGAGCATGAGGCGAGCGCATGCGCGGGCAACGCCGCCCGACAGAGCGTTTGGCGGGCGGCGAAGCGTCAACACAGAGGCAACAGAACTGCCGGGAAGGCTTGCCCCCAGACTTTCATTGCGAGCGAGGCAGCGCACGAGGCTGGGGGCGCGGCGGCACGCCACCCCCCACGGGCAACTGGATATAAGGCGCCACGACCATGGGTGCCGACGAATCCGGCGCCAGTTCGATGGGCGCTGCAATCGGCTGCGCATCGACGATTGGTTGCGGCGAAGGCGGCGCACTCAACAGCAAGGTGCCGCTCTGGCCATTGATGATGCCACCCTGCGAGTCGATGATCACCGGCCTGCGGGCGCCGTCCGACACGGCGAACGCGGTCGGCGCGGCGAGGATCGTCGTCAGCGAGGCGGCAAGCGCGACGATCAGGATGCGTTTGGACGAATGGACGGAGGGCATAGGCGGACCGGTTGGTTTGAGATTGCCGGATTGCGCGAAGAACGCTTTACCTTACCTCGGTGTTGGCCCCTTAGGCTAGTCGCGATTCGCCACCAATAGCGTTCAGACGCCGTTCGCTCGGAAATTGCGTGGCCCAGACGTGACAAAGCCCCGCATTGACGGGGCTCAACACTGTACTGCAATGGCCGCGCAACGAACGCCGCCGCGTCGCACTCGACGCACTCGACGCCGATGAAACTTACAGCGAGTAGCCGCCGGTTTCGAGCGAGCGGATGCGCTGTTCAAGCTGAACGATATCCGACGACGACGCCAGGTAGGCTTCACGACGGTTACGTTCCGCGGTTTCAAACCAGGTGCTCAGCTTTTCAAGAAGGTATGCAAACATGATGTTCTCCAAGGATCAGATTGAATCCCCGGTGGATTGGGCATCAGGGATTTCCCTTAAAAGGGTTAACCCGCATTATAACCCTGTGGTGCAACCTGGCTAGTGAAATGCCCGCATGATGTGCATTCCGATTTGGAATGGTGCACGCTGATAGTGCACGCGAACCGTTGATTTGACTGGGTTCGAAACGAATTTTTAGCGTTGGGCATTAATGCCCTTAATTTTTAGCACCTTTGTGGTGCATTTCGCCATCGGGTCCCGACGAAGCCCTCCTTCGAGTTGCACCATCGCCCATGCCACCATCAAGCGAACCGCAATCTTTCCTGGAAACAGGATCGGTGTCGGCAAGGCGTTCGATGATCGGACAATCGGGACGGTCGTCACCATGGCAGTGGTTGGCCAGATGCACGAGCGTATCGCGCATATCGGTGAGCTCGGCGATACGGCGATCGAGCTCCGCGACATGTTCCAGCGCGATCTGCTTCACTTCGGCGCTGGCGCGCGAGCGATCGTGCCATAGCGCCAGCAGTCGGCGAATGTCTTCGACCAGAAAACCGAGCCGCCGCGCCTGCCGGATAAAGCGCAGCGAATGAACTTCCTGCGAACCGTATACGCGATAGCCGGCGCTCGTGCGCGCCTTTGCCATCAGCAGGCCAACGCTCTCGTAGTAGCGAATCATCTTCGCCGTGACGCCCGACGTGCGGGCCGCTTCACCGATATTCATCACTGTTTCCCCAAGATATGGGGCGATCGTACACCTTCCCACAGTGGGAAGGTCAGCCACCCAGGTACGGATCGGCAGGCATAATCCGACTTACCGCAACGTTGATTTTTCCAGGGCAATTCCGATGACAATCGAACTCAAGGTAGAAGGCATGAGCTGCCAGCATTGTGTCGCCGCAGTCACGAACGCCATTCGTGAACACGATGCAGCCGCGCAAGTTCAGGTGGATCTCTCATCCGGCCGGGTGGTGGTCGAATCGATGCAACCGCTCGACGCGCTGAAGGCCGCGATCGACGAAGCCGGCTACACGGTCACCGCCGTCGCCAGCGCACCGGCGACCGGTGGCGCAGCCCATTAGGCGAACTCGCATCATGTTCAAAGTTGCCGTGATTGGCGCCTCAGGGCTGCTCGGCCGTGCGCTCGTCGACGAACTGGCGCAGCAGACCGGTTGGCGGGTGGTTGGCACCGCGTTCAGCCGGCCGTCGGCGCATACCGTCTCACTGGATATTCGCGACGCGCAGGCAGTCGAGCAGTTTGTCGAACGTGAAGCGCCGGATGCGCTCGTGATTGCCGCGGCGGAGCGTCGGCCGGATGTGTGCGAGCACGATCCGGCACTGGCCCGCGCGCTGAATGTCGACGCGGTGCGCACCCTGGCCACGGCAGCCAGCCGGCGCGGCGCATGGACACTGTCGATCTCCACCGACTACGTGTTCGACGGCACTCACCCGCCCTACCGGCACGACGCCGTGCCCGCGCCGCTCAACGCCTACGGGAGGAGCAAGCTCGACGGCGAGCGCGCGCTGGCCGAGACGACCGACCTCGGTTGCGTGCTGCGTTTGCCACTGCTGTATGGGCCGATCGTCAGCTGGTCGGAGTCGGCGGTGACGAGTCTCGTGCCGGCGATTGCGGCATCGGCGTCGTCGAATGGCAAGGCCGCCGTGATGGACGCGTGGGCGATCCGCTACCCGACCTTCACTCCTGACGTCGCGTTGGTGATCCGGCAAATGCTCGAACGGCATGCGCGCAACGAAACGATCCGCGGCATCGTGCAATGGTCGGGCGACGAGCCGATGACCAAGTACGAGATCGCGGTGCGCATTGCCGAAGCCTTACGGCTCGATGCGCACCTGACGCCGCAATCCACCCCGGCCGATGCGACACCGCGCCCGCATAACTGTTATCTGGCATCCAGCCAGCTCGAAGCGCTCGGGATCGGCCGCCGCACACCGTTCGACACGGCGATCCGACAGGTGCTCGCAGCGTTTGCGTGGCGAGGCGACACGCCTGTCTGACGTTGGCGCATATGCGTTTGCTATGCGTTTGCTATGCGTTTGCTATGCGCTTGATATGCGCTTGATATGCGTTCAGGCTGGACACGACCAGCCGGCCTCGATGAGCGTCAATGAAAATCGCGGCTCGCCGTGGCCAGTTCGCCGAGCCATTCGCTGTGATCCTCGAGGCGTTGGGCAACGAGATGGATCACTTCGCCTCTGTGTTTCCGGCTTCCCCGGCCTGCGCTGTTTGCATTCCCCGCAGGGCCGGCAGGGCCGGCCATGTCGCCGGTAGCAACGCCGTCGTCGCGTTGCAAGACGCCGTACACCGCCAGCAATGATGAACCCAACAACACCTTGCGCTGTTTTTCCACTAGCGACGGCCAGACGATCACATTGATCGAACCGGTTTCGTCTTCGATGGAAACGAACACAGTGCCGTTTGCCGTGCCTGGCCGCTGCCGCACGGTGACGATGCCGCATGCGCGCGCCAGCGTGCCGTGCTGACACGCGGCAAGCTCGGCCGCCGTGCGAAAACGCTGTTGCGCGAGGCGCGTACGCAGCAGTGCGAGCGGATGACGATTGAGCGTGAGGCCGATGCTCGCGTAGTCGTCGACGATCTCGCGGCTTTCGGCTGCCGGCGGCAAGCTCAGCGGCGCTTCGACGATCGGCGCATCACGCAGCAGCTTCGGCACGCTGTGTTGCGCAGTCACCGCCCACCACGCTTCACGCCGATGGCCGGCGATGCTGGCCAGCGCGTTCGCTGCGGCAAGCGCTTCGAGATCGCGCCGCGTCAATGCCGCGCGGCGCGCCAGATCGTCGACATCGGTAAACGGCGCGTCGTTGCGGGCGGCGATGATGCGTTCGACGGCTCCTTGCGCGAGCCCCTTGATCAGATGCATGCCGATGCGCACCGCGGGGCCGCGCGAACCATACGTATTCGACGGTTGAAACACGCGTGCAGTCAATCGTTGCGCTGCGCGCCGGATCGTTCTGCTCACCGTCAGGCGCCGCAGCGACAGATCGCGCAATTGCTGTGCGGATAATATGGTGTACTGATGATGCAGACAGGTCTCGGCCGATGAAATCCGCCGCCCTTCTTCATTGCGTCGTTCGAGAGTCGACTCCCAATCGCTCAGAGTCACGTCCGGCGGCAAGACCTTGACGCCGTGACGCCTTGCATCCTGCACGAGTTGCGACGGCGAATAAAATCCCAACGGCTGGCTGTTCAGCAAACCCGCCAGAAAAGCAGCCGGCTCATAGCGCTTCAACCACGCGCTGAGATAGACGAGCAACGCGAAGCTCGCTGCATGGCTCTCCGGAAAACCATATTCGCCGAAGCCTTCGATCTGTTTGCAGATGCGGTCGATAAACTCCTGCTCATAGCCGCGCCTGAGCATGCGATCGTTCAAATCCTTCTGATACTTCGCGAGGTTGCCGCTGCGCCGCCATGCGGCCATCGCACGCCGCAACTGATCGGCCTGCTCACCGGTATATTCCGCCGCAACCATCGCCAGGTGCATGACCTGCTCCTGGAAAATCGGCACGCCGAGCGTACGTTCGAGTACCGGCCGCAATTCGTCCTTGGCGTAATCGACTGGTTCGAGATTCTGCTTGCGGCGCAGATAAGGATGCACCATGCCGCCTTGAATCGGCCCGGGCCGTACGATCGCCACTTCGATCACGAGATCGTAGTACTTGTTCGGCTTCAGACGCGGCAGCATGCTTTGCTGCGCACGCGATTCGATCTGGAACACGCCGATCGTATCGGCATGGCCGCACATCTCGTAGACAGCCCGATCCTCGCGCGGAATATCCTGCACCCTGAACGTCGGGAAACCGCGCCTCAACGCGACGAACTCCAGCGCGCGCCGAATGGCCGACAACATGCCGAGCGCGAGCACGTCGACTTTCAGCAGCTTGAGCGCATCGATATCGTCCTTGTCCCACTCGATCACGCTGCGGTCTTTCATGCTCGCGTTCTCGATCGGCACGAGCCGCGACAGCTTGTCTTTCGCAATCACGAAGCCACCGACGTGTTGCGACAGGTGACGCGGGAAATTGCGCAACTCTTTGGTCAGGCGAATCAGATTTTGCGTGATGTGCGAGTTGGCGTCGAAGCCCGCTTCGGCCAGATAGCCGGCGACAGCATCCGTGCCGTCCCACCACTGTTGCGACTTGCTGATCCGCTCGATCAACGAGGCCTCGAGACCCAGCGCCTTGCCGACGTCTTTCAGCGCACTGCGCGAGCGATACGTGATGAGCGACGCAGTGAGCGCCGCACGATGACGGCCATACCTGGCGTAGATATATTGAATCACCTCTTCGCGTCGCTGATGCTCGAAGTCGACGTCGATATCGGGCGGTTCATTGCGGGCGCGCGAAATGAATCGCTCGATCAGCATGTTCATGTGCACCGGATCGATTTCCGTCACATGCAGGCAGTAGCACACGACCGAATTCGCCGCCGAACCTCGCCCCTGACACAGGATGTTTCTGGAGCGCGCGAAGCGCACGATATCGTGCACCGTCAGAAAATACTTTTCGTATTTCAGCTCGGCGATCAGCCCCAACTCTTTCTCGATCTGATCGATTCGCTTCAGGTCCATGCCGCGCGGCCAGCGCTCGGTCGCCCCGGCCATCACCAGCTTGCGCAGATAGCTCGACGGCGACTCGCCGGTGGGCACCAGTTCTTCGGGATATTCGTACTTGAGTTCGTCGAGCGAGAAGCGGCATAGCGCGGCGATCCGCAGCGTCTCTTCGAGCGTATCGCGCGGATAGAGTTTGCTGAGCCGTACGCGCGTGCGCATGTGCCGTTCCGCATTCGCTTGCAGCGCGTGGCCGCATGCCGAAAGCGGCGTGCCAAGGCCGATTGCGGTCATGGTGTCCTGCAACGGCTTGCGCGAGCGCGTATGCATCAGCACGCCACCTGCAGCAACCAGCGGCAAGCCGCTCGCTTTTGAAATCATTCGCAACGCGTCGATCTGCAGATCGTCGCTACCGGTCTGCCACAGCTCGAGTGCGAGCCACGACCGCCCTGCCGCGAACGATGCGAGCCAATGTGCGCAACGCAGCGTGTGCGAGAGCGTCGCCGTACGCTGCGGCACGAGCATCAGGACGCAATCGGGCAGTGCCTTCAGATGCGCCAGATGCGGTAGCGAATCGGTGAAGTCCGCAGGGCTGAGACGATAGCTGCCTTTGTCCGCGCGTGATCGCGCCAGCGTGATCAGTTCGCAAAGATTGCCGTAGCCGTTGCGGTCGATGGCCAGCGCAACCAGCGTGCAGAAGGGCTCGCCGGCGTCATCGGTCAGGTTGAGTTCGCTGCCGATGATCAGGTGAGGGATGGGTTTCAGTGCCTCGTCGTCCACGGGATCCTGTGACGAGGCCGTTGTCCCTATGGTGTCTTCCGAAGGCGTTGCTGTTTGCGTGGCTTGCGTGGCTTGCGTGGCTTGCGTGGCTTGCGTGGCTTGCGTGGCTTGCGCATTGTTTTCGCGATCTTTCTGTTGACGCTCCCGTTCCTGCCTGAGTTCTCTCAACGCCGTGTGGGCTCGCACGACGCCCGCCAACGAACATTCATCGGTAATCGCGAGCGCGCTATAGCCGCGCGACATCGCCTGCTCGACGAGTTCATGCGGATGCGAAGCGCCGCGCAGGAATGAGAAATTGGTCAGGCAATGCAGCTCCGCGTATGCGGGCAAGTGAGCCGCAAATGCCTGCTGCGAGAGGAAGGATTGCTGGGACGTCGTCATGATGCTCAGCCGAACAAGCCATGCAAATACCATTCACCGTTCAGACGCTCGCGATACACCCAGAACATGTGGCCACGATCATCGGCCGCGACGTAGTAATCCCGCTCGACACGATTGCCGTCCCACCACCCTGCTTCAATCCGCTCGGTACGCGTGAGCATTTTCAGCGGCCGGCGATAGATCGGTCGCTGGTCGCGCATCATCAGGCGCAGTGGCTGATCGAGCATCCAGACCGGGCGAGGCTGTGAGGGTAATGCGCTGTCGGGTAGATCGAGTGATGCCTGGGCATCGATTGATCGTGGTGCGGATGGGCGGGTTGCTTGTGTTGCTTGTGTTGCTTGTGTTGCTTGCGTTGCTTGCAGCATCGTCGCTTCGCCTGCGCGTTCTTCTTCCGGGGCGGCGTGTCGCAACTCATCGGTTAGCCAGGTTTTATCCGCTTTGACTTTTGCGCGGCTTTTCGCTGGCGCACGCTTCTGGCGTGAAAACGCTTGCGCCTGGTAAGCCTCGACACGCATGGCCCGCTCGGGACGATGATCGTCCTGCAACGACATCTGCAACACATTCTCCGGCCCCAGACGCGCGCTCAAGCGTTCGAGCAGACGCGCAATCGACTCGTCATCTGATTCGGGCATGGGAAACAACGTGTCCAACTGCCCGGCATAGTCGCCAATCTGATCCGCAACCAGCTTCAATTCGATGACCGGCGCAGCCAGCACGGTCTGGTTCAACTTTTCCCGCAACAGCCAGATCAGATGCTCGGCATCACGCGAAGGTATCGCCCACGCGACCTTCAGACTCGATGTCTTCGGCGCATGACGGGACGCCAATTCATGCTCGAGCAGCAGCGTATAACCGCAGAGCGCCGCATGATGCGCGCTCAACCAGCCAGCCAACTGCACAATCAGGCGACGCGCGGCAAACAGCAACGCATCGGCGTTATCGACTCGCGACGGCAATTCCAGTTGTGCATGAAACGACGCCGGCGCACGAAACGATTCACGTGGATCGGCGCGCGTGCCATACGCCTGCGCGAGCAGATCCAGAATGCCGCTGCCGAAACGCCGCACGACGCCCGCCCTTGGCAACCGACGCAAATCGGCAAGCGTGCTGCACCCGACGTGCGCAAACGCATCGCGATACGTCTGTGCCACCGGCAACAACGAAACAGATAAACCATCGAGCACCTGCGCGAGCGAAGTTTCCTTGACCACATGCCAGCGACGTCCCTGCCGACAAGCGCGTACCTGTGCCAATAGCCACGCGCCCCAGGCGGTCGGCGCACAGGCGATGCGCACCGTGTAGCCGAACTCCGCGACCGTGGCCGACACGCGCGACAACAACGTGCGCAAGCCGCCAAACAGCCTCAAGCCGGAGCCGACTTCCAGCAGCAGGGTATGCGTCTCGGCAAGCGACACTTTCGGTGTGTAGGTCAACAACGCAAGCGCTATTGCCTCGAATGCCTGGGTCTCGCGGGTCGCGTCGGCGGCAAGCAACTTCAGACCCGGCGCCAACGCCAATGCATACGAGCGCGAATAACCCGCCTGCACCCCGGCACGCCATGCGTCGAGATCCGGCATCAGAATGTGCGCGTGATCGGCCAATGCATAACCGCTTCGCTCGTCGATGTCTGCGGTAGCTTGAGGCGGCCTTGCATCGCCGCGCGACTCATGCCGATTCGGCTTCGCGGGCGAACCATCCGGAAGCGGCGCGAGTGGCTTCACCGCTTCCAGCGACAAGAGTGGCAAGGTAACCGCGATCCACAACATGTTTGACCTCTGGTCGTTGATGGCTGCCGACTCCGCTTTCCGGCAACAAGACGCCTTGTAAAGGTAGAACGAGGCGAAGAGGTTCGGCTAGCGGCGGTCCGCGGCGCTTGAAGATGTCGATCGACAGACCAATCTCCTGCAACCATTGGCGACGGTTGATCGTCTGCGCATTGGCCGGCAAGAGCGGTTCGCAGATCATTCGCAAGGGCGCTGGTGAAGATTGCGTGGCTGCCTCGACCGGCCGGATCACGAATGCCAGCGATGCCGACTCCTGAGCCGCCACTTGCAAACGCCTGACCTTATCGGCGCGCGCATTCGACAGCCATACCAGAACCGCACCGATACCATCCTGCTTCAATGCCTGAGTGGCGGCCCACAGCGCCTGATCCTCAGATGAGCGCACCCATAAGACCCGCTCGACATCGATACCCCAAGCCATCAGTGCCGCGGCACATGGCTGATAGGGAGGCGCCACGAGCATGACATGTCGCTCGGCCTGCCTGGTAAGCTGACGAAGCGCATGAGCCAGCAAACGCACTTCACCCACTCCGCCATGTTCGATCAGTAATTCCGTCAGACCGCCAGCCGACCAGCCTTGCCCCGGCAACAACCGATCCAGCGCGGCGTAACCACTGGAAATCACTCTCGAATCGGACTCGGCAAGCTCATTGCCCTGCCACACCTGACGCCGCAATTGCGACGACAGCGCGGTCGTCGCAAGCTGAATCGTTGCTGCCATAGACACGCTCTTTGAATTAGGGAATGCTTCGCCCTGCCCGGCATCGGGCAAGCATAAGACGACCAGTTTTACTGTATATTTATACAGTATTTTGAGATGAATGTTAAGGCCGGCGGACGCCGCGCGATGTCTGCAGGCAAAGCTTTAAGGGAAGATAAGGAACGGCTGTTGCAGGACAGGGCTGTTGCATGCGGAGAGAGTTCGGACGCAGGTCGGGGCTATCTGGAGTTGACTGGCTATGCGAACGCGCTGCGGATCGGGAAGGAGTGAGGCGAGGAAGGAATCCAGAGTCATCGGGAGAAGCGGGCAAGCGGCCGGCGCGGAGTATGAGGACGGTGCGGAGGAGAATGGTAAGCGGCCAGCAAACCCGCATTGACGGATTGGTTTAGCCGATGGTCACAGTCGGTTGCCAGCGATAAGGCAGCAATGCCTCTATGTCGGAGGCCCTATGGGTCGGCAGTCGCGTGAGGATGTCCTTCAGATAGGCATGCGGGTCGAGCCCGTTGAGTTGGGCGGAGCGTATCAGGCTCATGATAGCGGCCGCACGTTGGCCAGCGCGCAGCGACCCGGCGAATAACCAGTTGGCACTGCCGATGGCAGGTTCGCGAT